>NC_016605.1:0-609703 GCF_000237995.1 Pediococcus claussenii ATCC BAA-344
ATAACCACAAATCTCCCTGAAAATTTAGTACTTCTACTATTATAGAAGAAAACAGAATAAAATGCTGTAAAAATTTGCAAAATAAAAGACCACTGAATGACAGTGGCCTATCTTATGCAGATAATACTTTTCTACCTCTTTGACGACGACGTGCTAATACTCGACGGCCATTGCTTGTGCTCATACGTTTGCGGAAACCGTGAACGCGTTGACGATGGCGTTTCTTTGGTTGGTATGTTCGTTTCATTGTGGTTCCACCTCCTGGAATCAACTTACCTTAGTTGAAAGTTGTTTCACTAATTATCATTAATCAGTTTTAGTTGTTAAAAACAATTACTCGACTATATTATCATATTTACCCAAAAATTAAAATAAGAAATTCAAAAACGGTTCTAATAAGTTATCCACTTTTTTTAAAGAAATTTTCCAATAACTTGTGGATAACTTCCTAATATTCTTCCAACCATTCACAGAGTTACTCACAATTTTTTTAGAATAAACAGGGTGTTTACAAAGTTATCCACAAGTTCGATTTTTCTGTGTATAACTTCTGAGAATGCTGTCATATCAGTGTCCATTATCAACAACTACATGTGGATAACTAGTGAAGTGGCTTACTTAAATTCACAGTATTTTTAACCTGTGGATAACTTTTTCACACCCTGTTAAAACCTCTCTGTTAGTTTTCCACAACCCTGTGGAAAACTTTTGATTTTCATGCTAAACTTTATTAGCTAATTAAACTTTGGGGGAATGAAAAAAGTGCCAGATTATAATCAACTTTGGGAACAGATTCGATCGGCTTTCGAAAACGATTCAAGCATGTCAAAAGCCAGTTACAATGCTTGGGTTGCCGTGGCTAGTCCTGTCTCTCTAAAAAATAAGATACTTACTATTAAGGTTCCATCCAGTTTACATAAGGATTATTGGGAGAAACATCTCGCTGAAAAGTTTATTGAGTATGCTTATCAATTTGCCGACACAGATATTACTCCCGCTTTTGTAATCAAAGATCCTAATGCGCCAGATCCAGATAAGGCGCAACAGGCTGCCGAAAAAAAAGAAGAGGATGACACTCAATTAAATAGTCGTTATACATTTGATACTTTCGTCACTGGTAGTGGCAATCAAATGGCCCATGCCGCTGCTCTAGCTGTTTCAGAAGATCCCGGAACTTTGTATAATCCCCTTTTCTTTTATGGTGGTGTTGGACTTGGAAAAACTCATTTAATGCACGCGATTGGTCACCAGATTCTCAAAAATAATCCTGATACACGTGTTAAATATGTTACTAGCGAAACTTTTACTAACGATTTTATTAATTCACTTCAAAAAAATCGTCAAGATGAATTTCACTCCAAGTACCGCAATGTTGACCTTTTATTAGTGGATGATGTACAATTTTTTGCTGATAAAGAGGCTACGCAAGAGGAATTTTTCCATACTTTCGAAGCTCTTTATAACGCTGAGAAACAGATCGTCCTAACTTCGGATCGCATTCCCAATGAAATTCCGAAGTTACAAGAACGCCTAGTTTCACGTTTTAAATGGGGGCTATCCGTTGATATCACGCCTCCAAATCTCGAAACAAGAATTGCTATTCTGCGTGAAAAAGCCATCGCGGACAATGTTGACATTCCAGATGAGACTCTCACATTTATTGCAGATCAAGTTGATTCCAATATTCGTGAACTAGAAGGAGCTATGGCGCGGATTCAAGCCTATGCAACTTTGCAAAACGCTACTATAACAACCGAGCTTGCTGGCGAAGCACTACGCAGCCTGAGTTTTGGCTCAAATTTGGCACACGTTTCTATTGCCCTCATTCAGAGTAAGGTTGCTGACTATTTCCATGTTACTGTCTCTGACTTAAAAGGTAAAAAACGAGTAAAATCAATCGTAACACCACGTCAAATCGCGATGTACCTTGCACGCGATCTAACCGATAACTCACTTCCGCAAATTGGAACTGAATTCGGCGGCAAAGATCATACAACGGTAATTCATGCTTACGAAAAAGTAAAAGATGACCTTGAAAATGACGAAGATTTGCAACGTCAAATTGGGGATTTGAAAAGTGAGTTAAAAGCTTAATTTGTGGATAAATGTTAATAACTACTAAAAGTTATCCACAAGTTATCCACAAGGATTTTCCATTAGTATCAAGGGTTCAATAGAGTTTTCCACAGAATCCACAGCCCTTATTACTACTATTATCTTTATATATATAATTAATATAAATAAAAAGCACCTAACACAAAGGAGTTTTCAATAATGAAATTTACAATCTCACGAAATGCATTCATTAAAAAATTAAATGCCGTTCAAAGAGCAATATCATCTAAAACGACAATTCCAATTTTGACTGGATTAAAATTAGTTGCTGAAAATGATCGATTAATTTTGACTGGAAGTAACACAGATATTTCAATCGAAACAACTATACAAACTACAGACGTTGACGCCCATTTGGAAATTGTTGAAACTGGGTCAATTGTGCTAACTGCCCGTTTCTTTGGGGAAATTGTTAAAAAATTACCAAACGATACTTTGATGTTAGAGGTTTCTGATGGATTCCAAACAATTATTACTTCTGGTGCTGCTGAATTTACAATTAATGGATTAGATGCAAATAGTTTCCCTCGACTACCAGAAGTGGATAGCGATACGACCGTTGAATTAGACGCGAAAGTCTTTAGCGAACTAGTAAGTGAAACTGTAATTGCTGTTTCTAACCAGGAAAGTCGCCCAGTGTTAACTGGAATTCATTTCACATTGTCTGGAAATAAACTCTCTGCAGTAGCAACAGACAGCCATCGGTTAAGTCAACGAATCATAACGTTGCCTACTGAAATCAGCTCAAATTATGACATTATTATTCCCGGCAAAAGTTTGGTTGAATTAACTCGTATGTTGGACGATGATATCGCAACAATTTCAATGCAAATTTCAGAAAATCAGGCCTTATTTACATTCGATGAAACTTTGTTCTATTCACGTTTGTTGGAAGGAAACTATCCAGATACATCTCGTTTAATTCCGACTGAATCTTCAACTACATTGGAATTTGAAGCACCTGAGTTACTAGCATCAATCGAACGGGCATCATTGTTATCACATGAAGGACGGAACAACGTAGTTAAATTAACCATTGATGATAACGCGCAAACAGTTGTTATTTCTGGGGATTCGCCAGAGGTTGGTAATGTTGAAGAAGAAGTTCTTACCAAATCAATTGCTGGTGAAAGTTTAGAAATTTCGTTTAATCCTGATTATCTAAAAGACGCTTTACGGTCGTTCGGGCAAACGACAATTAAAGTTGAATTCACGTCAGCGTTACGTCCATTTACATTGGTGCCCACGGAAGATCAAGAAAACTTTGTTCAGTTGATCACTCCGGTTAGAACCTTTTAAAGGTTATTAATTAAATTTATAACTATACTAAAAACCTATAACTAATATTTATTTGCTGATTAATGTTTTAGAAAATATACGTTTATAGCCGAAAACCAGGTAGTTAACACTGCGTGGTTTTTTTGTTTGCATAAATTATTAAAAGTTGTAAATATTAACGCTAAAATTTGTGAAATTTAATATATGCCAGTTTAAGAAAAAATAGCCTTAAATAAATAAAAAACACTCAGAGGGGGTATAAGGGCTAAAAACGCCTTTAAATTGCGTAGAAATTGTATTTTTACTTATAAAAAGGTATAATATTAAGTATTGTGAGGGTGAATTTATGGAAAAAATAATCAAAATTAATACACCGTTCATTACATTAGGACAAATGTTGAAAGAAGAAGCCATAATTGGGTCTGGTGGACAGGCTAAATGGTTCTTGAGAGAAAACATTGTACTGGTAAATAGTGAACATGATGATCGCCGAGGTCGTAAACTATATCCAGATGATGTGATTGAGGTCCCAGGTGAAGGTGTATTTAAGATTGCAGCGAAGAATAGTTAAGTAATGTACTTAGAAACGTTAGAGCTGCATAATTTTAGGAATTATGATGATTTGAACGTTGAATTCGGTTCAGGTGTGAACGTTTTACTGGGTGAAAATGCACAGGGTAAGACGAACTTGCTTGAATCGATTTACTTTCTGGCTTTCTCTAGAAGTCATCGAACTAACAATGATCATGATTTGGTCAATTGGGAGGGACATGACGCCCGCGTATTAGGAACTATTCGCAAGAAACATACTTCGGTTCCGTTAGAAATTGATATAACGGCAAAAGGAAAGAAAGCTAAGGTGAATCATCTTGAGCAGGGCAAGCTTTCACAATACATTGGACAGTTGAATGTAATTTTATTTGCACCGGAAGATCTATCAATTGTTAAGGGTGCGCCATCTGTTAGGCGACGCTTTATTGACATGGAATTTGGGCAAATGAGTCCAAAGTATTTATACAATTCATCACAGTATCGGAGTGTCTTAAAACAACGTAATCAATATCTACGACAATTACAGTTTAAAGAGCACCCGGATTTGGTGTACTTGGATGTTTTGACTGAGCAACTTGCTGCTTTTGGAGCCGAGATTGTTTTTCAGCGGATCGCCTTTTTAAAAAAGTTGGAAAAATGGTCGCAGGTTATTCATAACGAGATTTCCCAAGGACAAGAGATATTACGATTTCAGTATGTAATGCCCTTAAAAGAGAATCAAGCATCTTCAGTGGAGTCAATTTATGATGGGTTGCAGAACTTGTTTAAGCGACAACGTGATAAAGAAGTTCAACAGGGTAAAACAATGATTGGGCCACATTTGGACGATGTTCGTTTTATTGTGAATGATAAGAATGTTTCAACTTTTGGTTCTCAAGGACAACAACGGACGACAGCATTGAGTGTTAAATTAGCTGAGATTGATCTAATGCAAGAGGAAACGGGTGAATATCCAGTGTTGTTACTGGATGACGTTCTTTCAGAGCTGGATGATAGTCGTCAAACACATCTGTTGACGGCAATTCAAAATAAGGTTCAGACCTTCATTACGACAACCAGTTTAAGTGGTGTAGCTCAACAATTAATCAATGAACCACATGTCTTTAATATTAATCATGGGGATTTAAAAGAAACTAAGGAGGAATAGCGCGTGGCAGACGAACAAGAAACCAAAGCAGAATTAGCAAAGGAATATGATGCCAGCCAAATCCAAGTGTTAGAGGGTTTGGAGGCCGTTCGTAAACGACCAGGTATGTACATCGGGTCAACCAGTTCACAAGGATTGCATCATTTGGTCTGGGAGATAATTGATAATGGTATTGATGAAGCCCTAGCTGGATTTGCTGATCGAATTGATGTGATTGTCGAAAAAGATAACAGTATCACAGTTACTGATAACGGTCGTGGAATTCCGGTTGATATTCAAAAGAAAACTGGGAAACCTGCGTTGGAAACTGTTTTTACCGTTTTACATGCTGGTGGTAAATTTGGCGGAGGCGGTTATAAAGTTTCCGGCGGATTGCATGGTGTAGGTGCCTCGGTTGTAAACGCGTTATCAACTGAATTAGATGCTCGTGTTTTACGTAATGGTAAGATTTACTATATTGATTTTGCGTTGGGGAAAGTTAAAACACCAATGCGAATCGAGGGTGATACGGATCCAGAAGCACGTGGAACGATTGTTCATTTTGTACCAGATCCAGATATTTTTCAAGAAACAACAACATTTGATATTAAGGTATTAAGAACTCGAATTAGGGAACTTGCTTTCTTGAATAAGGGATTACGAATCACTTTGAAGGATATGCGTCCCGAAACACCGACGGAAGATAATTTTCACTACGAAGGTGGAATTAAGCACTATGTTGAGTTTTTAAACGAAGGCAAAGATGTTATTTTCCCTGAACCAATCTATGTTGAAGGTGTAACAAAGGGAATTACAGTTGAAGTCGCTTTACAGTATACGGACGGATTCCAAAGTAAATTACTAACTTTTACTAATAATATTCACACATACGAAGGTGGTACTCACGAAGAAGGATTTAAGCGAGCACTTACGAGAGTAATTAATGACTACGCCAAGTCGAGTGGCATCTTGAAAGATAGTGATGACAATTTATCTGGGGATGATGTACGTGAAGGATTGACGGCAGTTGTGAGTGTTAAGCATCCTGATCCTCAATTTGAGGGACAGACTAAAACGAAGCTTGGTAACTCGGACGCTAGAACGGCGGTTAATGAGGTGTTTGCTGAGACATTCAATAAATTTTTGTTGGAAAATCCATCAGTGGCGCATCAAATTGTCGATAAGGGAATTTTAGCTTCAAAAGCACGAATTGCAGCAAAGCGCGCTCGTGAAGTAACTCGTAAGAAGAGTGGATTAGAGCTAAATAATTTACCTGGTAAGCTGGCTGATAACACTTCTAAAGATCCTAAAATCAGTGAATTGTTTATCGTTGAGGGTGATTCTGCTGGTGGTAGCGCTAAGTCAGGGCGTTCGCGTTTAACGCAAGCAATTTTACCAATTCGTGGAAAAATTTTAAATGTTGAAAAAGCTACTTTGGATCGGGTTTTAGCTAATGAAGAGATTCGTTCGTTATTTACAGCGCTAGGTACAGGATTTGGTGAAGAGTTTGATGTATCAAAGGCCAAGTATCATAAACTAATTATTATGACGGATGCTGATGTTGATGGTGCTCATATTAGAACGCTTTTGCTAACCCTCTTTTATCGCTACATGCGCCCAATGATTGATGCCGGTTTCGTGTATATTGCACAACCACCTCTGTATCAAGTACGTCAGGGTAAAATGTCGCGTTATATTGACTCAGATGAAGAGCTTGATGAGGTAATAGGACAATTACCACCATCACCAAAACCAGTTATTCAACGATACAAAGGACTTGGTGAAATGGATGCTGAACAGTTATGGGAAACAACCATGGATCCTGAAAATCGGCGCTTGCTAAGAGTTTCTGCTGAAGATGCAGATTCCGCTAGCGCAGACTTTGAAATGTTGATGGGTGACAAAGTAGAGCCACGTCGTAAATTTATTGAAGATAACGCTGTGTATGTTCAAAATCTGGATATTTAATCAGTTAATTAAAAGTGACCCAAACCGAAGGAGGTAGAACGATTTGCCAGAAGAATTGCCAAGTCGAATTACGGATGTCAATTTAAGTAATCAAATGCGCACATCATTTTTGGATTATGCCATGAGTGTTATTGTTGCGCGAGCCTTACCGGATGTTCGTGATGGGTTAAAACCAGTTCATCGTCGTATTTTATACGGAATGAACGAATTAGGTGTTACACCTGAAAAGCCGTACAAAAAATCAGCTAGAATTGTTGGGGATGTAATGGGTAAGTATCATCCTCATGGTGACTCTGCAATTTATGAGTCAATGGTACGAATGGCACAGGACTTTAGTTATCGCTATATGCTTGTTGATGGTCATGGAAACTTTGGATCAGTTGATGGTGATGGCGCTGCTGCTATGCGTTATACGGAAGCTCGTATGAGTAAGATTACAATGGAAATGTTGCGTGATATTAATAAGAACACGGTTGATTTCCAAGAAAACTATGATGGCTCAGAACGTGAACCAGTTGTTCTACCATCACGATTTCCTAATTTGCTCGTTAATGGGGCAACCGGTATTGCCGTCGGTATGACGACCAATATTCCTCCTCATAATTTGAGTGAAGTAATTAGTGCAATTCACGTTCTAATGAACAATTCTGAAGCGACTGTAGCAGATTTAATGGAAGCCTTACCCGGACCAGATTTTCCAACTGGTGGTATTGTGATGGGTAAGTCTGGGATTCGAAAAGCTTATGAAACTGGGCATGGAACCATTATTTTGCGTGCAAAAGTTGATATTGATACTGAAAAAAGTGGCCGAGAACGAATCATTGTGACTGAACTTCCTTACATGGTTAACAAGGCAAAGTTAATTGAGCGTATTGCAGAATTAGCTAGAGATAAGCGTATCGAAGGAATTACGGATGTGAATGATGAATCCGATCGTGAAGGTTTGCGAGTAGTAGTTGACGTTCGACGTGATACAAGTGCTTCAGTTGTTTTAAATAATTTATATAAAATGACGTTAATGCAGACTACTTTCGGATTTAATATGCTGGCAATCGTAAACGGCGCGCCAAAGATTTTAAGTTTAAAAGAGATTTTGGCTTACTATTTGGAACACCAAGAAGAAGTGGTCCGCCGACGTACCGAGTTTGATCTAAAAAAAGCAGAAGCACGTGCCCACATTCTTGAGGGATTACGAATTGCACTGGACCATATTGATGAAATCATCTCTATTATTCGGAGTTCACAAACAGCTGAAGTTGCTAAAGACCAATTAATGAATAATTATTCATTATCTGATAAACAGGCTCAAGCTATCCTTGATATGCGTCTGGTTCGGTTAACTGGACTAGAACGTGCAAAAGTTGAAGACGAATATAATAAGTTGATGGTGGCAATTGAAGACTATCGCGATATTTTGGCTCATAGAGAGCGAATCAACGAAATTATTTATAACGAGTTACTTGAAATTCAATCTAAGTTTGGTGATGATCGTCGCACTGAACTTATGATTGGTGAGGTATTGAGTCTTGAAGATGAAGACTTGATTGAAGAAGAAGATGTCATGGTTACGTTAACCCATAACGGATATATTAAACGAATGGCAACTTCAGAATTCAAATCGCAAAAACGTGGTGGACGAGGAGTCCAAGGTATGGGGGTTCACGATGATGATTTTATCGAACACCTAGTATCTACTTCAACTCACGATGTTCTTCTATTCTTTACCAATGCTGGAAAAGTTTATCGAATGAAAGGCTATGAGGTTCCAGAATATAGTCGAACAGCTAAGGGAATTCCAGTAATTAATTTACTCGGTATTAGTAGTGATGAAACGGTTCAAGCTGTGATTAACGTTGGACGGGATAATGGGGATGAGGATAACAGTAAACGTTGCCTCTTCTTTACAACCTTGAAAGGTGTCGTTAAGCGAACAGCTGTCAGTGAGTTTTTAAACATTAGAAGTAATGGTCTAAAGGCTATTAACCTTAAGGATAAGGATGAATTGATCAACGTTGCCATTACTACTGGTAGTGAAAATATGATTATTGGAACTCATAAGGGTTACGCTGTCAGTTTCAAAGAAGAAGCAGTACGAACAATGGGACGTTCTGCAACTGGTGTTCGTGGTATCCGTTTGCGTGATGAAGATTACGTGGTTGGTGTTGATGTTTTAAGACCAGATAGCAATGTTTTAGTTATCACTGAAAAAGGTTATGGAAAGCAAACACCTGCTTCTGAATATCCAATAAAGGGTCGTGGTGGTAAAGGAATTAAGACCGCTAATATCACTGAGAAAAATGGACCAATCGCTGGGCTAGCTACGGTTAAGGGTGATGAAGATATCATGCTAATCACTGATCGTGGTGTGATGATTCGTTTTAATATTAATACAGTTTCTCAAACTGGCCGTGCAACATTAGGTGTTCACGTTATCCGTATTGATGATGGTTCAAAGGTTGCCACAATGGCAAAAGTTGCTCCTGAAGTTGATGAAGAAGATTCTGAAAGTGAAGAAATAATTTCAAATCCTGAAAATTAAAAAGCTAAACCTGATTAACGACGTATTTAATTATGTATCGTTAATCAGGTTTTTGTTTATTGCGTCGAGTGGGTCTAAGTGATATAATTTTAATTCGTGAGTGGTCAGTATTGATCAACTCTCCTTGTTCCCTACGTTGTGATAGGGGGCCAATAGACCGTGAGGAGGTGTAGAACACATGGAACCTAAGAACTATGAAATCACATACATCATTGCTCCAAATCTTGATGAAGAAGCAAAAAACGCTCTTGTAGAACGTTTTGACAAGATTTTGACTGATAATGGTGCAGAAGTTGTTGATTCAAAGGACTGGTCAAAGCGCCGTTTTGCATACGAGATTGGTGGATTCAACGAAGGAATCTATCATATCGTCAATGTTAAAGCTAGCGATGACGCAGCACTTAACGAATTTGACCGTATTTCAAAGATTACTGATGGAATTCTCCGTCACATGATCGTTGTACGTTAATAATTAACAATAAAACCAGAATACAATTTTAGGAAGGAGCGGATTTAATATGATTAACCGAACAGTACTCGTTGGACGCTTAACACGAGATCCTGAGTTACGATACACAGGCAGTGGCGCAGCTGTTGTTTCTTTCACACTTGCTGTTAACCGGCAATTCACTAACCAACAAGGTGAACGTGAAGCCGATTTTATTAACTGCGTAATGTGGAGAAAGTCAGCTGAAAACTTTGCTAATTTTACTCGCAAAGGTTCATTAGTGGGAATTGACGGCCGTATTCAAACGCGTAACTACGAAAACCAACAAGGTCAACGTGTTTATGTTACTGAAGTAGTTGCCGATAATTTCTCACTTCTTGAATCTCGTTCACAATCTGAACAACGTCAGAGTAACGAAGGCGGATTTAGTCAGCCTGCCCCTTCTAACAACAATCAATCGTCAGGTAATAACAATCCATTTGACGCGGGTCAGAACAGTAATGGTGCACAACAACCTAGTTCTAATCCGAATGATCCATTTGCGGATGGTGGTCAATCGATTGATATTTCTGATGATGATTTACCATTCTAATTAGAGGAGGTCAATCATTATGGCATTTCAAAAACGTGGTGGCCGTCGTCGTCGTAAAGTCGACTACATTGCTGCAAACCATATCGAATACATCGATTATAAAGACACAGAGTTGTTAAAACGATTCATTTCAGAACGAGGCAAGATTTTACCTCGTCGTGTCAGTGGTACAAGTGCTAAGAACCAACGTCGTTTGACAATTGCAATCAAACGTTCACGTATCATGGGCTTGTTACCATTCGTTGCAGAAGATTAATATTAATATGAAGAAGCTGTTTGAATTTTATATTCAAGTGGCTTTTTTATTTTTAAATATTAATTTTGGAGAGATGTGTAGAACGCGGTTATGATGGTGATTTTGATAATATATTGACGAGCTACCAATCATCATCAAGCTGGAATCTATGGTAAAATGACAGTATCTGTTAGTAATTTTTGAGGAGTAACGTATGAACTTAAGAGATCGAATTCCTAGTTTTATGCAAAATGCCCGATTTAGAATTCTTGCAATTGTAATCGTGGGATTATCGTTACTGGGATTAGGACTAGCATTTTACATTAATCTTATTATTGGATGCATAATGTTTGTGTTGGTACTGATTGCTGGGCTCTTTAGTATGCGCACATTACGTTATTTAGGCGAAGAAACAAGTCGCTACATTAGTGACCTCTCATTTCGGGTTGATCGTGCTGAGCAAGATGCCACGATTGATATGCCACTTGGAATATTGATATATAGTGAGCAAAATCGAATAGAGTGGGTAAACCCATTTTTGCAACAATTTTTAGGTGATAAGCAGGTTTTAGGACGATCGATTGAAGATGTAGACGAAGAACTCGCTACGTTGATTAATGATCATCAAGATGATCAAAAATCGTCTCGCGTTAAATGGGGTAATAACGAATTTGACCTAACAATTTCTAAAGAACAGCGTTCAGTTTACTTGATGGACGTAACTCGCTATGCGGAGATTGAGCATAACTATGCGGAGCATCAGATCGTAATTGGTCAAATTTCACTGGATAACTTCGATGAGATAACCCAGTCAATGAGTGATTCCGAGGTTTCAAATCTTAATAATTTTGTTACCAATCAAATTGCAGATTGGGCACAAGAATTTGGTATTTATTTAAGGCGAATAGATGCAGATCATTTTTTTATTATTATGTATAATGAATCACTCGGACGAATTGAGAAGGATAATTTTAAGTTATTAGACACGATTCGAGAAGCAACCTCCAAACAAAATTCTCCTGTGACACTTAGTGTAGGAATTGCGTATGGGGATAGTGACCTAAATAAGTTGGCCAATGTTTCACAAAGTAATTTGGACTTAGCACTAGGACGTGGTGGAGACCAAGTTGTAGTTCGAGCAGAGGATAAACAAGCTCGTTTCTATGGTGGTAAAACTAATCCAATGGAAAAACGTACTCGAGTTCGAGCGCGAATGATTAGCCATGCCGTTCAAGATTTAATGGGACAAGCTGATCAAGTCTTTGTAATGGGGCACGCCCATATTGACTTAGACTCACTTGGGGCAAGCCTTGGAATTAGGCGAATTGCACAAATGAACAATAAGCAATGTTGGATTGTGTTGGATCAGGGCGGTATGCATTCTGATGTACAACGATTGGTTGAAGCTCTGAATAAAAATGACGAGATTAAAGATTCTATCATTACATCGGAAGAAGCCTTGGAAAAGGTTACGGAGCAAAGTTTGTTGGTAATGGTGGATCATTCTAAAAAATCAATCACGATGGCCCCAGACTTATTTGACAGGCTCAGTGAGCGAGTCATTATTATTGATCATCATCGTCGCGGAACTGAATTCCCAGAAAATCCGGTGTTAGTTTATAATGAATCGTATGCTTCTTCAACATGTGAACTTATTACAGAAATGTTTGAATATCAATCACATGATGGAGAACCAATTCAGCCAATTGAAGCAACCGGAATGTTGGCTGGAATTGAAGTTGATACTAAGTCCTTTACTGAACGTACTGGAACTAGAACATTTGACGCAGCTAGTTATTTACGATCGGTTGGAGCGGATGAAGATCAGATTCGTGCCATGTTGAAAGAAAGTGTTGATAGCTATCTTCAGCGAAATCATTTGATCGAATCAGTTGAATTTATTGATAATAAATATGCTATTTGTGTTGGCGAAGAGGAGCGTGAGTACGATCCAGTAATTGCAGCTCAAGCCGCTGACTCGTTATTACAAATTTCAAATGTTGAAGCTTCATTTGCTATTACCCGTCGATCAGAAGATTCGGTTGGAATTTCCGCCCGTAGTGCTGGAAAAGAGAGCGTTCAGATTCTGATGGAAGAGATGGGTGGTGGTGGCCACTTAGCGATGGCCGCAACACAAATAAAGGATGTTTCAGTTGGACAAGCAAAAGAACAGCTAGTTCAATTATTAACAAAACCAGAAGAACAGGAAGAGGAGTGATTTTCGATGAAGGTAATTTTTCTAGAAGACGTAAAGGGTAAGGGAAAACGAGGGGATATTAAGAACGTTTCCGACGGATATGCTCAGAACTTTCTAATTAAAAATGGAAAAGCTAAAGAGGCAACTAATGCTGCCCTTAGTCAGTTGAAGGGACAACAAAAAGCCGAAGAAAAGCACGAAGAAGCTGTTCTAGAAGAATCACAACAATTAAAGAAACGCCTTGAGGATGAAAAAACGGTCGTTGAAATTAAAGCAAAGGCAGGACAAGATGGTCGCCTATTTGGTTCAATACCAAGTAAACAAATTGCAACGGCACTTGAACAACAATTTAAGATTAAAATTGATAAGAGAAAGATAGAATTAAAGGAGCCAATTCGCACAATGGGATATACTAACGTTCCAGTAAAGTTGCACCAAGAAGTTACTGCTACGATTAGAGTCCATGTTGATGAGCAATAATTGGTTTCGGCTAGGTGATTTAAATGGATAATGGGATTTTAGAAAATCAGGCTCCACCACAAAATATTGAGGCGGAAAAAGCAGTTCTGGGTGCTATCTTTTTAAGTAACGATGCATTGGCGGATGCTATGGAATTTGTAACACCAGATGATTTTTACAAACACGCACATCAAAGCATTTTTAGAATAATGGTCGATTTAAATGACGCTGATGAAGCAATTGATGTTTTGACGGTTAATAATGCTTTAACGTCACATAACTTGATCGAAGACGTTGGTGGGGTTAGTTATATTGCTGAGTTAGCGGGATCGGTTCCTACTGCTGCTAACGTTGTATACTATGCCAAAATTGTTCAAGAAAAGGCAACTTTGCGCCGGTTGATTGATACTGCAACCTCAATTGTTCAAAAGGGTTACGGACAAGATGAAGATATTTCAACTCTGTTAGATGACGCAGAACGCGAAATTATGGAAGTTTCTGAGAATCGTGATAAGGCAGGATTTAAACCAATTGCTGATGTTTTGACAACCTCGATGGAAGAAATAGACCGTTTGTACCAGAGTAATGATGAGATTACAGGATTACCAACGGGTTTTCGAGAACTTGATAAGATTACGACTGGTTTGCATGAAGGAGAATTAATTATCCTTGCGGCTCGACCAGCCGTTGGTAAAACTGCATTTGCGCTGAATATTGCACAAAATGTTGGAACTAAAACTGACAAAACTGTAGCAATCTTTAGTTTGGAAATGGGTGCAGAACAGTTGGTTAATCGTATGTTGTGTTCAGAGGGAAGCATTGATGCTAACCATTTGAGAACGGGTCAACTTAGTGAAGAAGAGTGGCAAAGTTTAGTAATTGCGATGGGCTCACTTGCTAAGGCCAATGTCTTTATTGACGATACACCGGGAAATAAGATGGCTGAAATCAGGGCTAAATGTCGACGATTGGCAAAAGAACAAGGAAATTTAGGTTTAATTGTTGTGGATTATTTGCAGTTGATTGAAGGTTCCGGGCAGGAAAACCGACAACAAGAAGTTTCTGCTATTTCACGTCAATTAAAAAAACTTGCCAATGAGCTTAACGTTCCTGTAATTGCATTATCACAGCTTTCTCGTGGTGTGGAACAACGACAAGATAAGCGACCAGTCATGTCGGATATTCGTGAATCTGGTTCAATTGAACAAGATGCGGATATTGTTGCCTTTCTTTATCGTGACGATTACTATGATCGTGATGATGGTAATGATGATCAGGATCAAGATCAGGATCCGCGTGATGAGGAAGACGCTAACGTGGGTCCAGTAGAAGTTATTATTGAAAAAAATCGTAGTGGTGCACGAGGAACGGTTAATTTATTATTTATTAAGTCGTATAATAAATTTTCATCGCTGGCATACATGCCAGAGGCTTCAAGATAGGCTTTGAATTTAAAATGAGGTTGGAAGTTAAAAACTTCCGCCTCTTTATTTTATAAGTGAGGAGGGAAAATATATGCGCGAATTAAGGTTAAAATGGCTATTGTTAGGTGCGTTAATTGACAGCACTGCTATGAGTTCTGTTTGGCCACTAACAACTATTTATATGAATCAAGAGCTAGGTCATTCTCTTGTTGCGGCTGGTGTGGTTCTATTTTTAAATTCAGTTGCCAGTATTATTGGTTCCTACGTTGCTGGTCGTTTATATGATAAATATGATAGTTATTATCTAATGCTAGGTGCAATCGTATTTACTTGGTTATCAATGTTAATTTTAATCTTTTGGAACGGCTGGCCAATTTATCCAATTATGTTGGTTTTAATCGGATTTGGAACAGGGTGGATTGCTACTATTAGTAACTCGTTGGGTACAACAATTCGCAACCATGATGGTCGTTACGTGTTTAATATGTTGTACTTTGTTCAAAATCTAGGTGTAATGCTGGGAACAGCATTAGTAGGTGTTATTTTTAAACATAGCGTTGCTCCGTTGTTTATGATTGCGGTTGGAATATTTACGATATTCTTTTTTGTTGCTTTATTTACTTATCGTGTTTCAGATGAAGTCCAACATCATCGTGTAGAAAATAAAGATGTTCAACAGGATGGATTTGCAACAAAACAAGGTGTTACAGCAATCCCCAAAGCTAATGTCGTAATTATCATGTCGTTACTCTTTTCATTACTGATAATGTGGGTGTTTTACCAGCAGTGGAACAGTACAATTCCAATTTATATGTTAAAATTACATATTCCACTACGGGAGTATAGTTTCCTATGGACAGTAAATGGTTTCTTCATTTTGGTTGTTCAAGGATTATTGAGTTCTGTTGGAGGACGTATTTTTAAGGATCCTTATCATCAAGTATACTTTGGAATATTTTTCATACTGGCATCCTTTGGAATTTTGGCCGTTGCCAGCGCATATATTCATTTCGTATTGGCAATGATTGTGCTAACGATTGGAGAGGCAATTGCGTTCCCATCAATTCCAGCGATTGTAAATATTTTATCTCCATATGATCAAAAGGGAAAATATCAGGGATTAACTTCATCTTTTCCATCGGCGGGTCGTTCGATTGGTCCGTTGATTGGTAGTGCACTAGTTGAGGCCACATCATTTGTGGCATTGTATGCAGTTGGAATGGTAGCGATTTTAGTTGTCTTAGTTGCAATTATTTTCATTATTGATATGAACAAGCGGCGAACCACCAAATTTGAATAAATATTCAAAAATTAATCGGTTTTTATTCAATTTAAATTCTAACATTTTTCTTATTACTATTATAAGTATTTCCTTGTAATGATATAGTTATCTCGCTGTAAATTTGCTTCAATTTGTCTGTAATTTTTAATTGTTAATATGTATATAATAACTAAAGAAGGAGCGTACAATACTATCAATTTAAAAAAGACAATCATTACAGCAGTTAGTTTACTAGGAATGACATTAGGTTCAGCAAGTGTTGCATCAGCTAATGCAGCTCAAGGCGCTGACTACAACAGTCAACAGCAAGATACAACTGTTCAACCGATGGCATACACTGGTACATCGAATAATACTCAGTCATCATCCGATAATGCCGTAGTTCAGGAAGCCTTACAATTGGCAGGAATGAATATTCCTTATGTTTGGGGTGGAGAATCCCTAAGTGGAATGGATTGCTCAGGATTGACAGAGTACGTATATCAAAAAGTTACTGGGAAAGTTTTGGGACATAATACCGTAGTTCAAGAAGGTAAGGTCACTAAAGAAGCTGTGGCTGATGCACAACCAGGAGACTTATTGTTCTGGGGGGCACAAGGATCAAGTCATCATGTGGCTATATATATTGGTGACGGAAAGTTTGTTGCAGCACCTCAGCCTGGTCAGAACGTAGAAGTAGAGTCTCTAAGTTCAGGGTTTGCACCAAGTTTTGCAGGACACGTAAACTAGGCTAAAAGTAATTAATATTTAAAATGATATCTAAAAGGCGTTGTTCAATTTGAACAACGCCTTTAGTGTAGTTCTCAAAGAAAGAAAATTCCAAGTAAAAACGCAATGATGGCTGGTCCACCCTGAAACAATAGAATCCGCTTATAAACGGTCATTGCACCAAAAATGGCCGCAAATATAACAAATCCAAGAAAACATAGGACGAGAGTCTTCATGATTGTTCCAGTTGGGATGAATAGAGCGAGCATTAGGGCGAGAGCAACAAAACCGTTATAAATGCCTTGGTTGGACAAAGCGGCTCTCATTTCGGGTTTTGATACGACCTCAAGGGGCATATTAAATGATTTTGATATAAATTGATTAGAACCGAGCATTTCTATTCCCATGATACCAATGTGTTCGATGGCTACAAATAATACTAGAATAATTGCTAATATATGCATGTCTATTGCTGTCTCCTAAGGGTTAAGTTATAGTTCGAGTATATCACAGCTAGGGAAGCGTAGTTATACAACGCGAGTATCCTATTTTATTTAATAATTTTTTTAAGTGAATATTTTTATAGTAGATGTAACCAATTATTAATTGGGTTAGTAATTTAGATATATCCTAAACGTTAATTGGTATATCTGCTAGAACTATAAAAATGTTCTTAAGGGTGTACCGATCATAAACATGAATATTTTGGCGCATTGGATTTATAACATATAATGTTTTTAAAATATCGAAGGGAGGGGAAATGATGGCAAGCATTTTAACTAAAAAATTAATTGCACAAATGAGGGAAATAAGCGAATCAAGTACAAAGCTTGAGGGATTAGTGGCAGGGGATGGTTCGCAAAATCCTAAGTTTATTCTAGTGTCAGAGGCGCCTGGGAAAAATGAAGCTAGGGAAGGAATCGGATTTATTGGACCTGCTGGACAGGAATTACAGAATTGGTTGAACTATCTGGGATTAACACGAGATCAGATATATATGACTGGTACGGTGCGTGCTCGTCCATTTAATGAGCGGAATGGCGTCAAGCGAGATCGACCACCAACTAAGCTTGAAATAAAGGAGTTTGCTAAATTCTTAGACTATGAATTACAGCATCTGAATAGTGATCTCATTGTGCCAATGGGCAATACGGGATTACAGCGATTACTTGGAAATGATGCAAGGATTACGCAATTACACGGTCAAATTTTGCATCGTAGAATCCAAGAATATGATGCAGAAAAAGATGCTTTTGTACTTAGTGAAAAAGAATGGACATTAATTCCAACCTTTCACCCGTCATACATTCGAAGATTTCCAAATAAAAATAGAACCTTAGTGATGAATGACTTAAAAACTATCAAGAATTACCTGAATTAAGTTAGGGCTATAGAACAATAAGGTGATTTAATCAATTACTTTAACAGTGTTAACAGAATGTTACAGATGCATTAAACCATTGTTAATGGGCATTAAAGCCCTTGCAAGAAAAAAATTAAGTTGGTATTATGGTGTTAATTTGGTTGAGAGGGGTGTTGATGGGGTTGAAGACTGCTGATTAGTTTTGAAATTATGAGATGACGATTTCATGTTTCAGAGGTAGTCTGTGGTTTTTGGTCACATTAATATACTCTCATCAAAATTGATGTTTTGTAATTTTTGCGTATATTTTTGTACTTTACACTGGGCTGCACTCCCAGTGTTTTTTTATTGTTCAGATTACTTCTGGCATTAGCTAGTGTTAGGAGAATACGCAAATGGGTATAATACAAATAAAAAATTTAACATTCAATTATATAAATCAAAAAGAGCTACTTTTTAATAACGTTAATTTAGACATTGATACGAATTGGAAGTTGGGATTGATCGGCCGCAACGGAAGAGGAAAAACGACGCTTTTGCGCTTGCTACAAAAAAAATTAACTGCGCAAGGAGAGATCCGCGCTAATGTGGATTTTAGCTATTTTCCGATTAGTATAAGTGATCCACAACTGATCACTAGAAATATGATTATGAAAGTCACTAATCGGGATTATTCAAATTTTTGGGAAATAGAACGTGAACTGGACCTGTTAGAGTTAGATGAAGATATTTTAGATAAGGCATTTGATCATTTGAGTCCAGGCCAGCAAACTAAGTTAAGGTTGGCTATCACATTTGCAAACCAAGATAAGTTTCAGTTATTGGATGAACCAACTAATCATTTGGACCAGTTGGGTAGGAAGCAAGTTGCGAATTATTTAAGGAAGAAAAATGGATTTATCGTGGTTAGTCATGATAAACAATTTTTAAATGAAGTTATAGACCATGTTATTTCTATTAATAAAAGCGATATAAGCGTTTTTCAGGGTAACTATGATACTTGGTGGATAGATCACCAGATAACTCAAAAACGCGAGTTACGTGAAAAGGAACGGCTAAAAAAGGGTATTCAGAAATTAGAACAGGCATCTTATCAGAAACAAGAATGGGCGCGCGCAACGGAACGAAAGAAGGTAGGTGCACCTGACAAAGGATTTGTGGGACACAAGGCGGCTAAGTCGATGAAAAGGGCCCTTGATGTAAAGAAACGTGCTAATCAGAAGGTTGATGAGCAGAAAAAACTCTTGAAAAACATTGAAATCGACGAAGAATTAGATATGAAGTATGTTCCCTTGGCAAAGTCAACCAACTTAATTGAAGTTAAAGATCTGATGTTGCAAAGGGGTGGAAAATCAATTAGTGAGCCGATAAACTTTAAGATAGAGACTGGGCAAAGGTTGTTGGTATCAGGTAATAACGGATCTGGCAAGTCAACTATGATACAAGCGCTTATCGATAATCAGAAATTGATTAAAAACGGAGAAATCAAAATAAAGCCAGATTTAAAAGTCAGCTACTTAAATCAAAGATTTGAGGAAATGAAAGGAACAATTCAGCAACTTGCTAATAAACATCAAATTGATCTCCAAAATATATACAGTACCCTTCGCAAATTAGGATTTGAACGGGAATTATTTCAAACTGATATTGATGAGATGAGTTTGGGCCAGAAGAGAAAAATTGCTCTCGCGCATTCACTCTGTGAAGAAGCTAATATTTATGTTTGGGATGAGCCACTGAATTATTTAGATGTAATTTCAAGGGAACAAGTTGAGCAGGTAATTTTAAAATTTCAGCCAACAATGATTGTTATTGATCATGATTTACACTTTACTAATATGATAAAAAGTAATGAAATAAAAATGCGCCCATTACATCGCTGATTAAGGGCATCAAAAGTATATAATGACAAGTTAAAGTTTGGTAGACTAGAGTAGTTATAGAAAAAAACGATAAGGGGAGTGCAATTAATGCTGTATCGTTATTTTATTCAGCCACAAATTAATAAATATACCAATTCAATTATTGGTTATGAGTTACTTATAAAAGGGTATGAAAATGAGGGATGGAGACCACCACGTTATTTTGCAGATATTCCTGCTGAAGTTATTGCGAGTGTTTTAACGAAAACAACGGAGAAACTTGCTTTAAAAATAGGGGCTGTTTCAGTTAATTTAAATAGAACTCAAATGATGAATAGGGACATCGATGAAGCATTGATGCATGCGCAGGATAAGCTAAGACCAGTGCGAATGGTTGTTGAATTGACTGAAGAACCCAATGATGAAGGAACAACGATTGCAGATTTGGTTCCTATTTTAAAAAGTTTTTCTAAACGAGGGATTGAGATTAGTATTGATGATGTTGGAACAGGAGAAAATCAGGTTGATCGGATTTCAGGAATAGTTCCATATGCATCTGAGATTAAATTTGCTTTGCAGAATTTTGATCAGCCATTTTCTGATTCTGAACTTCAAGATAAAGTTAAATTTTGGTACAATTTTGCTGAAAAGAATAAGCTTAGGTTTATTTTAGAAGGGATTGAGGACCAGCAAGATGATTAAATAGCAAATCAATTGGAGATTGCATATCGTCAGGGGTACTTTTATGGGCGACCACATCTATTAAAAGTGAATACGTCGGATCCGAACTAAAAGGGGAATTTATTTATGAAGGTTGTTGTAGTTGGGTGTACACATACGGGGGTCGCTGCAGTAACGCAAATTTTGCAGGAACATCCAGGAACAGAAGTAACGGTTTACGAGCGTCACGATAATGTTTCATTTTTATCATGTGGGATACCACTTTATTTAAATGGTGAAGTAAAACGATTAGAAGATATGTTCTATTCAAATCCAAAAGAATTAGAAAGTTTAGGGGCTAATGTTAAGATTAAGCATGATGTAATCAAAATAGATGCCGAAAAAAAAGAAGTAGTAGTTGAAGATCTCGAAACAACGGAGGTATTTACTGATACTTACGATAAATTAATTATGGCAACAGGTTCCTCTGTTGTTGTTCCACCACTATTTGGGATTGACAACTCACGAGTATTATTATGTAAAGATTATGATCAGGCTCGTGAAATTTATGAAACTGCTAAGCACTACCACCACGTTGCAATTGTAGGTGGTGGGTATGTAGGTGTTGAGCTGGCTGAAAGTTATGCTAATACGGATCATCAGGTCACTTTAATTCAAGGGAACCAACAGCTTTTAAATAACTACGTTGATGAAGAACTCTCTAACCGCGTTGTTAAGCTTTTAGAGGATCATCAGGTTGAAGTTCATTTAAACAAACGAGTGCAGGCCTTTTCAGTTGATAATGAAGAGCAAATAATTATTGAAACCAACGAAAATGATTATAAGGCAGATTTAGTTATCGTTGCTACGGGATTTGTTGCGAATACAGAGTTGTTACGTGGTCAAGTTGATATGACAAAAATTGGGGCCATCAAGATTAATGAATACATGCAATCGTCTGATCCTAATATTTACGCTGGTGGTGATGCTGCAGTTGTTCGTTATAATCCTACGGGACGTGATTTGTATATTCCATTAGCAACGAACGCAATTAGGCAGGGGTTATTAGCTGGGCGAAATATTTTTAGGGATGTACAAAAGAACCTCGGTACGCAAGCCACTTCGGCTTTACAAATTTTTGGAAACACAATAGCATCTTCGGGGATCACCTTAAGGAATGCTTTACATGCTGGAATAAATGCGGATTCAGTATTATTTGAGGACGACTATCGGCCGAATTACATGCCATCAACTGAAAAAATTATCATCATTCTTGTATATGACAGGGATACTAGAAGAGTTTTAGGTGCGCAGTTACTTAGTAAACATGAAGTTGCGCAATCAGCCAATACTGTGTCTGTTTTAATACAGAATAATAATACGATCGATGATATGGCATATATTGACATGCTTTTTCAACCACATTTTGATTTCCCGTATAACTATTTGAATTTGGTAGCCCAGTTAGCAGTTGCAAAAGAATTAAAATTAAAATCTAAAAAATAAGGAAGTGGGAGTGTGATTCTTTCACAATGGTTATTACCACCACTCTTTACCGGTATTTTTTTTGCGCTTGGAATTGTTTTAGGTTTTCAAATGCTTATTAATGCATTTGGCCCGTCTGATTCCGGCTCTGAATGGCGCTTTGAAAGATTAACGGGCGCGCGTTATGCAGTAAGTGTGTTATATTTTGGTGCTTTTTCGTTTATCTTTGAATATGCATCATATCAAACAAATAATGATTTTGCGTTTTTGAACTTCAAATTACTGCTTTTATCATATGTTTTAGTTTTTTTAGGGAAACGAACAGCTGCTATTATAGTTGCAATTTGTGGTGCTTCGTTCATTGTTTTAAGAGGTTTTTCGTGGGAAGCCCTCCAGTATATTGGGTTAATTTTAGTTGTATACTTGCTTGCTAGCATATTAATTACTTTTTTACAGAAAAAAAGGTGGTTATTACTAACTTGGAGTATCTCAATTGATGTATTGACGACTCTGTTTTGGTTTTTTTCTAAGATGATTGGGTTTGGAACCTTTGTCGAAATTTCCGATAAACAGGTTTGGGAATATGTTTTGGGATTTATTGTGACGAATGCTTGTTTATCAATAGGATTGCATCAAATTGTGAAGCAGAATGATCACATGATGATGATTACACAGCAAGCAACAATTGATACAACAACTGGTTTACCCAACCACGAGGTTTTTTTGCAAGAATATCATCAAATTATGAAACAGAAAGTCCAAAACCCACCAATGACGTTGATTGCTTTAGACATTGATCAATTTAAGCATATTAATGATGTTTATGGACATTTAGTTGGTAATAAGGCTTTAGATGCAGTTGGGAAAACAATGATTAATTTAGTAGATACGAATACGAGTGTCAGGGGATATCGAGTTGGTGGTGAAGAATTTGAGTTTATTGTAAAAAAAATGGATGATGCAAAAGTACGAAAACTTGCAAGTGTACTAAAACAACGGATTGCGGATACCGTGGTTATTGATGGTGATAACAATTTAAATATAACTATCTCAATTGGGATTGCGACGCGAACAATAGATGACTCAGAAACTGACTTGTATGAACGGGCAGACCGCATGCTGTACATTTCTAAAGGACGCGGACGTAACCAAATTACAACGGATCGTGATGAGTGAACAGTAGCTTTAGGATAATAAAACCCTACATTCTAAATGATAGTAATAAGTTTGAGATTAAAGATAAGGACTGAAACAAATGTGATTTTGTAACAGTCCTTTTTATTATGAAAACAAATTTATTCGATTTTTGACAAGCTAGACTGAACAATTTTCGTAATTAAACTATAAAGGAGCGGTCTGATGAAAATTGTGCGGCACCTTTTGAAGGTTTTTAATTATAATTTGAATTGGGTTGTGGGTGAGGTGGTTTATAGCGTATCCCTATAACCTTCAATTATGGCTATTTGTCAGTTTTTATCCATAATTTTTGAAATTTGTTTCTGAAGTTCAGGAACAACGGCTTGCTCAAACCAAGGATTCCGCGACAACCAGATGTTATTGCGCGGGGATGGATGTACAATTGGAAAATAGTTGGGCAAGAATTTTTGGTAATTTTTAACAATATCAGTGATTTTTGCTGAAGCCGGCAAGTTTAAATAGAGCTTCTGTGAATATGCACCAATTAAAATAGTTAGTTGGATATTAGGCATAGTAGCAAGTAATTTTGGATGCCACTTTTCTGCAATACCTTTACGAGGTGGAACATCCCCACTTGAAGCTTTTCCAGGATAGTAAAAGTCCATGGGGATCACAGCAATTTCACCAGAGTCATAAAAGATTTCTCGTGAAATTCCCATCCAGTTTCTTAGACGATCCCCACTTTTGTCATTCCACATTATTTCGGTTTCTTGCACTCGTTTTCCGGGTGCTTGACCGATAATTAAAATGCGAGCTTGAGGGTTAATAGAGTATATAGGATGCCAGTTTTGAGCGGTATAGATTTTATTTGCCGGGTCGTCCATTATATCCTTGAAATAAGCACTATTAGGGTTCATTCTAATACCTCCAGTTTTTATCGATGAACAAAAAATAATTAACTGTGACGTGATATACTCATAATAATATTATGACGGGAGGAAGTACAATGTTAGAGGTTAAGGGTCTGAACAAAACTTTTGGTTCCATGGTTGCAGTTCATGACGAAAATTTTAAGTTAAGTGAAGGTGAAATTCTCGGTTTGATTGGACAAAATGGGGCCGGGAAAACAACAACTTTTCGAATGATTTTGGATCTGTTAAAACCAGATTCTGGTGAGGTTTTGTGGGATGGGAAACCATTTACACAAAATAAACATGATATAGTCGGATTTTTGCCGGAAGAACGTGGATTATATTTGAAAATGACAATTGAGCAGCAAGTTGTTTATTTTGCTGAATTGAGGGGACAAAAGCCAGCAGTTACTAAGCAAAAATTGGATAGCTGGATGGAAAAGTTTGACGTTAAAGGTAAGAAAAATGACAAAATAAAAGATCTATCAAAAGGTAATCAGCAAAAGGTTCAACTGATTGCGACATTAATTCATGATCCTAAATTTGTGATTTTGGATGAGCCTTTTAGTGGCCTAGATCCAGTAAATGCTAGCTTATTGGAGCAAGGAATTGAAGATATGCGATCTAACGGCTCAGTTATTATTTATTCGTCTCATGACATGGGTAATGTTGAAAAAATAAGTGATCGACTACTAATGTTGAGGAACGGTGAAACAGTTTTAAATGGACCAACAGAGAGTATTCGGGATAGTTTTGGAGACACACGAATTATTTTGCAGTCTCCGCTAACCAAGGAAGAGCTACTTTTGATTGACGGTGTTGAAAGCGTAGAGGTACATGGTCCACGCCTTGAAATATCTTTACGAGATGGTGAAGTAGGAAAAGAAGTATTTGCTCGTGCAACCAAGAATGGATACATAAAGCAATTTGACCAGCAACCACCAACATTAGACGAAATATTTAGAATGAAAGTGGGAGAAAATAATGAATAAATTTTGGGTAATTGTTAGACAAGTTGTAGTAAAAAATTTTAAAACTCCTACATACATATTATTATTGTTAACTCCAATTATTGCAGTTTTGGGAATAGCATTGTTTACTTTTATTGCTAATCAAACCAGTCAGACCCCCAAGATTGCGATTATATCAAATAATGATTCGTTTAGATCAGCAGTAGTAAATGTGAATACACATGGTAATTATAAAGTTAATTCAAATGTTAAAACGAAAGATGTAGCAGAAAAACAATTAGCAAATGAAAAAATCGATGGGTATTTAACAATTGATGTGGCTGGCGAGTCAGTTAATGCCGTTTATAAAACTCGTACCAATAGTAATGATCTAAATAAAATTGATTTAAGGAATTCCATTAATAGTATAAAAACAGGTGTGGTTGCGAAAACCCTTGGCTTAAGTGACAAACAGATTAAATTACTATTTACACCAGCTAATTTCACCACAAAATCGGTAACATATACTGATGGAAAACAGCGTTCTCAAAAGAATGATCAGCAGTCAACTAATCTTGCACTAGCAAGTGCAGTTACAGTATTAATTTATGTTTTTATGTTGAGCTATGCTGGAATGATTGCACAGGAGATTGCTACTGAAAAAGGTTCTAAAATCATGGAGATTTTGGTAAGTAGTGTCAAGCCACGAGTCCAATTTTTTGCTAAGGTTACAGCGATGTTTTTCTTAATAATAGTTCAAGTTATTGTGACAGGTATCACGGCACTTGTTGGTATTAATTATTTTGGACAATCGATTCAACTACTGAGCAACTTTAATCTGAAGGGACTACAGCCCTCTATTATCTTGATTTTGGCGTTGTTTTTTATACTGGGTGTCTTATTATATACAACAGTCGCTGCCGGACTGGGAGCACTCGTGGCACGTTCTGATCAGGTTGGGCAGGCAATTGCGCCACTTTCAATGCTAGCGCTAGCATCTTATGGTGCATCCTTTGTTGCGATGAATAGTAACTCGTTTTTAATTAAGGTAGGATCATTTGTCCCCTTCGTTTCGCAAAGTATTATGCCAGTTCGTTATGCGATTGGGAATGCAACCATGATGGAAGCTTATATTAGTATCTTATTGCTAGCGATCGCCGTTGGTCTGGCACTATGGGGTGCGGTTAATTTGTATGAACGTCATGTATTAGATTATTCAGATAGAAAGCTATGGCGAATATGCTTTATCAAACGTAAGCGAATCTAATTAATTATTTTACTAATAGTGTAATCAGTGATAGTCTATGCCTAAATAAATAGTACTCTGAAAGAGGGATAATACTATGACTGTTTTTGAAGCATATAGTAAGGAAGATGTGATTGAAGAACTGAAGCATAGTGCAGTAAATGCATATATTTCAACTGAAGCAAATATTTTAGCAGAACATAAGAATGATCCTAATGGTGTTGGTGATGCTGATGGGGATTTATTAGCTTATGTGGAAGTTACTAACAAGGATGATATTAAGGGAGTATTGAAGGTTGCTCGAAAATATCATATTCCGGTTATACCCCAAACCACGGCAACAAGCACAGTTTCAGGATCTGATGCGGAAGCTGGCGGTATTATGTTGTCTATGGTAAGGATGAATCATATTTTAGAAATTGATCAAGAAGACTTGTTAGCTGTTGTTGAACCTGGTGTTATTAACAACGACTTAAATGAAGCCGCTAAAAAAGTTGGCATGTTCTATGCTCCAGATCCAGGGTCTCGTCCGATTTCTGCGATTGGCGGTAACGCTTCAACTAATGCTGGTGGGATGAGTACCGTAAAATACGGTGCAACGCGTGATTCTGTGTTAGGACTAACCGTTATTTTGGCTGATGGACGTGAGTTAAAATTAGGAGGACGAACTTATAAACAGGCTTTTGGATACGATCTTACGCATTTATTTGTTGGTTCAGAAGGAACGCTTGGTATTATTACCGAAATAACGGTTAAGTTGTTCCCAGTTCCGTTAGGACAAGCAGTGATGGGATTAGCATTTTTTGATAGTATGACAGTGCTTTCGAATGCAGTAACAGAAATAAGGGCATCAGGTGTATATCCAGCAATGTTAGAGGCATTAGATGCTCGAACAGTGAATGCGCTTGATCGATATGAGGGAACGCACTATGCCGAGAATAACGAAGCAATGTTGATTTTTAAACTTGATGTTGGCAGTGAAGATGCATTAAAAGTAGTTGAAAAAATACTAGTAAAATTCAATGGTAATAATATAACAGTTACTAGTAATGAAGAAAAAATGGCAGAAATCACGAAACTACGACAGGATATGTTGCCAGCCGTATTTAAGGGACAGAACCATGTTATGGAAGACATGGCAGTGCCGCTTTCCAAGTTAGCACCAATGATGGATTATATTCAAGAAGTCGCTACTAAACTAGATGTTCCAGTATTTACAGCAGGCCATGCTGGTGATGGTAATGTGCATCCTACGCTAACATGGTCGTTGGAAGAAAAAGAAGTACCCGAAAAAATTGTTCAAGCTTTGGAATTGATGTTCAAGAAGACACTTGAACTTGGGGGTACAATTTCTGGAGAACATGCAGTTGGGATGTTAAAGAATCAATGGGTTAATACTGAATTAGGCGATGAGGTTGATATGTTACAGCATCAAATCAAATCACTATTGGACCCAATGAATATTTTGAACCCCAAACGCAAAATCAATTAAATTTTTAACACAAGAAGTGATCTTTGAGATACCCTTAGGAGTCCATGAACTTCGGGAGAGTAGTAAAAAAGAAGACGAATTTATCATAAATAGAAGATAAATGTAATGATTTGTCACGTTGGAATTCTAATGACAAAAGAGAAGTTTAAAATAAAAGATGGTAAATAGTCTGGTCAATTTGATCTAGACATGTCTGCCATCCTTTTTATTCTAAGTGCCTTGCAAATTTAGTTATGGCTTTCCTAGTAAACCTATTAGTTAGCACATTAAATTTTTCAAGCCAAATCAGAAAAATTAATCATAGTTTGTCGTTTCTTAAATGTTACTATTGCAAGATTAATTACAAAAAGTGCCAAAATGAGAAGGCCGAGTTGTGCCCATAAATTTTCAGTTCCAACTCCACCATACATAATGTTGAATCCAGCAGTTACGGTATAGTACATTGGTGCAACGTAATGGACTGCATGGAAAAATGGATTCATGATTGTTGCAGGTATCATGCCACCTCCAGCAACAACTTGGAACATGGTGAAGAAGATATTCAAAGAGGTTCCAATCTGACCTAGAAGTAGGAGAAGGACAGCATTTAAGTTGTATGCGGCAAACATTTCTAAACTCTGGTTGATCCAAAGTTGATTGAATTGTGAACCGTTAAGATGCATCATACCTATTACGCTGCTTGTAACCACACCAGAACCAATAATAGCAACTAGCAACATGGCTATTTCAAGCATGGCAAAGGAAGAAAAACGACCACTGATCTTAGCAAATTTGGCAAAAGTTCCATATAATAGTAAAGTTCCCATCAATGCTCCAATATAGAGTGATAAATTTAGAATAAATGGTGCTAGTGAGTAATTCAAACCAGATCGAACTTTGTTAAAGGGATGTATTTTTACCTCAACAGAGTTAGATACTGGCGTATAGATCTTGCTAACACTTTTTTTAATTTCCCTTTCTTTAGAAGTTACTGTGTCTTTTAGTTTAGCAGTGGCTACATCAGATTTTTGTTGTAATTGGTTTTCCAGTGCAGGGCGCATTTGAGCAGGTGCCTCTGCAATTTTTTCTTTTTGGCTGTCGACTGTTTGTGTCAGTTCATTTTGTTTTGCTTTAACGTCGTTTTGAAGAATAGTAAGCTGGCTTTCGGTAAGCATTGTCTGTCCCTTTTTTATGATAACTTGTTTGCTAATTTTATCTCCGACTTGTTGGGCTACGGTCTTCATACCTGCCGTGACTGAGGATTGGGCAGATTCATTAATATAAAAATTCAATTTTGTTGGTTCGTTATCTTTAATACTTTTATTAAAATTTTTTGGAATATTGATAATCATGTACGTATTTCGCTTGTTTAAATCAGATTTTGCTTTTGAAAGATTCCCAGTTTTCTTTATATGTTTGAAGGGAAGGTCGTCATTTAATTGATTAGCAAGATGCTTACTAGCAGAGTCCTGATTAACAATTGCTATGGGAAGTTCATTCATTTTAGAAGGCATAGCATGATAGCCTGTGAAATAAATAACAAAGACTAAAAACCCATAAAATAGGGATAATACAAGCGCAGATATAACGCCACGGCTGACCAGAAAATTTTTTAACTGCTTCATAAGAAAGCCTCCTGAAAAAATATGATGAACGAAGTGTAACATCATTTTTTATTGCGTGCAAGTACATGCATGCAATAAGCCGTTTTAAAAATCATGAAAGCTAAACTAAAATGCGTGAACCACGCTAGCATGAAGAAAATTAGTTGAAAAAGGCGAAGTTACTTTGCTTAATTCTTGAATTGGACAAATACATTCCAATTGCAGGAAAGCAAAGTAACTTCGCCTTGATGGATGACCATGTTAATGGAGATTTATCAGATAAAGTTAGTAAGAAAGATGCTACGGTACTATGAAGAAAGTTTATTCTAGAGAATTGGGCCCTTGCTTCTACTGTGGTTTCGAATTTGGATCGAAACTAGCATTATTTTTTCTTTCCAAGACGATAACTATTATCAAGTAGTAAAAGAATATTTTCAATTGGCTCATCGTTATTAAGGTAGACTGAAATCCAATGTTTTTTATTCATGTGATAGCCAGGAAAGTAAGTCCGGTTATCAACGACCGATTCAACTTTTTGTGGTTCGACATGCAAGTTGAGGACGGTGATTTCAATGTCACCTATTAGACCAATTTTATTTTGTGGTATTGTTAGCAGGGCTGCGTACCACTTGTTAGTATCCGGTCGTCTCACGATTGCATTTTTAGGAGTTTTTTTCCACAGAAATTCGAGCTGATCACCATATGTTTGCTGAATATATTTTATGATATCTTGGGTTTTAGACTCGGCAAAAACCGCTGATGTAAAAGCATTTTTCTGTATTTTGAGAAGAGCCTCATGATACTCCACCTGAACTTTCCTAGAATAAGCACCTTGTGGATTATGATGAAGAACATATTCTGTACCTGTAATGTTATCGGTTAACTTGGTTTGAACAGGGCTGCCCTCAGTAGTTTGGACTAACAAGGTAAACTGATCTTGCATAATAGGTATTAAATATACAAAGTTACCAATAGAATCAGTTGTAAATCCAAATTCAAGTGCCTTTTGTGGATTGATTTTGGATTCTTTAAATATAGGATCTTCGTACATAACTGTTCCTTTCTAATTGGACAGGTCCAAATATAAATCATATTTTACCGGAGTGCGAAGTTTCAAGTTAACTTTGACGACCGGTTTCTCTTTTCCGTTAACAATTCTGCTCTGTTGTTCAACCGTATTGAAATCAAAGTCGACTTGACCCATGAAGTAAAAATCAGAGCCTTCATCATCACTTTTTTTGACGAATAATAAAAGTTTAATAGTATCATTGTAATTCCCCTCAAATAGTCTAACAACTTCCCCGGAGTCTAACTTGCGGGGGATTTTAGTAAACCAACTTAATGTGGACGAATTGAAGAATACATTATTATGACTTTTTCCAGCGGGGAGATTTTTATCCTTGTGATAAGTTACAAAGATAGGGCAGATACCATCTTTTTCTCGATAACCATAAATTGCTGAAGACTGATCAGTTGGCCAACCGATTAGTCGATTGACATGACGACGGGTGTATTTTTGGTAGAGAGTGAGTGGCACTTGCAAATCAAAATTATGATTTTTTAAGAATCCGATATTAAGTGCATCATCAATTAAATTTTTAAAGTATTCGTGGGTATTATAGAGGTTAACTACCTTCATGTTAAGTTCATAGTTAACTTCATTTAACTTCAAAAACGATGAGTTACCGTATCTTTTGCGATCATTGGGTAAGAAATAAGATAGGTTTAAATGGTTCTGCATCGAAGCAATTGTTTTGGGGTCACTATAAGTTTTTTGATTGTGAAGATCTTTTAAAAACTGATTTTTAGAATAGGTCCCCTCATTGGCAAGCAGTTTTTTAAGTAATAATAATTCGTGAATTCGCATTCCGTTGGAAAATTCACGTGAGATTAAAGTTAGGAATCCATTTTCGGTGGTGGATAGGGATTCAGCATCCTTCATTTTTAATAAGAATTGATGGTAATTATCATATTTATTGATGAAAACATCAGCATCAACGGATCCCAATTTTTGGAAATCTAGTAAATATGGAACTCGTCCGATCTGATTTTTTAACGATGTATAGGAATCCCGCAACATAGTTAATAAAGTTAAATTGCTGTTATTAATAGCATTGAATATCCTTTCACGAGCAATCTCACTAAAATTGATTGAAGAAAGACCAATTGTTTGATTAAAGGCTACTTTGCTGCGTAAATTATTCTTGTTTCGCGTATTATCGCCAGTTAGGGCTATTGGAATGAGGTAGTTGTTTTTGTAATTCCCGATAAAGTCGATAATAGTAACGAAATTCTTATTGGGGGCTTTCCGAAGTCCACGTCCTAACTGCTGAATGAAAATAATACTGGAAGTTGTATTACGAAGCATCACAACTTGGTTAATTTTAGGAATATCAATTCCTTCATTAAAAATGTCTACAGTGACAATGTAGTTGAAAATTCCCTTTTCAAATTGATCAACGACTTGTTCACGTTTTGAAATCGAATCATCACTAGTTAAGGCAACTGTAGGATTTCCCTTTTTGGTCATGATTGATGCAATTTCCTGTGCCTCGTCTTTACGACTACAGAATATTAATCCGTGAATTTTATCCCCGTCATAGCCATAGTAATTTAATTGTTGTTCAACATAGTTCATGCGTTCTTCTGAAATTAAATTTCTTAACGGAGTGTTGTCTTCGATGCTTTGCCCGTTATATTCGTAATCAGTAATACCAATGTAGTGGAATTGACTTAATAAATCAGATTCAATTGCTTCTTGCAGACGGATCTCGTAAGCCACATTATGGTCAAACAGTTCGTAAATATTGAAATCATCGGTTCGCTCGGGTGTTGCTGTCATTCCCAGTAGGAAGTCAGGGTGAAAGTAGTTGATTACGCGTTGATAACTGTTAGCGCCAGTTTTATGTGCTTCATCAATTAGAATATAGTCGAATTCATTTTTTGCAAAATTGCGTAAGTTTTCGTCTCTAGAAATAGACTGAATTGTTGCAAATAAATAACGACTGGTTGTGTTTTTTGAGTTTCCAGAAAGAATGCCAAAATCAGATTCAGCTCCACCGATTACCCGACGAAAACTAGCTAGGGCATTTTTTAAAATTTGTTCGCGATGAACAATGAATAAAAACTTTTTGGGTGCAAAATTACGAACATCGAAGGCACCGAGGTAAGTTTTGCCCGTTCCAGTTGCGGAGATGATTAAACCTCGTTTGCCATGATTTGCGCGCAAACTTTGTAACTCTTTTAAAGCATGTTTCTGCATTTTATTTGGAAGTATTTCAGATTGAGAACGTTGTTGAAATGGAGTTAATGAGTTTGATTTTTGAGTAAGTTCATTTTCAACATAGTACTTACGATATTTTTCTATCCACTCGGAAGTTAAGGATTGGGCATGCTTAAATTGAAGTTCAATTTGGAATTGAATCTGTTGGGTTAATGCACCCTTATCTTTCGAGGAGAGTTGAAGATTCCACTCGTAGTTCTTAATAAGCGCGTTACTAGTAAGATTAGAGCTTCCAATAATAATGCTTGTATGATCGCTTTGTTCAAAAATATAGCCTTTAGCATGAAAATTTGTTGCTTGGTCTAAAATACGTACTTCGACATTTGGAATCTTTAGTAATTCTTCAAACACTTTGGGTTGGTTAAATACGAGGTATGTTGAAGTTAGAATTTTACCAGAGACGTTCCGACTAGCTAGATCGGCAAACTGTACTTTTAGATCCGTCAAAACAGCATTAGAAATAAAAGCAACTGCGAAAGTAAAGCTAGTGCAAGTTCGCAGTTCCTGATCAATATGACTTTTAACGGTTTCTTCTTCCGAGTTAGTTAGTAGTTGTGGTGAATATTCGTCTAGTGACGGAAATGCTGCCTGATTAACGAAACCGGATAAAATTGAATCTGAAAAACTATCATTTGGATTCATAATGTTTAATTGACTTTCTCCCTAATTATTTTGGTGTTCTATTGAAATTCATTGAACGTCAAAGTATTCTCCAGAATTCAAAATTTGAACAGTTCCCTCAGGTAATAATGTAGCAAATTTTTTAGGGTCTTGCTGAATCTCGGGATAAGTATTGTAGTGGATTGGAATGACTTTTGAGGCTTGTAGGCGCCGAGCACAGATTGCAGCTTCAGAAGGGCCCATTGTGTAGCGACCACCAATTGGTAGTAGTGCAACGTCAATGTTGAAGGCCTTGCCAAACAATTCCATATCTCCAAAGTTGGAGGTATCGCCCGCAAAATAAATGGTTTTGTTATCAGCTTTGACTAGAAAACCACAAGCATCGCCAGCATATTGTGGTTGACCATTAATTTCAATACTCGAAGAATGCTGAGCGTGCATAACTTTGACGAAACCGAATGGAAGAGTAGAACTGCCACCAAGGTTCATTGGATGTGTTGTAGCACCTTGAACTTCAGCAAAATGAGCCAATTCTTCAATTGCGATAATTGGAGCATTAAATTTTTTTGAAAGTGCAACCATGTCCCCAACATGATGAGCATGACCATGTGATACGAAAATATAGTCAACGTGATGGTTTAAATCAATATCGGTTTGGGGATTACCAGTAATGAATGGATCGAATATTAATACCATTTTATTATCTAAAGTAACCTCAACGCATGAATGGCCATGATAAATAATTTTCATAGAAAGTACTTCCTGTCTTTTATTTGTATATCTGTATTATATGATGATTGGAAATTTTTTGTTTGGAGAAGTATTGAAGAAACAGAAATATCCCCTAATGAAGTGGATTCTTATTTAGAAAACCGCTAAAAGATAATTGACAAACTGGTACCAACCAGTTAAGATTAAGAAGAGCTGGTAGGTACCAGTTTAAAATGCTTTTTGGAGGTTGATTTGCGATGAAATTATTGTTGATGAGTCATGGAAATATGGCTATTGAAACTCTAGCAAGTGCTCGAATGATTGTTGGAGATATAGCTAATACAGCGGCTATTGGATTACAACCGAATCAAGGACCTGAAGATTTGCAGAAGGCAGCAGAGGATTTTATTAATGATAATCCCAATGATGAAAAGATCATCGTGGCTGTTGATTTGTTAGGAGGAACACCATCAAATGTTGTGGTGAAACTGATTGCTGAATACCCTGAGTTGGAGGTAGTTAGTGGTCTAAATTTACCAATGGTACTTAGCTACGCAAACCAAGTTATGATGGGGATGGAAGTAGAAAAACAGACTTTAATAAGTGAAGCACAAAATGGAATTATTGATGTTAATAAGCGTTTAAACGAATAGTGAGATTAGCCCATGATGAGTAAAAATTATCAATATTCACTCAGATTTGCTCTAGATCCTATTAATTGGGACGCACTGAAGGAAGAAAAGCTTTTAAAATTTTGTGAAGATGCTCACATTGATAACGTTGTATTTTTTATAAATTCTGAGGAAATAAATCAGGGACATCAGACTATTCCTCAGATTCATGAGTGGTTATCCGTTATTAAATCTGTTTCTGAGCACTTAAAAGAAAGATCCATTTGTACCAGTTTGAATCCATGGACAACTTTAATGCATAGCGATAGGGGGCACAAAGTTAACCCGGTGCTTGGATTTGGGACAATGGTTGATTATCAGGGAATAAAAGCTGATTCAATTGCATGTCCAGCTGATCCTCGTTGGAAAAAATATATTGTTGATGCATACCGGGAATTTGCAGAATTGAAGCCAAAGGAACTTTGGTTGGAGGATGATTTTAGGCATTACAAACATACACCGCTTAAGTTAGGTTGCTTCTGCGAACGGCATATGAAGATATATCAAGAACAACTGGGTAAGAAAGAAACCCGTACGGAGTTTGTTGAGGCAATGTTGCAAACTGGTGAACCAACAGTTGAACGAAAAGTTTATTTGAAAGTTGCCCGTCAAGAGATGAAGGAGGTAGCCAAGGAAATTGAGAAGGCTGTTCAGTTTGTTTCTCCTGAAACCCGTTTGGGATTAATGAGTTCTTTTCCAAGGTGGCATTCGGTTGAAGGTAGGGACTGGCAAGGACTTTTCGATAATTTATCAGGACCACATAAACGAGTTAGTCGACCACATTTGCCAGCATACAATGAAGTTTCACCCTTAAAATATGCACGTGATTTTGAAGCGATTACACGGGTAACTGCTCAATTTGTAGGACCAAAGGCTGATGTATTTCCTGAATTAGAAAATTATATGTATTCACCATTTGTAAAATCAAAGCGGTTTACACAATTCCAGCTTGAGAGTACAGCGTTGGTCGGAGCAAACGGAATTTTATTAAATCTATTTGACATGATGGGAAATGGGATTGACGAGACATATGATTATCAAAAAATTCTAAGTGAATCTAAGCAATTTATGGATTTTAGCGCGAAGAATCGTTTAGTTATTGATGATTTGCAAGGTATTAAGGTTTTAATTGATCAAGATTCCAGCAATACAATTCATACAAGTGACGGAAGTGATCCAAGCGAGCTGCTACCAAAGGAAGATAGTTGGTTATCGCTTTTGGGATCACTTGGAATAGCTTGTTATCCTGAGATTCATGTAAAAGGCAGTCGATATATAGATCAAGTAATCGCAATTAGCGGACAATTTTTAAGAAATTTGGATAACGACAGTATTAAGCAATTATTGATAAAGAATACCGTCTTAATGGATGGTGAAAGTGCAGATATACTTTTTGAACGTGGGTTACAGGAACTTATATCGGCTAAAACTGGAAAATGGATGAAAGCAAGAACGGATTATCAATCGTATGAACAAATTGATGGAAAAACGATTGATGGCATTGAGAACCCAAGGATGACGATGTTACAACACATGGGTGATTATTATCAAATCGAATACAACTCTAGAGAAGTAAAAGAAGTATCTAGTGCGCGCAATGAATATGGTAAAAAACTGGGATCGATGTTAACTGAAGTTAAAAATCACATTCTAGTTCTTCCAATTAGTAGTGATTCAAAGTACGGTTGGGAGTCTCAATACTACTCAATCAGAGAAAAGATTTTGAAGGATGAATTAAGAAGAGTTGCAGATCCCTTATATATAGTAGGAATGCCTGGCACTAAAATTGTAAGCGATTCCAAAAAGATGGTAATAAGTAATTTCACAATTGATGATTATGAGGCAATTCAAATTCGTATGCCAAAGGACATGTTGAAAAAGAATTGGACGGCGTACTATCGCGAAGGAAGTAGTGTTTTAAAATACCAAATTACAAAAAATGATATTTTGGGAGAACGAATTCTTCGGATTCCAATAAAATTAGCAGGTTTAGAAACTTTAATAATTAATTCAGAGGAGTGAGTGTTATGGCGATAACAGCAGTTCGTATTGATGGAAGATTAATCCATGGACAAGTTGCTAACTTGTGGAGTACTAAGTTAGGAATTACAAGAATAATGGTAATTGATGACAAGGTAGCCGCGAGTGACATTGAAAAGTCGGGGTTAAAGTTAGCTCGACCGACAGGCGTGGATCTAAGTGTTTTGCCGGAAAAAACGGCCGCAGAACACATTAAACGTGGGGGATATGATTCGCAAAAAGTATTCATAGTTGTAAGAAGACCAGAGATTTTAGTTGATTTAGTTAATGATGGAGTTGAATTAGATACGATTAATGTTGGAAATATGTCACAAAATGAACAAACTACCCAGTTAACTAATTCAATTAATGTTGTTCAAGAAGATGTTGATGCCTTTAATGCGCTACATGATAAAGGAATTAAGATAACTGCACAAATGGTCCCAGGAGATGATGCTAAGGACTTTATGGATATTTTGAAAAAATTCCGTGTAAAAAACTAGAGGAGGTAAGAAATTATGGGTACAGGAATTGCGATTTGGCAGGTTATTATTTTAACAATTTACTCAATGTATCAGATTATGGATGAATTAACCCTTCAAACCAGTTTAAGTCAACCGGTTTGGGCCGGGCTTATTGCAGGTTTGGTCATGGGAGATATCAAGACTGGGCTGATTATTGGTGGTAGTTTGCAACTTACTGTTCTTGGAGTTGGAACCTTTGGTGGAGCATCTAAAATTGATGCAAACTCAGGAACGGTTATGGCAACTGCATTCGCGATTGGGACGGGAATGAGGCCAGAAGTTGCGGTTGCAGCACTTGGTGTTCCCGTTGCCAGCCTAATGATTCAAACGGATATTTTAGCAAGATTTGCTAATACTTTCTTCCAGCATCGAGTAGATAAAATGATCGATAAAGAAGATTACAAGGGAATTGAGCGTAATTATTTATACGGAGTGCTCCCATGGACTTTATCACGTGGTATTCCAGTATTCTTAGCACTTGCATTTGGTGGACCATTTGTTCGTTCAGCAGTTACTTACATGAATGCCAACTTAGATTGGTTAAGTAATGGATTAGCAACCGCAGGAGCATTGCTTCCGGCCGTCGGTTTTGCTATCTTACTTCGTTATTTGCCAGTTAAAAAGCATTGGCCATATTTGATTTTAGGATTTGTAATTACAGCTCTTATGTCAACTGTATACGGTAATATTTCATTGATTGGAACAACGTTGGCAGGAATGAATAAGACATTTACAACAGCATTTGCAAGTTTACCAATGTTAGGAATTGCTTTGATTGGATTTGCCTTAGCAGCTATTGAATATAACAGAGCAAGTAGAGAAATGGCAAAGGCAGAAAACGCGCCAACTAAGACCACAACCACAGATAACAATATTGAAGAACAGGATGGTGAAATTCATGGAGACGAAATCTAAAAAGAACTTTGAAATGACCAAAAAGGATTTTAATCAAATTAATCGACGTAGCTTGTTCTTTAATCAGTGGGGATGGAACTACGAAAGAATGCAAGGATCAGGGTATTTATATATTTTAATGCCACAACTACGTAAGTTGTATGGGGATCATACCCCTGAACTTAAAAGTGCAATGAAGATGCAAAATCAATTTTTCAATACTAGTAACTTCTTTAACACAATCATCCAAGGAATTGATATTGCGATTGAAGAAAAAGAAGGTGCAAGTTCAATTGAAACAGTTGCCGGAATTAAATCTGGTTTGATGGGACCTTTTGCCGCAATTGGTGATTCAATTTTTGCCGCATTAGTACCAGCAATAATGGGTGCAATTGCTGCTAACATGGCAGTCCAAGGTAACGCGGTGGGTGCATTCTTATGGATGGCAGTTAACTTTGTAATTATGTGGTTCCGCTGGATTCAGCTTAGATTTGCATATAATCAAGGAGTTAATTTGGTAACGGCTTTGCAGGGACAGTTAAATGCTTTAACGGATGCTGCGACACTTTTAGGTGTTTATGTCGTTGGAGCACTGGCTGCTACCATGGTTAATACAAAAATTATTTACGTAGCGCATTTAGGGAAAATGGCAGTTAACTTCCAAGACAAAATCGATATGATCATGCCTAAGTTAATACCAGCATTAATTGTGGGTGCTATTTACTGGATGCTTGGACGTAAGCGAATGACTTCGACCCGTGCAATCTTTATTGTAATAATCGTTGCCGTTATTCTTTCAGCACTTGGAGTTTTGGGAAAAGCTGTTTAAAAAAGTGTAATATATACAGGTATATTAGTAACTTATGCATAGTATTTAGCATAAATGATTTTGGAGAAATGATATGACATTTGATTACAATCAAAAACAACCTGTATATGAACAGTTAGTAGATGAACTTCGCAAGTCTATAAAAGAGAATTATCAACCAAATGATAAGTTGTTGTCGGAACGAGAAATAATGAAAAAGTATAGTGTGAGTCGTAATACAGTTCGACAAGCACTGAACGAATTAGAAATAATCGGTTATATATATACAGACAACATGGAAAAGGAACATTTGTGGCCAACTGGGCTACAAATAATTCTAAAATTGGTGATGAATACAGTTTTACTGAACAGATGAAGGCGCTTGGAAAAAAACCAGAAACCAAGATTCTTGAGTATAGCATTTTAAATGCTAATGAGTATTTTGCCAAGCGCTTAAACCTTAGTCCTGGCACGAAGATAATCAAGCTTAAACGTTTGCGAAAGGCAGATGGTCTTCCAATGATGATTGATCGAACGTACATTCCATATGCTAAGTTTTCAACACTGTCAGTTGAAGATTTAGAAGTTAATCAACGCGCACTTTACTCGATTTTTCTTGAAGATTTTAGTGAAAAGGTAAAATTAGCAGACGAAGATATTTATGCTGGAATATGTAGTGAAAAGGATGCTGGAACACTTGGTATTTTAGTAGGATCGCCATGTCTCATGTTACGACGTACAACATATAACCCTAAAAACGAAATTATTGAATATACTATCAGTTGTGCTAGGGGAGACCAATTTGTATATAACATTAAATATCAACACTAGCCTCTGACCAAGTTGGAAGGGGAATTTAAAATGTACAACAAAACAGATGAAGAATTAACTAAATTAGGTGCAGTTATTACTACTAATGAAATTAAACAGGAACCAGAACTATGGCAAGAGGCTTTCGAAAACTATATAGCGAAAAAAAATGAAATTGATAACTTTATTGAGAAGATTACTAATGAAGTAACTGGTCGAATTAGAGTTATTTTTACCGGTGCAGGTTCCTCTGCTTATGTTGGTGATACGGCAGCTCCGTATCTAAGTGAAAATGGAGATAGGAAACATTTTGTCTTTGAAGCAATTGATACAACTAAGATTGTTTCTACTCCGAAGCAGTATTTGGAAGCCAATCAGCCAACCATTCTAGTTTCATTTGCACGAAGTGGAAATAGTCCCGAAAGTGTTGCAACAGTTGATATAGCTGAAAAAATGGTGAAAAAACTTTGGCAGCTAACAATTACATGTGCACCTGAAGGAAAGTTAGCACAACATGCAGAAAGTGATGACCATAATTTAGTTTTGCTTCAACCGGCATTATCAAATGACAAGGGCTTTGCAATGACGGGAAGTTTTAGTTGTATGCTGTTAACCACGTTGCTTGTTTTTGATACTAAACATACGGATGAAGAAAAATCACAGTATGTTAAACAAATCAGTTCCATGGGTCGAGAAGTGATTAAGCGAGAAAATGAAATTCAAAAATTGGTTGATCTAGATTTTGATCGTTTAGTGTACTTGGGATCTGGAGCGCTTGGCGGTTTAACTAGGGAAGCTCAACTCAAAGTTTTGGAATTGACGGCTGGTCAAAAGGCAACAGTCTTTGATACTTCAATGGGATTTAGACACGGTCCTAAGTCATTTATTAATGAAAAGACATTGTTATTCGATTTTATTAGCAATGATGCATATTCACGACAGTATGATATCGATATTTTAGATGAAGTGGCAGGAGACAAAATTGCGCTCTCTACAATGGGAGTTGGAGTGAAATCTAAGCAAAATTTTGAAAATGATAATTTTGTGTTTGAGGAAGGAACTGACAGTATTCCAGATGGATACATGGCATTTCCAGATATAATGTTTGCACAAACCCTAGCATTATTAACTTCAATCAAGGTTAAAAACACACCAGATACACCATCGGCAACAGGAACCGTTAATCGTGTTGTTAAAGGTGTAACAATTCATGACTTTGAATAGGAGGGCGTATTTTGGAATATTTTATCCATGCTAATAAGTTTTTTCTAAGTAGTAATGTTGAAATTGGTGGATATCTACAAGTAGTTAATGGAAAATTTGGAAGATATCAGAAAGATAAACCCGATGGAAAGATTGTGGATTATCAAGATAAATGGATTGCTCCCGGCTTAGTTGATACTCATATTCACGGGTTACTTAACCATGATGTGATGGATAATGATGCTGATGGAATAAATGAAATGGCCAAGGGGTTATTAAAATGTGGAGTAACTTCGTGGTTGCCCACAACCTTAACTGCAAGCTCAGACCAACTTAAAGCAGTGGTTACAACAATTAGCGATAATATAACAAAGTTTGATGGAGCAAAAATTAAGGGAATTCATTTTGAGGGGCCTTATTATACTGAGAAACATAAAGGCGCACAGAATCCAAAATATTTTGAAAATCCTAGTATTGAAGAGTTTCACAAATGGCAAAATGCGGCACATGGGTTGATTAATAAAATCTCTATTGCGCCAGAACGAAAAGGCGCAGTGGAATTTACAAATGTAATTAGTGCTGAAGGAGTGACAGTTGCACTAGGTCATAGTGATGCCACGTTTGAACAAGCAAAGAACTGCGTTGAAGCTGGAGCAACGATGTTTACGCATACTTTTAATGGTATGAGTGGTTTAGATCATAGGAAACCAGGGATGGTTGGGGCTGCGATGAGTCTCAACGATGTTACCGATGAGTTGATATGTGATGGCCATCACGTTAATCCTTACGTGGTAAAAACGTTAATTAATGCAAAGACACCTGAACACATCGCGTTGGTGACTGATTGTATGAAAGCAGGCATGATGCCAGATGGTAATTACATTTTAGGTGAATTTCCTGTTGAAGTAGCCAATGGCACGGCGCGTCTTAAAAGTAACGGTAGTTTAGCGGGAAGTATATTACTGTTAAAAGATGCTGTTAAAAACGTTGTTGACTGGAATGTGGTGACGGCAGAAAAGGCAATTCAGATGGCGTCTGCTAATGCAGCTGATAGTGTAAATGTTGGTAATCAATGTGGAAGAATCTTACCGGGAAGAGATGCTGATTTCATTGTGTTAAATAATGAAATGCAATTAGAAGCTACTTACCTGGATGGAAATCAAGTTTATAGTAAATAATGATACAAGAGGCGGATTTTTAATAAATCGGCTTCTTTTGCATGTAATCAATTTGGAGGTAATTAATTATCAAAGCTTATATATTTGATGTTGACGGAGTACTTATAAACAGTGAAAAGTATTACCACCAGCTTAGAATGGATTTTTTTGATTCAGTAGGAGAAGTTCCGAAGGCTAGTGGGTTAGATGATTTAGTGGGACGTTCATTGGACGATGGCTGGAAAATGATGGTACCTGATAGGAATAAACGAGAAAAATTAATGCCAGAATTTATAAAATATTGGAAGGCAAATAATATCGATTTTCCAAAGTATGTTAATCCGTATGTCTTAGAGGTATTAACAAGGTTGAAAGCTGATGGAAATGTTTTAGCAATAGCTTCTGCAGGAGTAATTGAAGAAATAGATCGCATGGTTTTAGAGTGCGGTTTCAGTGGCTTATTTGATCAGATAATTAGTGGTGAGAGTGTTAAACATAATAAGCCTGCTCCTGATATCTATATTGAAAGTGTAAAGAGATTGAGAATAAACGCTACTAGATGCATTGCTATTGAAGATAGTCAGCACGGAATTGCAGCCGCAAAAGGCGCAGGATTAACTACATGGGCTGTTCATTATCCAGAGTATCATATTGATCAAACCGCAGCCGATATAGTATTTAATGGATTTGAAGATATTAACCGCTATATCACTAAATAGCAAAGAAACCGGATTATAGTAAACATTTAGGTGGTTTTAGATAAAGCAAAGAAGGTCTCTTGACAAAACTGGTACCAACCAGTTAAAATACATTTAGTATCTGATTGGTACCAGTTTTAAAAAGGAGATAATATAATGGAAAGCGGAAAATTAAAGGGTATCAGAGCGTTAGCAACAAAAGATGGTGTAATTAGTGCGTTAGCAATTGATCAGCGTGGTTCGTTGAAAAAAATGATTGGGGCTGCTAGTGGTCATGAAGCAACAAAAAAAGAAATTGAAGATTTTAAAGTTGCTATATCTTCTGAGTTAACCCCTTATGCTAGTGGGATATTATTGGATCCTGAGTTTGGTATTCCTGCAGCAAAAGCAAGGGATAAAGATGCTGGTTTATTGATGGCATACGAGAAAACTGGTTATGATGCAACGGAGCCTGGACGCTTTCCTGATATTTTAGAAGATTGGTCAGTTAGCAGATTGAAGGAACTAGGCGCCGATGCTATTAAATTTTTGCTGTATTATGATGTTGATGAAAGCAGTGAGATTAACGAAAAGAAACACGCCTTCATTGAAAGACTTGGGGATGAGTGCAAGGCAGAAGATATGCCACTCTTCCTTGAACTTGTTTCATACGATGCAAACATTCCTGATGCAAATGGAAAAGAATATGCAAAGGTAAAGCCTCACAAAGTTATTGAAATGGTACGGGAGTTTTCAAAGTCACAGTATGGAGTAGATGTATTAAAGGTTGAAGTGCCAGTAAATCAAAAATATGTCGAAGGATTTGCGGAAAACAGTGATAACGTTGTTTATAGTCGTACCGATGCACTAGAATTCTATAAAGAAGAAAGTGATGCTACTAAGTTACCATTTATTTTCTTGAGTGCTGGAGTTTCAGCAGAACTGTTCCAAGAAGAACTACTCTTTGCTAAAGAAGCAGGATCAACATTTAACGGTGTGCTTTGTGGACGGGCAACCTGGCGCCATTCGGTTGAACCATTTGCAGGTGAAAGTGAAGAAGCCGGAAGAAAGTGGATGCAGACTGAAGGACGCAAGAATATTGAAGATTTGAATAAAGTTCTTGCTGAAACAGCTTCGTCAGTGTTTGATAAAATTGAAGAAGCAAAGATTAATTTATAATTGAAGACGATTTAAGAGATGCTTACTGTAAAGGTGAGCATTTTTTGTAAGGGCAGATTAATGTAAAATTAAAAAAGGGTATCAAATGAATGCTTAATGAGGCATTTATTTAATAACCTTTTCCTATCAATGGATCTGAACGGACTTGAACCGTCGACCCCCTGCATGCGAAGCAGATGCTCTCCCAACTGAGCTACAGACCCAAACCTATATTCATAATATTACCACTTTTTTTCTGAAAACATCTAACATTTGGGGTAAAATTAACGTAATAATTTTTATAAACAAAAGAGGAAGAAAATAATGCGCAGAGAAATGAAATTTATTACTAAGCTGGCTGGTGCAGTTGCTGCTGGCTTAGCAGTGGGAATTAGCCTTGGTGGGTATGCCAGTTTTCTGATTGGAATGAAAAATAGTCCTAAATCTAAACAAAAAGCCATTATTAAATCAGAGGAAACTGATAATAATGAATTTGATTTAGAATGGTTTAACGATAAAAATCCCGAAAAAATTAGTATGATAAGTGAGGATGGACTAGCCTTAGAAGCGTCATTTATCCGTCAACCAGGAGATCAAGATGCTGGTCAAACAGTTATTTTAGCGCATGGATATCATCATGCAAGACGCCAGATGATCCCTTACGCAAAAGTATTTTATAATTTGGGGTACAATGTTTTAATGCCCGATGCTCGTAGTCATGGAGATAGCGAAGGAAATCTGATTGGATTTGGCTGGTTGGATCGGCGCGATTATATTCGCTGGATACAGCGTGCAGTATTATTAACCCAGCCAAACGAAAAAATTATTCTTCTCGGCATTAGTATGGGAGCGGCCACCGTTTTGGCCACAGCTAGTGAACCTGATTTACCACGTAATGTTAAAGCTGTAATTGAAGATAGTAGTTTCAGTCATTTAGACGAACAATTTAAACATCGCATCGCAAATTACTATCATCTACCATCACGTGAGTTGGAACCAATTGTAAGCTTCTTTACCAAACTGCAGGGCGGCTATTCCTTTAAAGAAGTTAATATTGAAAAAAGAGTAGCAAAAATTAAAGTACCAATTATGTTTATTCATGGAACTGACGATAATTACGTTCCAATTGAAATGTTGGATGATTTGGTAGAGGCAGCACGAGTACCTAGTGAAGTATATATTGTTGAAGGGGCTGATCATGTACAGTCTCTACAGACAGATCCACATAGGTATCAAACGGAAGTTGCTAATTTTTTAAATAAATATGTAGGAAAAGTATAGGTTTGTAATGAAATATTTTTTTATTGTAAATAGACATGCTGGTGCAGATCGTTCGGCTAATGTTTGGGACGAGGTGCATCAGCTTTTAGTTCAAAAGAAAATTAACTTTGATGCTGTGGAAACTGAATATCCGCAACATGCAATTCAGTTAGCCAGAGACTTTGCGGACCAAGAAGAACCAGATAGTGTGGTAGTAGCGGTTGGTGGAGACGGGACCCTTTTAGAAGTTTTGAATGGGGTTCGTAATTCAAAAAATCATCTCCCAATTGGTTATATTCCAGCTGGTTCCGGTAACGACTTTGCGCGCCAACTTGAAATTAGCGCTGATCCCACGATGGCAATGCAACGAATGGTTAATACTCGTGAAGCTCGCCCACTTGATATAGGAGCAAGTTTATCACGGCGAGATGGCATGGTACGTTATTTTACTAATAATATTGGGATTGGTTTTGATGCTAAAATCGTCCACAAAGCTAACACAAATGGTAAGTCTTCATTAAGCAAATGGCATTTGGAGTCAATGGCGTATATTTCTGCTATTTTTCAGACCCTGTTTCAGCAAAAGGGATTTGAATTTGATTTAGAAATTGACGATGAAAAATTCCATTTTGAAAACATGTTTTTGGCTTCAATCACGAATATAGAATATTTTGGCGGTGGAGTAGGAATTGCCCCGAAAGCAAGTCTAACCGATGGAAAATTGGATATTGTTTTAGCTGAAAAAATGACAACTCCCAAGTTTGTTCAGCTATTTGCACAGCTTGTAACAAAAGGGACTCATTTGGATCGACCAGAAGTCTTTTTCAGACAAGTCGAAAGACTGAAGTTGGTCACTGGAGAAGCTGAATATATGCAGGTAAATGGCGAAAGCTTTGGACCAAGTAGATATGACTTAGAAGTATGGGTAGAACAACAAGATTTTTGGATGTAATATTAATGTAACATTATTGAAAAAAACTATTAACATTCCTGTTACAAAGTGATAATATTAATTCATCAAGTAATTAGGGGGATTTTTATTATGAAAAAGATTAGCGTAGTAACAATGGCAGCAGCTGTAGCTTTGGGGGTTGCGGCACCAATTTCAACAAACGTGTTCGGACAGAATTCTGAGGTTCACGCAGCAACTAAAACAGCAACTTATTCATACGTTAGTAACACAAGTAATTCTGTAAGTGTTACGGGAATGAAAAAAGGTTCAGTAGTAACCTTAGTTAACAGCAAGGGGCAGGTTATTACTAGTCAGACTGTTAAAAGCAATGGTACTTTGACATTTTATTTGAATGCTGCTCAATTACAAAAAGTAACTGCCAAAGATTCTCTTAATGTCGGTAATATTTATTCAATTAGCTTTAATTTTATTGGCTACAGGAATGCTAATTCTAACACTGTTACGGGTTCAAAGACATCCGTAGTAAACCCTAGTAAAACAACCAATTCAAATCAAACAAAGCGAACTATTAAAACAACAACTAAGAGATCAACAAATAAGAAGGCACCTATTTATAGTTATGTAACTAATACAGCCTCCTCAATTACGGTTACAAATATGAAAAGGGGAGCAATGGTTACACTTTCAAATGGGAAGGGACAACTAATTGCTTCACAAAGCGTGAAGAGCAATGGCTCACTTACTTTTAAATTAACTCGAGCACAGTTGAAAAAAGTTACCAGTAAAGACATGCTGACAGTTGCTACAGGTAACTATTCATACAAGATTAACTTTAACTTTATAAAATAATGTCAGTAATTGTTATTTGTTTCTAAATTTATATGCATAATTGATTGCTTAATAAAATTTATTCAATATTTTGTTTAATTAAAGTTAATTAAATTTGAAATCCTTTTAACGGCAAAGCAGTATAGGATATACTTGTAAATAAACCCGTTGAAAGGATTTTTACTATGAAAAAGATTGCGTTGACTTTATCAACTATATTTATGACGTTAACATTAATGGCTTGCTCTAATCAGTCTAAGCTAAATAAGAGTCATGAAAATGTGTCAAGTACTAGTAGTTCAAAGGCGACCTCAACAGATAAAGAAACCAAAGGGGACAAGAAGCAAAACTCAATCAAAGTTAATCCTAAGCACAATCAGGTATTGTGGAATCAAGATAAAGCACGCCAGCTAGAAAGCTTTATGCAAAGATGGCAGGCTGAAATGAAACAAAACTATACTAGCTACTATCCAGGCAAAGATGTAAATTATTATGGAATTAAGTATCCAACAGCCTTAAATGCTAATAATATTGCAGTAAATAAGATTAAAGCAACACTTAGCTGGTCAACAACTGGTAAAGGAAAAAGTGATTTTAACGTAGTAGCGATTTATTCTGATGCGGAAAATACAAAAATGGGTGCACATCTCTATTTCTTCACGATTGCCTCAAACGGTAAACCGGTAGTGTTATTTACCAATCAAAATCAAGGGACACCTGATATGCTTGTACACTTTGCACCAACCCAGAATGCTGATTTGGAAAAAGGTTTTGATCAGATTGTAGATACAAACATACAGTAGAATGTTATATACTATGCTATTTTCTGGTTTTTGATATGGAGTCGATATACAACAAAGACGGATCTTAAGGATGATGTTTAGTCATCTTTGAGGTGCGTCTTTTAATTAGGACGCTACAGGGAAACCTTTGAGTTAATGATTATTATTGAGAGAAAAATCCAATTCATGGTGGATGTGATTAGATGGGTTGCTGGTTGATTATGATTTGAGGTGTTGTCTTAATAGAGCAGTTTAGGCAGATTGACCTTACCCTTACCTGTGCTTTGTAGTAATATGATAGTATTGAGAATTTTAAATAAGGGATGGGTTGAGATGAACGCGGCGACAATTTTTGTCCACGGTTTCAACGGTGATGCGTATTCGATGCGACACTTGCTGGAGGATGCTGAAGAAAACGGTTGGGCAAATAAAATTATTGATGCAATTGTAAAAAGAAATGGTCGAATCGAACTTAAGGGAACTTGGAATAAGGAAATTGATAATCCAATGATTCAGGTGCTTTTTGAAAACAATCGAGCACCAGAGCGTTGGCAAATTAGATGGGTCAGAAAGTTATTAATTCAATTAAAAGAACAATTTGGAATTGCTGAATTTAATGGTGTGGGGCATTCGCTTGGAAGTAATGTTCTTGTGAATTTAGCGATTAAATATGGCGATGACCTAAGGATGCCACGTTTAAGAAAATTAGTCACGATTGCTGGACCATTTAATGGATTACATGGTTTTGCGGATAATGCAACCGTTGATGAGATTTTGGAAAATGGAAGTGAACCGAATCATAAAACTCGTCATTTGCGAAAGTTATATTCCAAAAGAGATCAGTTTCCAGCAGATGTTAGTTTGTTAAATATTGTTGGACAAAGTAATCGTTTTTTGAATAATGACGTTTATGTGTCGGTTGAATCAGCTCGGTCGGTTGGATATTTATTAAGCGAGGTAGCTCGTGATTATAATGAAATCATGGTTATGGGGCCGGACGGATACCACTGTAGCTTGAATCACAATGAAATTGTTTCACGTGAAATCAATAACTTTTTGTGGAATCGGGGGTTTGTTCCAGAGCGGTTTAAGCTAATTTCTTCCCATTATACAGATAATAGTGCAATGTTAGTTCCTGGGATCAGAATTGCAAACTAAAATGTTGCAATAATTAATATTATTATATATACTTACAAAAAGTAAGATGTTTAATTGGAGGTAATTTCATGGCTCAGTTTTCAAACGAAGAGATTTTTGATGCAATTAAATCTGGAAGAAAGATGTTATTCTTTACAGCAGGTTGGTGCCCAGATTGTGCATTTATTAAGCCTGCAATGCCAGGAATTATGGAAAAATATAACCAGTTTGACTGGATCACAGTGGATCGTGATGATAACTTGGAAGTTGCACAGCATTTTGGTGTAATGGGAATTCCTAGCTTTATTGCTCTTGAAGATGGTAAGGAGTTAGGCCGTTTTGGAAAAGGCGAACGCCGTACACCAAAAGAGGTTGAAGAGTTTATTGAAACGGTAAATGCTTAAAGTTTATATATAGTAAGGACTAAATCGTCTTGTGGTGTGCAATACCATGGCTAACGCACGGGACGGTTTAGTTTTTTTATTCGTATAACTATTAAAAAGCAGTTGTAAAACTTATAATGAAGCAAATAAGTTTTGAATAGAAAGTATAATTATACTTTGATATGCCAAATGGTAAGGAGAGATTAAGAATGAAAGTTTTTGTGATCGGTTCTCATGGACAAATTGGTAAATTGCTGGTGGATCTCTTAGTGGCACGTGGAGATGAAGTTGTAGCAGCAATTCGTGATGAAAAACAAGCTCCTGAAATGGAGGAAAGGGGTGCAGCCGTTCAAATTTTTGATTTAATGAGTCAACCAGATGAAATGGCTAAGGCGATTGGTAATGCAGATGCTGTCGTATTTACAGCCGGTTCTGGCGGTGCAACTGGTTACGATCAAACATTAATGATTGATTTGGATGGCGCTGTAAAGAGCATGTTAGCTAGCAAAATAGCAGGAGTGACACGTTTTGTGTTAGTTAGTGCAATGAACTCTGAAAACCCAGAAAAATGGACAGAGGAAATTAAGCCTTATTACGTTGCCAAATATTTTGCTGATAATTATTTAGAAAATCAAACTGATTTGGATTACACAATTGTAAAGCCTGGAATTCTAACAAATGAGCCTGGTAAGGGTGGAGTTTTGATTGGCGAAGATCATGGTTCTATTTCACGACAAGATGTTGCTGAGGTCGTGGCAGAAACATTACACCATGACAATACAATCAAGAAGAGCTTTTCTGTTGTAGAGGGAGCTCAACCTATTTCAGAGGGAATTTCGGATATACAATAAGTTTATCATTTTCGATAAAAAGGTTTTAGATATTACTAACTAGGTACTGAATAATTTCAGTATTAAGGATAATCTAAAGCCTTTTTTGATATACAGAAAACCATCTTGCATCAAAAAATTATATGAAAAGTTGTGAAATAGTAATGATTACGATAACTCATATGACCTCGATGTGTGAAGGATTCAAGATGGGAAGCTTTGACAATAGAATAAGAAATTAGCCACATCAATAGTGATTAAACTGTGGTTACGAAACTTCGTCGTTATTTCATCCAAGTAAGCGGTTTAATTGTTAATATTACTAATAGTTAGTGGCGTTATCTATAAAGTGTCTTTGCTTGTAATATTTTAAAAAATGACTTACTTTTTATCTATAAAGGAGTGAAAAAACTATGAAAAAGATTTTAGTTTTGGGTGCCAACGGTAAAATCGCTCGTTTGGCAGAAAAAGAATTCTTGGAGCAAACCGATGATCAATTAGTTTTGTTTTTACGAAACTCAAGTCGATTGTCAGTCGCTGATTCAGATCGCGAACAAGTTGTCGAAGGTGATACAACTAACGTGAAGCAACTTGAAGATGTCCTTGACGGTGTTGATGTAGTCTATGCTAACTTGGCTGGTGATAATATTAAAGATCAGGCAGCTGCGGTTACGACTGCAATGAATGAAAAAAATGTAAAACGTTTGATTTGGATTTCAACAATTGGAATTTACGATGAAGTTCCAGGTAAATTTGGAGAATGGAATAATTCGGTTCTTGATGGATATCTTCAAAAATATCGCGCAGCGGCCGATGTGATTGAAGGAACTGACCTTGATTTTACAATCATTCGTCCGGCATGGTTGACTGATAAAGATGAAATTGATTTTGAAATTACACAGAAGGGTGAAGACTTTAAAGGAACCGAAGTTTCACGTAAAAGTATTGCCCATGTTGTAGTTGAAGTTGCTCAAAATAATACCGAGATCCGACATTCAATTGGTGTAAATAAGCCTGGAACAGATGGAGATAAGCCTGCTTGGTATTAACGATAAGTTGTTAGGAGTGAAGGCTATCTATGTTGGAAATGAAAGCTAGATTTTAGTTTTTTTAAATTCTATCCTACGTTTGCTCAGGCGAAAAGTTATAGTTACTCTTTAGTGAGAAGTTTGAAAGCTTGCCATAGTTAAATAATCAAAAAAATAGCCCTTGGCTGCAGTGTACATTACGTCAGCTAAGGGCTATTAAGTTTATTTGTTTCTTAGTGAACTTGTTTAACTGCACGTAAAAGAACTTCGTTAATTCCAACGTTTGCAGGAGTCTCAATCGCGAATGCAACAGCATTAGCAACATCCTCAGGGTTTAATTTATCTACTTCGGCATCCTTATCAATGACGGGATTACCAAATATTTCCGTTGAAACGCCACCTGGTGAAATCATGGTTGCTTTGATATTGAATTCAGATTCTTCTTTGCGCATTGAATCCATGATTGCTTGGACTGCAAATTTTGTTCCGGCGTAAACACCGACATTTGGTAATGAAACGTGCCCTAACACTGAATCAGTTGAAATGATGTGACCAGATTTTTGGTTTTCCATAATAGGAAGTACAACAGCTAATCCGTTTAAAACTCCCATAATATTAACGTTAATCATACGTTCCCACGCTTCAGTATTGCCATCTGCAATACGGCCAGGAGTTGCTGTACCAGCATTGTTATAGAGGACATCAATGCGGCCAAATTTTTTAATAGCTAGATCAACAAGTTTTTGAATATCTTCTTTTTTTGTAACATCTACTTGAGTGTAGATGATTTGTGCTTCTGGTAGCGAGTCGGCTAAATCTTTCAATAAGTCAGTGCGACGAGCACCAATTGCAAGTTTCATGCCTTTAGAAGCTAGTAAACGTACTGTTTCAGCCCCAATTCCGCTTGATGCGCCTGTGATTACGACTACTTTTTCAGTCATTTTTAAAGCCACCTCTTAAAATTTAATGTAAGCAGATTATCTCACTTACTTAATAAAAGTAAATAGTTTGGTCAGATATTTTAGAAAAATTGTTGGTTCCTGTATAATGATGTATAAATAAAAAAATAGGGGTATTAAAGATGGCAATTGACTGGACAGCTGAAGTTGAGAAACGAAAAGAACAAACACTGAACCGTTTGGTGGAATTACTAAAAATTGACAGTTCACGCGATTCAGAACATGGAACTAAAGAGGCTCCCTTGGGTGAAGGACCTAAAAAGGCTTTGGAAACGGTGCTTGGATTTGCTAAAGAAGACGGCTTTGTGATTAAGAACGTTGAAAACGTGGCTGGGCATGTTGAATACGGGGATGGTAAAGAAATTTTGGGGATTCTTGGACATATGGACGAGGTTCCTGCTGGTGAAGGGTGGGAAACTAATCCATTTGAACCGGTTATTAAAGATGGTCGGATCTATGCTCGAGGAGCCAGCGATGATAAAGGGCCTTCAATGGCAGCTTATTTAGGATTACAAATTATCAAGGAATTGGAATTACCTGTTTCTAAGAAGATTCGCTTAATTTTTGGTACAGACGAGGAAAGTGAATGGTATGGAATGGAACGTTACCTTGCCAACGAAGCCACACCGGATTTCGGATTTTCTCCTGATGCTGAATTTCCAATTATCAATGGTGAGAAGGGTATCGCATCGTTCAGAATTGAATTGGCACCAGAAAATGCAAAGGGTAGCATGACATTGGCATCATTCACAAGTGGGATTAAGGAAAATATGATTCCACGAGATGCAACAGCAGTTATTGATTTGAATGATGATATCAATGTTCCGGAACTCAAATCAGCATTTGAAGATTTTCTTACTGAAAATGGTTTGGAAGGCGAGTTGACAACGGATAATAATACCGTTAAATTCTTTTTAATCGGAAAATCTGCGCATGCCTTAGAACCTAAGGCTGGTTTAAATGCGGCAACTTTCTTAGCTCTTTTCTTGAAGGATCGTGTAGAAAGTGAATACTTAAAGTTGATTGCGGATAATCTCCATTTGGATTCACGTGGAAATAAATTAGGCATTAACACGGTTGATGAAAAAATGGGTGACTTAACCGTAACTCCGGATTTGTTTGATTTTGAAGCAGGTAAACCAAGTTCAATCATTATCAATGTCCGTTATCCTAAGTCAACAAACACAGATGAAATTACTCGTTTAACTGCCGACGCTTTAAGTGATTACAAAGTGAAGGTTGTTCTTCATGGTCATGCACAGGAACCGCATTACGTATCGAGTAATGATCCATTAGTTAAGACGTTGTTGAGTATTTACGAGGAACATTCTGGTGAAAAGGGTTCTGAACAGGTTATTGGTGGTGGAACCTATGGTCGTATTTTGGATCGTGGAGTTGCATTTGGAGCACAGTTCCCAGGTCGTGAAAATGTAATGCACCAGGCTAATGAATATATGATGATTGATGACATTTTTAATGCAGCTGTGATCTATGCTCACGCTATCTATGAGTTAGCAAAATAGGGAGTGATAATCATTTCTCAGCTAGAGGAATTAAAAAAAGCGCTAGACGAATACATCAAAGTAAGTGAGTCAAGTACACACCGTGAAGCAAGGTTTTTGCATCGAAAATTGCTTGAACATAATCTACCCAAGGATACTTTGGATGGTGTAAACATATTGGCTCTTCATTTTGTGCAGATGGTTGGAACTGATCAACCTATTCGTGGAGTTGAATTAACCGAAAAAATGGGAGTTACGAAGGGTGCAACTTCTAAAATAACGGCACGTTTGATAAATAAAAGGCTGATTTTTAAGGCGCATCAAGGTGATAATAAAAAGGACATATACTATTCGTTAACTGACCTTGGAAAACAGGTTTATCAGATTCATGAAGAATTACACAAACGAGAAGCAGCGGACATGAAGGATGTTTTGGCTAGTTTTTCACAAAAACAAATTGACGACGCAGTTAAGATATTGTCTGAAATTAATTTTTATCGGAAGGGTTGACTTCCGATTTTTTAATAATATAATGTTTCCATGTAAACTAAATAAAAGGAAGTTAATGAAATGAGTAAAGTATTAGTAATTGATGGACATCCAGAAACAAAGAACGAATCAAAAACAGAATATTTATTGGAATATTTTATTAGCAATTATCAAACTAAGCACCCAGATGATGAAGTTAAAATAATAAATGTTTATTCAGATGGAATTGTACCGCCAATTAATGATCAAACGTTGGATGCATGGGAAAAACAAAAGTTCGGTCATCCCATGACGGACACTGATGTTGCCCTCTTAAAGAAACACAACGAAACTGTTGATCAATTTGTTAGTTACGATAAATATGTGTTTGCAAATCCAATGTATGATCATTTTTTGCCAGCAGAAATGAAAGAATATTTAGATGTTGTTTCTGTACCACATAAAACAATCAAATATACAGCTAATGGGCCAGTAGGATTACTAGAGGGTAAAAAAGCACTTCATATTCAGGCGGCTGGTGGATTCTATCATACCAATAATGGCGAGATTGAAAGAGATTTTGGGGATGCGTATTTACGTGATATGATGCATTTTTATGGAATCAGTGATGTTTCTGGTGCATACATTGAAGGCGCTGATTTTGATCCAGAACATGCGGAAGATTTTAAGGCTGTTGCACGTCAGCAAGTTGATGATGTCTTAACTGATTTTTAGTTGACAGGTAACATGTTTACCCGTAAAATTGGTCGTAATAAAGAAGCTTAGAAGTGGCACAGTAGTGGATGACTTGGACATTAGGAATTCAGTGGGACTGCAAACTGAACAAGAGTTGTTTGAACGAATTACACCATGGAGCTTGATGATCGGATCACCTCGTTATCGGTGTTGAGTGGAACAACGCTGTTCAAGTCAAGGTGGTAACGCGGATAATTTCGTCCCTGATTCTCTTAGGAGGATTGGGGGCTTTTTATTTTTCATGATTCGGTATTAAAAAAAGGAGGGACTATTAATGAATATTATTGATGAGTTAGACTGGCGTGGCGCGATCAATCAGCAAACGGACGCTGAAGGTCTTAAAAAATTAACAGAGGAAAAGTCCATAGGTTTATATGCAGGAATTGACCCAACCGGGGATAGCATGCATATTGGGCATCTGATCCCTTTCATGATTTTGAAAAGATTCCAAGAAATGGGACATAAGCCAGTGATTGTTATCGGTGGTGGAACAGGCTCAATTGGAGATCCATCCGGTAAAAAGGCCGAACGTGTTTTGCAAACGATGGATCAGGTTAAGCATAACGAAGAGGCATTAACGAAACAAATGTTAAAGTTTTTTGGCAATGAAAATTTTCGTATTGTAAATAACCGTGATTGGCTTTCAAAAATTTCACTGTTAGATTTTTTACGTGACTATGGTAAGTTGTTTAATGTCAATAATATGCTGGCAAAGGAAGTCGTTGCTAGTAGGCTAGAAGTAGGGATTTCATTTACCGAATTTACTTACCAAATTTTACAATCTGTTGATTTCTTACATTTGTACAAAAATGAAGATGTTCAATTACAAATTGGTGGTGGAGACCAGTGGGGAAACATTACGGCTGGTACGGATTTGATTCACCGTATGGAAGGACAAGAGGCGAAGGTATTCGGTCTCACAATCCCGTTGTTACTTAAAGCCGATGGTACTAAATTTGGTAAATCAGAGGGTGGTAACATCTGGTTAGATCCTGAAAAGACATCTCCATACGAATTCTATCAATTTTGGTTTAACCAGGATGACCGGGATGTCTTGAAATTTTTGAAGTATTTTACATTTTTGGATCAGGATGAAATTAATGAATTAGCCGATAAGATTCAAACTGCACCCGAAAAGCGTGAAGCACAGCGTCGATTGGCACAGGAAGTAACCAAATTTGTTCACGGCGAAAAAGCAGTCCAAGAGGCTGAAAATATTTCAGCAGCGCTTTTCTCGGGAGACGTGCAAAATCTAACTGCAAGCGAAATCGAACAAGGCTTCAAAAATATGCCAAGTGTTGATATTACCAACCAAAAAGAAAATATCGTTCTTTGGTTAGTTGATACAACCAAGATTGAACCGTCAAGACGTCAAGCACGCGAAGATGTTCAAAACGGGGCTATTCGTATTAATGGTGAAAAAATAACGGATCTTGAAGCTGAGATTGATCCTAATGAACGGTTTGACGGTAAGTTTGTGATTGTACGTCGTGGAAAGAAAAAATATTTCTTAGCAAGAGTGAAATAATAAAAAGCTTTCATAGAAACCAAACGTGGATTGGTAATTAAGTTACCCACATTGGTCGAATATGAAAGCTTTTTAATTTTAAAATTACGTATTTTGTCTGTCTTTAATCATTAATGCTAGTATAAGGGCAATAACTTCTAGTATAAGGAAAAAGATAAAAACAGAGTGAAAGTTTGATTGCCCCAGGAGGACTGTAGCAATTACAATCGCTGTTGATCCTAGAATTTGGCGGATAGTAGCGATTATCGAGGAACCATGTGGAATTTGACTGTTTGGTAGTGAGTTTGCTCCCAGTGTGGTTGCAGGCATCATAACAAATGCGTTCCCTGCTTCTACAATAGCACTGGATATGATAGCAACCCATAGATTATTAACGGTAAGATTAATTAATAGTAGGGACCAACCAACTATAAATAAAATGAAGCCAATTAACATAACACGCTTAAAACCGGTTCGATCTGCCAACTTGCCACTTTTTCTATTGAGCCATGATAAAAGAGCGGCAGCGGGAACTAAAGCTAGTCCTGACCAAAGGGGTGACAATCCGATGACCTGTTGGTAATAGAGGGGCATAATTACGGTGATTGTAATTAGCGACATATAGGAAGCAGCCGTTAGAAGAACAGCAATATCGAAGTTCAGGATAGTCAAGATTTGCAAATGTAACAACGGTTCTTTTATATGTAACTGGCGGTAGACGAAACCGGCCAGCATAATTATGGATCCCAGTAAAATTATAACTAGGGAAAAGGTTGCACCTTTTTTTGGAAGTTCATTGATAAAGTATAGTACCCCAATTATTCCGATGGAAAGGATTACGGATAGAACGTCTAGCTGTGATTTTTTTTGTTGTAACGGATTAACAATAGTTTGCGTGGCCAAAATGAAAACCAATAATAGAAGTAAAGTGAAAAATACAAAGATAGCTTGCCAATTTATTAATTGTAGTAGGACGCCAGAGACAATGGGACCAACAGCCAAGGCGGAACCCATTACTAAACCGACGGTACCCATAACAGCACCACGATTCTTAATGGGTGTAATTTCTAAAATGACCGATTGATATGAAGGGAAAAGAACACCAACGCTAAAACCTTCCATTAAGCGTCCAAGCATAACGATTTGAAAAGTGGGTGCCCATATAATAATTAAGGTACCTGCAATGAATATTGTAATAAGTGTTAGATACAACAGTTTAAAGTTAACATTATTCAATAGCCAAGGAGATAGAGGCATAACGACACACATCACCAGCATAAACCCGGTTGTTAACCATGAGATTGTACTGGCTGGTAAATTAAAATAGTGCATGAAAGTTGGATAAGCAGTGGACAGTGCTGACTGGCTAATTGACATTGTAAACGTTCCAATTAGTAGTGTTACAACGAACCACCAACGTCTTTTTGAATCTAGTTTCAAGATAACCCCTCCTTTAAATCTTAGAACGATTCTAAAATACTACCAAAAATTGAATGTGTAAAGGGGAAAAATGGGATTATAAAAACCGTTTTTGCAGTATTTTTGATTATTTTGAAAATTAATTTTGAATTTTAGTTGACGAATCAAAGAAATGCTAGTATAGTTAATCTCTGTTGTCGCGACGAACATTCGCAACACTGATTCAAAATAAATGAAATTAGTTGTTGACATGTTCAATCGATGATGTTATGATTAATTAGCTGGCAACAAAGCAGTAAGCTTTGAAAACCAACACAGTAGACCTTTGAAAACTGAACAAAATTTTGACAATCAAATGGTGTAGGGATTGAGTAACGAAAGTTATTCGATAAAACATTATGCGAACGAAGTCAATTCGCAAAACAAACAATTAATGAGCTTATATAGACTCATCATATAATATGAGAGTTTGATCTTGGCTCAGGATGAACGCTGGCGGCGTGCCTAATACATGCAAGTCGAACGCATTTCCGTTAAAAGAATCAGAAGTGCTTGCACGGAAGATGATTTTAACAATGAAATGAGTGGCGAACGGGTGAGTAACACGTGGGTAACCTGCCCAGAAGAGGGGGATAACACTTGGAAACAGGTGCTAATACCGCATAATAAAGAAAACCGCATGGTTTTCCTTTAAAAGATGGTTTCGGCTATCACTTCTGGATGGACCCGCGGCGTATTAGCTAGTTGGTAAGGTAAAGGCTTACCAAGGCAGTGATACGTAGCCGACCTGAGAGGGTAATCGGCCACATTGGGACTGAGACACGGCCCAGACTCCTACGGGAGGCAGCAGTAGGGAATCTTCCACAATGGACGAAAGTCTGATGGAGCAACGCCGCGTGAGTGAAGAAGGGTTTCGGCTCGTAAAACTCTGTTGTTAAAGAAGAACGTGGGTGAGAGTAACTGTTCACCCAGTGACGGTATTTAACCAGAAAGCCACGGCTAACTACGTGCCAGCAGCCGCGGTAATACGTAGGTGGCAAGCGTTATCCGGATTTATTGGGCGTAAAGCGAGCGCAGGCGGTCTTTTAAGTCTAATGTGAAAGCCTTCGGCTCAACCGAAGAAGTGCATTGGAAACTGGGAGACTTGAGTGCAGAAGAGGACAGTGGAACTCCATGTGTAGCGGTGAAATGCGTAGATATATGGAAGAACACCAGTGGCGAAGGCGGCTGTCTGGTCTGTAACTGACGCTGAGGCTCGAAAGCATGGGTAGCGAACAGGATTAGATACCCTGGTAGTCCATGCCGTAAACGATGAATACTAAGTGTTGGAGGGTTTCCGCCCTTCAGTGCTGCAGCTAACGCATTAAGTATTCCGCCTGGGGAGTACGACCGCAAGGTTGAAACTCAAAAGAATTGACGGGGGCCCGCACAAGCGGTGGAGCATGTGGTTTAATTCGAAGCTACGCGAAGAACCTTACCAGGTCTTGACATCTTCTGACATTCTAAGAGATTAGAAGTTCCCTTCGGGGACAGAATGACAGGTGGTGCATGGTTGTCGTCAGCTCGTGTCGTGAGATGTTGGGTTAAGTCCCGCAACGAGCGCAACCCTTATTACTAGTTGCCAGCATTAAGTTGGGCACTCTAGTGAGACTGCCGGTGACAAACCGGAGGAAGGTGGGGACGACGTCAAATCATCATGCCCCTTATGACCTGGGCTACACACGTGCTACAATGGATGGTACAACGAGTCGCGAAACCGCGAGGTTTAGCTAATCTCTTAAAGCCATTCTCAGTTCGGACTGTAGGCTGCAACTCGCCTACACGAAGTCGGAATCGCTAGTAATCGCGGATCAGCATGCCGCGGTGAATACGTTCCCGGGCCTTGTACACACCGCCCGTCACACCATGAGAGTTTGTAACACCCAAAGCCGGTGGGGTAACCTTTTAGGAGCTAGCCGTCTAAGGTGGGACAGATGATTAGGGTGAAGTCGTAACAAGGTAGCCGTAGGAGAACCTGCGGCTGGATCACCTCCTTTCTAAGGAATAATACGGAAACTACACCATGTCAAAGTTTTGTTTAGTTTTGAGAGGTCTACTCTCAATTTGTTCTTTGAAAACTGAATAATATCTAAATTTTCTAATATTAATTATGTAAATAATTAAACCGAGAAAACCACCGCGTAATTTAAAGAGTTATATTAACAAGATTAGTTCAATTAATCGCTAGAATTAAACTCATAAACCACTTTGCCGTCGGCAAAGTATAGGTTAAGTTAGGAAGGGCGCATGGTGAATGCCTTGGTACTAGGAGCCGATGAAGGACGGGACTAACACCGATATGCCTCGGGGAGCTGTACGTAAGCTTTGATCCGGGGATTTCCGAATGGGGCAACCCAGCAAGCTTTACCGCTTGTTATCCACATCTGAATACATAGGATGTGTGAAGGTAGACGTGGGGAACTGAAACATCTCAGTACCCGCAGGAAGAGAAAGAAAAATCGATTCCCTGAGTAGCGGCGAGCGAAACGGGAAAAGCCCAAACCAGAAAGCTTGCTTTCTGGGGTTGTAGGACTGAACATTTGAGTTACCAAAGAGTTTGATAGTTGAGGAGTCTGGGAAGGCTCGCCAAAGAGGGTGATAGCCCCGTAAACTAAATCAAGCTCCCTCAGTTCAGGATCCTGAGTACGGCGGAGCACGTGAAATTCCGTCGGAATCCGGGAGGACCATCTCCCAAGGCTAAATACTCCCTAGTGACCGATAGTGAACCAGTACCGTGAGGGAAAGGTGAAAAGCACCCCGGAAGGGGAGTGAAATAGTTCTTGAAACCATGTGCCTACAATAAGTCAGAGCCCGTTAATGGGTGATGGCGTGCCTTTTGTAGAATGAACCGGCGAGTTACGTTCGTATGCCAGGTTAAGTTGAAGAGACGGAGCCACAGCGAAAGCGAGTCTGAAGAGGGCGAATAAGTATGCGGATGTAGACCCGAAACCAAGTGACCTACCCATGTCCAGGTTGAAGGTGCGGTAAAACGCACTGGAGGACCGAACTCGTGTACGTTGAAAAGTGCTGAGATGAGGTGTGGGTAGCGGTGAAATTCCAAACGAACTTGGAGATAGCTGGTTCTCTCCGAAATAGCTTTAGGGCTAGCCTCGGAATTAGGATCATGGAGGTAGAGCCACTGTTTGGACTAGGGGCCCGTCACGGGTTACCGAATTCAGATAAACTCCGAATGCCATTGATTTATGTCCGGGAGTCAGACGGTGAGAGATAAGTTCCATCGTCGAAAGGGGAACAGCCCAGACCGCCAGTTAAGGTCCCTAAATATATGTTAAGTGGAAAAGGATGTGGAGTTGCATAGACAACTAGGATGTTGGCTCAGAAGCAGCCACCATTTAAAGAGTGCGTAATAGCTCACTAGTCGAGTGATTCTGCGCCGAAAATGTACCGGGGCTTAAACATATTACCGAGACTGCGGATGTCACCAATAGGTGACGTGATAGGAGAGCGTTCTAAGGGCAATGAAGGCAGACCGTGAGGACTGTTGGAGCGCTTAGAAGTGAGAATGCCGGTATGAGTAGCGAAAGATAGGTGAGAATCCTATCCACCGAATGACTAAGGTTTCCTGGGGAAGGCTCGTCCACCCAGGGTTAGTCGGGACCTAAGTCGAGGCCGAGAGGCGTAGACGATGGATAACAGGTTGATATTCCTGTACTAGTTAAACTTGTTTGAACAATGGAGGGACGCAGTAGGCTATGGAAAGCATCCAGTTGGAAACGGATGTCCAAGCAGCAAGTCTGAAGAAGAGTCAAATGCTTTTTTTCTTAAGGACAAGCTGTGATGGGGAGCGAAATTATAGTAGCGAAGTTCCAGACGTCACACTGCCGAGAAAAGCTTCTAGTTAGAGTTTAATTACCCGTACCGCAAACCGACACAGGTAGTCGAGGAGAGTATCCTAAGGTGAGCGAGAGAACTCTCGTTAAGGAACTCGGCAAAATGACCCCGTAACTTCGGGAGAAGGGGTGCTGACCGCAAGGTCAGCCGCAGTGAAGAGGCCCAAACGACTGTTTATCAAAAACACAGGTTTCTGCAAAATCGTAAGATGACGTATAGGGGCTGACGCCTGCCCGGTGCTGGAAGGTTAAGGGAATGAGTTAGCGTAAGCGAAGCTTTGAACTGAAGCCCCAGTAAACGGCGGCCGTAACTATAACGGTCCTAAGGTAGCGAAATTCCTTGTCGGGTAAGTTCCGACCCGCACGAAAGGCGTAACGATTTGGGCACTGTCTCAACGAGAGACTCGGTGAAATTATAATACCCGTGAAGATGCGGGTTACCCGCGACAGGACGGAAAGACCCCATGGAGCTTTACTGTAACTTGATATTGAGTGTTTGTACAGCTTGTACAGGATAGGTAGGAGCCGTTGAAGTCGGAACGCTAGTTTCGATGGAGGCATTGGTGGGATACTACCCTCGTTGTATGAACCCTCTAACCCGCGCCACTAATCGTGGCGGGAGACAGTGTCTGGTAGGCAGTTTGACTGGGGCGGTCGCCTCCTAAAGAGTAACGGAGGCGCCCAAAGGTTCCCTCAGAATGGTTGGAAATCATTCGTAGAGTGTAAAGGCAGAAGGGAGCTTGACTGCGAGACAGACAGGTCGAGCAGGGACGAAAGTCGGGCTTAGTGATCCGGTGGTACCGTATGGAAGGGCCATCGCTCAACGGATAAAAGCTACCCTGGGGATAACAGGCTTATCTCCCCCAAGAGTTCACATCGACGGGGAGGTTTGGCACCTCGATGTCGGCTCATCGCATCCTGGGGCTGTAGTCGGTCCCAAGGGTTGGGCTGTTCGCCCATTAAAGCGGTACGCGAGCTGGGTTCAGAACGTCGTGAGACAGTTCGGTCCCTATCCGTCGCGGGCGTAGGAAATTTGAGAGGAGCTGTCCTTAGTACGAGAGGACCGGGATGGACATACCGCTGGTGTACCAGTTGTTCTGCCAAGAGCATCGCTGGGTAGCTACGTATGGATGAGATAAACGCTGAAAGCATCTAAGTGTGAAACTCGCCTCAAGATGAGATTTCCCATTGCCTTCGGGCAAGTAAGACCCCTGAAAGATGATCAGGTAGATAGGTTAGGAGTGGAAGTGCAGCGATGCATGAAGCGGACTAATACTAATCGGTCGAGGACTTAACCAAGTAAGTGGTGGTTTTCGAAGGAAAATTTAAGATATTATTCAGTTTTGAGAGAACAAAGATTTTCTCAAGCGATAACGTAAGTTAGCGTTGAGTGTGGTGACGATGGCAAGAAGGATACACCTGTACCCATGTCGAACACAGAAGTTAAGCTTCTTAGCGCCGAGAGTAGTTGGAGGATCGCCTCCTGCGAGGGTAGGACGTTGCCATGCAACTTAAAGAATTCTTTATCGAAAGATAGAGGATTCTTTTTTTGGTTAAGGTAGTCGAAACGGCTTGAAATATGATATACTATAAAGGCTTAATTGCCACTATAGCTCAGCTAGGTAGAGCACTTCCATGGTAAGGAAGGGGTCATCGGTTCAAGTCCGATTAGTGGCTTCATCGATACTACGTAGGTTAGGGGAATGAATACATCATTTCTTTAGCCTTTTTATTTTTAGGAGTTTTTTCATGGAGATTAAACGAACCCATTTTAGCGACGAACTAACTGAATTGTTACTCAGTGCAGACCCATCACTTGAAATGATTAAGAGTTATATATATGAGAGCAATATTTGGATTATTAAGAAGTCTACCTCAACAGTTGGAATAATAATTGTTAAAATACTGAACGACGAAAGTGCCGAAATAAAAAATATTGCAGTTCTTGAGGCTGAACAGCATCAAGGATTAGGAACAAAATTAATTGAATTTGTTTCAGATTATTACGCTAAACAAGGAATTAAAGACCTTCTAATTGGAACTGGTAATTCATCGTTTAAACAGTTAAAACTTTACCAAGAGCTCGGATTTCACATCTATGGTCTTCTGCCTGATTTCTTTATAAAGAATTATTCTAAGCCTATTTTTGAGAATAAAATTAGATGTGAAAGTATGATAAAGCTTAGAAAGAGGCTTAACAATTAAGCAGGCATCACAGAAGTCTAATCATTAAGCGTTCTTCTCTGTACGGCTTGTAGAAGTGGCCTGAGAATTTAAGAAAGAGAATTAGATATTGATTTAGATATTTATTGATAATAACTTAATTGAATACTAAAAAAGATAAGGGGAGTCACTCTAAAGTTCGGTCGTATTCCTTGGTTTAGAATTGTATCAGACTACTCATTAAAAGCTAGAATAATAAAAAGTTCTTGAATAAAATTCTACGGCTAGTATAATTTATAAAAATGTGTAAAAAAACTAGCAGGAGGATTTTATGCAAAAAGAGAACAAATATCAGGTAGAAAGTATTCCAATGGAAAGCCGTCATATGACCTATTGGGACATGTTTGCAACTTGGATTGGGGCCAATGCTAACAACGGAACTTGGTTTGTTGGTGGAATCATCGCTGCATGTGGATTTTGGGGTGGGATCAAAGCATTGATCATCGCCTCAAGTATTTCATATGTATTTTTAGCATTAGTTGGTTATATGGGATATAAGACCGGCGTTACAACGATGGCAATTTCACGTGCTTCATTTGGGATTCGTGGTAGTATCGTTCCGTCTTTGGTTAATTTAACGCAATTTGTAGGTTGGACTGCCGTCAACACTTTTATTGCTGCTACTTCAATGTCATACATATTACACACATTATTTGGTTGGGCAGTTTACGGGCAACCTGGTGGTAACTTAGGGCTCATTGTCGGTATTTTGATAATGAGTGGATTACATTTAATAAGTATTATTTCTGGACAACGATCGATTCAAATCATTGAGCGAATTGGAATTATTTTAGTGATAATTTTCGTGATATGGGAATCCATCGTTGTTTTTCGTGATGTATCTTTCAATCAGATTGCAAATTGGAAAGTACCTCTACACTCACAAATGAAATTTGGTTCGGCAATTGATACTTTAGCAGCTTTTAATTTAGCGTGGGTTACCGCTGGCGCAGATTTTACAAGATTTACAAATAAGGCGCGAACTTCAACCACGGCACCTTTTATTGGTGCAAACTTAGGGGTTTTTGGTTTTGCTTTCATCGGTCTGAGCGCAACAATTAGTATTGCTTTGACATCAGGCGTATACGATCCGAACAATTCTGATCCTAGTACGATAGCAAATAGATTAGGATTAGGGATTATTGCTATGTTGGTAATCGTTTTAACTAGTGTGACTGCCAACGCTGTGAATATTCAAGCGGCGGGTTCGGCATTGAATAATATGTTTTCCAAAATAACCCTGAAGCGCGCACTGTTAATTGTTACGGTTCTTTCAACAATCGTTACCTTTATTCCAGTGTTTTATGGTAGCTTCTTAAGTGCATTTACGGCATTTTTAGATTACGTGGGGATGGTTTTAGGACCGATTGTTAGTATTATGGTTGTCGACTTTTTCTTAATTAATAAACAAAAATACTATCCTGCCGAGCTTGGTGATTCCAAGGGACGATACTGGTTTGGAGGCGGTATACATTGGTTAGCGTTTATTCTTTGGGTAACGGGGGTTATCCTATACTTACTACTACAAAAGGTGTCGTTTATTATAGATTATACTGGTGCGACCTTTGTTGTGATGATCGTTATAGGTGTGATTTACTATACAGCAATGTGTTTAGGAAAGAAGGAAAATAAATATGCTAATTAAACAAGTTTACATAGAAAATTCAAACTCAAAAAAAGATGTTAGGATTATGGATGGCAAGTTTGCAGCGATTGAAACAAGCATTGAACCATATCAAAATGAAGAAGTTATTGAAGCAGATGGTAAGCTACTATTACCTCCCTTTATCGACTCACATGTTCATTTAGATGCTACATTGACGGCTGGGGATCCAGAATGGAATGAAAGCGGCACTTTATTTGATGGCATTCGTATTTGGGCGGCGCGTAAACAAAAATTAACAAAACAAGATGTGAAAGAACGGGCTTTGCAAACCTTGAAAAAACAGGCAAGCCATGGATTACAATTTGTCAGAAGCCATGTTGATACAACAGATCCTAGTTTTACCGCGTTAGAAGCATTACTTGAAATTCGGGATGAAGTAAAAGATTTTATGGAATTACAACTAGTCGCTTTTCCGCAAGAAGGAATTTTATCTTTTCCCAAAGGCAAAGAGCTTTTGAAGACTGCCGTTGACGAAGGAGTCGACGTAATCGGTGGTATCCCTCATTTTGAGTTTAATCGCGATTACGGTGTTGAATCCTTGAAATATTTGGTAGGACTTGCAGAAAAATATGATCGATTAGTTGATGTTCACTGTGATGAAATTGATGATCCTAACTCCAGACATTTGGAAGTATTAGCTACTTTAGCATATGAAACGGGTCTGAAGAATCGTGTAACAGCTAGCCACACAACTGCGATGGGCTCTTATAATGACGCTTATGCTTATAAACTAATGCGGTTGCTTAAACTTTCAGAGATAAACATGGTTTCTAACCCACTGATTAATATGCATTTAGGTGGTCGATTTGATACATATCCCAAACGACGGGGATTAACACGGGTTAAGGAACTGGATAAAAACTTAATTAATGTTTCTTTTGGAGAAGATGATATCAAAGATCCATGGTATCCCATGGGTGATGGCAATATGCTTGATCCAATCCATATGGGTATTCATGCATCACAACTGATGGGATATCACCAAATTTTAGATTCATACCAATTTGTAACAAATAACGCCGCCAAAACCCTTAATATTGAGGACCATTATGGTATTGAAGTGGGCAAACCGGCCAGCTGCCTGATCTTTAATGCTTCAAATTTCTATGATGAGCTAAATGAACGCAAAGAGTTATTATATTCGATTCATAACGGTAAAATTTTGGTACAAACTGAACCACAGGTTAAAAAAATAAATTTTTAGATATATATAATTAGACTGCGAGCCGTAAGTTACGCTTCGATTTAAGTGGGGTAAATTATGGTTCGTTTTTTTATTTTTATATTACTGGTAATAAATATTTGACTTTTTAAGGGATTATTAATATAATTTGTTTTATATTACCAGTAATATAAAAATGATGTTTAGAAAAATAGGAGATAATTATGAAGGCAGTAGTTGTACATGATTTTAATGAAGGGCCAAAATTTGAAATGGGATATTCTGAACCTGTAACTAAATTAGATGAAGTTTTGATTAATGTAGTAGGGGCTTCCTTATCTAATCGCGCTCGTTCCAGTGCAACAGGACAACACTATACATCTACGGGGAAACTACCAATGATCCCTGGTGTAGATGGGGTTGGGATTCTACCAAACGGAAAAAAGGTCTACTTTGTTGCAAATGGAAGTTTTGCCGAGCAAGTTGCTGTGGAAAAAGGACATTGGGTTGAAATACCCAAGAGGGTTGATGGTTTAAAAGTTGCGGGTCTTATGAATCCAGCGTTGTCTTCTTGGATGGCTTTAAAATACCGTGCCGATTTTAAAAGAAATCAGAAAATTATGATTCTTGGAGCAACTGGTAATGCTGGAAGTGTAGCAATTCAGGTCGCTAAACGTTTAGGAGCCTCAGATATTATTGCGGTTGGTCGTGGAGAGAAGCGATTAGAAAATTTGAGATCCCTTGGAGCAACTCGTTGGGTTGATCTTGAAGGTGACAAAGAAATTGTTAAGAAAAACCTTGCTGATGCCGGCAAAGATGTTGATATAATTTTGGATTATCTTTGGGGGGATGTGACTGCGGAAGCAATGTGGTCCATTATTCCTCACCGGAGTAGTGATGAACAAGATCTAAAATGGGTTTCAATTGGTACTGCAGCAGGACAAACTGCGCCACTTCCAGGTGCTGCATTTCGAGCTGTAAGGCTGCAGTTAATCGGTTCTGGGCAGGGATCAGTAGATATTCAAGATATTTTAAAATCTTTTAAAGAGATTATAAGGTCGGAAAAGGAAAATCCCTTTGATTTTGCAGTTGAAGAGGTACCATTATCCTCTTTTGAAGAAGGATGGAACAAAAAAGGAGGAAAGCGAATTGTCTTCAACACGAGTAAATAAAATTTCTGCTGGAGAAGAACCTGCAAACTTGAATAAAACGATCCTTGATATATAACTTTGTGCTACATGAAATCCTTGGGTTAGTGCATGAACTACACGAAGCGATTGGGTAATATTCATCATTTAACTCGTGATATCCTAGTACGATGTACACCACTATCATTATAGAGTAGAACGATGAATTTATATGATCAGCGGTAGTAGAAAAAGAAATTATAATATCAAATAATTAAAAATACGTTTTAACCAGTTAAATAACTATTTACTGGTTAAAACGTATTTTAGATTGTTCTTAATATTGAAAAAAAGAGTCTAGATAATTGATTCGATTGGTAAATTCATACCCTTCCAACCTTCTAAAGCACTGGCCAATTCATAAGCCTCAAAGCCGGCCGAGAGTAAGGTTAAAAGTGCAGTTTTTCCTAAGGTTGTTCCACTTGTCCAATCGTATACTACATAGATTTTGTCCTTAGAAAGTTCATTAAGACGATTGGGTAAATCTTTAGCAGGCATTGCAATTGCACCTTTAATTTGGTCTTTTTTAACAGCCGCTGGCGCGTTTCTTACATCGAGAACAACGTAGGGAGAATCTACATCATTCATCTTTTCCAAAACTTTATCATGTCCAATATATAAACTTAAATATGTTTCGAGCCATTCTATTTTTTTATCCATAATTATTTTCCTCTTTTATCTGATAATTTTTTTGTGCCTGTTTTGATTTTATCCAGTAGCATGGAAAACTGATTAACTTCGTCCGCAGATAGATCTTCCATTAAAGTATCAACTGAGCCAAAATTAAATGGTAAGAACTCTGATAATTTAGATTGCCCCATTGCGGTTAACTTAATATTTAAGGACCGTTTGTCGGATGAGGAATGAAGTTTTTCAATTAATCCTTTTTCGTTCATTCGATTTAGTAGTTTGGTTACAGTAGCCTTGGTTGCTCCTAATTTACTTGCAATCTCTGAAGGTGTTAACTGTTGATTAGGTGCTTGTCGTAAAAACATTAAAATAATAAATTTAGATTCGGAAAGTTGATGGTCTGCTAATATCGCATCATACTGTGACTGCATCTCGCGATAGGTCCATTGTATATCGAGGAAAAGTGCGACCTTAGTAGGATCGACCGAGGGAAACTCATGATCTAAAGTACGCAACCTTTCTTGATCGGGTCGATCGCTAAATTTGAAGTTTTCGATGAAATCACCTCTTTTAAATATGATTAGCCGGCTAACTATATAAATAATAACACCAAAATAAAATAAGTCAAAGATAAATCATTGTAAGCTTTTTAAGCAAAGTCTTATGTTAAGTTTTTTGTCTGTGAGATAATTAAACCACTGTTGTTTTGTACAAAATAAATTAAAAAGAAGAAGACCATGAATGAATTAATTAAAACTTTCATGGACCAACGTGGTGCGCTGGCCCAAGCACTGTTGCAACACCTAGAAATTTCAATAATTTCGCTTTTAATTGCTGTAATTATTGCCGTGCCTTTGGCAATCTGGTCAACTAGGCATAAGAGGATAGCAGAATTTTTTCTGCAAATAACCAGTGTTTTACAAACAATTCCGTCCCTAGCACTGCTGGGACTTTTGATTCCGTTTGTCGGAATTGGAAGTGTTCCCGCAATTATCGCTTTAGTAATTTATGCGCTTTTGCCTATTTATCAGAATACTTACATTGGAATTGATGAAATTGATCCTTCATTGGAAGAAGCTGCAGATGCTTTTGGAATGAAAACAAGTCAAAAGCTTTTCAGAGTGGAGTTACCAATTGCTATGCCAGTAATTATTTCTGGGATTAGAACTGCTTTAGTTTTAATTATTGGAACGGCCACTTTAGCAGCCTTGATTGGAGCTGGTGGCTTAGGTAACTTCATTTTACTTGGAATTAATCGTGACAATGTTTACCTAACGTTGATCGGAGCAATTAGTTCTGCACTATTGGCGATTATTTTAAGTATGCTGGTTCGCGTGCTTCAAAAAGTTTCAGTTCGAACTACTTTGGTAACTCTTGGTGTTTTAGTATTAGGATTTGGTGGAGTTGCCGGCTATCAGGCAGTTCAAAAACCTGTGGATCAGGTAACAATTGCTGGAAAGCTTGGTTCAGAGCCTGATATATTGATTAATATGTATAAGGACTTGATTCAGCAGGATAGTCCAACTACTAAGGTGATTTTAAAGTCTAATTTTGGTGAAACTAGCTTTCTTTTTAACGCTCTTAAAGCTGGCCAAATTGATATTTATCCTGAATTTACAGGAACGGTCCTAGAAACCTTAGTAAAAGATTCTTCACATAAAACTTTAAGTGCCAACCAAACGTATCTCCGAGCGCGAAAGTTATTACAAGAACAAGATAACATGGAGTATTTGCCACCAATGCAATATCAAAACACATTTGCTATTGCGGTCAAAGATAGTTTTGCAAAAAAATATAATTTGAATAATATTTCAGATTTAAAAGACGTTGAAAATCAACTTCATGGCGGAATGACGTTGGAATTCATTAATAGACAAGATGGGTTGATCGGTATTAAAAAAGCGTATGGACTTGATTTTCCGGTTAAGTCCATGCAACCATCACTGCGCTACGATGCAATTGCTAAAAATGATATCAATATAGCTGATGCATACTCAACTGATAGTCAGATTCGTCAGTTACATTTAAAAGTCTTGAAAGATAACAAACATGTTTTTCCACCATACCAAGGTGCTCCTTTGATGAAGACTGATTTTGCCAAATCGCATCCAGCAGTTGTGAAAGCTTTGGATCAACTAAAAGGGAAGATTACGGACGAGCAAATGCGTGAGATGAATTATGAAGTAAATGTTCAAAAGAAATCAGCGGCTAGCGTTGCGCATAACTACTTAGTTGAACATCATTTGCTGAAGGAAGGTGCAAAATAATGACAGACGCAATGATTGAATTTCGCCACGTAAAAAAGAACTTTGGAAATGATGAAACAATTAAGGATCTTAGCTTTAAGATTAAAAAAGGTGAATTATTTGTACTAGTTGGAACTTCTGGAAGTGGGAAAACCACTACCCTTAAAATGATTAATCAACTTTATGTTCAAACTGATGGTGATATTTTATTTAAAGGGAAACGAATTAAAGATTATGACTTGCGTTCCTTACGACTGGATATTGGATATGTATTGCAGCAAATAGCTTTATTTCCAACAATGACTGTTGCACAAAATATTGCCCTGATCCCGGAAATGAAAAAGTATCCCAGAACTGAAATTGATAAAAAAATTAATGATTTGTTAAAACAGGTTGAATTAGATCCGGAGCAGTACCGAGATCGTTATCCTAATGAGTTATCAGGCGGGGAGCAACAACGAATTGGTATTTTGAGGGCTATTGCGGCTGAACCACCACTTGTTTTATATGATGAACCCTTTAGTGCTTTGGACCCATTAGTTCGAACTCAATTACAAGATCTGGTATTAAAGTTACATGAAAGCACTAAGAGTACTGCTGTATTCGTTACCCATGATATGGATGAAGCTTTAAAGTTGGGTGACAGGATTGGTGTTATGAGTAATGGTGATTTATTACAGGTTGATACGCCAGAAAATATTGCACAACATCCTGCTAATGATTTTGTGGAAGAATTTTTTGCGGATACCATCAATAAAAACGTCTTTGATACGTCAATTGATAAACTGTTCAAAACTGGATTTTATATTGATAATCCACATTCTGACGATGTAGTTGTCCTAGAGAATAACACTACCCTCACCGAAGTTTTTCAAGCATTATCCGAGCATCAGTATGTCCAAATAAAGGATAATAGGGGTAAGACGATTTGTTGGACCGACCGCCAGGAGGTTATGCGCTTCTTAGGTGAGCGGAGCGATGTTGTCCATGAAAATAAATGATTATATTTGGAAGGAGAATATGGCATGAATGAATTTGATGTTGTAATTATTGGAGCTGGGCCGGGTGGATTAAGTTTGGCATACCAATTAAAAGCTCAAGACAAGAATGTAGCCGTCGTTGAAGAAAATTTATGGGGAGGAACTTGTCCCAATCGGGGCTGTGACCCTAAAAAGGTTCTACTAGCAGCTGTTGAAGCTAAACAGCATAATGACTATTTGGTTGGAAAAGGAATTAAGCAAGCTTCCATGATTAATTGGACAGATTTAATGCAATTTGAAAAGACTTTTACTAAGGATGTTTCTCCATCTAGTCGGGAAGGGTTGGTCAATAGTAATATAACTGTATACGATGGACATGCAACCTTTATTGATAAGCACCAATTACAGATTGATGATCAAATCATTAAAAGTAAGCAGTTCGTGATTGCCACGGGCCAACGTCCCGGACGACTTAGCATTAAGGGACAGGAACACCTTAAAACGAGTACAGACTTTTTGAAAATGGACGAACTGCCAAAATCAATTGCACTAATTGGTGGGGGGTATATTGGGTTTGAATTTGCAGCGATCGCTAGTGCTGCTGGAGCTGATGTGCATTTAATCCATCACAATGATCGTCCGCTCAAAGAATTTCCATCTGATGGTGTTCAATCACTAATTAAACAACTACAGAAAAAAGGCGTTCATTTTGATTTGAATATAGATGTCACTAGTGTTGATCATAGGGATAAGCAATTTCGATTGAGTGATGATGGTAATTTTAATTTAGATGTTGATGCTGTATTTGTAACCGCAGGACGACAGGCTAATGATGATACTTTGAATTTAAATCACATTGGTGTAAAAACTGATCGTGGTGGAATAGTTGTTAATGATCATTTGCAAACCGATGTTGAAAATATCTATGCGCTTGGCGACGTTATTTCTAAAAAGCATCCTAAATTAACCCCGGTTTCTGGGTTTGAAGCCAAGTATTTATCGAAGGAATTAAATGGTGGGGATGAACCAATTGATTATCCAGTTATTCCAACGGTTATCTACGGAATGCCGAAGCTAGCCCAAGTTGGAATATCAATTGAAACTGCGGAGCAAAATCCAGAGCAATTTAATATTAGTAAATTAGATATGAAAAATTGGTTTTCGTACAGGAGAATTAATGAGCCAGTTGCGGAAGCAGAAATTATACACGAAAAATCTACCAATCGAATAGTTGGCGGTTACGTAGTAAGTTCGGAAGCTGACACATTAATCAATTACTTAACGATGATTATTAATAAGCAAATGACCATGGATGATATTACTAATGAAGTATACGCATATCCAACGGAAGCTAGTGATCTAGAGTATCTATAGAGGGTATACTTTTTAAAAAATGAACTGAGATATTATTCAACAAGTTGACATGAATTTCCTGTTTTGTGATATGTTAGTTTTAACTGAATCAGTTTCACGAGAGGAGTATTTATGGAATTTGTTGGGGTCTTGGTTTTAATACTTGTTTTAACTACATTGGCAGGACATTTTGCACAAAGAATGGGTGTTCCTGCAGTAGTTGGGCAATTATTAGTTGGAGTTATTTTAGGAACAGGTGGTTTAAATTTAGTTCATTCAAACGAATTAGTTCAAACCTTTTCGGAAATTGGCGTTATTATTTTAATGTTTCTTGCCGGAATGGAAAGTGACTTAAGGTTGTTGCGAAAGTACTTGAAGCCTTCATTGTTTGTTGCGATACTGGGTGTGATTTCTCCTGTGCTATTTGTTGGTAGTGCGGCCTTGTTACTGCACTTATCTCTACTTGAGTCACTGTTTATTGGAGTAATCTTTTCAGCAACATCAGTCAGTATCTCAGTAGTAGTTTTAAAAGAATATCAAACATTAGATTCTAAAGAAGGAATTACAATTCTTGGAGCTGCCGTGATCGACGATGTCCTTGGGGTGTTGCTATTAAGTATGATGGTTCTTTTAACGGAGGGATCATCAAGTAGCTTAACTCAACAAATTGTTAAGATTGTCGCGGGCCCACTGGTTTTCTTTGGACTAGTATATTTAATTGTGAGGTGGGTTGCACCGTACTTGATGAGGTTAACTGATCAGCTTTATATAACAAATAGTAAGCCAATCATGTCGTTGATTATCTGTTTGGGAATGGCATGGGTTGCCGAAGAAATCGGACTAAGTGCAGCAATTGGTGCATTTTTCGCTGGTATTGCTGTGTCAGCGACAGACTCAGAAAATGAAATTACTGAGAGTATCGAACCAATCGGATATGCCATGTTCATTCCGGTATTCTTTGTAAGTGTTGGTTTAGCTGTTGATTTCAAAAATATTGTGGCCGATTTTTTGATTATTGCAACATTAATCATTTTAGGAACTTTAACAAAGTACTGGGGTGGTGGTATCGGTGCCCGTATGGCAGGATTTGATCGTCTAAGTGGTAACGTAATTGGTGCGGGAATGATTTCGAGAGGTGAAATGGCATTAATTACCCTTCAGATTGGATATGCGGAACACTTGTTAAGCGCTGAATATTATTCGGATATTGTAATTGCGATTGTTGTAGTTACGATCTTGGCACCATTTATGTTGAAATGGACGATTCAAAAGCAACGAGCTGAGCAAGGCTTGAAAGAAAATTAACCTAAAAAAGCGAGATGTTGGTCAAAATTATCCAATATCTCGCTTTTTGTTATAAATTAAATTCTGATGATTTAAAGATTGAGAAGTGAAAATATGGAACCAATTTTAATAATAATCAGGGGAAACTCGGGAAGTGGAAAGACTGTTTTAGCTGATGCATTACAAAATTATTTTGGCTATGACAATTGTTTGTTACTGCATCAAGACATTATTAGGCGAGAAATATTGCATGCAGCTGATCACCCAGGAACAGCAACAATTGGAATGATAGAAACACTAGTTAATTATGGATTAAAGCATTATTCGATAACTATTTTGGAAGGGATTTTGCGTAGAGATGTCTATGGTAAAATGCTGCAAAAATTAATATCTGGCAATGATGTGCATACTTATTATTTAGATGTTCCGTTTGAAACAACTGTTAAGCGAGATCAAACTAAAAATAGCCCCTTTGGTGAAATCAATTTAAAAAAATGGTGGCGAGAGAAAGATTATTTGAATCAAAATGACGTAATTATTAATAGCGGGAATGAAAAAGATATTATGATGAAAATTATTAAAGATATAAGTAAAAAATAATTTTTCAAAAGGAGATTCTCATAAAAAATTCATAAAGTTGATGAAGGCACTAACATTTCCTCATTTATTTTGCTAAAATCGGTATTATTAAAGGTAAAACGGGGGATATATAATGCAGCGAATTTTAATTGCCAATCGTGGTGAGATTGCCACGCGAATTATCCGTGCTATTCATGAGCTTCATATGACAGCTATTGCCATTTATTCTAAAGAAGATGAGTTTTCAATGCACCGTTTTAAGGCAGATGAAGCTTATCTGGTTGGTGAGGGAGATAGCCCCATTGACGCGTATTTAGACATTGAGGATATTATTAGAATTGCTAAAGAACAACAGATTGATGCAATTCATCCTGGGTATGGTTTTTTGTCCGAAAATGCGGATTTTGCACAGGCAGTTACTGACGCAGGTATTAAGTTTATTGGTCCAAGTCCTGAGTTGTTAGAAATGTTTGGTGATAAGATCAAGGCCAAACAGGCTGCAATTAAAGCAGGTGTTCCAACGATTCCTGGGACAAAAGAACCTGTGGAGGATGTTGAAACAGCACTTGCATTTGCTGAACAGTTTGGATATCCAATTTTTGTGAAATCAGCTGCTGGTGGTGGCGGTAAGGGAATGCGTGTTGTTAATCATCCACAGGAAATGCGGGAGGCTTTTCAGATGGCTCAGTCTGAAGCAGAAAAGTCTTTTGGAGATGATGAAACATATCTTGAACGTTATCTGAAGGAGCCTATACATATTGAAGTGCAGATTATTGCCGATGAGCACGGTGAAATAATGCATTTATTTGAGAGGAACTCATCTGTGCAACGGCGTCATCAAAAAATGATTGAGTTTGCACCCGCAATTCAGATCAACGAAAAGCTACGACAGGCTATTCAGCAAGCAGCAGTGCATTTATTACAAAGTGTTGATTATTATAATGCTGCTACTGTGGAATTTTTAGTAGACGGTGATAACTTCTATTTTATGGAAGTTAATCCCCGCGTGCAGGTGGAACATACTGTCACGGAGGAGGTTACGGGCGTTGATATTGTCCAAACGCAGATAAGGATTTCAAACGGTGAAAGATTACATGAAGAAATCGGAATTCCACGTCAGGAAGACCTAAAGGCAGTGGGTGTTGCTATTCAAGCTCGAATTACTACTGAAGATCCTATGAATAATTTTGTTCCAGATGTCGGGAGAATCCAGACCTATCGTTCTCCTGGTGGGAATGGAGTTAGATTAGACGCGGGAAATGCCTTTACGGGGGCTTATATTACTCCTTATTATGATTCTCTTTTGACAAAAGCCATTGTCCACGCTTCTACTTTTGAAGAAACACTTATCAAGTTAGACCGAGTACTTCATGAGTTTGTAATTCGAGGTGTTAAAACAAATTTACCGTTCTTGATTAAGTTAATTCATAATCCAGTCTTCAGGTCAGGACAAGCATCAACGATTTTTGTTGATGAAACACCAGAGTTATTTGATCTAAAGCCTGAATTACATGGAATTACAAAATTGATGGATTATATCGCCAACACAACTGTTAATGGCTATCCAGGGTTAAATATTGAATCTGAAAATTTCCGTCATATTAAGACGGTACACCCGCAGTTTACTAAAACAGACAAAAAATTAATTTCAGCAAAGCAAATTTTGGATCAAAATGGTCCGGATGAGTTATCAAATTGGGTTAAAAAACAAAGAAAAGTACTTTTGACAGATACAACAATGCGTGATGCTCACCAGTCGTTGTTCGCTACTCGACTTAGGACTAAGGATATTGTAGATGTAGCTGGAGAAATTCAAAAGGGACTTCCAGATTTATTTTCTGTCGAAGCTTGGGGAGGTGCAACTTTTGATGTCGCATATCGTTTCTTGGGAGAGGATCCTTGGGAAAGGCTACGAAAGATACGCAAATTAATGCCAGATACGATGATTCAAATGCTATTACGAGGTTCTAACGCAGTTGGATACCAAAACTATCCTGATAATGTAATTGATAATTTTATTGATTTAGCAGCTAAAAATGGTGTGGACGTATTTCGTATTTTTGATTCCTTGAATTGGGTTCCACAAATGGAAGAATCGATTAAACAAGTTAGGGATGTCGGTAAAGTTGCCGAAGCTGCAATGGCGTATACCGGAGATGTCTTAGATACTGATAAAAATAAATACAACATTAAATATTACGTTGATTTAGCCCGTGAGTTGCAAGCAGAGGGTGCGCATATTATTGGTATTAAAGATATGGCGGGAATTTTAAAGCCCCAGGCTGCTTACCGGTTAATCAGTGAATTAAAGAATGCCGTCGAGATTCCGATTCATTTGCACACGCATGATACGACCGGAAACGGAATTTTGACGTATTCAGAAGCAGTTCGAGCAGGCGTTGATATTGTTGATGTAGCGTCATCTTCTTTTGCAGGAACAACATCACAACCATCTATGACCTCCCTGTTTTATGGACTGGAGGGGTCAGAACGGCAACCTGATTTAGATGTAGAAAAAGCTGAAAAAATTGATGAATATTGGAATGATGTTCGTCCCTATTATGAAAGCTTTGGGAAACAACTCAATGGCCCTCAGACTGAAATTTATCGGATTGAAATGCCTGGTGGACAATACACAAATTTGCGGCAACAAGCCAATGCCCTCCGATTGGGAGATCGTTGGGATGACATTAAACAAGCATACGCAACAGTTAACCAGATGTTTGGTGATATTACAAAGGTAACACCATCATCTAAAGTGGTCGGAGATATGGCCCTATTTATGGTGCAAAATAACCTCACAGAGGAACAGGTTTATAGCGAAGGTAACCATCTTGATTTTCCAGAATCAGTCGTGGATTTTTTCAAGGGTGATTTAGGTCAACCGGTTGGCGGTTTTCCAGAAAAATTACAGAAACTTGTTTTGAAGGGCCAACCGGCGATTTCTGTTCGTCCGGGTTCGTTAGCGGAACCAGCTGACTTTGATAAATGGAATTCTAAAACTTCTAAATTACTTAACAGAGAAGCGACGCCAGAAGAGGTTATTTCAAATATTTTATATCCAGATGTTTTTAGTGATTATGTACAAAGAATCAAACAATTTGGACCAATGACGCTTTTAGATACACCTACTTTCTTTGCAGGAATGAGAGTCGGTGAACGAATCGATTTAAGATTAGGAAAAGGACGTTCGGTAATTATTGTATTGCGAGAAATCAGTCAGCCTAATGACGACGGACAACGTTCTTTATTTTTTGAGGTGAACGGTCAAGCAGAAGAAGTAGTTGTACAGGATATGAATGCTAGTGTCACAAATGAGCGCGCAAAGAAAGCTGAACCAACTAATAAGGATCAAATTGGTGCAACTATGCCGGGTTCTGTTGTAGAAGTACTAGTTGAAAAGGGGCAAATGGTACATAAAGGTGACAATTTGATTGTTACTGAGGCAATGAAGATGGAAACAATGATCCACGCTCCATTTGATGCCAAAGTTAAACACATCTATGCTTCTAGCGGAATGCAGATTGAGAATGGTGATTTATTAGTAGAATTGGTACGAATTTAGGGGGATTAGAATGCAATTATCGAAGCGAGTATTAAATGTTAGTCCATCAGCGACTTTGGCGGTTTCAGCAGAATCCAAACGAATGCAAGCAAATGGAATTGATGTTGTTAATTTAAGTGCTGGTGAGCCAGATTTTGCGACTCCACAGAATATCCAAAAAGCGGCAATTAAAAGTATCCAAAATGGAACGGCGAGCTATTATACTCCAGTTCCGGGATTACCAGAACTTCGCCAAGCTGTTAGTGATCGAATTCAAGCGGATACTGGAAGGGTTTTAACAACAGACCATATTTTGATTACTACCGGAGCCAAAATGGCATTATATGAACTCTTTCAGGCTTTGGTTGAACCAAACGATGAAGTGATATTGATTGCACCTTTTTGGGTAAGTTACGAGGAACAAATTAAATTAGCAGGTGGTCAATCAACTGTTGTTCATCCGAGTGCTAATGATATGAAGGTTACGGTTGAGGAATTAGACAAAGTAGTGACGAGAAAAACAAAAATGATTATCATTAACTCTCCACAAAATCCCTCTGGATTAGTATATTCAAAGGAAGAAATGCATGTACTTGCCAAATGGGCGTTAAAGCGTGGAATTTTATTTGTTGTGGATGAAATATATGGGAACCTAGTATACAACGGTCAGAAATTCACATCAGTTTTAACATTTGAAGATGATTTGGTTGCCAATACGGTCGTAATTAACGGTGTTTCAAAGTCGTACGCAATGACTGGTTGGCGAATTGGTTATGCAATTGCGCAACCTGAATTAATTAAAAAGATGTCGGCATTACAAGGACATATGACGTCTAATCCTTCAGCAGTTGCGCAATACGCTGCAATTGAAGCGTTAAGTGGTGAACAAAAAACGGTAATTGAAATGAAAGATGCTTTTCAAAAACGTTTAAATCGAACTGCTGATTTAGTTGAGGCATTACCTGGTTTTCATTTAAAACACAAACCAACCGGTGCTTTTTATCTCTTCCCAAACGTTGAAGAGGCAATGGCAGCAAAAGGGTATGATAGTTCTGCCGAGTTTGCAATGGAACTATTGCAAAAGGCACATGTAGCAGTAGTTGCAGGTGAAGGCTTTGGCATGCCCGGATATATACGTTTATCCTACGCAACTAGTCAGGAACAATTGGATAAAGCTATGAATAGAATTCAAGAATTTTTAGCGGCTAAGTAATGATGACAGGAAAGGTTGCTAACTCGTTGTTGATTTGGCTGAATCACCATCTGTGATAATAAAAGAAGTAATATCTGCTATTTTTCAGCATGTATTACTTCTTTTTTGATGAAGGCAATTCATGTTAGGAGTCTAAGTGCTATTCCAAGATTGGTTAAAACACACAAGATTACCTGTTTATAAATCGCACTATCATTGGATTTGATTTAGCTAGTATTGCTTTGTATAGAGGTAATATAAGGTTTATTGGTTGTAATATATTTAAGAGATGCGGTATTAAAAATTGCTTTTTAAGTGTATCTAGGATAGTATTTCAATACTATTGCCATTTAGGCGTTTTCGCTAAGGAGTATTTTAAATTATGCAACGAAAGTATATAGGAATGGGTATTGGGATTATCAGTGTCATATTTATGTTGTTTTTAATTGGAAAAGGTGAAAGACCGATTAAAGAACATATTGAAGTTAAAAAGGTAACTGTTGAAGAAAAGATTCAAAAAAAGGTAAAGAGTATGACGCTAGATGAAAAAATAGGTCAGCTATTTGTGCCTGAAGCTTCAAGCGATGACGTTGCTAATGCTTATAATATTAAAAAATATCATCTCGGTGGTATGTTGCTAATGGGAAATGCTTACATGGGAGATCGAGCCCAATTTAAAGCTAAGATTAAACAATTTCAAAAAAACGCCCAAATTCCACTTACTATTTCTACAGACCAAGAAGGTGGCTTGGTATCAAGGTTAAGTTACAATCCTGCAATTTCGAAGAGAAGTTATTATCCATCACCTCAAGAGGCATATCAAACTGGTGGAATGAAAAACGTTAAATATTGGTATTCGCAAACGGCAATTGATCTAAAGTCGTTAGGAATAAATTGGAATTTTGCACCAATTGCCGATGTTTCTTTAGATCCTAATAATTATATTTTTGGTAGAACGATTGGTAAAGGATATAAAGGTACTGGTGACTACATAAAAGATGTCATTCCAGAAATTCAAAAACACAATGTTGCCGCATCTTTAAAACATTTTCCTGGTTACGGAACTGCTGCCAACACACACGTCGGTTCTGCGACATCATATAAATCCGTTGCTCAGTATGAAAAAGAGGACTTTGTACCATTCAAAGACGGAATCAAGGCAGGTGCGGATTCGATTATGGTTACGCATATTATTATGAGTAAAGTTGATCCTTATGTACCAGCCTCCTTATCAAAGAAAGACATTGATTTACTACGAAAAGAGCTACACTTTAAGGGAGTAATTGTGTCTGATAGTTTGCAAATGGGAGCCGTGTCTGATTATGTGGCATTAACTGGAATTAGTAGGGATGTTACAGCGTTTAGAGCGGGAAATGACGTTTTACTATCTGACGATTTTGTACAGGGAATTCCAGAAATAAAACAGGCTATTACTGACAAACAAATATCAATGAAGCGATTGGATAAATCTGTCGAGCGAATTTTGATGATGAAACACAAAATAGGATTGAAAGTATATTAAGATAGGAAATTTAAAAACCAGCTTTTGGCTTAACATGTAAACGACATGAAGGTCAAAGCTGGTTTTTAAATGAACAATAATATTTGCGTTGAAGTTTACTAAAAGCTATGCAAAATTATTTCGGTAAAATAGAAGTTTGCATACCAAACAAATTAGTATCTAAATGTGTAATTAATGGAGAAACATTACCCTGACTTATTAAAGTAAGGTGATGCATTGCTCTTGATGCGATTGTGTATAAAGTCCCTCTCCAAAGTTCCGTTGGATAATTTTCCTGAGAGACATTGAAGCCAATTACAGAATCAAATTCCAGACCTTTCGCTAAGTAGATGGGCATAATTACTACACCCTTTGGCAAAGAGCGGTCTCCATCCGTCATTAAAGTTGGATGGAGGCTTGATTGGAGAATATTGAAAACTTGTTCGCTTTCCGCCATGTCTTTTGTTAAAACTGCAACGGTGCCAAATGCCTTTAGTTCTTCGTGACAGAGTTGCTGCAAGTCTGCCGACATTACACGGGGTGAATTTGTTAGAATGATTTTAGGAAGGTCCCCTTGGCGATTGAATGCCTCAATCTTTTGTCCATCTGGAATCAGCGCTGCTGCAAAATTAGTAATAGGTGCCGTGGAACGGTAACTTCTGTTTAAAGTGATCAAACGCGCTCGGCGAACATCAAATGCTGATTTTAGTTTTTTTAATAGTTCGTTAGGATCAGTGATGTCCTTGAAGAGGGACTGTTCGCTATCGCCTAATAATGTAAACTTTGCCTTAGAAAAGGCGTGTTTTAGATACATTAGTTGAGCAACGGAGTAATCTTGCATTTCATCAATGAAAACGTGTTGGAACTTGCGGTTTCCGCCACCACCAGTTATCAAATCACGGAGAAATAGTAATGGCGTGGCATTTAAGAGACTAATTTGATGTAACTCAAGTTGTTTAGAAAACTCGTCAATGTGGTGTCGCCACGCGTTAGAAATATTGACGGAAACATCCAAGCTGTTCATAAAACTAATATATTGGCTATAAATATCAATAAAATAGTTGTTAAAAATAGCATCATCTATTACTTGGAATTTTTTTTGAACGATCGAGGCTCCAATGAAGTTTTTTTCTTCTTCAAAACTCTTGAAATGTCGTTTACCAACGATATCATGATAGTTTTCTTCGTTAACGTCTTCTAGGCGTTCCTGAACCCAGTCTTTTTGAATCTCGAGTTTAATTCTTTGCTTAAGCTTTTTAATGAGTTGATTTTTAGTACGCAAAACTCGTTCAGACACACGCATACTAGTTGGAAATGATTCAAAAATATTTTGAATATCCTCCTTTTTGAAGAAGACAGTACCATCTAAGTTAATATCAGTAAACTTAATATTATTGGCGTTAAGATTAAGGGTATATTGTTCTAATAAGTGCATAAAATCTTCGCCTTCGAGCCAATCTTGTAATGCTTGCTGCTCTGAGGTTAAGCTAACTTGTTTTTCATAACGATCAAACAGAGATTCAACATGCATACCCTCAAAACGACGAGAAAAGAACTCTGCGAGGGTTAGTTGACGCATGTTACGTTCACCTAGACTAGGAAGAACATCTGAAATATAACGACTGTATAATTTGTTAGGTGAAAATAGGACGATTTCATCGGCGTTTAAAGAAGTTCGACTATGGTACAGTAGGAAAGCTATTCGTTGTAAGATAGCGGAAGTTTTACCGCTACCAGCGACACCTTGAACTACAAGAAGATCACTTCTAGTGTCGCGAATGATATCATTTTGATCCTTTTGAATAGTAGCTACAATATTGCGCATATATTCATCATTTTGTTCACCAAGTGCTTCCTGTAGCATCTCATCACCCACAGTTTCATTAGTGTCAAACATATGGACGATCTCACCGTTTTGGATATTAAATTGACGTTTCTTTTTTAGATCAGTTTGCATAGTTCCTGCTGGTGTTGAATATTGAACAGGACCAAGTGTTCCGTTGTAGTAGATACTAGAAATTGGTGCTCTCCAATCATAGACTAAAAAATCACCACTTTGATCGGCAAATGAGGAGATACCAATATATAGTGATTCGCTAACGGGTTCGTCAGGATCCTGAATATCAATTCTTCCAAAATAGGGTGATTTTTTTAGATTCTCAAGGTCATTAATCTGACGTTGCAAAATAGTTTCATTTTCGACAGCTCGAGCGACTAATCCCTTTTGCTGTTGGATTTCTGCATTGGTTTCGATTCGGTCATCGGCCTCAATCAGGTTAACTTTTGCGTTTTGAACGTAGTTCTTTTCAACACTGCTTGTTTCGGTATGAGCTTTATCGTATAGATCTTGTGTATGTTGTTTTTGCTTTTCAATTTTGTCGATAACTTCATCAACACGTTTTTGTTCTTTGGCTTGTTCTTCTTCCAAATTTTCACCCCCCATGGTGGCTTTAAATGCTTGAACAATTCTAGGTGCAAAAACGCATAAAGTCAAATGATTTGACGACTTTGACAACTCTCAATTTTTACCATAAACTTAAGGTAGTAGTCGAACGGTAACAGAGAGGAACGATGATGGAAAGTTCCGTGATGAAACGAACTGGATATAGTTTGTAAAACTGGGGGAACCCATATTTTTCATTAAGAATGGTAGCTATACAATTTAGGTAGTACCGCGAATAGTCGAGTTTGGAACATAAATAAAATTTAAATTTAATTTCCGAACAAAACAGCAGAAATGCGGGAAATAAGTCAATGATTCCGCTTAAATACAAAATCTAAGTGATGAATAATCATCATCATTTGTATTTTGCCTTTAACGCTCGTCATTTACTGACTTATGTTCCGCTCTCTTTTTAATATCAGGAGGAATTAATAATGACAAAACACGTAATTTTAACAGGTGACAGACCGACTGGAAAACTTCATATCGGACATTATGTAGGTTCTTTAAAAAATCGAGTAGCACTTCAAAATACTGGCGAATATGAAACCTTCATTATGATTGCAGATATGCAGGCATTAACTGACAATGCTCGTGATCCAGAGAAAATCCGCAACAGCCTAACGCAAGTAGCACTTGACTATTTGGCCGTTGGAATTGACCCAAGTAAGTCAACAATTTTTGTGCAGTCTCAAATCCCAGCACTGAGTGAATTAACACAACATTATATGAATTTGGTGTCAGTTTCACGTTTGGAACGAAATCCCACGGTTAAAAATGAAATTAAGCAAAAAGAATTTGGGAAAAGTGTACCAGCAGGATTCTTCACTTATCCAGTTAGTCAGGCGGCTGATATCACTGCCTTCAAGGCTGATACCGTGCCAGTTGGTGATGATCAAGAGCCTATGCTAGAACAGACACGAGAAATTGTGCGTTCATTTAATAACATTTATGGGAAAGAAATTCTTGTTGAACCAGAGGGATATTTTCCACCAAAGGGGTTAGGAAGAATTCCAGGACTTGATGGCAATGCTAAGATGTCTAAATCCCTGAATAATGCTATTTATTTATCAGATGATGAAGATACAATTCAGAAAAAAGTAATGTCAATGTACACTGATCCACAGCATATTCGAGTTGAAGATCCAGGACATATTGAGGGAAACACTGTTTTTACGTATCTGGATATTTTTGATAATGATAAGGCCAAGGTAGACGAATTAAAAGAACAATATCAAGCTGGTGGATTAGGAGACGTCAAGATTAAGCGTTACTTGAATGAGGTACTCCAAGCTAAGTTGCAACCAATTCGAGAAAAGCGCGAAGAATATGCAGCTGATATGGGTGGAGTTTACGATATTTTAAAACGGGGAAGCGAAAAAGCAAATAAGGTCGCTAATAAAACCCTTGAAGAAGTTCGAGATGCAATTGGAATTAATTATTTTACTAATAAATAGGCATTTTTATACAAATGAATAATAAAACAATTTATTAGGTATAATTATTTCTCTTTTAAAGAAAATTCTGTTAAATTATCTTCCAAGAAGGGGAGGTAATTTTTTTATGGCAAACGTTACAGTTGAAAAAGATATTGTATTTAATGCGAAATATGATTTGAAATTGGATGTCTATCAAGATACAGATTCGATTGCTGAAACCCGACCTGTAATTATTGATATTCATGGCGGTGGTTGGTGGCTCGGCTATAAAGAAGAAGAAACTGACTGGGCAACGGACTTTGCTAAACGCGGATTTATTGTGTTCGTTCCTAATTATCGCTTAGCTCCTAAGTATCTGTATCCAGCCCCTGTTGACGATTTAGTTGGCTTGTATGACTGGATTAAAAAATCTAAATATGAATTTGATCGTAATAAAATTGGCGCTGTTGGAATGTCTTCTGGTGGAAATCTTGCAATTGAGCTGGGATTGAAACTTGGAATTCCGATTGCATCATGGTCAGGAATCATTGACTTGGATAATTGGATTGAAAAGCATCCTGATGTTGTAGCATCTAATAAAAATGCTCCAATTCCTGGGACACCAGTTGGAAAGATTAATCAAACGGGCTCGAATGATCCGTATTATAAGTGGTTTGTTTTGAATTACGTTAATGGAGATCTAGACTTGCTCAGGAAAGCTTCTCCTCTACACCGAGTTACAAGGAATGCTGGACCTATGTACTTGGCAAATTCACTTGATGAACTGTCACCAACTGATGCAGTTGAAAAATTGCAAAGGGAATTAACCAAAAATGACATTCCGTCGGTTGTTCAGTTTGTGACTGGCCATGGGCACGGTGAAGCATACATGGATCAGGCTCAAATAGCAACAGTTGCGTTCTTTAACCACTATTTCCAATGATCTAGAGAGCGGTATATAAGTTGGAAATTGAGGTGTATTACTAACCCGTAATTAATAGATGTTTTGTTATACAAAACTTAGATACTCGTATGTTGTTTATTTTTATGGCAAAGGAGACTAGCCTCTAAAAACTAAGCAACAAAAAACAGAGCTTTGACGAATGCGTGCTGTTAGCATTCTTGTCAAAGCTCTGTTTTTAAATTATTAATTAATCCAGCCAATCTAAAATGTCATAGGCGCGGTTACCATTATAAAAACGAGATTTGTTCTTATGGATAATTTCTACAACAGGTTCTTCTTTAGAAAATTTAGGTTCGATATTTTTTTTAAACCAAGAGTCCCAATCAGTGGTTGATTTGCCGTTTTCTAAGCGATCATTCAGTAAATCAACGGAACGACGCCAGATCTTAATGTTCAAATGATTTTTATTAAGGAAATTAGGATTGTTAATGTATGAACGAACACCATCCAGTCTTCGAAGTAACTTATTAATGCGATAACGTTCTTGGATTAGTCCAGAGAACTCCAACAGATCTTCATCATTTGCGTAGCTTCGTATAAAAGTACGTGCCGAATTTCTATAGGACATCACTTTACGTTTCTCTTTATTTTTTTCATTATATTTTTTTTGTGCACGTTTTTGTGCATCAGTTTGTGGCATATAAATACTACCCTTTCTGTAATGCTGTAATAGTTGTTCGCAACCCTTGCTCAAATGGGGTATCAGGGATTGGACCAAAACGTTTTTCATATTTAGTGTGGCTTAGATAGATTGGTCTCTGTGTTAAATAATACATTTCTGAAATTTCCGCAACATTAGGCTGCCAGGGACCAATTATTTTAATTATATTTTTATTTAAAGTTATCACTGGTAAGTGATCGTGTGCAAGCCGCTTTGCAATTTTTATAAACAATGTTCCAGAAATAATTTGCCCAGGAATATTCCATGATTGGTTACCAGTATTACTAGCGGATGCAATTGTGACGGCCATCTTAGCGGCATCTGGTAGATAAACGTATTCGCGTTGCAACTTTTTAGGCCCTACATACATAGCAAATTGACGCTGAGCAATATTTAACACAGTTGGACCGAGGTAACTTGATTCTCTCATTGTTGGGCCATAGTAATCTGGCAATCTAAGCAATATCGGTTTGAGAGATTTATATTTGGAATCAAAAATCAAATCATTTAATTCTTTTTTGACGATTCCTTTTTTTGAAACTGGTAAAAGTGGGGACTTTTCTGTCACAATTCCGTCGGCGTCGCCAAAAGCATAAATCCCGTCAATAAATATAATACGACAATAAAGCGATAGTGCTGCATCCATGACGCTTTTACCTAGTTTAACTTGTTTTTTTACAGTCTGATTGTATGGAACAGCCGCACATTGAAAAATGGTATCCACATCATTTCCTGCAGATATAATGTCATCTTTATTAAAGACATCACCAATTGAATGGTCAATGGAGGGCCATAATTTTTGTAACATAGAGAGATCTCTGCCAAAAACCTTAGTAGAAAAACCTTTTGCAATTAATTCATTTGTAATAACCTGACCTGTTGCGCCAGTTGCTCCTAAAACTAGTACTTTTTTCATGGCTTTCTCCTTTGCATGTACTACATAAGATTTGATTTGTGTAATAAAAGAATCCTTTGCTAGTATAGTGCATGCACTATATAAAATCAATTACTTGTAGTTAAACTTATTTCAGAAATGGTGCTAGGTGCTCTTTATGGTAAAATTAAGGCGAATACATACAAGGGGAACACGCATGAAAAATTTAGTGATAGTTGATTTAGGGTCCAATTCGGTTCGAATGGCCATCAACACAATTTATCCTGATGGTTCATTTAAAGAGGTAAAACGAATCAAAGAAGATTCCCGTATCTCTGAGGGAATGGGAAAAGAACGTTTGCTACGACCGATTGCCATGGAACGCACATTAAAAGCACTTAAAAGTTTTAAGGGAATTTATAAAGACTATCCAAATATTGAAGTTCGGGGAATCACAACGGCTGCCGTGCGTATGGCGCGAAATCAGCGCGAATTCTTGACGCGTGTAAAAAAAGAAACTGGGATTGAATTAGAAGTTTTGTCAGGTGATGATGAAGCATATTATGACTATTTAGGTGTGATGAATTCACTTGAAATTCGAGATTGTTTAGTTCTTGATACTGGCGGAGCGAGCTGTGAGTTAATTGATGTCAGAAATGGAAAAGCTGTAAACTTAATTAGTATACCAATCGGGGCAGTAAGCCTTTCAGAACGTTTTAAATTAAATAATATTGTACGATCAGACAATTTGTTTTCTGCTGAAATGTTTGTCAATAAGCAGTTGAGGGATATTTGGTGGATTATGGATGCTGTTAATAAGCCAGTTGTTTTACTTGGGGGAGCTAATCGAACACTTGCACGTATGAATCGTAAACGACAAAAGTTAGCTAGGATAAACAATATCCACGGCTATCGTTTGAAAACTGAAACGGTTAATCGAACTTTCCGAGCATTTTTGGCAAGAAGTCTTGAAAATAGGAAGAAAATGCCAGGCTTGGAAGCAAATCGAGCAGACATTATTGTTGGTGGAATGCTTCCATTGGTAATGCTATTACAGATGATTGATTCCGATCGAGTTATTTTTTCTGAGAGTGGTGTTCGAGAAGGAATTATTTCCGAATATATTAAGAAGCTTGGTAGTGGGGATGAAAATGATTAATGGGTATCATCGTTTAAATCGAATGCAGCAGCTTGAAATTCTTAGTCAGACTACGGGAATTGATGGAAAGAGTTTAGCTAATTTAAGTTTTGATCAGGTTCGTTCTCAGATTATTGAGAATTATTTAACCGATTATATTCTTCCAGAAGGAATTCTTGTCAATCTTAGGGTTAATAAAAAAGATTACGTAGTTCCAATGGTTACGGAAGAACCATCAGTTGTGGCTGCGGCTAATAATGGTGCTAAATTGTTTCATACATTCGGTGAAATTACGGCCCATGCAGAGCGTTTGAAAATGGGACAAGTTTTGATCAGTGGTGTATCGCAAAAAAAAGACTTGATTGAGAATCTAAGGGCATTTGAGAATGAATTATTAGCAGTTGCTAATCAAGCTTACCCAAGTATTGTAAAACGAGGCGGTGGTGCACAAAAAATTCGAGTTCGTCAACTCGGTGTGGATAGTCTATCGCTTGATGTGTATGTGGATACAAAAGACGCAATGGGGGCAAACATTGTAAATACTATGATGGAAGCTATTGCAGCCACATTAGAAGTTAAGTTTAAGGTTACAACTGAAATGGCAATTCTTTCTAATTTTACGGATCGGGCAACCGTCAAGGTGACAGGAATTATTGATGCTAATGCAATTGAACATAGTGTTGCAGAGAAAATTGTCAAGGCTAGTGAATTTGCACAGGTTGATCCGTATCGAGCAACTACTCATAATAAAGGTATTATGAATGGCGTTGACGCTGTGGTAATGGCAACTGGGAATGATTGGCGAGCAATTCAAAGTGGAGCTCACGCTTTTGCGGCACGTGATGGGCAATATAAGGGCCTCTCAACTTGGCATCTTGATGGTTCAAAGCTGGTGGGAACTCTGGAAATTCCAATGGCGGTTGCAACGGTAGGGGGCTCAATAAAGATTAATCCGATGGCACAGTTGAATTTAGAACTATTAGGAATATCAGATTCTAGAGAATTGGCAGAAGTAATTGGATCAGTTGGATTAGTCCAGAATTTGGCAGCGTTAAAAGCATTAGTAACGGATGGAATTCAAAAGGGGCATATGCAAATGCAGGCCCGTTCGCTATTACTTTCTAATGGGATTCATCCTAAAAATATTGAACGGGGTGTTCGTGCGTTATTAAAGTATGACCGAATGAACGCTGAAAGTGCGATGCAGGTAATTAAAGAAATTGAGGGGAAATAATATGGCAGAGATTGAAATTAATGATGAAGTTCAGCGACTTTTACAAGACGTTAATGACGCGTTTCCCGGAGAAGTTAGACTTCATTTTGGAAAAGAACGTAGTGGTTACGTGCGACATGATCAATCTAATCAACTGATTAATGGCGATAAAATATTAGTTGAGGTTAGTGATGTAACGGCACCAGATTATACAGCGTCTCATGAGCTATTACATATGCTACTTGCATTAAAAGGCTTTCCGCAGTTATTTTTCAAGTTAACAACGGGTGACGAAGATGCAGACCAACAGTTAATGTTTTTTATTACCGAATTATATGATGTTGTGGCACATGAAATTGTGGTTTCGGAGCAACGTAAGCACGGTTTGATTGATACAGTAATTGAATCACTATTTTTAAACGGTATTCATGAAACTATTACACCAGAGAAAAAAGATGAGATAGATCCAATGAGTACACTACGTTTGTTGATGATGATGAATGCAATTGTCTTTTATGGTGATAAAATTGATCAATATAGTGCTGAATTTGAAGAATCTTATCCTCAGGCATGGCAAGCTGCCCTTGACATTATGACTAAACTGGATGAACGAGACATTAAGACACCCCTCGACTTTCGACGTAAAGTCATTAAAGCATTTAAGTTATTTGATGGGCAAATGAGTAAGTGGGGCGTAGCTGAGTTACACTCAATGGAATTTGCAACGCTTGGAAGTGTGTTCAGTGAACGTCAATTGCGGTTAACCGTGCGCCAATTATTTCAAATTTTCCATGCTGATTTGGATGAAAAAGCAACTAAAACACGTGCTTACATTGGTTTATCAATTGGTGAGGAACAACAAAATGCTTTCGTGCTACCAACTCCAAAAAATAAGCAGTCTGATGAATATTTCAGAGAACTATACAATAAAAACGTTAAGGATCTATTTGAAGAACTAAAAATGCCGTATTCGATTCGTCAGTAATTAATGGTTGACAATTAGTAAGTGTTTCAGCTATGCTAATAACATCAAATTAACAAGGAGTAAGTCAATGCTATTTTTAAGCGCCACAGTTCAAGAATGCCAAGTATGCTGTCTTTCAGACAACATACTATTTGGCAGGCGTAAATAGCGGATTTATTCAACGGAGAACTTCACTTGATGAAGGGTTGAACCGGTTAATTACACTGCGGTGTAGTTGCCGGTTTTTTGTTTGGGGGATGATTGATTGGAAGCAGAATGTAAGATGGGAATACTCAGTTAATTTTTACATAGCATAATTATTTGGAGGAACCTTAAAGTGAAAAAGAAGTGGATTTTATTAGCAATGTCAGCAGTCGCAGTTATGTTAGTGCTGGCAGGGTGTGGTACGAAAGGCAAGCTGGCAGATAAACAAGAAATTAATTTGGCGGCCGACTCGCCACTAGATACAATCGATGTTTCAAAAGCAAATGGATATGGACAAACTGGTAATGTATTTGAAAGCTTGTATCGCTTAGGGGCTAAGGGAAAGCCAACTCCTGGATTAGCAAGTAAAACAGAAGTTTCTAAAGATGGTAAAACATACACTTTTACGATTCGAAACAATGCTAAATTTAGTGATGGCACCCCTGTAACGGCAGAAGATTTTGTATATTCTTGGCGTAGAACTTTAAAGCCTGAAACCAAAGCACAATATGCATATCTATTTGAAGGTATCAAAAACGCGGATAAGATTAACGCTGGAAAAATGAGTCCAGATAAATTAGGTGTTGAAGCAAAAGGCAAGCACACTTTTATTGTTCATTTGGATAAGCCAATGACTTACTTTAAAATTTTGATGAGTTATCCGCTTTTTTCACCAATTAGTAAAAAAGCTGTTGATAAATACGGATCCAAGTATGCAACAAAATCGCAGTACATGGTTTATACGGGCCCATTTAAGATTACCGGTTGGAACGGTACTGGCGACCACTGGAGCTTCGTGAAGAATGACCAATACTGGGACAAAAAAGCAGTTAAGTTAGATAAAATTAACTATCAAGTTGTTCAAAATCCACAAACGATGTTGAACCTGTATCAATCAAATAAGTTGGATATGGTACAGCTTTCGAGCGAACAGGTTAAAAATTATAAGAATAATAAAGATTACACAACGCAGCCATATTCAATTACAGCTTTTCTTCAGTATAATTTGAAGGATTCTAATGATGTAAAACGTAAGGCTTTGAATAACAAAAATATTCGTTATGCAATTTCTTTGGCAATTAATCGTAAACAATTAATTGATAAGGTGTTGGGTGATGCTTCAACAACTTCTAAGGGTCTTGTGGCAACTAATTTAGCAACAAATCCTAAAACTAAAGAAGATTTTGCTAAAGAAGCATATTTGAAGGGTACAGTGGATTATGATGCTAAAAAAGCCAAAGAGTACTGGAATAAAGGTATGAAGGAAATTGGTGAAAAGAATCTCACATTAACATTGATGTCTGATAATGAAGCATCAACGGATAAAGCCGTTTCAGAATATTATGGTTCACAGTTAGAAAAAACATTGCCAGGTTTGAAGATTGATTTAATCAATATTCCGACTCAAGTTGTTTATTCACGTTCTACGAAGGGACAATTTGATATCCTTGTTGGACATTGGGGTGCCGACTTTAATGATCCAATCTCGTACCTGCAAATTTTACAAGCAAATAGTGGATTTAATTATGGAAAATGGAATAACAAGGATTATGATGCTTTAGTTAACAAGGCTCAAAATGAAGATGCCAATAATCCAGAGAAGCGTTGGCAAGATATGATACAGGCAGAACAAATCGTTATGAAGGAACAGGCAGTTTCACCATTGTTCCAGACCGTTTACTCATATCTTCAGAATCCAAAAGTTAAAGGGATTATTCATAATACTGCTGGTACGCAGTGGAATTATAAATACGCTTATGTTGCAAAATAATTAATACTAATAACTAAGATTTCATATAAAAGTCAAAATGAGTCCAGATTACAGTCCTGGGCTCATTTTTTGTAGAGAAGAGAGTGGAGCAAGCCGTTTAGCCCATCAAGGAAGCTTTGTTGTACAAAGCTAAATATTCATACGCGAACCATTCTTATGGGCGAAAATCGCCTCATAAGAACTGGTTTACTCCGGCATTACAACTGCTGCCACAAAATATAGTAAGATCAACGGTGGGAAGAAAAGTGACGCTGCTGCGTATCCAACCCTCAATAGTGTTGGATCAATTTCATATGTTTCAGCAAAACCGCCGATCACACCCAAGAACATACGATCTGATGACTTTTTAAGTTTTTTATTCATTGTAATTCCCCCTAACGTATGGTGTAGCTATATTATAGCTTAAAAATGGTGGCGCTGTCATAAATTTAAGGTTGTTTACTATATTGTCAAAATGTTAAAATGAAAGCATTGACGCCTTAAATAAATGGAGATTTTAGATTTATGAATAACCAAGAATGGAATAGAGTTGCCAATATTTCCGGAATTATTTCGTTAATCTCGATTCCGCTGTTCCTTTGGCGACTTATGTCTGGATCAATTGGATTTCTTACTATTACATTTTTTTCATTAGTAATTGTCGGTGTGGCTGCGTATCTGGCAATCAAGTTAATTTTAGTCATTCGCAAGTCAACACCGGAGCCATACTCGGTTTCACACTTGGTTTCTGGAACAAGGGAGTTCGTTTATTTCTTTATTTCAATGTTTGCGCTATTGTTGTTTGGAATTGGTTTTGCTTTTTTCAGTTCAAGCGCTGCTGGACGAACCGGTGGTTCACTGTTGATGCTTTATTTCGTAATAGAAGCGGGGTTCAAGGTATATGATGTTCAGAGGCTTACGACCCACCGAACAGCACATATTACACTATCAAGTGACTATAAATTACGATCATTTTCGCGAGCAGAACAGATTGGTTTAGGGATGATGGGATTAGGATTCATTTTAATGTTCTTTATACCAGCATGCTCAGTTATAATCTTTATTGGTGGGGCAATTTTTCTCATCAGACCACTTGCTAAACATATGGTAGGACAGGTTATTGATCAATTGCTATTACTACTGAATTGCGTAATGATTGTGGTTTCAATTTTATTGGTAATTTTTAAATAGAGTGAGAGCAGACATCCAGATGTTTGCTCTTTTTTGCATAGAGGATGGGTTTATGATTGAAATTGGGTTAACAACTTGGGCGGGACATCCAAGTTTATCTGAAAATGGCAAAGAAAAATCGACTTTAACGGAGTATGCTGCTAATTTTCCGCTAGTTGAAGGGGATAATTCTTTTTACGCTACACCTACACTTTCACAAGTTGTAAATTGGCAACATATGGTACCAGAGGAATTTAAATTTATTTTTAAAGCCAACCAATTAATGACATTACATGATAATCCTGATGAAAGTGAACCGTACTTATCAACTGAACGTCGCATGATTTTTACCGATTTTAATAAGGCAATTTATCCGTTAGTGCGTGATAATCAGTTGGAAGCTATTTTATTTCAGTTTCCGCCTTCGTTTCGATGCACTCTTGTAAACATTCAATATTTAATGGAAATTAGACGGATTATGGCGCGAGTTCCAATTGCAGTCGAGTTTAGAAATGTTAGTTGGTTCACTGATGAAGTTAAAAAAGATACTTTAGCATATTTAAAACGTTTGGATTTTATAAATGTAATCGTGGACGAACCTTTTGACGGGAACCAGGGAATGCCGATGATTTCTGAGGTGACAAATTCTAAGTTAGCGATACTTCGTTTACATGGGCACAATCTCGATGGATGGCTGCGACTGGCTGAGGGCAGTTCTCAGGAACGTACAAATTACGATTATTCTGAGGAAGAATTGCAACGAATTGCTGAGATTGTGCGAGAGTTGGATAAAAATGCTGAAAAAGTTGATGTGATTTTTAACAATAATGGTGGTAAAGCTGCTGCTGATAATGCTAAACGACTGCAAGAAATTTTACATCTACACTTTAATGGATTGGGACCGATGCAGATGGATTTGTTTTGATGAGGGGTATCAGCATTAACTAATCGGGCTTTTCCACACTTCCGGTCATAACGTGTTATAAAGCCCAGCCTTCTGCGCTTAACTGCAAATCAAAAACAATGAACAAAAAGCGTTCATTATTTTCGATTTACTGTTAATGCTCAAAGCCTAAACAGGCTTTTCCACACTTCCGGTCATAACGTGCTACAAAGCCCAACTTCCTCCGCTTAACCTGAAACGCCAAGCCGCTGAACAAGTTCAGCAGCCCGTCATTTCCTGTTAATGCTCAGAAGCTAATCGGGCTTTTCCACACTTCCGGTCATAACGTGCTATAAAGCCCAGCCTTCTGTGCTTAACCTCAAAAGAAAAACAATGAACAAGGTCCATTCATTATTTTCCTTTTAAAGTTAATGCTCGAAGCCTAAACAGGCTTTTCCACACTTCCCTGGATATGCTACAATTTACTATAACAATTACGCTTAGAATCGAGGAATTTTTCATGTCATCAGACAATACTTACTACATTACAACGCCGATTTATTATCCATCTGGGAAACTTCACATCGGGAACTCTTACACCACCATCGCAAGTGATGCTGAAGCCCGTTATCAACGTCTTTTGGGGAAAGATGTCTTCTTTCTTACTGGGACCGATGAGCACGGACTAAAAATTGAACAAAAAGCTGACGAGCTTAATATTGAACCACAAGCCTATGTTGATGGCATGGCAGCTGATATTAAAAAGCTTTGGAAACTTCTTGACATTTCAAATGATAAATTTATTCGAACGACTGATGACTACCATGAAAAAGCTGTTCAGAAGATTTTTCAACAATTTTTGGATCAGGGCGACATCTACCTAGGAGAATATGAGGGATGGTACTCGGTTTCTGATGAGGAGTACTTTACAGAATCTCAATTACTCGAAGTTTACCGTGATGAAGATGGTAAAGTGACGGGTGGTAAGGCTCCTTCTGGACATGAAGTTGAACTTGTAAAAGAACAGTCATACTTCTTTAAAATGAGTAAGTACGCGGACTGGTTACTTGATTACTACCAAACCCATCCTAACTTCATTCAACCAGCTACTCGAATGAATGAAATGATTAATAATTTCATAAAGCCTGGTTTGGAAGATCTTGCTGTTACTCGAACTGGTTTTAAATGGGGAGTACCCGTAAAAAGCGATCCTAAGCATATTGTATATGTTTGGGTGGACGCTCTTTCTAACTATATTACTGCGCTCGGTTACGGTAGCGATGATGATGGTAATTTCAAGAAGTTTTGGCCAGCTAATGTTCAAATGGTAGGAAAAGAAATTGTGCGTTTCCACACAATTTATTGGCCAATTATGTTACATGCTCTTGGATTAGAACTTCCCAAACAAATATTTGGACACGGTTGGCTCTTAATGAGAAACGGTAAAATGTCTAAATCAAAGGGCAACGTCATCTATCCCGATACGATTGTTGAAAAATATGGTCTAGATGCGTTACGTTATTACTTATTGAAGTCAATGCCTTACGGAAATGATGGTATTTTCACTCCAGAAGATTTCGTTGATAAGGTTAATTTTGATCTAGCAAACGACCTTGGAAATCTTTTAAATAGAACAGTTGCCATGATTAACCAGTATGAAGGTGGGACGATTCCAACCTTTGTCAGCGGTGTGAATGTAGTCGATGAAGATTTGGAATCAGTTGCAGCAACAACAATCGTGAACTTCAAAAAATTGATGGCTGATTTACACTTTGCTGATGCTTTGTCAGAAATTTGGAAGTTGGTTGCACGTTCTAACAAGTATATCGATGAAACTGAACCATGGGTTTTAGCTAAGAAGGATGATGACGAGTCTAAACGTAAACTGGCAAGTGTGATGAATCATCTGGCTGAAAGTCTGCGTGTGGTTGCGGTATTGTTGCAACCAATTATGACAGAAGCGCCTATTAAGATATTTACACAGTTGGGACTTGAAACTGATGATATGGGATTGAAAGATCTAAGGTTTGGGGTTATTCCAGCTAATACAACGGTTATTGCTAAGGGTACACCAATTTTTCCACGTTTAGATGTTGAAAAAGAGGTTAGTTTCTTACAAGGTCAAATGACTAAGACAGATAAGAAAAAGGGACGTGCCGCGATCCAAGCTGCAAAGGATCAAGCCCAAAGTGAAGAGGGCAAGAAAGAAATTCGAATCGAGGCTTTTGATAAAGTTGAAATGCGGGTGGCTGAGGTACAGGCTGTGGATCACGTTAAAGGTGCCGATAAGTTACTCAAATTCCAGTTGGATGCTGGTGATGAAGAACCAAGGCAAATTTTATCTGGAATTGCAGAATGGTATCCACAACCAGAAGTATTGGTTGGTAAGAAAATCATAATTGTTGCTAATTTGAAGCCACGCAAAATGCGCGGCGAAATGAGTCAGGGTATGATTTTATCGACTGAACATGATGGTAAAGTTACAGTGGTTGAAATTGGTAATGATCATGCAAATGGAAGTGTATTGGGATAGTATGGAAATTTTTGATTCGCATACCCACTTAAATGATGAAGCATTTTGGGGTGCTGAACAGTCGTATATCAAGCATGCCAAAAAATTAGGAGTAACTACAATGGCGCAGGTTGGTTCGAACACTATTCTGAACCAACGCGCTATTCAGCTGGCCGAAAAATATCCTAATACCTATGCGGTTATCGGCTGGCATCCTGAAGATTCTAAAGATTTTCACGATAACGAACGTGAACAACTGTTAAATGATCTGAAAAACGAAAAAGTAGTAGCAATTGGTGAAATCGGTTTAGACTATCACTGGGACACGTCACCACAAAAGGTTCAACGACGCGTTTTTGAAGAGCAGTTAGAGATTGCAAACACGTTAAAGATGCCAGTAGCAATTCATAATCGTGATGCTATGGAAGATACCTATGATATTTTGAAAAGTTCTAACATTAAAGAATTTGGTGGAGTAATGCATAGCTTCAATGGTTCTGTAGAATGGCTTGAAAAGTTTTTAGCATTAGGTATGAATATTTCTTATAGTGGTGTAGCAAGCTTCAAAAAAACGAAAGAACTACATGAGTCTGTGCGACAGACGCCGTTGGATCGTATTATGGTAGAAACCGATGCACCGTATTTGGCGCCTGAGCCCTTGCGTGGGCAACAAAATGAACCGGCATATGCACTATATGTATTGGAAGCGTTGGCTCGTCATCGGGATATGAATCCAGTTGATTTGGCAGATGCAACGTATCAAAATGCATGTCGATTATATAGGATTAAAAATGAAAAAAATTAAAGAAGTTATTGTTGTAGAGGGAAAAGACGATACTAAGAGAATCAATATGGCAGTTAATGCTGACACTATTGAAACACGTGGATCGGCAATTTCCGAAGAGACATTGGAACAAATTGAAGAATTACAGGCAAGTCGGGGCGTAATTGTGTTTACAGATCCCGATTTTTCTGGTGAAAAAATTCGCAAGACAATATCGGCAGCAGTACCCAATGTTAAACACGCGTTCTTGAAGCGAAGCGAAGCGGTACCAGATCATAAGGGCAGTCTTGGAGTTGAGCATGCTTCACCAAAGTCAATTCGAGAAGCGTTGGCACACTTATACACCGAAGATGATGAAAGTGTGGAACAGATTTCAAATAGGGATTTGATTCATGCTGGACTTGTGGCAGGACCAACGGCAAAGCAGCGCCGAATTTTGCTTGGAGAAATTTTGCGAATTGGTTATGTAAATGCAAAACAACTACCAAAGAGGTTACAGCTCTTTCAAGTATCACAGGCTGAATTTCAAAATGCTGTTAGACAAATAGACGGAGAAATAAATGAAAAATCAAATTGATATAGGAAATCCAGTTCGCACACGTGCCATTTTGGAAGAATATGGATTATCTGCTAAAAAAAGCCTTGGGCAGAATTTTTTAACGGATCCTAACGTGTTAATTAATATTGCGATTGCCGCTGGCATTGATAACGAAGACGATGTTATTGAAGTTGGACCTGGGATTGGTGCTCTGACAGAACAGCTGGCAAGACGTGCGCATCAGGTTTTAGCTTTTGAAATCGACCAAAATCTACTTGATGTGTTAGATGATACCCTAGCAGAATATAAAAATGTTACGGTGTTAAATCAAGATGTTTTAAAAGCCAATTTACCAAACGAAATTAGTGAATATTTTGATGGAAAACACCATTTAAAAATGGTGGCTAATTTACCTTACTATATTACAACCCCGATACTGAAGATGTTTATGGCAAGTCCATTGCCAATCGAAAAAATGGTTGTAATGATGCAAAAAGAAGTTGCCGATCGGTTAACAGCAAAGCCAGGAACTAAGGAATATGGCTCATTATCTGTGGTTGTGCAATATCGAATGCATACTGCTGTTGAATTTGACGTGCCAGCCAAAGTTTTTGTTCCCAAACCTAAGGTTGATTCAGCAATTGTAAGTTTAACTCCGCGTGATGATTGGACAATTAAACCGGATGATGAAATTGAGTTCTTTAAAACAGTTCATGGTTGCTTTATGCATCGTCGTAAAAATATTTGGAATAATCTGCAAGGCCTATATGGAAAGGACGCAAGTATAAAGGAAACAATCCAAATGGTCTTGGATGATTTAGAGATTAGCCCGCAAATTCGACCGGAGCGTTTAACGGTGGAGGATTTTATTCGATTAGCCAATCGATTGGGAAAAACAGATATGAAACGTAAATAATTTTCTGGAGTTTAATAAATAAGTGTAAAGGCAAAACATTAAAAACGCAGGTAATAAGAGGAGTAGCATCGATTATTGCTTGCGTTTTAATACATTTTAAAGTTAATTATGGAATGGCATTTAGTTTTGGTGATGACGAATGCTATTGAAAATTGATTTAGTGCTAGCAGTGGTAGCTGAAGAAACTAAAGTTTTAGCGTATTTACCACCTTTTTGATTAATAAACAATATTGATATTGATTATAGGTTGTGTTAAAATTGACGGCTTTGTGAAACTATGATAAAATGTTTCACATGGGAAGGTGAATGCGATGCCAATCACACTAGCAGCAATAAAGGATCAGCTTGACGATAAGATTGGCGAGGAAGTCCTCGTTATCGCCCAAGCGGGTCGCAAGAAAATCACTAAACGGCACGGTCGTCTCCACATGACTTATCCAGCTGTCTTTGTGGTAGATCTTGATCAGGATGAAAACTCATTTGAACGTGTTTCGTATAGTTACACGGATATTTTAACTGAAAATATCAAGATTGATTTTGATGGAACAAGTGAAGCTTAGTTAAGATATTTATGTGGTTTCTAGCCCATAACTATTAATGGACTATTTTTTATAAAAAGAGCTGTAATAAGATAAGATCTTGTTACAGCTCTTTTTACGTCTTCTTATAAAGTTAGTTATTCTGCAGAGTATTAGGCTATTATAATTAATAGTCATTATGTATCTGAGATTATTCAAAATTATTTTATGCTAGTATAACCTTTGAAATAAGTGTGGCACTCACTAGATGGAAAATTCAAAAGGTTTATTTTTTCACAGCGCTGATTTAATGACTACTGGTCTGGGGAAAAAGCTTACTTGATTTATAGAAAATATAAAATGATACCAAAACACTGTGAAAGCTTGAAATAGATGGGCTAGTTATCAGAATCAAAATCTTACCCTCCTAGAGTAGAATATTGATTAACTGATAAGAACGCTTCTTTAATGCCAATTATTGATTCGGTGTGTGAATGGGTGAGAAATTAAACAGATGTTAGGAAAGAAAAATTGGCTATAATTAAGCACCTTTAATGGTATGTTATTCACACGCAACCAGTAATTTAGTATAATCAAGAATAAAATGATGAGATGAAACTGGTGATGAAATGGAGATAACGGAAAAAGCTCCGGCAAAGCTAAATCTTTTTTTAGATACCCCGTTTAATCACCCTGATGGCTTACAGGAATGGAATATGGTCATGACGTCAGTTGATTTAGCTGACTATGTGAAGATTGAGAGCATTGAAGGAAGACCAAGTATAAAGGTTAAAACGAATACTGGTTTTTTACCAAACGATGATCGTAATTTAGCCTTTCAGGCTGCTAAACTATTGCAAGATCAATATCGCATTCGTGCACGGGTTAGAATTGAAATCCGCAAACATATTCCGGTTGCTGCTGGCATGGGTGGTGGATCTTCAGACGCTGCTGCAGTGTTAAGGGGATTGAATCAATTGTGGAATTTAGGCTTAAGTCTGGAAGAACTAGCTAGGATGGGGTTAGGTATTGATTCCGACGTTCCTTTTTGTGTTTATGGACAGACTGCACATGTTGTAGGCAAGGGTGAAAAAGTAATACCTTTAAAAAAATTACCACCGATGTGGATGGTCATAGCTAAACCAAAAATGAGCGTATCGACCCCGTATATTTTAAATAAGTTGAAACATGATCAACTAAAGCACTTCAGAATTGATGATATGCTGCGGGCAATTGATAACAGTGATTATCAAGGTATCTGTGATAATTTAGGTAATGTTTTGGAACAGGTAACGGGTTCAGAATATCCGGAAATTTTAAAAATTAAATCTAGAATGATTAGGTATGGTGCGGATGCTGCTCAAATGAGTGGTACCGGCCCAACTGTTTTTGGTATTTGTTCAAAGTCTACGCGAGCTAAACATCTTGTTAATAGCCTCAACGGATTTTGTCACGAAGTTTATCTAGTGCGGACACTATAGGAGAGAAAATGGCTAGTCGAGAAGATACAAAGCAAAAGATTGTTAACGCATTATTTGATTTATTGGAAAAAAATGATCTTGAGAGCATTTCTGTAAGTAATATTTGTCAACAAGCGTCGGTTTCTAGAATGTCTTACTACCGAATTTTTAAAAACAAGGACCAAATTATAGAGTATGAATTAAATAAAATTTTTGACGAATTTTTTAATTATTTGATGGTGATGCCGATGCATGATATACCAGCATTTTTGGAGGCCTTTTTTACAATTTGTCGTCGGAATTCGCAGTATATTAAGGCTCTGATTGGCGCTGGGTTAAACGAAAAGCTTTATAAAAGTGTCAATGAACATCTTACAGAATTAATTGATAAGGGAATTTTTAAGTTACGAACTGAATTACCTGAATTATGGGTAAGTTTTGTTGCGGGCGGATTAAATCAGATGATTGTTAAATGGATGAACGATGATTTATCAGAGACTAACCAAGAGATGGTCATGGTAGCACGTCGTTTTCTAAAATAGAACGAATGGAACAGACCGCTTAGCTCTTGAGGAATAACAGGTAACCTGAAGAAGCTGGAGCTAGCTCGTCTAGTAAAGTGAACTTTGCTTCACAAAGCTTTAATACTCGTACGCGAACCATTCCTACGGGCGCATAACACCTCGTAGGAACTGGTTTGTGGAATTCGTTTCGACTATAAAAAGGTATAGTACGGGTTACTGACGCGTTTAGTAAGGTGGCTATGCTATATAAAAACACGCAAATAGGATTAAGAACTACGAGTCTAATCATCGCTAACTAGAATACAACTAACCAAACAAAAGACGGTTTATTAAGAGAAATTGGTAGCGCTGTCTTTTGTTTTTTATTATAATGAGATTATTAAAGAAAAGGGCGTGAGTGTCGTGCTGCAGTATAAAAGAATTTTAGTTCCAGTCGATGGTTCACCTAACAGCGAGTTATCCTTAAAAAAGGCAATTGCCACTGCTAAGCGAAATAAGGCACATTTAGACATTGTGGCGGTAATTCAATCGACACGATTTTTAGATATATATGGTCATATGGGAACTAACATGGACTACGTTGAAATATCTCTTTTGAAGGCCAAAGAGTACGTTGATGACTTGAAAGAACAGTTGCGGACTAAATATGATTTTAAAGATGTTAATGTCCGAGTTGAAGCTGGAGATCCCAAATCAATAATTGCAACTGAAATGCCAGACAAGTTCCATTCGGATTTGATCATGATGGGGGCCAACGGATTGAATGCGTTTCAACGTGCGATGCTGGGATCAGTTGCCGACTATGTGATTCGGGTTGCGCGTTGTGATGTTTTACTAGTTAGAACAGATATGGATAATAAGTTAAATTAAGAAAGGGTGGGTAACATGGCTGAAACAGAACTGAATCCAAAGAAATTTTCAAAAATTTTGGTGGGGGTAGATGATTCACCTGATGCCCAAATGGCGTTTAGGTTCGCAATGAACCGTGCTAAGCAAGACGATGCCGAATTGGATCTTGTAACGGTTATTGAAGATGATGATATTAATGTGTACCAGGCTCTAGACAAGAATTTTATTACTGGGAAACGGGAGCAGTCCGAAAAACATTTAGCGCAATACAAACAAATTGCCGAAAAATTTGGAATCAAAAAGGTTCAAACGTACATTGCTGAAGGGGAAGCCGGCGAAACCATCGTCAAAAATGTAATTCCACAGGTAGATCCTGATTTGTTAGTGATTGGTTCCTCTTCACGAACTGGGGTTGCAAGATATTTTGGCTCGCAGGCATCATATATGTCGAAATATGCACCGGTGTCAGTCTTGGTTATAAGATAGGGACATATTAGGTTACTTTAAGGGTAATATGCTGAATGAAAATCCGAACGTGATTGAAACTTTAATGTTAGATTAAACATAAAAGTTTCAATCACGTTCGGATTTTTTTACATAACTGTTAAATGGAGTTTTGCTATAATTTCACAAAATTATAGTTGTACAACACATTCTTCATTTTACTAATCGACCTACCATGGGAACCTTTTTTAACATTCCGGTACCATGTGGTGAAAATTTAATAGCATCACTTAGGTCTTTACCAGCACTGTTACCGTGATGTTGGCCTTCGTTCCACTCTTTAGAGCCAGTTACATCGTAAATTTTACGATTAACTGCGACATATGCCTTATGCCCATTTTGGCCATCAAACTGTTTCAAATCTTCTAATGTAAATTCTTCATTCATTTTAATCGCCACCCTTGCAACTCATTCTATCAAAAAGTAAGAGCCTTTTAAATGAGATCTTGTTCAAAATTTATGAAAGCTTTAAACTAGGTGTATCAAGGAAACGAGGACGGTTTGATGGGAAATCTAACGATATTAATTTCCGTAATATTTATTATTTACTTTATTCGAGAACAATTTGAGTTTGGACGAGTTTCACGAATAGAATTAATCGCCATACCTGCTTTTGCTGCCTATCAGTTTGTTGATAAATATAGGCATTCACATAATGGTATGCCACTTTTGATTGCAATTATTCTTATCTCATTAGTAGTTAGTTGGTATCAAGCAAAAAACACAAGAGTTCGAACAATTGATACTGCTGTTTATTGGTTTAAGCTACCAAATGATGATGAAGATCATCCAATCTATAAAAAGGAAGTAGTAACGCGAGGAGGACGCCATTATTTAGCAGGTTGGGCTCTGATTGTGTTGGCACAATTAATTTTAGAAATCTTTTTTGTACATGAACATTTAACATCAAAGCAAATTGGTTCGCAGATCTTTGGGGAAATGCTTCGAGATTTAGCAGGTGCATTTCGCTTTTCAGATGCTGGGAGTGGGAGTTGGATGATTTGGGCTTTGACTACTTTTTCGTCAGCGGGGTACACAATGTGGCTATTGAGAAAATCACCGGCGCTTCGAGGAGTAATTTTCGGTGGAGATGCAACGCCAAATAAAAAGACAGTTGGTATTAAAGAAGAATAACTAGTCTTTATGTAAAATGTATTATCATTTAAATTATTAAAAATCGTTCTAATTTGGTAATAAGCTGTTTACACCAAATTAGAACGATTTTTATTGATAATGATTTTTAACTTGTACAATTTCGATTTGTTCGTCATAAATTCTAAAGACTATTCTATTAGTCTGATCAATTCTACGACTGTACCATCCAGATAAATTAGAATGTAGCTTTTCAGCTTTCCCAATACCTTGGCTTCCATTTCTTTGAATATCTTTTATAATGTTGTTTATTTTTTTGAGAGTACGTTTATCTTCTTTTTGCCAAGATAGATATTCATCCCAAGCATCAGAGGACCAAAGGATTGGTTTCATTCTTCAATTAATCCTTTTCGCTTGGAATCTCCAGATTCGAGTTGGTTAATAGAATGCTGAAGTTGTTTCTGATTAATTTTGGAATAAAACGGATCTCCCTTTATCTCAAATGGAATTTTACCCTCGTTTGTAACGGCCTTTAAGAACAATGTGATGGCAGTTGTATAATTCAGTCCCATACTGTCTAAAACTTCTTCTGCTTCGCTTTTTAGGTCAGAATCAACACGGATAGAAATAGAATTTTTCTTTTTAACAGGCATTTTATCATCTCCTTGTAGTGCTATTGTAGTGCTATTATATTGCGATGGCAATATATATGCTTAAAAACTAAATTGAATATCAAATTTATTGAACAAAGTCTTCCCTTTTTTAAATAACTAATAATAACTATTAATATCATATTATTTAACATAGTAAGTTACATAATCTAGTTTTTTGTAATGATTCATAGTGTTAACTAAAATTAAATTAGATTGAAGGCTACAAATACCGTGATAATAGTGTTTACAGTGATTGATAGGCGATGTGTTATGAGAATTCTAAAAAGTGATCAAATGGCCAATGAAATCCTATTATAGCAGCCTATATAGTATTTATATATTAAAAAATAGAATAAAAAAAATTGTACGGAGGTTTTGCAAAAAAATATACAAATCTGTAATCTTTGAATATTCCCAAACGAGGAATTATTTTGGAAAGGGGCAATACGAGTGAGTGTATTAAATGCAACAGAAATTATGGAGCTAATTCCAAATCGTTATCCAATTTTATTTATGGATTATGTTGATGAACTAGTTCCTGATGAATCAATTATTGCAACTAAGAATGTAACGATTAACGAAGAATTTTTCCAAGGACATTTTCCTGGGAATCCAGTTATGCCTGGTGTTTTGATTATTGAATCATTGGCACAGGCTGCTTCAATCTTAATTCTTAAATCACCCAACTTCAGTGGAAAAACTGCATACCTTGGAGCAATCAATAATGCCAAGTTTCGTCAAATTGTACGCCCAGGTGATGTTTTAAAACTACACGTTCGAATCACTAAACAAAAACATAACATGGGTGTAGTTGAAACCTTTGCAATGGTCGGTGAAAAGAAAGTTTGTCAGGCAGATTTAACATTTATCGTTAGTCCTAACGCTGAATAGGTGACGCCATGGGGTTAAGAATTGTGCAGGCTGCCAAATCGTTACCGGAAAGAATTGTTACAAATCAGGACTTAGAAAAGTATCTTGATACCAGCGATGAATGGATTACCAAACGTACTGGCATTAAAGAACGACGCATGGTCACAGATGAAACAACTAGTAGTTTATCTACAGAGGTAGCAAAACAACTTATTGAAAAAACTGGAATTGACGTTTCAAACATTGATTTGATCATTGTTGCAACTATGTCACCAGATCTATTGACACCGTCAACGGCTGCAGTAGTGCAAGGCGCAATTGGTGCAACAAACGCAGCGGCATTTGATATTAATGTTGCCTGCTCGGGATTTGTTTATGGGCTGAGTGTGGTAAATAACTTCATGCAAGCCGGAAACGTAAAAAATGCTATTTTGATAGGTGCAGAGACACTTAGCAAATTAACTGACCAGAATGATCGCAGTACAGCGGTTTTGTTTGGAGATGGAGCCGCCGGAGTATTAATTCAAAATGATTCTCAGTCAGAATTGATTGCGAATGAGCTTGAAACATTTGGCGATTTGGGAATGAATCTTACTGCTGGAAAGCTTGGAGTGAAGCCAATTGCAATCAGTGATAAGACGAGTACCGAACCGGGGTTCTACTTTGAAATGAATGGTCGACGCGTTTATGATTTTGCAACCAAGAATGTTACAAAGTCAATTACTAAAGTATTAGATGCGGCACAGATCGAGGCGGATGAAATAGATTATTTCCTACTCCACCAGGCCAATCAAAGAATTGTATCGAGCATAGCAAAAAGATTAGACCTTGATATGGACCGTTTCCCGATCAATATAAATAAATATGGTAATACCGCAGCGGCCAGTGAGCCACTATTATTAGCGGATTTATTGGAACAAAAAAAGATTCAGCGTGGCAATAAGTTAGTATTATCTGGCTTTGGCGGTGGATTAACAATTGGAACTACAATACTAAAATTTTAAAAGCAAAAATATTTCGGAGGATTTTAATTATGACTAAAGAAGAAACATTCGCAAAGGTAAAAGATGTAATCGCAGAACAAATGGACACAGATGCAAGTAAATTAACTATGGAAACAAGTTTTTCTAAGGACTTAGAAGCTGATAGTTTAGATATTTTTGAAGTGATCGATAAGCTGGAAGACGAATTTGATATTGAAATTGAAACCGATGATGACATGGATACAGTTGGCAAGTTGGTTGACTATATTTCAGAAAAGGCTGCTTAGGTATAAGCAGATGAGAGTTGCATACTTATTCAGCGGACAGGGCCAGCAATTTGATGATATGGGAATTGACCTATATCAAAATGAGCCGGCCTTTCGTGAAATTATCGACCAAGCTTCAAATATTTTAGGAATGGATTTTTCAGATTCTCAAGTAATTAATGATCCTAAAAATGTGCAGTTAGCTGTTTCATTAATGAGCTTAGGTACTTTTCAGGTGCTTAACCAGCTGGGACTGAAGGACGTTGCTCACTTGGGTCTTAGTTTGGGTGAGTATGGCGCTTTGATTACTAGTGGTGCGCTTAGCCTTGAACAAGGGTTACGCCTGATTAAAGATCGCGGTCATTATATGGAAGTGGCCGGAGAGAAAAATCCTGGTAAAATGATGGCTGTTTTGAATGCAAGCGATGCTCAAGTTAAATCAGCCATGAAAGCTGCTCAAGAGATTGGACCAGTTTATGTCGCTAACGTTAATACGCCGAAACAAATTGTTGTTGGTGGCGATTTTAGGGCAATGAGTGAGTTTCAAAAAAGTGCAAAGGGAGCTGGCATAAAAAGAGTGGTACCACTAAAAATGACAGTTGCTTCTCATACGCCACTAATGAATGAAGCAAAAGATCAGCTTGAGATAAGGTTGAGAGATGTTGAATTTAGTACACCCGAAATTCCAGTTCTAAGTAATACGACAATGGAACCCTTTGAATTGGATGAAATTAAGGAAACATTGGCAAATCAGCTGATTCAAACAACTCATTTTAGTGAGTGTCTTGGGAAAATAGCAGAATATCAACCCGATTTATTACTTGAAGTTGGGCCAGGTAAGGCATTGACTGGCTTCGTGAAGAAGACATTAAAAGATGTGCCGGTGATGCACGTTGATAGTGTTGAAACTTTGGCAGAAGCACGCAATTTCATAGCACAGAAAAACGAGGACTAAAAATGGATTTAAACCAAAAAGTAGCACTAGTAACCGGTGGTACACGAGGTATTGGACTAGCTACAGTGAGATTATTAGCTGAGCAAGGGACAAAAGTTTATATGACGGCTCGCAGCCAACCTAGTGAAGATCTACAAGCTTACATAGATAATACATCTAATGTGGTATTTGCAAGTATGGATATTGCCGATGCAGACAGTGTACAGCAGGTTGTAAATCAAATTATCGAAACTGACACAGCAATTGATATTTTGGTTAATAACGCGGGTATTACAAAGGATATGTTATTAACTCGGATGAAACTGGAAGATTTTGAACAAGTTGTGAATGTTAATCTTGTTGGAACTTTCAACGTAACGAAGGCAGTTTTAAAAGGAATGCAAAAAAAGCGTCAAGGTGCCATTGTTAATATTTCAAGCATATCTGGTACAAACGGGAATGCGGGACAGGCAAATTATTCAGCTAGCAAGGCGGGAATCATTGGGCTTACAAAAACGACTGCGCGTGAAGGAATTAGACGTAATGTTCGTTGCAACGCAATTGCACCTGGAATGATTGAAACAGATATGACCGATAAATTAAGCGACAAAATTAAAACAAGTATTGAAGAAAGTATTCCGGCACATCGTTTTGGAAAGCCAGAAGAAATCGCACAAACCGTTCAATTCTTGATTGAAAACGAGTTTATTACGGGGCAAACCATTGTTGTTGACGGTGGGATGACTATTTAAGGAGGCAAGATCAGTGGAAAGAAGAGTTGTAGTTACAGGAATGGGCGCAGTTACGCCATTAGGAAATGATGTACCCAGTTTTTTACAAGGTATTCGTGATTCAAAAGTGGGAATTGATAAAATTACTCATTTTGACGCCGAACCAACTGGTATCACAGTAGCGGCCGAAGTTAAGGATTTTGATCCTAAAGATCGAATTGATCGTAAATTGGCTAAACGAATGGATCCATTTTCACAATATGCCATGTATTCAGCGATTGAAGCGTGGGAAAATGCTGCCTTTGATGAAGATGATATTGATCCTGATGAACTTGGAGTTATCTACGGCTCTGGAATTGGAGGATTAACGACGATTCAAGAGCAAGTTACTAAAATGAATGATAAAGGGCCTAAGCGTGTTTCACCATTGTTTGTAACCAACTCGATTACGAATATGGCTGCTGGTAACATTTCAATTCAATTTAATGCTCAAAATACTAGTCAGGCAGTTGTTACAGCATGCTCTAGTGGGGCTAATGCGATTGGAAATGCCTTTGAACACATTAAGTCAGGTAAAGCTGAGGTAATGATTGCTGGTGGAACAGAAGCATCTATTAATGAAATCGGAATCGCAGGATTTGCTGCATTAACAGCTCTTTCTGCAGAACCGGATCCTAAACGAGCTTCAATTCCATTTGATAAAGACCGTAACGGATTTGTTATGGGTGAGGGTGCAGCAACATTGATCTTAGAAGATCTAGAACATGCAAAAAAACGTGGAGCTAACATCATTGCCGAGATTACGGGATACGGAACGACAAGTGATGCATACCATATGACGCAACCTAATCCTGAAGGTAAAGGTGCCGTTAAAGCTATGCAAATGGCAATTCGTGAATCAGATCTAACTCCTGAAGACGTGGATTATATTAACGCTCATGGTACAAGTACAGTTGCTAACGATAAGGCCGAATCAACTGCAATTAAGACTTTATTTGGTAATAACAATCATTACAGTGTAAGTAGTACTAAATCAATGACCGGACATGCTTTAGGTGCGGCGGGTGCCCTTGAAGCCGTTGCCACAATTGGTGCTCTTCAATCGGGAATTTTACCTGAAAATGTTGGGCTTCAAAATGAAGACCCAGATTGTGATGTGCCCTTGGTTAGGGAACCAAATCAAAAAGCCGATGTAAAATTTGCAATCAGTAATTCGTTTGGCTTCGGTGGGCATAACGCTGTGCTTGCATTTAGAAGAGTTGATTAATTTTTAAATTAAATAGCTTAAATGGCGTGACATAAGTCAAGTGATTCCGCTTAAAAACAAACCACATACGATGAATAGACCTCATCATTTGTGATTTGTCCATAATGCTCGTCACTTCCCAGACTTATGTCACGCTCTGATTTAGGAGGGTAGATAGCTTTGAATGATGAACAATTAAATGAATTGTTAACACGTCTTGAAAACTCATCAATTGATGAATTTGAACTTGAACAAGACGATTTTAAACTAAAAATCAAAAAAAATAGTCAAAATGTTATGTCATCTGACGAAACCAGTGTACGACCACAAAAGTTAGAAATTTCAAATAAAAAAGAAGACACAGTTGTGGACGAAGACTTAGTTGAAATTAAGGCACCATTAGTTGGCGTTGTTTATCTATCGCCAGCAGAGGATCAAGATAAGTACGTTGAAGTTGGTTCTAAGATTAAATCTTCGGATACAGTTTGTCTGATTGAAGCAATGAAAATGTTCAATGAGGTGCATGCCGAAATAGACGGAGAAATTGTGGAAGTTCTAGTTACGAACGGAACGATGGTTCAATACGACCAACCCCTATTCAAGGTGCGACCAAACGAGGTTAAATAGATGATTGATATTAAGAAGTTAATTCCACAGAGGCCGCCATTCTTGATGATTGATACTTTGGAAGAGTTGAAGCCAGGTGAGATGGCGAAAGCTAACAAACTTGTAACAATTAACGAGTGGTTTTTTAAATCCGGTAATGTTAAGACAATGACAATGCCAAATACATTGCTGGTTGAGGCTCTGGCACAAACGGGTGCTGCTGCTATTTTATCGGCTCCTGATTTTAAAGGAAAAAATGCTTTCTTTGGTGGAATTCGAAGCGCAGAATTTAGTCGACCTGTAAAGCCGGGCGATCAGCTTAGTTTACAGGTGGAAATGACTAAAATGCGCGGTAAGATCGGCACCGGACACGGTGTTATTAGCAATGGAGAAGAGGTCGTTTGTGAGGCCAATTTAACATTTATTGTTGGATAATGAGGTGGAATTTTGTTTAAAAAGGTATTAGTTGCAAATCGTGGTGAAATTGCGGTGCAGATTATCCGTGCACTTCATGAAATGAAGATCGAGGCTGTTGCAGTTTATTCAGTGGCAGACGAAGATAGTTTGTTCGTTCAAATGGCTGATGAAGCGATTTGTATTGGGGATGCACAGCCACAGAAATCATATTTGAATATGCAGAATATTGTGAGTGCAGCTAACTTGACCGGTTGTGATGCTATTCACCCTGGTTACGGATTTTTATCTGAAAATGCAGAATTTGCGCAACTTTGTGCAGACTGTCAAATTAATTTCATTGGGCCAAGTCCTGAAGTTATTGAGTTAATGGGCAATAAGTCTAAGGCTCGTTCAACTATGAAAGATGCTGGTGTTCCAGTGATCCCAGGAAGTGACGGAATGCTATCTGGGTTAGAGGAAGCAAAGCAAGTTGCCTCTAAAATTGGCTATCCCGTTATGTTAAAAGCTGCTGATGGTGGCGGTGGTAAGGGAATTCGCCGGATTCAGTCCGAAATGGAACTAGAGAAAGCCTTTGTTGATGCAAAGCGTGAAGCTCAGACTTCCTTTGGTAATGCTGATTTATATCTCGAAAAAATTATTGAAGACGCTAAACATATTGAAATGCAGGTAATGGCCGATAAGCACGGAAACGCGATTTATTTACCCGAACGTGATTGCTCATTACAACGATCAAATCAAAAGTTAGTGGAAGAGTCCCCTTGTGTCTTGGTAAATGAGGATGAACGAAGTCAAATGGGAAAGACCGTTATTCAGGCGGTCCATCATTTAAATTATTATAATACTGGTACTTTTGAATTCTTAATGGATAGTGATCATAATTTTTATTTCATGGAAATGAATACTCGCCTACAAGTTGAGCATACAGTAACCGAAGAAGTAACGGGATTAGAATTGATTAAAATGCAAATTCAAGTAGCAAATGGGGATCAACTGGAAGTTACCCAAGATCAAGTAAAGATCGATGGTCACGCAATTGAAGTGCGAATTAACGCGGAAAACCCAGCACAGAATTTTCAACCTTCTCCTGGAATATTAGAAGACCTATTTCTGCCAATCGGAACACTGGGCGTGCGAATTGATTCGGGGGTTAAAAGTAACAGCATCATTCCTCCCTTTTATGATTCAATGATTGCAAAATGCATTGTGCATATGCCATCAAGAAAGCGAGCAACAACGAAAATGGCGCGCCTACTAACAGAGTTAAGTGTAGCAGGAGTTAAAACCAATCAATTTTTCTTACACGATTTAATAGAGGATGCTAAGTTTGAAACGGCGGACTTTAATACTAAGTACGTTGAAGATCATTTTTTGAAGGAGTGGCAAGCAAATGCAAAATAAATTTACAATTCCAACTGCAATGCAAATTAAACAACGTTTAGAAGCCATTCCTTCAGGGATTTGGCAGGAATGCCCTAACTGTCACTCGCGAGTTTATTTTAGAAAACTAAAAAGTTCGCGAGTGTGTCCGGAATGTGGTTATGGATTTAGGATTGGTGCATGGCGCCGTGTTAAGTTAACGTTTGATAAATTTCACGAATGGGATGCGGATTTGGCAACTGATATGACGGGCATCGATGAACGTTATTCACAAAAATTGACATCTGCTAAAAAGAAAACTCGAATTAATGAAAGTGTACTTACAGGTGAGGCAAGCGTAAATAATCAAAAGTTTGCTACCGGCGTAATGGATTCACGTTTCGTAATGGGAAGTCTTGGTAAAGTTACTGGCGAAAAATTAACTCGTATGTTTGAACGTGCCACTGCAGAACGTTTACCTGTTATTTTGTTTACGGCTTCGGGTGGAGCTCGGATGCAAGACGGTATAGACTCATTAATGCAAATGGCAAAAGTTTCAGATGCAGTGGCAAAACATAGCGAAGCGGGATTACTTTACGTGAGCGTGTTGACTGATCCTACAACTGGCGGGGTAACAGCTAGTTTTGCCATGCAGGCTGATGTCATCATTGCGGAGCCACATACACTGATTGGATTTGCTGGACGACGAGTTATAGAACAAACTATTCAGCAAAAACCACCAGTTGATTTTCAAAAAGCCGAGACATTATTAGAAAATGGTTTTTTGGATTCAATTATTGAACGTGAAGATATGAAGCAATATCTTGGGCAACTATTAACTTTTTATGTATAAAAGGAGACTGTTATGTTGAAAAAAACTGCATATGAGACCGTAGTTGCGGCACGGGATGCAAATAAAATTGACACACAGGTACTAATCAATGACCTGTTTAGTGATTTTATGGAATTGCATGGTGATCGTTCAGGAAAGGATGATCCGGCAATTATTAGTGGAGTGGCCAAATTGGGTAATATTCCGGTAACTGTAATTGGTACCCAAAAAGGACGTAATATGAATGAAAATGTTTCACGTCATTTTGGTTGTGTTGAACCAGAAGGGTATCGAAAAGCATTACGCTTGATGAAGCAAAGTGAGAAGTTTAATCGTCCGATTATAACTTTGGTAAATACACCAGGAGCATATCCGGGTGTAGAGGCTGAATATCATGGACAGGGTTCCGCAATTGCCCAATGTATTATGGAGGGAATGCGATTACGGGTTCCGTATTTAAGTGTAATATTTGGAGAAGGCGGAAGCGGTGGTGCGTTAGCGCTAGCAACTGGGGATGAAGTATGGATGTTTGAAAACAGCATTTATTCAATCCTTTCGCCGGAAGGCTACGCAAGTATTATGTGGAAAGATGCTAAAAAAGTGAAAGAAGCATCAGAAGAATTAGGTTTAACACCGGAAGATTTATTGGAAAATGGAACAATAGATCGAATTGTGGACGAAGTGGTAGACCAAAAGTCAGCAGATGCATTACAGAAAAGCTTACTTAAAAAAGTAATGGAATTAAAGGCAATGACGCCAGAAGATTTAGTGTTGAAAAGGGAACAGAGATTTAGAAAGTTCTAAAGGCAAGAGTGCACCTCAACCCGGGTAAGATGTGAGCATTAGCATGACTTACCATTATGACGGGTTTGGTCATGAGGGGTAAGTTGGGCTAAGCGGAAGATCTTGGGTTGATGTGCACGTTTCGGCTATAAGGCAGAGAAAACAATGATGCTATAAAAAGCAGTGACACAATAAAAAGCAAATATCACACTATTAGGAAGAGGAAATGGAATATGGGTACTTTACTTGAAAATAAGAAAATAATTGTCATGGGTGTAGCTAATAAGAATAGTATTGCCTGGGGGTGTGTTGAGGCACTTCAGGAACAAGGCGCTAAAGTTATTCTTACATATCAAAACGATCGCTTACATCGTAGCTTAGAAAAATTGGTAGGGGATGATGTTCCCCTTGTTGAGTGTGATGTTTCAGAAGATGAAAACGTTGAGAAAGCATTTCAACAAATCGAACGTGATTTTGGCAAGATTGATGGAATTATTCATGCTATCGCATTTGCAGACAAAGAGACTCTTGAAGGTGGAGTTTTGAACACCAAAAAAGAAGGATATAACCTTGCCCAAGATGTATCTGCCTATTCTCTTATCTCAGTATCCCGTTACGGATCTCAAATTATGGCCGAAAAAGGCAGCATCGTAACTATGACCTATTTCGGATCAGAACGTGCTGTGCCTAACTATAATATGATGGGTATTGCTAAGGCTGCTTTGGAAGCGAATGTTCGTTACCTTGCATCAGATTTAGGTGAACGTAAAATTCGTGTTAACGCCATTTCAGCTGGGGCAGTTAAAACGCTGGCAGTTACTGGAATCAAACATCACCGTGATTTATTAAAAGAGTCACAGTCAAGAACGGTTGACGGTGAAAGTGTAAGTACGGAAGAGATTGGTAACACTGCGGCATTCTTATTAAGCGATATGTCGACGGGAATTACCGGTGATATTATTTATGTTGATAAGGGAGTTCATTTAATTTAATGTTCGATGTGATTATTAAAACACTTGATTTGGAAAAGGTTGAAATACCAGAGCTTCATTTTAATTTAAATCAACAATCATTTGCTAAAAAATATCAAAATGCGGGTTTAGATCGGAAAAAGCAGTTATGGGCAAGTAGGTATTTGTTAGCAGAGATATTAAATACTTCATTTCAGGCCGTCATAACGGATGGCTTTTTGGGTTATGATCAGTTTCATCGACCGTACATTAGTGAACAAAGCCATTATTCTTTTAATATAAGTCATACTGAAAATACAGTTGTAGTGGTCGTTGGAATGGATGAAGTAGGGGTTGATATTGAGTCGTGGGATCGTGAGATTAATTTAAATAATCCGCGCAAAGTATTTTCACCTGCCGAATTAAATTACGCTAATGATGATAGTAGAATTATTTTAAAACTGTGGACGGTTAAAGAGGCCGTTTTAAAGGCTGCTGGGGTCGGGCTAAGAGTTTCGCCTAATCAGGTTTTGGTAGATTTACAAGCGCACAGTGCTCTATTTCAAGATCAGTGTTTTAATTTGATTGATTTTCAAATTGGAAACCAAATTTGCGGGACAATCGCGCAAAAATTAGGAGATTAAAATGGGTGAAAGAAGTAAGGGAACACAATTATTAATGCAGTCAGCTCTAATGCTGACTATTATTATTGTTCTAGGATTTATTCCACCAATTAGTTTAGGGTTTATTCCAGTTCCGGTAGTTCTGCAGAATTTAGGGATCATGTTGGCCGGAGTTTTGTTGCCATTTAGTTACTCACTACTTACAGTTGGTGGATTTTTGGCATTGGGATTAGTTGGTGTACCAGTACTTGCAGGGATGCGGGGTGGTTTTCCGATTTTTATGGGGCCAACTGGTGGATTCTTAGTAGGATATCTTGCTGCCGCTATCATTTTGCCCTTGGTGTTTAAAAATCAACAGAAGTCCTTGATAATAAATATTATTAAAATGTTTCTAGCGGGCATAATTCCAATGTATGCTTTTGGAATTATCGGTATGGCGCTTAATATGCATATCACATTAATCCACGCGTTCGAGTTAAACATGGTATTTTTACCGGTTGATTTGTGTAAGTCATTGCTCGCAGTTCTAGTGTATGAACGGATTAGGATTGGAAGTTTTGTTAAATCAATATAGATGATGAAAGTAATGGTTATATCATGGTTTATGTTGGTATTGAACTTTTGTATATATTTAAAACAAGGTGTGTGGTAAGGCAGGTATCCAAATGGATGCCTGCTTTTTGATTTGAATTTTTTTAAAATGTTATGGGTGCGCAAAAAATATAAATGATTTAGACACTTAGGTAAAAATGAACTATCATGAAATCGGTTGCAAAAGAATGGTGACGGTACTCATACCTTGATTAGCTGCTGCTTTGGCTGGCGTTGATGATATTGTAAATGTTTCAGCATTAAAATATTTGGATATCTTTCATAAATAAAAATAGAGATACAAAAAATAAAATTGGTGTTTTGGGGTGCAGGTGTTGGAGCCGTGGTTTTGGAATATCGTATAACTAATTAAATTAATTTTTAAGATTGAAGAAGATAGTATCGTCACGGAGGGGAAACTTGAAACTATCAATCATTGTTACAGCTTTCAACGAAGAAAAATATATCAATCGTTGTTTAGAATCTTTATTAACTCAAAAAACTAATTACGAATACGAGGTGATCGTTGTTAATGATGGTAGTACTGATGGCACACAGAAAATTATTAATAAGTATACGGAGTTGGATGGTAATAAATTTAGAGCATTTTATAAATCAAATAGTGGTCAGAGACCATCTAGAAACTATGGTATCAAAAAGTCGATTGGAGATTATATATCGTTTGCAGATGCAGATGATTGGGTAGATTCTTCGTTTGTGGAATATATGTGTAAATCAGCTGACGAATATAATTCTGATGTGGTAACTTGCGATGTTCATAAAATTTTTGTATCAAAAAAATACAGAAAATGATGTTACAAGTGTTAAAAATGCAAGTGGTCTAATTGATATAGCCTTCTATATAAGGGACGGACAAAATAATTCATATTCTTGGAATAAGATATTTAAAAGAGATATTTGGGAACACTTTTCCTTTAAAAAAATGGTGTACGAAGACCTAGATATAATCATTCCAATTTTAAGTTCTTGTAAAATTCTTAGTTATGTACCACATCCTTTGTATATATATTATAAACATGATGGGACAACAACTTATTCGTACACCAATCCAAGATTATTTGATATTTTTAAAGCATATACCGATATATTAAATGACACTTCAATTCAGTACATAAAAGAAGCAGAATATTGTGTCGCGAAAAGGATGCTAATTAATTTTGATACGCCTGGATTTGTTTATTATTTGAAATATTTTATCGAATATTCACAAAAATTCCACTCAAAATTTAAAGACAATAAATATATAAAAGAGGATCCTTATACAAGAGGTATTCTGTATTTGGCGAAGGTACCTATTTAGATGGAACAGTGTTTGTAAACAAAAAGAATTATGAAAACATAAATCAATTTCGCTTTTCAGAAAAATTAAAAATTGTGAATGACACCTTGAATTATGATGATGTTCAACCGGGAGGTATTATTTTCAATAGTAATATTGATCTGCAATCACCGTTTGGATATTTAGGTGCACTTGGAAACTTTATTTTAACTGATAAGACAAAGCGTGTATTGGCAATTGGTTTTATGGAGAATAATCCGATAGTTCAGAGAATATTTATCCAAAAGAAGAAGGTTAGTATAGAAGAACTTTTGATTTCTTTTGCAACTGAAGTAATTATCGGTGCAAATGCAGCTTTTGATGTGCGTTTGATCGACATATCAAATGTAAAAGGCAAAAAAATAGCTGCAGTAAAAAGAAAATAAAAGTACGATGCTAAAGTTAGACCGATCATCTTTAATTGCTAAAGCTTAATTAATACTTTGAAAAATATAGAATAAATTATAAAGTTCTGATTACTTAGTAGTCGGAACTTTTTTGCTTTTAATACGCTATAAAAAGTGTGAATTATATGTTAATCTAATATTAAGTTTTTCTAAACGATGAGCTAAATAATAGACTATGGAGGAAGTTATGTATTGTCCAGAATGTGGAACCAAGAATGACATCAATGCCAAATTTTGTAAAAAGTGTGGACATAAATTAGCTGTTGAAAAGAAGAAAAATGATACTAGTCAATCAAACGCTAAACAAAGTCTTGATGGTAATAAAAATATTTCTAATATAAAAACCCAACCGGTGATAAGTGAAAAACGGTCTAAAAAGAAAAATCACGGTTGGCTTTGGATAATACTAATCCTTCTGGTAGTGCTGATTGCTGGTGTTGTAGGTTGGATATACATATTCGATAGCCCTACTTCATCATCTTCTAGCTCTGATAAGACAACTTACCATAGTAGTAAAACAAGCAAGGCACAGGACGGGACTAGTAGTGTTTCTGCATCTCCGTATAAGGATTTTTCGTCTAGTAGTGCTAAAGGACTGATTGCTAGTTCGTTTGACGGTGTTAGTGGAAAGAACTCTTTCTATATTGGACCTACAGATACAAAAATTTCACCCTATAGTCAAAACAATGCTCCCCAACGAGCGGCTAGTGACATTAAAATTTATGTTATGGCGACGGTTTTCAGCCAAATGAAGCAGAATAAATTTGATATGAATGATACATACACTTTAAAAGACTCTGATAAAGTTGGCGGAACCGGGAAAGTTCAAAACATGGGTGATGGTACTAAACTTTCAATGCAAGAATTGATGGATTATATGATGCAGGACAGTGATAACACTGCAGCTAATATTATTATCAGAAAATTGGGTGGACTCAATGTTGTAAATGATGAAATCACGCATTTAGGGTTTAAAGATACTAAATTAGAGAGATATTTAATGGATACAGATGCTCTTAAAGAGGGTAAAGATAATATGACTTCGGTTAATGATTTAGGGACAATTTTAACCGATATTTATAATAAGAAACTCATATCCAGTAGTTATGATGAACAAATGTTGCAAATATTGAATCAGGATGAGGACCATTCTAAACTTCTAGAAGAGATCCCAGGATCTGTTTCAACATATAATAAAACTGGGGATTATCCCGATTATGGGGTTCAAAATGATGCTGCGATTTTAAGTGAAAATGGTCGTTCTTACGTTGTGGTTGCCATGTTGGAGAATGGTAGTAAAGATGATCAGACCAGCGCATTGAATGATTTAGGGAAGCAAGTTTACGAAAAATATTTGGAGGATTAGAATATGAAATTCTGTACTAACTGTGGAGCAAAATTAGAAGCGGGTGCAAAGTTCTGTACAAGTTGCGGACAACCAGTTGAGCAAGTAGCAACTGAGAATGCTAATACGGTTGAGGAAAAAGTTGAACCCGCAAAGGTTGAAGTTTTAATGCCTAGCAAAGATAAAGTTAGTAAAAGTGATGAAGCAAATGAGCCTGATAACAAAAAGAAGGCAACAAATAACTCACAAATTGTAATTGATAAGGATAGTTTAAATGAAGGTGTTGCTAAGACTAAGAATTACGCTCAAAGTTATTGGAATTGGGTTCGCCAGTCACTAAAAACACCGTTTGACTCTGACGAGGAAGCTCATAATTACTACGGAATAACAACTTTTGCAATCATGTCATTCTTATTGTCAGCAATGGTGGTTATTCCATTTCATACGATTATCGAAAAAGTAAATAGTGAGGCAAGTACCAAAATTGTTGATCCGTTTGGTTTTGGTGGATTTATCAAGTATGCAATTCTATTTTTTGTGATTTATGCAGTGTATGTTGGAGTTTCATATGCTTGTTTACAGTATTTCAGTGTTAATGACAAAGTTAATTTTTTTGAGTTTGTTAATCGTTTTGCACACCGTTTTAACTATACAGCTTTCGCACTGGTTGTGATGATACTAATAGAGCTACTAACAATTGGTTCATTTATAGATGGCCATCCAAGTAAATTTATAATGTATGTAACGGGGATACTGATCGCAGCTTCCAGTGCAGGTTTCAGCATCGCCTTTTTCTCAATGTTTTTTGATCAAAAACTTAAACTTAAAATTGACCGAATTTTTATCGCACTATTAGCCTTTGTAATATTGTCAATTATCCTACTAGTTATTATGAATGAATTCATAATTCCAAATATTGAAAATACAATTATTACAATTGCGGGATCCGCACTGGGAAATATTGAGTCTGTTGTGCAGAATCTATTTTCAAATATTTAACTGACTGGAGTGAAAAATATGGATGCGCAGAAAGAGCCAATTTTTTGTCCGAATTGTGGTACAAAGTTAAATAAGAAAGAGGGATTTTGCCCAAATTGTGGCTTCAATTTGACGGAGTACTTTGAAAAACAAACTAATAAAACAAATGAAAAAGTTGCCGTCCCTCAAAATGATCAGATCATGACAGCGACTCATAAGAAAAGAGTCCCTAAGTGGATAAAAATATTAATTGGAATAATAATTGTGTTGATGGCTGGCGGATACTGGTTTGGAAATAATTACTACGGAAAAAGTCAGCAACTTAATAGAATGATTTCTTCAATTAAGCATGATAAGAATGTTGGCAGTTATTTTTATTCCAACGATCCTAGCTTAAAAATAACTAATAATAAGATGGAACCGTTTGTTAACATGATGAAAAATAAAGAACGGCTTTCTAATTTTGAGAATGGGCTGAGGACAAGTGGTAGCGCGGAAAATGGCTTTACTTTGAAACAACATGGTAAATTTTGGTTGCTATTTCCTAAGTATCAAGTTTTAGTAACTTCTGTGTACGCCAATATATCAACTAATCACGCTGGAGTTGATATGTTTGTCAATGATTCTAAAGTTTTTACTTCGACTAGTTCAAAACAAAGTAAAAAAATTGGTCCACTCGTTCCGGGCACCTACGATTTAAAAGCAGCTGGGACGGTAGGAAGTCATAAAATAACTAATGAAAATAGCCATGATATTGTATATTCTGATCAAAGCTATGATTTATCGTTAAAAACGGTATCTTTTAATGTAGTCGGGTATCCTGAGTCGGATATTTATATTAATGGCAAGAAGGCTGGACATATGGGAACGTCTGGAAAGTACAAATTTGATGAATATCCTTGGTCCGATGGTATGAAGGTTCAGCTTCGTTATTCATTGAAAGGAAGCACGATTACATCCAAAGAGACTCCCATTTCAGAAGACGAAGACGGTGAAGATGTTACAACAGAGTTTCCGGATATGATTACAAAAGACGATGCAGACCAAGAAATTAGTAACATATTCAGCGATGTTGACTCGATTTCTTCATCCGGTGATAAAAGTGATGATTTGTCAGATTATTTTGTGAATGGTGATTCCAATGATGACTATGATCAGCTTACAGAAATGGCAAAGGGATATTACAAAGATGATGATATTAATTCTGTCAGCTATGATACGAAAGTTATTAACGTAAAGCCTAGTGGTCATGATAAGTCGGATGTTACTTATCAAGTTAAATATACTTTTGATAATTCTGATGACGACAGCGATGATGCGGGTGAACATATTCAGGTGTTTGAATATGTTGCAACCTTCAATAAGGTGGCTGCAGAAGATGATTCTGATAATTCAGGGTTTAAGATTTCTTCAATTACGCCTGGAGTTAAAGTTAGTGATCGACATGAAGATTAGAATTTTAAATTAATTTAAATAGTTGTGAGATTTGGCGAAAAAGTCAAGTCTCATTTTTATGTATGTGTATGGTTCTGGCAGTGTCTTAGCGGTATACTAAAAAGTGCGAAATAACTAAATAAGGGGTAAAAAAATGTCTAATATTGATGAATTACTTTCAGAATTTCCGGTTATAAAAGAAATGCAGGATTACCAACCAATTTTTTGGAAGAATCCGGATTATCAAACCGTTGAAAATTTACCAGTTGGAATCGAACATGTTTTTGATGCTGAGGCACGTTTTCAGCGATTTGCACCCTATTTTGAAGTTGCTTTTCCAGAAACACTTCCTATGCATGGTATTTTAGAATCACCATTGATTGAATTAAAGAGTATGAAGGAAGTATTGAATGCACAATTTGAGCATCAGATAGAAGGAGATCTATATTTAAAAGCCGATAACTATCTTCCAATTTCTGGTTCAATCAAGTCTCGCGGTGGAATTTATGAAGTACTAAAATTTGCTGAAAAAGTTGCAATCGAACATGGTGGTTTAGTCTACGGTGACAACTATGCTGTTTTAAATGAAGAAAAATATCATAAATTATTCTCTGGTTATGGAATTGCAGTTGGTTCAACCGGTAATTTAGGATTATCAATTGGGATTGTTGCTAGTAAATTAGGATTTAATACAACTGTACATATGTCAGCTGACGCGGCTCAATGGAAGAAAGATATGTTGCGTAGTAAAGGGGTAAATGTTGTTGAGTATAATGATAATTTTACACACGCGATTACTGAAGGTCGTAAACAGGCTGAACAGGAACCAACAACATATTTTATTGATGATGAAGGTTCATATGACCTGTTCCTTGGGTATGCGGTTGCAGCCTTGCGTCTGCAAACACAATTGAAAGCACAAAAAATTAAGGTTGATGAAAAACACCCACTCTTTGTCTATCTTCCAGCTGGTGTTGGTGGAAGCCCAAGTGGTGTGGCGTTTGGGTTAAAAATGGTTCTTGGCAAGAATGTACATCCAGTCTTTGCTGAGCCAACCCATATTCCATCAGTTGTGTTAGGTATGATGACGGGATTGAATGATAAGATTTCGGTTTACGATGCGGGTATCGACGGGATTACTAAAGCAGATGGATTGGCTGTTGGTCGTCCTTCAAGAATTGCTGGTAAAATCATGAAAACTTTGCTGTACGGAATTCAAACATTTGAAGACCAAGATATGATGAAAAATGTTGTTCAATTACATGATAGTGAACGAATTGATTTGGAACCATCCGCGGCTTCTGGATTTACTATTCTTGATAGTGTGCTAGGGCAGTTGAAAGAGGACGGTTACCCACTTACTAATGCTAGTCATATTGTTTGGGCAACTGGTGGTAGCATGGTGCCTGAAGAGGATATGGAGAGTTATTTGGCAGACGGGCGAAATATATGATCTGAATAATAAAAGGAGGATTACACCTAAATTTTTTGGTGTAAGCCTCCTTTTTCACTGTTTTTGTGTAACAAAGCATTCTATAAAAGCTAACCGGGTTGTTTCACTCTCTTTTTTTCTATACTTCAAATTTTTCAAACAGAGTATCTACCGTGGCGGCAGCCTTTTCATCTCCGCGTAGGTCGTCTGTAATTTGTCCATCGTGCAACACTAATAATCGGTTACCATATTTGATCGCATCTTCCAAGTGATGAGTAATCATTAATGCTGTTAAATTATCTTCAGTAATTCGTTCTTCAGTAGCAGCCATTAATTCACGACTAGTTTTTGGATCCAATGCTGCGGTATGTTCGTCAAGCAATACAATGTCTGGTCTTTTGATAGTTGCCATTAGAAAACTCAGGGCTTGTCGTTGCCCACCTGATAAATTGCCTGTTGGTGTTTTTAGTCGCTGATCTAAATTGTTTGGCATACTTGATGTTAGTTTTTTAAATAAATCCATTTGGCTGTTGAGGTTACGAAGATGTAACCCTCTTGTTTTACCCCTTTTTTGGGCTAGTAATAGGTTTTCAGCAACTGTCATACGTGGTGCCGTTCCGAGCTTAGGATCTTGGAAAACGCGACTAATGTACTTAGTGCGTTTTTCTTCAGAGAGATGAGCGATATTTTTACCATTTAAAAGAACTAAGCCCTCGTCGGCGGTAAGGTTACCGGCAATCACATTGAATAAGGTTGATTTTCCGGCCCCGTTTGATCCCAATAATGTTATGAAGTCTCCAGCATAGATTTTTAGATTAATATCATTTAAGATACGCATTTCTTCAGACGTGTGTTTATTTACAATTGTTGAAACGTGTTGGAGTTCAAGAATTGGCTGTTCACTCATATTATTAGTCCTTCCTTTCTGGAGTTTTTAGTCCGTGTTCAAGCGTCCGTTTAAAATGGAAACGGCTACGGAATGTTGGCAACATTAAACAAAGAGCTAGGACAATGGATGAAATTAGGTTTAGATCGTTTGTACCAAATCCGGCTTTTAAAACAAGCAATAGAACAAAACGATAAATGATACTTCCACAAACAACAGCAATTAAGCGTTGATTCATCGTTAATTCTCCGAATACAACTTCACCGATAATAATTGATGCAAGACCGATAACAATGATTCCGATGCCCATATTAACGTCTGAGTAACCATTGCTTTGGGCGATTAGAGCACCAGCTATAGCAATCAGTCCATTTGAAATCATCAATCCCATGTTTTTCATTAAGTCAGTACTGATACCGAGAGATTTTGCCATTTTTTCATTATCTCCGGTTGCGATAAATGCCTGTCCTAAATCGGTTTGTAAAAATAAAGCAAGAAGCGCGATAACTATAGCAATAATAATAAATCCTAAGAAAACACTGTCAAAATATTGTGGTAGTGACTCCAAAAAATGGTTTGTAAATAAAGATTGTTTCCCTAATAAGGAAATATTTGAGGTACCCATGATTCGTAAATTTACAGAATAACAAGCGGTCATAACTAAAATTCCTGCTAGTAAGATAGGAATTCGACCCTTGGTGTAAAGTAGTCCGGTTATTAGACCGGCAACCATGCCGATTAAGAAGGCAAGCAGTGTTGCAAGAAACGGATTCATACCATGTGTGACAGCCGTAACGCTGACAGCGGCGCCAAGCGGAAATGTGCCTTCTACAGTCATATCAGGAAAATCAAGAATTCGGAAAGTTAAAAATAGACCGATACCAAGTAATCCCCAAAGTAAACCTTGTCCAATTGCAGATGTAATTAAATTCATTTGATTAACTCTCCTTTCGATTGTGCCTGTTGAATTAAGCTGTCAGGAATATGAACACCCATTTTTTTAGCTTGTGGCAGGTTGATGGTTAGATCACCATAACGGATAAATTCAACGGGAGTTTTGGAAATCTTTTGACCCTTGAGCAATTTACCTGCCATTTTTCCAGTCATAACACCAAGTTTGTACTGATTAACACTGTAAGTGGCAACTCCCCCATCTTTTACCATTGAATCAACAGCAGGGAAAACGGGAACTTTTGCAGCATCGGAGTTTTTAATTAGAGTCGACATTGCTCCAGCAATAGTATTATCAGTTGGCACATAAACAGCATCTACCGAAGACATCATTGTTTGTGAGACTTGATTTAGATCGTTTGAATTTGAGATTGAGTACACTTTTAACTTAATGTGCCGTTCTTCACAAAGTTGTTTGAATTTTTTATACTGAGTGACCGCAGAATTGTCGCTGGAGGTATAAATAATACCGAGCGTTTTCATATTAGGCATTAGCCGTTGGATAAGATCTAATTGTTCTCCAAGGGGGGCTTGGTCAGACACACCAGTAATATTTTTTTCAGGCTTTTTTAAATTTTTAACGAGACCGGCACCTTGCGGGTCAGTCACAGCGCCCATAACAAGTGGAGTTTTGTTCATAACGTCGGCTAATGAAATTGCAGAGGGTGTCGTAATACCAATTGCTAGATCGGCATTTTCATTGGCAAACTTTTCACTCATTGTCTTTAAATTACTTTGATTACCTTGGGCATTTTGATAATCAATATTTATATTTTTACCGTTATGAAAACCTTCATCCTTCAGCCCCGTATATATACCGGACTGAATTTGCGCGAGAGCGGGTTGGTTCATGAGCTGAAGTAGTCCTACGGTAGGTTTCTTACTGGTAACTGGTCCATTAGTGCTTTCGTGAAAAAATGCAAAACCTAAAAAAATAAACATTGCAGCGATGAATCCTAACATTCTTTTCATTAGTATCTCCTCCTGAGTGCGCACGGTAGTTGCCATATTTAAAATAAAAAGGACAACCCCCGTGGGATTGTCCTTAATAAACTAAAAACAAAGCCCGCATAGACTATTTAATCCATGCGGGCTTTGTCATCACAAATGAGCCGGCACAGATACGATCTGTTAAGTCAGATTGTATCTTGCCTAAACAATTACAACCTGATTACCGGCTTTGCCAACGAATATTCAGTTGTGTTTGATAATTACTCATGTGATTTCCAACTTTCAACTTATTAATTAATATTGAGTATAAACAATTGGCAAACGAGTTGTCAATGCTTTTTATTGATAATGTTAGTAATGTCCGTATTGATAGTGAACCAAAAGTCCATTTAAAATCCAATAAATGGCTATCCCGGCACTAACAACGAATGCTAATAATGGAACAAAAAAACTAATAATGCAGCAGAAAACCGCTAGAATAATGTTATAACGAGTTTTTCCTTGAATGGCAGAATAAGTTGCCTGAGTTTTTTCGTTAAAATTTTCGATATGCCGTACATGATTAGATAGTGCACGAATCATCAACATATTACATAAAGAATTTAGGCTAAATAAAAATTCTGGAAGTGGGTACGTGATATAATGTCCTACCCAGGCGGTTGAAAGTGGCGCAAATGATAAGAAGAGCAAGAAAAAAGCGTTAATCCATAACAAAGGAGTATCGGGAGAGTGTAAATTTAGCATAATACGATGGTGACTGATCCATACCGAGAAAATTAAAATAAATGAAATTACATAAACTAGGGCATTTTGACCGATTCCAGCAAGTGATTGCCAAGTTGGTTTGGCAGGGACTTTGATATCTAATACCATTATGGTAATGATGACGGCAATAACACCATCGGTAAATGCTTCAAAACGGGTTTTGGACATAGGTTAATATTAACTCGTAGTATTGGTGTTTTGATGACTATTTTTATTATAAGATAACGTTAAAATAAATAGAAGTGGGCAGGAGGACATAAGAATGGAACTTTTATTTAAAATTGCTAAAATAGAAAATTTGCCACAAATTGTAGAAATTTATAACCAATCTATCCCAGGACGGTTGGCAACGGCTGATTTAAAATCTGTAACTGTCGAAGATCGTAGGGAATGGTTTTTGGAACACCGAAACAATCGACCAATTTGGATCATTATGGACAAAAATCGAGTTATTGGCTGGATTAGTCTGAGTGATTTTTACGGGCGTGAAGCATACCGATCAACAGCAGAAGTAAGCATTTATCTGGCGGATACAGCTCATGGTAAGGGAGTTGGTACGAAGGCGTTAAAATTTACTGAGGAGAAGGCACCCCATTTAGGGATAAATCGGTTGGTTGCTTTTATTTTTGCACATAATGAAGCCAGCAAACATATTTTCAGCAAGGCTGGTTTTGAATTGTGGGGTGAGATGCCAGAAGTAGCCAATATGGATGGTCAATTACGTTCTCTAGACATTTTTGGCAAAAAAATAGTTAACTTACGCAAATAAAAATGGTAGGTTTGGTACAATGGTGAATAGTACAAATTAATTTAAAGTGTAAGGGTTTGAAAATCAGTTATGGTGAATAACATCAAAAAGGGATGGCTCTCTTTTTCTGAAATCATAAGTCGTTATTTCTCACCCGCTAGCATCGCTGTGTTAGTGGGCTTTTTTGTGGTCAGTTATATATTGTTTTACGGACAAGGACACGGATATGCGGATAATGGAGATTTCGCGCGTTTGATAAATCAAAATGGGTTATATCAATTACACCCACAAAGGGCATATACTGAATATTTTCAAAATCAATTTGGAATTAAACAATATTATGTTGATGGGATTATGCCGATTTTTAGTACAAGTAATTGGTTCATTCAAACGGCACTAGTTCTGAATCGCTTGTTTTATAGCAAAATTATTTTTGATATTCGTTTTTTGGGACTAGTGTATTTAGTATTTTATCTTGGTGCCATTTATATGTTTGTGCGAGCTATTAGTGGAGGAGAGCGAAAGGTCAGGCATTATATTTTGGGATTGGTAACGGTACTGATCGCTTGCGACTCTGCAATCACCATGTATTTTAATTCTTTTTATACCTATCCAGCAACGTTTATATTACTCTTATATGCGATTGCATTAATTCTTTTAGTACCGTCATTAAACGATATATTGCAATTAGTGCATATTTTCTAGTATCAATTTTATTAGTATTGAATAATTATGCAAACGCACCGTTAGCAATTGTATTATTCATTGGCGGTATTGGTTTTTATTTTTTGCCACATGTCCAATATAAAGGGCTTTATTTGGGAGTCGGATTGTTATTAATTGCAGTGGCTGGCATTGCTACGACTAAATTGATTTCACCTGCAGAACATAATGTTAATAAGTATCAGTCCCTTTCAAAGGGAGTATTAGCAGATGATAGTAATGTCAATCACAAGTTGATTTCGGGGGAAATTAGTCAACAATTTACCCTGATGAAAGATGAAGATTATTATCCTGTTGATTACACGACGCTACGACCGGATTCTAAGTGGGTAAAAAATAATTTATTAGATAAATATGATATTTTCTGGCTAACCTCCTACTACGGGCATTCACTTTCACAGTTTGGAGCATTATTGGATGATGCCGCAAAAAACATAATGGTTGTTCAAAATAGATCAGTGGGTAATTATCCAAAAGAATCGCATAAACCGGTCGGACAAGTTCGTTATTTTACCGCTACCAGCCAACTTACACAGACATTTTACCCCAAAACATATGCTTTTAATTTTATGCTGTTAATTGCTTTGGTGATTATTTATTCTGTGGGAATGTTCCGTGATTTCAGATCTAATCGGTTTAATTCTACATTGAAATACTTTTTGATGATGGGGTTAATGATAGGGGTGTGCGTTTTTCCGATAACATCCATAATGACTTTTGGCAAAACTAATTTGGCTCAGCACATGCTACCAGTTTCGTTTATTCTGGACATGGTTTTAATGATTTTCTTGGCCGATAACGTTAACCATACTTTGTGGGGAGGCGGTAAAGAAGATGAGGATTAAAACTGGATTGATTACTATACTAGTTTTTTTGGCATGTGTTGGGCTGACAATGGTGCAAACGGTCCATGCTTCAACCCAAAAGGTGCTAGTGGTATATGATTCACAAAACGTTTCTCAAGATGGAAACCGAAGACTTGATACATTACAGCGATTGATGGCAAGCTACCATTTTAAAGTAACAACTATTAAACTGAATAGTTATAAACAAGGTGAAATAAAAAAAGAAGATTATCAGGGTGTGATTTCACTGATTAACTGGCCCGAAGCCCATATAAATAATCAACAGTACGACCATGACTTGCAGTTGTATTCAGGAATAAAACTCCATATCGGACAAAACATATCTGATAGTGAGCAAACTGGATTAAAAGTGAAATTAAAGCAACTGTATCATCAACAGCTAACTATTAGTGGAAAATCAGGAACGAGCCAGCTGCTACCGTTCACTGACTCTATGCAGGTGGTGCCACAATCAGATTCCAAGCACGGACAAAGTTTTGGTACCCTGATTTCTCAGGGGGATAACAGCAAAAGATACGCTTACGGTTGGGTTGAAGAAAAATCAGGGTACCTTCCCTTTATTGCAAATGATGGACTGAGCATGTTGCTGGCAGCACAAACAATTGGAAATTTGTTTGATTGTGCAAAACAACAGCACCCTCTTTTAACGATAACTGACGTGACTCCATACAGTGATTTAAACCAACTTAGCCATTTAACTTCGCAATTATTTGGGATGGGAATTCCATTTGCGGTGAGTGTTAGATCAGTTGCAGATAATACGAATTTAAAAGCTTTTGATCGTTTTACAGCGGTTTTACGAAAAATTGAAAATCAGAATGGTGTAGTGTTTTTGCAAACACCAGAAACGATTGATCCCAGTACTAGTAGCGGAAATGAGTTAAAGCAGTTAATGCAGGACTATTTTATTAGTTTAGGCCGGAAGCAGGTTTTACCCGTTGGGATTAGCGCCACCAATGAATGGAATCAAAATGAGATGTTGCGAACTAATGGATTGGAGCAAGCAAATCGTGTTTTATTATTACCAAATTCGAGTAAGTTCCAAGATGACGGTAATAAACTAACGGCGGGAATTGCGGATACTAATTATTTTGCGATGTCTCTTAAAAACTTTCAAACGGTTCATAAATTAACTGATGAAAGTTGGACAATACCAACATCAGTTACAGTTAAAACACCAAGTGGTACTCAACAGACTAAAGATACACTTGATAGGATTGATAGACTAAAGATTGATTTCCTTGATCCTGCATCTTCAGATCAATCAATGGAAATATCAGCGGGAGCGCTTCGTATTAATTATTTGCACGGTAACTATACTTTGAATGGAGAGCCCGTCACGATTTCACAGCAAAACGAATTTAGTGTTGCACCTAATAAGACAAAGACGACGGTATCAGCGGTCAATCGATTCTTTAAATTCCAATCCAACATAATGTTAATTTTCTTTGGCTTTGTATTAATTATTTTAGTTGTTTTTATTGTTTTGGGTCGCAGGATTTATCGTGGCATGTTTACGCGTAGACAAGGAGGTAAGCACCATTAATTTATTAGATTTTTCACTGTTAATAGCGATTATTTCAATCTGGCTTATTTTAATCGTCAATTTAATTTTGACGATTGCTGGTTATGCGTACTACCTTAAATGGACAAGAACGCCAACTCCAAAGTTACCAGAGAAACCACCTTTTGTTTCAATTATGGTGCCTGCTCATAATGAGGGAATCGTGATTGTTAAAACTGTTCAAGCATTATTGAATTTTGATTATCCCAGTGACCGTTATGAGGTGATTGTCATTAATGACAATTCCGACGATGATTCAGCTGAACTTTTAGCAAATTTACAGCAATTATATGATGGTCGAAATTTGAAAGTAATTAATACTGACAAGACAAATGGCGGCAAGGGTAAATCAAATGCACTTAATATTGGATTAAAACAAGCAGTTGGAAGCATTATCTCGATTTATGATGCAGATAATACTCCTGAATCTGGAGCACTTCGAATATTAGTAGCAGAATTACTACAGGACGACAAAGCGGGAGCCGTAATTGGTAAGTTTAGAACTCGCAATAAAAATGCATCAATTCTTACTAGGTTTATTAATGTCGAAACTTTGTCGTTTCAATGGATGGCACAGGCAGGTCGTCAGCAATTATTTGGTCTTTGCACAATTCCGGGAACTAACTATGTTATTCGCCGTTCCGTGTTGGAAGAGGTTGGAGGTTGGGATGTAAAGGCCCTGGCCGAAGATACGGAAATCAGCTTTCAACTATATCGAAGTGGATACCATATAAAGTTTCAACCAAGAGCGGTTACATGGGAACAAGAACCACAAACGATTGATGTCTGGTTTCGGCAAAGAACCCGCTGGGTGAAAGGTAACATCTACGTTATCTTAAAGAATACTAAACTGTTATTTGACCGAAAGGCGCGGAAGATTCGCTTTGATTTATTATATTTTATGGCAGTTTACTTTTTATTAATGACATCACTAATTTTATCGGATTCTGTTTTTGTATTTTCAGTTTCAGGTGTTGTTCATTCAAATTTACAGGGGTTCAGTAATTCGGTTTGGATATTTGCGGTGCTCTTGTTTGTGTTAAGTACGTTTGTGACGGTTACAACTGAAAAAGGTGAAATGACGTTCACAAACGTGTTAGTAATTATTTTTATGTACTTAGTTTATAGTCAACTGTGGCTGGCGGTCGCAGTTTACGGAATGGTGGGGTATATTCGTGAACAAGTCTTTCATCAACAAGCAAAATGGTATAAAACAAAACGCTATAAATAAATTAATAATTGGAATTATTACATTCTTAGGAATTTTATTGTTTTTAAATATTCCAATGGCAAAGGCTGATTCAACCTATACACAACCCTTACAGAATCAGACAACGACTTTGTCTGGAAATGCTGTTCAGTCGAACATGTATTTTATTAAAACCGATTATTGGGATGTTAAAAAGGTTTCACTTAATTTAGATTTTCAAATATCCCAGTTAAGCAATGATAAACAATCGAATATAACTATTTCGATTAATGGACAAAAATTTTATTCGTTTAAACCTAAAAATGAATCTGGTATGCAAACTAAAAAAATTGATATTCCAACCAAATTGGTAGAATCGACCAATAATTTGCAAATCACGGGTCAAATCGTCACTTCGGATGGAAATAAGCAGTCTGCTACACCAACACCGGCGGATTGGTTAACGATTTATAACGGCGCCAACGTTAACTTTGAGTATTCGCTTGAGAACTCTAATAATAGTATTAAATCCTTTTATGATCATTTTACGGGACCAGATACAATTGTGAATCATGATACGGTAATCGCTACCCCTAAAACACCTACCAATTCAGAGTTGTCAGCAAGCACCTACGTTTTATCAGGCCAATCACGAATTATTACTAATGAAAATGAAGAAATTCCGGTAACTCAACTAGATAGTGATGATTATAATCATGCTACATATCGTTTAATTGTTGCTAAATATCAAGATTTGCCATCTGATATTAAAAAAGAGGTTTCCGAAAAACAAGTCGATAATCAAGCCGTGATTCAGAGAATAGGACACAAACATTATGATGAACTAATAGTAACTGCTAAAACAGATGAACTATTAAAAAAAGCGGCACAGTTTGCGGCTAATCAAGAATTAATGCAAGAAACGGATTCTGATACTAAAGAGATAACGACCGAAACGGATACTGATACATCCGTATTACAGTATCAAGGCCATAAGCAGTTATCTCAGACAGATACTAAGTTGGTGGGCGAACACCATCAAGAGCAGGCATATTTTATTAATTTACCCGTTGGACGTACTAACGCTGATGGTTCAACGATTAATTTACACTTTAAATATGCAAAGAACTTAAACTTTAAGAAATCGTTGGTGACGGTATATGTCAATGATCAACCGATTGGGAGCCAAAAGTTATCAGCAGCTAATGCTGATAACGATAGCATGACGGTCAGTTTGCCAAAGGGGCAGAGTTTGAGTAATAACTTTACTATACGCGTGGCATTTGATTTGGAAATGGATGGTGCGGATGTCAATAATAGTCAAACCCCATGGGCAGTTATTGATTCTGACTCTGAAGCAAATATCAAGTCACGTCAACTAGAAGACATATTATTTAAAAATTATCCAAGTACGTTCGTTCAAAATGGGACTTTTAATAATATTGCCGTTATTCGGCCTAAATCAATGACTGAAGATGATTTTGCCACAATGACCAATATTTTTAATTTGATTGGAAATTACGCACAAAGTAATGTTGGAAAGATTAAGTTTTATAGTAAGAAACCGGCTGCTGATGTTTTGAAGAACAGTAGTGTGATTGTTTTTGGAACCCCATCAGAAAATAACATGGTAAAAGATTTAAACTCAAAATTGTATTTTAAATTTGACTCTAAATTCGATCATTTTGTTTCAAATGAGAAACTTAGTATTGAATCACAGTACGGACATAACGTTGGGACAGCGCAGTTATTACGATCACCGTATAATGAGCAACGTGGCTTGTTAGTAGTGACAGCCGCGCAACCTGCAGATGCATATCTTGCATCAACACAAATTAATTTTCAAAAAAATATTCAACAATATCAAAATGTTGATGCCATTTTAGTGGATCAAGATAATAATCACTACAGTTATCGGTTCAAGAAAAATGCCGGACCAGACCAAGAAAGTACAGTTAAACAATCCATTAGTAAAAACTCTAAATTATTGATTTTTGTTGGATTAGCCCTATTTATCCTGATAGTCTTGGGCACGGTGGTCTTTATGTTGCTGAAGAAGAATAATCTCCTCAAGTATGGGAGGGTAAAAAATGAGTCAAGATAGTCGAAATAATTTATATTCAGATATTTATCTTTTAATATTTATAGCATTGATGTGTTTTACGGGAATTCTGATGAGTGTGACAGGTCATTTGTACATTAATATTATCTACATGGGATTAACCATATTATCGATATTGATCACATATTTCTATGGAATTTTTGCAGGATTGATTGAAAATCTATTTTTTGTTTTTGTACAAATAATCGTAATGATCTACCTAAATGGTGCCATGTCACACCGAGTTCCTTTGGAATTATCTTTTTGGTTAGTTATGCCAACTCTTTTATCCGTTGTGATTTATTTTATGACAACTAAACAGCGTGAATTACAAACAACTAATAATGAACTACGGAACGCATTGATTGAGCAAGGTGCGTTTGACACTGAAACAAAATTACGAACAATGGTTGCTTACGTTGAGGATGCACAAGTTTTTATTGAAACAAATCGGCGTTTTAATCTACCGGTGACAACTATTATTATTCGAATCCGATATTACAATGAATTAAAGCGCATGATGAGTCAGTCTCAAATGAAAGAGTTACTGAAGGTGACTTCTGATATTATCACCAATACAACCCGAGATAACGATATTACTTATTACTTAGATGATGCATTACCAACATGGGGAAGTTTATTATACGCGGATGACGTAGGAGCAAAAATCGCTGCTGAACGGATTAAAAAAAGTTTTGCGATGGGTATTAACACAGTTCCGACCTTGAAATCTTTAAAAATATCACTTGTTGTTGGGGTCTCATCATGGGATGCGGAAACAATGAAAACACCGTATGATTTAATCGATGGTGCGGTTAAAGAGACGGAATATGATGTACCAGAATCATAGGAGGTCTTTATGAAGAAAAACAAAATAACCACATATATAGTGCTAGTACTGTTATCGGTTGGAATAGCAGGATGCAAGAAGTCGGCGGTGCTCCCTAAACAGCCGGTACCGACGATTGAATCGGGTGCTAAAGTGCTGCAAAATTCAACGATCAACGTTGGCAGTCAGTTTAAAACCCAACGCCAAAATTTGGTGAAATTTATTCAAAATAATTTGTTAAAAAAACAAGGTATTTATACGAATTATCGACGAACCAAATATCAAGCAAGCCATGCAACTGGTCATGAGATGTTAAGTGAGTCTTCCGGCATGTGGCTTGAATACTTGGCACGAAGCGGTAAAAAGAAAGAATTTTCACAATTTTATCAACAGACAAAAAAAACATTTGATTTGGGAGATCAATTTAGCTATCGATATAATCCGCAGACTAAGCGGAAATACCCGGTTAATGCTACTTTGGATGATTTAAGAATTATAAAAGCACTAGTTGTTTTTGACACAATAAACCATACAGAAAAATATCAAAAAGAGGCTTCAGAAAGATTTGCTAAGCTTAGTGTAAATTGTATTAAAAATGGTCAATTAGTTGATTTTTATGATCAGAGGTCAAAACAGGGATCGACACAAGGATCATTAGCATATTTTGATTTACAAACCCTAAAATATTTTGAAGATCAAACGAAGCAGGGCAAAAAAGAATATCAAAAACAATTGCGAGTAATACAGGATGGTTATCAAGGAGATGTTTTTCCTTTGTATGCGGCTAGTTACAATTGGAAAACGGAACAATACTCCACAGCAGACCTAAACACTTCAGAGGCATTGGAAACCTTGGTGCACTTAGCACAAGTTGGAAAATTAAAGGAAGCTAGTCGACAGTGGTTGATTCAGCAAATAGAACATAAAACATTGTATAACGCATATTCAATTAATGGGACCGTGCAAGACAATGGGCAATCTCCTGCTAATTATGCATTAGCTGCGATGGTGTTTGCGGCGAGTGATGATAACGTAAATTATAAGCGGGCCATGCAGTTAGTTTGGAATGGACAGCTTCAAAACGGAAAATATGAAGGCGGAATAGGAGAAAGTAAGTTACAAGACTTTTATTCATATAATAATCTGGTAGCCCTACAGGCGGCAACCTGTGGTAATTACTAAAAATAAAATGACACTGGTTTAATCTGTATTTAAGAAATCATAGTTGGTTTCTTGAACGGGTAAAATCAGTGTTTTTTGAATAAACTAAATAAAAACTTGAGAATTAAATACTTCAAATTTTTTGACAACGTTTTGATGGCGAATGTTTTCGCGCACGAGGAGAGTTACCCCCGAACCCATACTGGCATTTTGGAGGAAAGTTAGTGCTAATGTATGCAAAATACAGTTGTAGGTAATATTTTGGCGATCGGTTACTTCAAACCGCACTAGAATAGGGGATGAGTTAATAAGTTTAATCTCCGACGTGATGATGCCACTAATTCTTTTCATAACAAAACCTCCAATTAAGTAAATATATTATACAAACGTATGTTCGTAAATGTCAAATACAAATTGAATTAAATTTTATAAAAAGAATCCGCTGATTAGTTACTATCCTGGTTAAATGAGTGAAAGTAGAAGCTTAGATCGGGATATACATAAATTGTGTATGAAAAGTTAAAAAGTATATCATTTTTACGAAAATTTGATTGCTGTAGGGCTAAAACAGAAGCTCTTTCTGTCATATCTAAGAGACTTGCTTCCTCTTCCGAAAGGGTTTCTAAACTTAAATATTGGTTACTACTATTAACGCGAATATTGTACTCATCATCAATGAAATCAAGTAGAGAGTCATGAGCGGCTTCGACGGGAATGTAAGGAATTTCATCTTTTTCATAATATGCATATTCCAAGCAATACTCCTTACCTTCTAAATATCGTAAACGTATAATTCGATGTAATTCATCTCCAACTTGAGCACCAAACTGCTCTGCAAGGGCGTCATCCGCGACTATTCGATCGAAGGTAATCACTTTCGAAGTTAACTTGTTACGGTGCTCTTTACTGGAAATTCCCATTGTAAGATTAACGACTCGTTTGCTAGACCTATCAATATTATTGATGTAGTAGCCACTTCCTTGGACTCGACGTGCTAATCCTCTTTGACATACAATATCTAAAGACTTGCGAATAGTATTGCGACTCACATTATAGCGGCTCATTAATTTTTGCTCAGTTGGAAGTTTCTCTTTAAAAAGTTGATGTTGAATTGAGCGAATCAGATCATCAGCGATCTCGTGATACATAAAAATCACCCCTAAAAATAAAAAATAATGAAAGGTACTTGTAAAATTTGTACCTACGATTTATAATTCAATTGTAACGTAAGCGGTTACATAGTCAACCGCAAAACAAAATTAAATTATAGGAGTGTTCAATTATGGCTGAAAAAACAATTATGTTAGTATGTGCAGCAGGTATGTCAACGAGTTTATTGGTTTCAAAGATGCAAAAGGCAGCAGAAGCAGAAGGCGTAGATGCAGATATCTTTGCAACAGCAGCCTCAGATGCTGATAATAAGTTGTCAGAAAAGAAACCAGATATTCTAATGCTTGGACCTCAAGTTCGTTATCTTGAAAGTAACTTTAAGAGCAAATTAAGTATTCCAGTTGAAGTTATTAACATGCAAGATTACGGAATGATGAACGGCGAAAAAGTTCTTGCTGAAGCTTTGACCTCAATGGGTGCAAAATAGTCTATTTATATAAAATTGGCAGCGCTATCAATTTTGACAACGCTAGCCATGTACATAACTTATAAAACAAAGGATAGGTAATTGGAGAATGGCTGAAGAAGAACAAAACATGGAAGCAATTATGGGATTAATTATCAATGGAGGTAATGCTAAAAGTTCAGCGTTTGAAGCAATTAACGCTGCAAAAGAAGGCGATTTTACCAAAGCTGATGAGAAATTAAAAGAATCTGATGGCTTTTTGACAGAAGCACATAATGCGCAAACTGGCATGTTGACCGATGAAGCAAATGGCGATCACGCTAAAGTTACTTTGCTTACAGTTCATTCACAAGACCACATTATGAATGCCATAACATTCCGTGATCTAGCTGGTGAAATTGTTGATCTATACAAGAGGTTAGATAATAAATAAAACGTTAAATAAGACAGAGAGCTTGTAACGTTATGCATATATTGAGGGGAGTCTGTGATGAAACAATTGTTTTGTCTCAGACTCTTCACAACTTAAAGAGTAAATTTAGGAGTGAAGATATGACTGAACAATACAAAATGCCCGAAGGATTTCTTTGGGGTGGAGCAGTAGCAGCACACCAGTTGGAAGGCGGCTGGCAGGAAGGCGGTAAAGGAGTTAGCATTGCTGATGTAATGACATCTGGTGATAAAGACCACCCACGCCGTGTAACTGATGGAGTAAAGCAAGGAGAAGTATACCCTAACCATTGGGGAATTGACTTCTATCACCGTTATCCTGGTGATGTTGAACTGTTTGCGGAACTTGGCTTTAAATGTTTCAGAACTTCAATTGCATGGACACGAATTTTTCCAAATGGCGATGAGGATGAACCAAACGAAGCCGGCTTAAAATTCTATGATGACTTGTTTGATGATTTGTTGAAGCATGATATTCAACCAGTTATTACTCTGTCACACTTTGAAATGCCATATCATTTAGTAACTGAGTATGGTGGCTGGACAAACAAAAAGTTGATTGGCTTCTTTACTAAGTTTGCCGAAACAGTGTTTAAGCGATACAAAGGTAAAGTTAAATACTGGATGACCTTCAATGAAATTAATAACCAAACAACATGGGATAGCCCACATCATTTGCTACAGGATTCGGCTATTAAGGTCGAAGAAGGTACCCCAGGAATGGAAGAAATGATGTACCAAGCAGCCCATAACGAAGTAGTCGCGAGTGCCAAGGTGGTTCAACTGGGACATCAAATTGATCCTGAATATCAAATTGGTGCAATGATTGCAATGTGTCCTATTTATCCTTTAACAGCTAATCCAAAGGATATTATGATGGCAGAACGCGCTATGCAAACTCGGTACTGGTTTGGAGATGTTCAGGCAAATGGTGAATACCCAAGTTGGTTACCAAAGTATTGGGAACGCAATAATATTCATGTCGATGTAACTGATGAAGATCGTAAAACTTTGATGGATGGACGAGTTGATTACGTTGGATTTAGTTACTATATGTCTTTTACAACTAAGGCAACTGATGATAACCCGGATTATGTTTATACAGAGTCGAAGGATTTAGTTGATAATCCATATGTTGAGAAATCAGACTGGGGCTGGCAGATTGATCCAGTTGGATTACGTTACTCTATGAACTGGATGAATGATCGTTGGCATAAGCCATTATTTATTGTTGAAAATGGCTTTGGCGCTTACGATAAAAAAGAGAATGACGGTAGCGTTCATGATGATTACCGTGTTAAATATTTCCATGATCACATTTTAGAAATGGAAAAAGCTGTTGCCCTCGATGGAGTTGACTTAATCGGATACACACCTTGGGGATGCATTGATTTAGTTTCAGCAAGTACTGGGGAAATGGCCAAGCGCTACGGTTTTATCTATGTCGATGAAGATGATTTAGGACATGGAAGTTTGGAACGATCAAAGAAAGATTCATTTGCGTGGTATCAAAATGTTATTAAAACAAACGGTGCAGAACTATAGCATACTAATAATATAATTAATTCATGGGGAAGGAACGCGGTTGATGTTTGATTACGAAAAAGTACAAACCTTAAATCAACTTGAACTTTGTGTGTATAAATACATTATTGCGCATATTAATGAAGTTCAGGGCATGACAATTCGTGAACTTTCAAACGAAAGTCACGTTTCATCAACTACGATTTTACGTTTTTTGAAAAAAATGGGGTTTGATGGTTTTTCAGATTTTAAATATGCGTTGCGACATAACCATGAAGAACGTGAAACCACGGTTATTGATCAAGATCTAGAACCAATTAATTTATTTTTAGATCAGGCTATTCAGGAACCATATGTTGCAATGCTTGAGCAGGCGGCACGTAAGTTAGCTTCAGCTGATATATGTTTGCTTTTTGGACTTGGAACTAGTGGAAGTTTAGCGCAGTATGGTGCAAGAATGCTTGCTAATTATGGAATATATACGTTAACCATCAATGATCCTTTCCAACCAAAGCCGATTGCTAAGCGTGATTATTCCGATACTTTGATAATATTTTTATCAGTATCAGGAGAAACATCCCAGGTTTTGGATCAGGCTCGTTTTTATCAAGAAAGTAATGCACAAACAATGGTTATCACGTCTGATGTTTCTTCCACATTGGCTCAACTAGCGGATACGACAATAACATATGATATTCCTGAGGTTAAAACTGATGATCTAAATTTAACATCTCAGGTTCCAGTTGTTTATATTTTGGAACGAATTGGGAAGATGACCCATGATTTATTGATAGAAAAAAATAGTGATTAATAATTAGCTGGACTAGTTTAGAAACTCCTTTGAGTTTGTAGACTAGTTTTTTTATTGTTTGATGATTTATATTTTATTGTTTCAAATATGAATATAATAAGAAAATAAAGTGAATATACTTAGATCTTATAAAACATAAATTAGACTTATTTGAAACTAACTTCCTGATCCTTTGTTATACGGTGGTTTTAGCAGTATAAGTTAACGGTGTTTACTAAAAGTAAGTATAATCATATTGTTATGGATACTATTCGTTACTATGATAGAATTAAGCTGTAATTTTGGAGGGGTAACTTTTATAACTGAAGGAGATGAAACCATGAGTAATAAGTACCTGGTAATAATCTATCGAATTATAATTGTTGCTTTTATAGGAACGCAGGTTGTGCAAGTTGATGCGTTCAATTCTGTGACACGTGCCGATGATACAGTTACAGAATTTGAACTGGTTGATGATGAACAACTTAAAATTTCTGCGAAGGCTCGTGTTGATATGGAAAAGAAACAGATCATATGGGATGTTGACGCAGAAAAGAAAACGGATGAAGATCAGCTGGGATTGGAATTTGATGATTCAGACGCAAATTTAAAGAAAATGTCCGGATTGAAAATTAATGGCATTTCAAAGGAAATTGCGGCTAATAATCAATATATCTTAGACTCAGAATCAGAGCGTAAACTGGATATGACTTTTGTAACGTATTTGAACGATGAAAATGCAGAAAAAGCGACGTTAAAATTGAAACCGCTTTTAATGGATAAAAGTCGTAAAATTAATCAGCAAAAGGAATATGATATGACGGTGATGATTCCTAAAGCAGCTGATACAACAAATAATACTACTAACAAACAATCTTCAAGTAGTAGTAGGGAGCACAAGACTTCATCTAGTAGTTCGGCAGCTAAGTCGTCATCTTCGCTTGAAGATGACGATGCGGACGCCGATTCGGATAAACAGCAATCTTCAAAGGAAGAGTCCAAGAAAAACGATTCTGAGGAAGATGCGGATAAAGACTCAGAGAAAGATTCAGACAAAAAAGACGATGAAGATTTAGAAAAAGCTGGTCCTACTACTTATACGGTACCACGGATTGGCGGAACTAAATCAATCAGTGCATTGGCTGGAAACATTGGAAGTTGGACTGACCCAACTAAAGATGGGTATACAACTGATGATTCTGGAAAATATCCTACAAAATATTGGAATGAAGTAGATACTGATGATAGTAGTAAAGCTGATAAAGACGCTAATTATCGAAACTACATTGGAAATACAAAGGTTGAGGAAAATAATGAAGTTGAAGGGGCAACTCCATTTAATTACTTAGGATATGGTATGAATGGTGATCAAGGTAATGAAAAGGCATTTTGGTTAAAGAAGTATCTTGAACCAACAGATAAGGAAGATACTTATAAAGTTAATCTAAATGTGCGTGGTAATGATTACGCTCCGTTGCCTAAAATTGAGGTTGTATTAGTACTTGATGTATCTACAAGTATGAATACAACTAAAATTAGACAATTAAAAGATGCTGCTAATAAATTTATTGATACTGTTTGGAAAGACCAAGATGCACGTGAGGCAGTTAAAATTGGACTTGTGAAGTATGGAACAACTGCATCGTCAATGGGGTCTTTGACATCCTATTCAAGTGGTAATTTAGAGACTTTAAGAGAGTCAATAAGCTCACTATCTTACGCTGGCGGGCAATATACTTTTACTCAAGATGGAATGCGAAAGGCTTATACCATGTTAGGGGAAGGTGACAACGATGCTCAAAAAAACATGATTGTGATGAGTGACGGTGAGCCAACTCGTAGTCTTAAAACAACAGAAACTGTTCCAAATGGTGGCGCAATCCAATCATATGGACATAATGTAGAAGAATTTAAACCTGCAAATAACAATACTCAGCGGCGTGGTGTTGCATGGGGAGATCAACCAACATTTAATACGTCTGGAAATAACACTGTTAGCGATACCAATTTAACACCATATACAACAAATGATGATTCTAAATATAAAGTATCAACGAATTCATTTTCAACAGTTTCCCAGGCTATTCAAATGCAGACTGATACAAACATGTATAGTGTAATGTTTGATACGAATGCAGCTGAAGCAGAATATACGATGCGCAATATAGCTAGTGGAGATAACTTTTATAAGGCCGCAGATGCAACTGCTATGAACGAAGCATTTGCCAATATCGCTCGTGGATTAGTTCGAACAGTTTCAAACGCCACAATTACCGATCCAATGGGAAAAGGTATAACTGCTGTGGAAGGTTCGGGTAGTGTAAAGGTTATTTCGCATAGCGGTCAAACTGAAAGTGAAATTAAGGAACCAATCAACGCAAGTGTTAACAACAACCATGTTAGTGTTAGTGGAATTACCCTTGGAAAAGGTGAAGAAGTTCAGATTTCCTATGAGATCAAAATTAACGATGATGCTCCAAATGGTGAGTTTATTCAAGCTAACGGAGAAACCACGTTAGATCCTGCTGGAGATAATAAACAATCTGCTAACTTTGGAATTCCATCTGTTCGAATTGGGAAAACTAGTCCTAAAGATGCAGAAATTCCGCTTTGGAAAATTGATGAAGATAATGACTTAATTCATAATACTGCTAAGTTTGAAATCTTCAAGAGTGATGAAAATGGTAACCCAGGTTCTTCAATTGCCACAGTTACAACCAAAGATGGTAAATTGAAATTTACAGATCTTGATGAAGGTTACTATCTCATTAAAGAAGCAGATCCACCAGAAGGATTTGAAAAAGTTGATAAAGAAATTCTGGTGAAGACGGAATGGGACGGCAGAAAAGGCGAATGGACAATTACCAATGTAACTGATAAAGAGACAGTTACAGATACTGACCCAATTAAAGTTAAAAATACACTGAAAGATTTTGAATTGAGCTTTACCAAAGTTGATAAAAAAGAAGAGGATCTCGAGGGTGCTAAATTTGAATTGAAGAATTCAGATGATAAACAACCAGTTGACTTAACGGTTAATGGTGCAACGTTCTCGGCTAAAGAACTTAAACCGGGCAAATACACTTTATCCGAAACTAAAAAGCCAAACGAAGACCTTCATACGATTGCACCAATCAATATCGAAATTAATAAAGACGGTGAAATTACAGTTGAATACTCTGATACAAGTGAAGGAGCATTTAATCCGGTTATTAATTATAACCAAGAAGACCAGAAAATTAGTTTTGATATCATGAATACTGAAAAAGAAAAAGTTGATGTATCAGGTGAAAAAATTTGGAAAGACAACAATAACCAAAGTGATGAACGGCCTGAATCAATTGAAGTTCAATTACAAAGAAGAGCTTCAGACTCAGAAGATTGGGAAAATGTTGAAAATGAACGTAAAGAAACGTCTGAAAAAGAAAACTGGGAATACTACTTTGTAGGGCTTCCGCAATATACCGATGAAACCCACAAAACAGAATGGATGTATCGAGTTGTTGAAGTAGATACACCAGAAGGATATGACGCTAGTGAGGGTGAAAAGGAATACGACATTGTTAATACGATTAAAGATTACAACTATGAAGTTAATAAAGTCGATTCCAATGGTAATGCATTAGAAGGTGCAGAATTTATTTTAGTTGATAATGACGATAATGAAGTTAAATTAAGTGACGACAGCACAAACGTTAAGTTTATCTGGAATAACTTAGCACCTGGCAAGTACACCCTTGAGGAAACAAAATCACCAGACCAACATCATGGTAAGAATAATAAGTATGAAGTAGTTGTTCATAATGATGGAACCATTAATACAACTCCAATAACTAAAGATGCTGAAGTTAAGGAAGCAAAAGATGGTTCAGCACAAATTATTAATGATGTGAATGACTTTAAATTGAACTTTGCTAAAGTTGATGAAGATGGGGAAACACCATTAAGTGGTGCTAAATTTACAATTCGCGATGTTGATGGAGATTACACTGAAGACCTTGAAGGATTTGGAGAGGTTGGAAGTGAATTTGAAGCTACGAATTTGGAAGCGGGTAAAACCTATGAGTTAACTGAAACGAAAGCACCATCCGGACATTCAGTGTTACGTGACCCAATTCGAATCCAAATTGGAGCTGATGGTAAAGTTACGGTGAAAGATGCTGAAAATGTTACGGTAACTGATAAAGATAAAACCTCAACGATTAACTTTAATGTAAAGAATAAAAACGTTGATACGATTGATTTTGAAGGTTCTAAAAAGTGGGTTGATGACAGTGATAAATATGGTGATCGCCCTGATAAGCTAACAATCCAATTGCAACAAAGAGTTGTTGGAAGTGAGACTTGGAATGATTATAGAACACAAGAAATTGACGTTGAAAATGAAGACTTAGATGAAAATGTTTGGAATTTCAAGTTTACTGGAGTACCTACTGAAAATACAGAAGGTCAAAAATATGAATATCGAGTAAAAGAAACAAGTATTCCAGATAATTACGATGAAATTCTACTTGATAACTCAACAATCGAAAATCGTCACATCCATTTCGATTATGAAGTTAACAAGGTGGATGTAAATGGTGAAGCATTAAAAGGTGCCGAATTCGAGTTAACTGATAGCAGCGGTAAAATGGTTGAGCTTGATTCATCTAGCACAGGTTCTAAGTTTATCTGGAAAGGTCTCAAGGTTGGCACATATACCTTAGAAGAAACTAAGTCACCAGACCAACATCATGGTGTGAATAGTAAATTCAAAGTAACGGTTAACAAGGATGGTTCTGTTAATACCGAAGCGATTACCAAGAATGTTGATTTTAAAGAAAATACAGAAAACGCGGTTAATGTCGTCAATAACGTTAACGACTTTGAATTAAACTTCACGAAGAAGGATGAGAACGGCAAAGAAACCCTTAAAGGAGCAGAATTTGAACTAAAAGATTCAGAAGGTAATGCAGTTGAGCTGAAAGAATCAGATGGAAACTTCCAGGCCACAGGATTGAAAGCCGATTCATCATACGTGTTAACAGAAACTAAAGCACCAGACGGTTACAGCCTGTTACGCGACCCAGTAGATATTAAGGTTGATGCAAATGGTAAAGTAACGGTTGATAAGGCTGAGAATGTAAAGATTACTGATAATAAAGACGTTACTAACATTAGTTTTGATGTATACAACCAGTTAGTTGAAAACATCACGTTTAAGGGAACTAAGCAATGGGACGATGATAATAATAAGTATGGAGAACGTCCTGAGGACCTAGAGGTTCAATTACAACGTCGACTTTCAGATGACGCTGATTGGGAAAACTACAAGACACAAGACATTGATGCTGAAAATGTAGATTTAGATGAACATATCTGGGAATTTGAATTTACAGATCTACCAAAAGAAAATAATGCCGGACAAACTTATCAATACCGTGTCATTGAAAATGATGTTCCAAATAATTACGCGGAAACGTTAGTTGATAATCACACGATTATAAATAAACATGTCCAACATCACTTTGACTACGAAGTTAACAAAGTAGACGCTAAAGGTGAATCATTAGCCGGTGCCGAATTTAAGTTAACGGATAGTGAGGGTAAAACAATCGAAAAGGATGGTTCAAGTACAGATTCTAAGTTTGTCTGGAAAGAACTTGATGTCGGTGAATATACTTTAGAAGAAACTAAAGCACCAGACCGACATCATGGTGTGAATAGTAAATTCAAAGTAACTGTTAACGAAGATGGTTCTGTTAATACCGAAGCGATTACCAAGAATGTTGATTTTAAGGAAAACACAGAAAACTCGGTTAACATCGTTAACGACGTTAACGACTTTGAATTAAACTTCACGAAGAAGGATGAGAATGGCAAAGAAACTCTTAAAGGAGCGGAATTTGAACTAAAAGATTCAGAAGGTAATGCAGTTGAGCTGAAAGAATCAGATGGAAACTTCCAGGCTTCAGGATTGAAAGCCGATTCATCATACGTGTTAACAGAAACTAAAGCACCAGACGGTTACAGCCTGTTACGTGACCCAGTCAATATTAAAGTTGATGCAAAGGGTAAAGTAACGGTTGATAAGGCCGAAAATGTAAAGATTACTGATAATAACGACGTTACTAACATTAGTTTTGATGTATACAATCAGTTAGCTAAAAACATCAAGTTAAATAAATTTGACGCTAACGGTAAAGAAACAACAGATGCTTCATTCCAGTTGAAACATGCTGAATCTGGAAAAGTTGTAGATTCTAAAGAAAAATTTGTTTGGGATAATGTGGTTGCTGGCGATTATATCCTGTTAGAAACAAGCACTGGCGATGGTATGACGGTAAACCACAAACCATATCAAGTGACCGTAGACAATGATGGAAAAGTTACCATTAAAAACGGTGATGATGCAATCAAGGTTAATGGTGATAACGAAATTGATTATCGAAATTGGTTAAGCGCTGTTTCTAAAAAAGCTCAACAGAGCCATGCTCAGATCGGTGATACAATTTCCTGGGATATCCAAACAACATTACCAAGTTCATTTGCAAGTTTTAAAGAATTTAATATAAGTGACCAATTAAATTCTAATCTTAGACATGCCGGATCAGATGTTAGCCTGACAATTCAGAAGGCTGATGGAAGTACAAGTGAAGTTAAGCTAGATAATAGCGATTACCAACTTTTGGAAGACAAAAACAAGGTAACAGTTAACTTACTCAGCGCGGATTTCACTGGTGGAAAGGATGTATTGGTCAATGCAATCAAGAGTGCTGGATTTAAAGGCACTGTAACAGTTAATTGGGAAATCAAGACTAAAGTAGTTGCTCTTGATGGAGATAAACCTTTGAGGAATGAAGCTAAGATCGACTGGACCGATGGCGGAGGGCATCCTGATCCAACAGTAAGTGACGATGATGAAGTTAAGCCAGTTAAAAATCCTTCTATTCCAACAACTGGTAGTCCTTGGATGATGATCATTACACTGCTGGGTGGCGCGTTAGTGCTACTTGGAATTTGGTTACTAAAGAAGAGGGGTAGACTCTAATGAAAGGCTATAAGATCTTGATTAGCATGATGATTGCGATCGGAATACTGTTAATGTCGAGCACGATGATATTTAGATATATTAAGGACCGACAAATGGATGATTTAATCAGGCAAGCTGAACAGGGTCATTATAGTCGGAGAAGCCGTGACACACGTAAAAAGGATGAACAAGAAAAAGATAAATCCAAGAATTCTACTTCTGATATAGCTGTTCAAAGTAATGCGTCACAATCAAAAATCATTGACGATATTTTTACAACAGACGTTGAATCGGATGACGACGCTACTAATAAAAAAACAGAGCACTCAGAAAGAAAGGAAACGGCTGAAAACCTTGAGACAACTCCGTTAGATTTTATATCTAAAGCCAAATCGCCATTAAATAGTTCTAATCACAATTTGGCAGGTAAAATTATGATTCCGAAGATAAACATTAATTTGCCACTGTTTGATGACACAAGCGCTAATAGCTTAAGCAATGGTGCAGGAATTCTCCCCGATACAAGTGCCCCAGGTGATGGGATCGGAACATTATCTATCATTGCAGGTCATCGCGGATACTATGGAGCATTCATGTTTCAAAAAATTAATCAGTTGGAATCTGGTGATCGCTTTACGATTAACTATCGTGGTGGAACATACAACTACCGTGTTAATGGGCAAAGGATTGTTAAACCGACTGATCCAAACATCGGGGAAATTAAACCAGATAAAGAAGTTGTTACTCTTCTAACATGTCATCCATTGAACAGTAGTAAATATCGTCTCCTTGTATCAGGAGAAAGAGTTTAGAAAAAGGCTTGTAAATCCGCGTAAAATGGATTTACAAGCCTTTTTTAGTTGCTTCAAAAATTAAATTCAAAAATGAAAATATTTTAAATTAATTGTTGGTATTTAAACATGTAACAGATCTCGTTTAACCAATTCTTCAGCAATCTGAACTGCGTTCCAGGCGGCCCCTTTTAATAGATTATCTGAGACAACCCACAGATTGTAACTACCAGGATTTTCAGTATCCTCTCGAATTCTACCAACGAAGGTATCACGTTTACCAACCGCGTTTATTGGTTGCGGATAGAGCTGTTTTCTAGGGTTATCTTCTAAAACAACTCCTTCGGCGGATTCCAGTACAGATTGAACATTAGAAACAGAAGGATTTTTTTCTAATTCAATATAAATGGATTCACCATGACCAACTGGAACAGGAACTCGTACGCAGGTTGCAGTGACTTTTAAATCTGAATTATCCATATCATGGCGCAAGATTTTTTTCGTTTCATGAATCATTTTCCATTCCTCATGGGTATAGCCGTCGTCTTCAAAAACGTCAATTTGAGGGAGCAAGTTAAAGGCTAAGGGATAATGCCTTTTTTCGCCGCTAACTGGTAAGATGCTTGCTGTTTCTTTTTCGCCATTTAAGTGCTGTTGAGCTTCATTCAAAAGCTCATTCCATGCCATTTGTCCGGCACCAGAAGCAGCTTGGTATGTTGATACGATAACTTGTTTTAACCCAAAGGTCCGATCGAGAGGGGCGAGTGCTACAAGCATTTGAATTGTACTGCAATTTGGATTGGCTATAATTCCATGATGCCAGCTAAGATCTTCGGGATTTACCTCTGGAACAACTAGAGGTACGTTGGGATCCATTCTGAAATAGCTAGTATTATCAACACAAACCGCACCAGATTCGACAGCAGCCGGTAATAACTCTTTGGAAACGGAACCACCAGCAGATGATAGGACGAGATCTATGCCATGGAAGGAATCTTTAGTTGCTTCTTCGATTGTGACGGGATTATCGTGAAAAATTAGCTGCTTTCCTGCTGAACGAGCAGATGCTAGCAGCTTTAAATTGGCTACCTCAATATTCGATTGTTCCAGTTGTTCTAGCATACGAGTGCCCACGGCTCCGGTGGTACCTAGAATTGCAACATTAATTGCTTTCATTATTTTTCCTCCAGTTATTAAGATAAGTGTGCATGCGGCTAACAGCTTCTTTTAGGTGATCCATTGAAGCAGCGTAAGAGAGACGTACGTATCCTTCCCCTCCTGGTCCAAAAACCACTCCCGGTACCAGAGCAAGTTTCCCGTTTTGTGCTAAATCAACAGCAAATGTTCGTGAATTTTGTGGAAAGCCATCCGGAATTTTAGCAAAAAGGTAAAAAGCTCCTTGTGGACTGGCCAGGCTAAATCCCATCTTTTTAAATTCCGTGACAATATAATCACGACGCTTTGAATAAATTTGTTTCATTCTAATGATATCAGCATCTCCGTGTTCAATTGCTTCAGTGGCCGCAACCATAATTGTTGTAGGAACAGTCGTAACTGCAAATCCATGTAATTTTAAAATGTTAGTAACAACTTGCTTAGGGGCTGCTAGGTAACCAACGCGATAACCAGTCATTGCGTAAGATTTCGAAACACCATTAATTAGAATAGTTTGATCAGGTATAAATTCTGTAATTGAAGCATGTTCGGCACCAAAGTTTAATTCACAATATATTTCGTCAACTAAGACAAAGACGCTGTATTTTTTCAAAACTTTTGCAAGTGCTGCAAGTTGTTGCCTAGAGTAAGTTACGCCTGTTGGGTTAGTAGGATAGTTAAGCACCACCATTTTCGTATTAGGATTATGCTGAAGAGCGTCTTCTAACACATCTGGTGTTAATACAAAGTCGGTATTTGAAGTGTCAACCTCGATGGGTACTGCGTCGTTGACAATGGCTACTGCCGAATATAAAGGAAATGCAGGAGTAGGAATAATAACACCATCACCAGATTCTAAGAGAGATGTCATACTGCTATAAATTGCTTCAGTCGCTCCAACTGTAACGATAATTTCAGAGTTAGGATTATATTTTATCTTATTCACTTTTTTAAGATAATTACTTATGGCGGTTCGAAGTTCAATATTGCCAGCGGCTGCAGCATAATGTGACTGATTTTGTTGGACTGCAGAGATTAGAGCATCTTTGATATGGTCGGGTGTATCCAGGTCTGGTTCTCCAAGTGTCAATTTTAGGATTCCTGGAATTGAGGAGACCTCTTGATCAAATTGGCGAATGGCAGAACGTCCGATTTGTGATAAAGATTTTCGAGTTTTACTATGTAATGATTTTTTTAATTCAGGCATTAATCCACGTCCTAATCTAGAATATTTTCAAGTCCGACTACTAATTCAGATAATTGAGTTACTTTTTTACATGCAAGTGCTACGCCGGACATGAATGATTTCCTATCAAAAGAGTCTTGGCGGATGGTTAACGCTTCACCCTCTCCACCAAATAAAACTTGTTCATGGGCAACGTATCCGGGCAATCGGACTGCATGTACAGGCACACCATCTACGATAAGACCACGAGCAAATTTGGCATTGGAATTCTCCATTGATTCTGTGGCTTTTTGTGAGCGAGCCTTGGAAATCTTTTTAGCGGTATTAATTGCTGTACCTGAGGGGGCGTCTTTTTTTCCTTGATGATGCATTTCAATGATTTCTGCATCTGGGAAGTACCTGGCAGCCTGTTGAGCGAATTGCATTAAAAGGACAGCAGATAAACCAAAGTTAGGTGCAATCAGTCCACCAAGCGATTGCTCTTTAGCTAGCACGTGTAGTTTATCAACCTGTGAATCTTGTAGTCCGGTAGTCCCAACAACCGGATGATAGCCATGTTTAATTGCAAATTTTACGTTTTCAAATACGGAACTTGGCACGCTGAAATCTATCCAAATATCAGCTTTAGGTAATTGAGTGGCCTCGTTAGCCACAATAATATTCTTTTCAAGTCCGAAGGTTGTTGGATCAGTGGAAGACAGATGGGGGGAATAGACACCGACTAATTCAAGATCAGGATTGTTTCGAACCATCTGGACTGTATACTGTCCCATTGCTCCCTTAAATCCCGAAACTACAACTGAGTATTTTATATTTTCTGACATGATAATCTCCTATAATTCACTTAAATTTGAGACGTTTAGTGCCGTTGATAATTTTGCTTCCTCATCTGCATTTAAGGGAAGAATTGGAAGGCGTGTGCCACCTACTTTAAATCCAGTTGCATTTAAGACTGCCTTGACTGGAGAAGGTGAGGGATACATAAATAAAGCTGACATCTTTGGGATTAGTTCGCGTTGTATTTTGGCAGCAACATCATGATTACCAGCATAAAAATTAGTAAGCATTTCACGCATTTTATTTCCGTAGATATGACTAGCGACCGAGATAGTTCCTGTTGCGCCAAGAGCTTGTGCACTAATAGTTTGGGCATCTTCTCCTGTATAAACCAAAAAATCGTCGGAAGTATTTTCAACTAGGTATGCAATGTCATTAAGATTTGTGCATTGTTTAATACCAATAATATTAGCATCCTTTGAAAGTTCAACAACCGTTTCATTTTCCATTACCACGCCGGTTCGTCCGGGAATATTATAGATGAGGATTGGCAAGGATGAAGCAGCAGCTACAGCCTTAAAATGAGCAATCATGCCTCGTTGGTTAGGCTTACTGTAATAGGGAACAACCACCAAAGCGGCATTAATCCCCTTTATTTTAGCTACTTCACTCGTGAATTTAATTGTCTCAGCTGTATTGTTTGAACCAGTTCCAGCAATAATGGGAACTCTGTCGTTGATAAATTCGCTGAATTTGGTGTACAGCGCTAATTTTTCATCATGGTTTAAAGTGGGAGTCTCTCCAGTTGTTCCTCCAATTAAAAAACCAGTGGAACCAGTATTTAGCAAGTGGTCCGATAAACGCTCTAAACTATTAAAATTAATTTTTCCTTGCTCATCAAATGGGGTTATGAGCGCCGTTATTAAGTCAGCGGTGTTAAACATTTTGAGTCATCCTTTCATTTAAAAATCCTGTAATTGCTTGAATACCTGTCCAAATGGCACTTTCGTTTGGATCAAATAAATCTGAATGGAGTGGGGCAAGAGAATCTACCCCCAACCAAAACATAGTGCCGGGGATCTTGCTTAGTAAGTACCCAAAGTCTTCACCAGTCATTGCGGGTTCTGTTTTAATAAATTGAACATTATTCGCATTCTGCATGTAACTAATGAAATTAGTTGTTAGTGTTGGATCGTTTTCAACTGGAAGATAACCACCCTGGTTTAGTTCGACATTAACGTCACAATCAAAAGAGAGCGATATTCCAATACATACTTCGCGAACTCTTTTTTGGATATGAAGAATCATCTTTTGGGTAAGACCACGAATAGTTCCTTCTATTCGAGCGGTTCCAGCAATAACGTTTCGGATGGTTCCGGCGGTTATTTTTCCTAGCGTGAGAACTCCACCTTCAATAGGGTCAACGTTACGTGAAACGATTGTTTGAAGTTGTGTAATTAGGTACGCCGCAGCGACGACCATGTCATTGGAGTTTTGTGGATATGCAGCGTGCCCACTTTTGCCGGTTAGAGTGATATTAACTTCAGTTGTTCCTGCGAATAGTGTTCCATTTCGACAACCAATTGCTCCAGAGGGAAGGTCAGGATTATCATGGAGACCGTAGAATTCATCAACATTCCATTCACCATTAAAAATTCCTAATTCATATGCAAATTTCCCACCATTGTCACTCTCTTCAGCTGGTTGGAAAAAGAATATTAAGTTATCAATTGGTTGATGATTTGCAAAATAGTCGAGAAGCCCCAAGGCAACGGTCATATGTAAATCATGTCCACAAGCATGCATCACACCTTCATGCTTTGAACGAAAGTCAGTATCGGTCTGTTCGGAAACTGGAAGGGCATCAATGTCTGCACGGTAGCCAATGTTACGTTTGGGATGACTTCCACCTATTTTCACCAAAAGTGCCGTTGGCAATTCACCAATTTCACGGATCGTTAAAAATTGTTGAGGCATTTTTTTGATTTTCTTTTCGAGTAGACGATGTGTTTCAAATTCATGAAGAGCTAATTCTGGAATTTGGTGGAATTCACGACGGATACTAATTAAATCTGATTCGTTTAACATGATTACTCCTTATGTTATAAGTTACGTAGTCCTTCTTCTAAAGCAGTTTTTTGGGATGTTTGTTCATCAACCATTTTAACCACACGAGCGGGCACTCCGGCAACAACTGAATGTGCAGGAACATCTTTAGTGACGATTGATCCAGCGGCAACGACGGCTCCTTCACCAACGTGAACCCCTTCAATAACTACAGCATTAGCACCAACTAAAACATTATCATCAATTTGTACTGGTGTAGCTGAAGCAGGCTCAACCACACCAGCTAGTACTGCGCCTGCACCAATGTGGCAATTTTTACCGACAAGTGCGCGTCCACCAAGAACAACTCCCATGTCAATCATGGTGTTGTCCCCAATCTCAGCACCAATGTTAATGATTGCTCCCATCATAATGACGGCGTTATCGCCAATTAAGACTTGGTTGCGAATGATTGCTCCGGGTTCGATGCGAGCGTTTATTTCCTTTAAATCAAGCAGGGGTACAGCTGAATTGCGGGCAGTATTTTCTATGTGATAGTGTTCAATTAATGGGTTTTTTAGGAATGCTTTCACGTCATTCCAATCACCAAATATTACACCAGAATGTTGTTCAATGAATGCCTCAATTGAAGATGGTATCTCTAATTGGTATAGCTTTGATCCGGACAAAAATGCTTTGACTGGAGTTTGCTTTTTAGAAGTTGCAATTTGATTGATAATTGATTCTGCATCGAGTTGGCTCATGAATATTCTCCTTTTTAACTGTAAATTTAATAATCCAAATCATTTTGAATTAAATCTCCGTAAGTTTCACGTTTAACCACTAGTTTAGAGTTTCCTTTTTCTGTAAAGACTACGGCTGGCCGCGGATTACGATTATAGTTGCTAGCCATTGAGTAACCATAAGCTCCTGTTGCAAGCATGACAACTACATCGCCTGAATGCGTTTGGGGTAAAGACAAATCATTAATAAGAATATCTCCTGACTCGCAGTATTTACCTGCCAAATGGACATGCTCTACGGGCTCCAGAGTAGGCGCTTTTGCTAATACTGCAGTGTAGTCTGCTTGATAAAGAGCAGGCCTAATGTTATCACCCATACCCCCATCAACAGCAAGATAAGAAGTTAAACCCGGGACGTCCTTGCGTGATCCAATTGAGTATAAACTATAGCCAGCTGGTCCTACAATTGCCCTACCAGGTTCAATCCAAACTTCAGGTAATGGGAGCTGTAAGTTATCTGTTTCGGTTTTAACAGTTTCTAGAATTGTTGCCAACATATCTTCAGGTTTTTGTGGATTATCTTCATTGGTATACCTAATTCCAAATCCACCTCCAATGTTTAAAATTGAAGCTTTAAATCCTAAATTGATTTGCCATTTTTTTAAAATGCTTAGCAACTTTTTAGTTTCAAAAATAAAACCGTTAACATCAAAGATTTGAGAACCAATGTGGGCATGGATACCACGCACGTTCATTCTGTCATTCCGAGTAGCGAGTTGGAGTGCTTTTTCAGCCTGACCGGATTCAAGATCGAAGCCAAATTTACTATCAGTTTGTCCAGTCTGAATATATTCATGTGTATGTGCTGAAATCCCAGGTGTAACTCGTAATAAAATATTAACACTAGCATTCTGTTCAGTTAGTACCTGATCCAATAGTTCAAGCTCGTGAAAGTTATCTACAACGATGGTGCCAACGCCGTATTTAATCGCTAAATTCAATTCATCAAGTGATTTATTATTGCCATGAAAGCTCAAATTAGCGGCAGGAAAATTTGCTGCAATAGCAGTCATTAGTTCACCAGCGGAGACGATATCAGCGTGAGCTCCAAGGGTTGCAATGACTTGGTAGATTGCTTTAACACTAAAAGCTTTTGAGGCGTAACTAACAACGCCTTTCACGTTTGCATCGGTAAAAGTTTGTTGGAATTTTTGAATTTGTTTTTTGACGTAAGAAATATCATAGGCAACTAGCGGAGTGCCAAAGTCTCGTGCTAAATTAATGCTATCGACACCGCCAATTGTTAGGTGTCCCATTTCATTTACGGGTAGGTTAGACATGGTATCAACTCTCAATCTAATTAAATTGTCATAAACTTATACTACGTAGAAAGATTCGTCAAGGAGCTAAGACTTAAAAATTGAACGAGTTTCAGGCGCTATAATAGAACAAAATAAATTTAAAAAAAGTTTTTTGCATTGAAGAAAAAGATGTGTATAATTATCTATAAATTAAAAAAGAGGTTGCGGAGATTAAAAGTAACTTAGACGAGAACGACGTATTTGATGACTCTAAGCGAAAGGATGATTCGCCGAAATGCTAGTGTAACGTCAATCATTAGTGTTGGGACTTGGAATAACATTTCAAGAACTGTCGCGATTTATTTTGCGGAGCGCTTTTCAATAACTGAATGAATAATGCCTTTTTTGGCATTCTTTGGGCGCTTATTGTTACCTCACTGGTGATAATGGGCGTTTTTTTATTGGTTTGATGGGAAAGCTGGCCTCATGAAGGAGTCTAGCGGTATGAAAGTTGTAAAGTTTGGTGGAAGTTCGTTAGCAGATGCGGAACACTATCAGGAGGTTATTGCTATTTTAAATGCTGATCATGAACGACGTATTGTTGTGGTGTCAGCTCCTGGTAAGCGTTCTGAAAAAGATACTAAAGTAACCGATTTGTTGATTAAATATGCAACAGGAACATTTATGGAGGCAAGAAAAGCCCTAAATAGTGTGATCGAACGATATCGAGCTATCGCTAATGATTTTGAGGTAGATGAAGAAGCTTTTCGGCCTATTAAACAATATTTAGTTGATTTGCCAGATTTTGAATATTCTTCACCGGAAGCCCAATTAGCTCGTTTTAAGGCTGCGGGAGAACGTCTGAATGCAGAACTACTAGCTGTAGTGCTTAGCAAGGTTGGGTTAACATCTAGGTTCATTGATCCAAGTGAGTTAGGAATTATTGTTGATGGTGATTACAATAATGCAGTGGTTAATAGGGGAACCTACCAAAATATTGCTAAGAAACGCGATCAGTTGCTAGAAACAAGGGATTTGTTAGTTGTTCCTGGATTCTATGGCTACAACAAGAATAATGAAGTAGCAACTTTTTCAAGGGGTGGTTCAGACATTACCGGTGCAATTTTAGCTAATGGATTTGCAGCAGAGTATTACGAGAATTTTACTGATGTAGATTCAATATATTCCGCGAATCCTAAGGTAATTAAAAATCCTCATCCAATTGATGAAATGACTTATCGTGAAATGCGGGAACTTTCGTACGCAGGCTTCTCAGTATTTCATGATGAAGCAATCATTCCGGCAATTGAGGGCCGTGTGCCCATCGTTGTGAAGAATACTAATCATCCAGAAGCGGTTGGAACGAGTATTGTTCCAGAGGATGAATTTAATGCTAAGGGCCCTGTGACAGGAGTTGCGAGTTCCAAGCGATTCGCAGCACTATATTTACATCGATATTTATTAAACCGTGAAGTTGGATTTACGCTAAAATTGCTTCAAATACTATATAAATACAATATTAGTTATGAACATATGCCTTCAGGAATTGATGATCTAACGGTGATATTTGATCGAAACCAAATTGATTATACAATTTTGCCAAGTTTATTAACTGATATTCATGATGAATTACAGACGGATCAACTTGAATGGATTGATGACTACGCAATTATTATGGTGGTCGGAGAAGGGATGCGGAATAAGGTTGGAACGGTTGACCGTATTGTTTCCGCACTTGCACAAAATAAAATTGGGGTTCAAATGATTAATCAGGGAGCATCCCGAATTTCAATAATGCTAGGCGTACGTCAATCACAGGTTGATGACGCAGTTCAATATATATATGAAGAATTCTTTAAAAAAGACGGGGTAGAAAGCAATGACTAAATTACTTCGAGTACACGGATCTGAAAATAGTTTTTTTCTATTAGATCAAACAAACTTACAGCAAAAAATGACACAAAATGAATTAATTGAGTTAACTAAGGACATTACTCATGGCACAAATGAACTACTCGGCGGAACAGATGGGGTATTAGTCGTTGATGACAGTACACATAGTGGAGTCTTAGGTAGTATGGAAGTAATTAACAGTGATGGAAGTATTGCTAGTATGTGTGGAAATGGGCTACGAACAGTAACACGTTATCTTGGAGAGAAATACGCACAAGATGAGTTTGTTATAGAAACACAACAATCTGACTTGCAAGTAGGTCGAGCCACTGATTTTGCACCTGACGTTCAAGGATTTCATGTTGAAATTTCGCCCGTTAATTTCGAATTATCCAGTTTGCCAATGAATTTAGAAGGAAAATCTGAATTATTTAATGAAGTGATAGAGGGACTGTCCAACACCCTAAAGTTTTCGGCAGTTTCAGTACCTAATCCCCATCTGATAAGTATTGAACATGATGAAAATAATTTTTCGAGAGAACTGTTAGGTCAAATTGGAGAATGTTTAAATGGTGATAACCCTTGGTTTAAAGATGGTGTTAATGTTAGTTTTGGGACTGTCTGGGGGCCACATGAAATATTTGTACAAACTTTTGAACGGGGTGTAGGGTTTACTAATGCTTGTGGTACAGGCATGTCGGCAGCTAGTTTGGTCTGGACAATGATGCAGGACGGGATGACGAATTTTGGTGAATTAAACACGGTTTATAATCCTGGTGGGATGGTACAAACACGAATTAATAGGCAGGGCGATGGATACACGATTGATTTAATCGGTAATGCAACTTTTACACACGAAATTGAAATTAGTGAGTTGGATTTAAGACAACACTCCTTTAATAGAAGTAAAATTTTTGAAACTGGTGAAGAAGACACATATAAGCAGTTTGTAGATGAACTATATATAAGACGTTAGTGAATTTTTGCAATGTGATGTGCTTTGGAACCTATATTAGTTTTTTTGAAAATCAGAGCGACTTGAAAACATTTATTATGAAGCAGTTAAGAGACTGCAAAATAATAAATGCTTTTTAATTTGAAAGAAATTTATGATAACTAAGCACATGTTAATTGTTTAAAGTTTAAAAATCAAAAAGTAGATAGTGAAAACAAAATCATTAGGAATAAATAACGATATCTTGATGATTTGATTCTTAGTCCACTAACTTAGGAGCTATTCATGAAACGTGATTTAGAGGCTTTTTTAGTGTTATCAATTCTTTTATGGCGCTTTGTTTTGAAAAAGTATCACACACTTACTTTAGATATACCAATTTTGATACTTTATTAGCTGAAGGACGCGTTACCATATAAGTCCATGGATTAGTAAGGAGGAAGAAACCGTGAAAAATGCATTAAAAAACAAATGGTTTCAGTTATCGATTGCCTTGTGGATTATCTTGTTTATTAAGATGTGGATTGACAGTGTTTAAGCAGTTAATTATGGGAGGAAGAGATGGAATTATTTATTACGGCAGTAATACCTGCTCACAATGAATCAGTAGGTATTTCCAAAGCAATAAAGTCGTTAAAAAAACAGGTTAATCAGGTTTTAGTGGCCTGTGATAATTGTACTGATGATACTTTTGAACAAGCAATCAAGGCAGGAGCTACTGCTTTTAAAACTGAGGACAATCAAAATAGGAAAGCTGGCGCACTAAATCAAGCACTTGAGCACTATATAAATTGGGACAAAGTTAATGAATGTGATTTTTATTTGTTCATTTGTGATGCCGATACAATTATCGTGGATGATTGGGTAGACAGAGCCAAAAAAGAAATTTACTTAGGATCCAGAGATGGATATGATGCGGTTGGATCGGTATTTTATGGTAATGCTAATAGAAAAAGTATGGTTGAATTTTGTCAACAAGTCGAATGGTATCGTTACACTAATCAAATTGAACGAACTAAGAAGGTGTTTGTACTGACAGGAACCGCTTCGCTTATTAGCGCAAAAATGTTGCTTAAAGTTAAGAAAAGCAGGGGACATTTTTATGATGAAAACTCGATAACGGAAGATTTTACACTGACGGTTGAATTAAAAGAAGAAGGAGCAAGATTGATTTCACCTGTTTCGTGTAAATGTACAACGGAAATTATGCCAAGTTGGAAGATGTTGTTTCTACAGAGGCGACGATGGTATTTAGGTGCACTGCATGAGGTGTTAAATCATAGGTGGTCCAAGAGCTTGTTACCTTACGTTTTTCAGCAGATGATGCTTATACTTTCTGTTTTTTCGTTTTTTGGATCTATTATCTTTTCCGCATTTTTAATGATTGAAAACAAATTTATATTTAATTGGTTCTGGATACTTATCGGAATTCTATTTGTTTTTGAAAGGGTAATCACAGTTGCTAACCAAGATAAAGAAACAAAACTTTTTGCCGCGTTACTGTTTCCAGAACTAATTTATAGTGCCTTTTTGCAGTTAGCGTTTATTGGGGCACTAATACAATATTTAACAGGTTCAAAAGGAACATGGGATCACGTATAAGAAGGAGGAAAGTAAAATGTATTTACAAATTCATAAATCAAGTGTGCTGGGAGGTGTTGGTGCATTAAGCATTGGTTGGTATGGACTTTATCATTTTTTACAAATAACAACATTATCCTTTGCATTTTTAGCGTTTTGTACGATAGTGCGTTGTTTTTATATTAAAAATCACAAAAATAAACATTGGAGTTAATTGATGAAAAAACTTAAAAATTTAGTCATAGTATGCCTACTGACACTTGTAACAGTGGCAGTTTCAGGAAAAAAAGTTAATGCCGATACAAATGATGATTTTGTGCAAGAGGTTTCCCTGACAAACGATAACGGCGTGAAAACTGATAAGTTTGACCTATATGATAGAGTACAAATTAATTGGCATTTTGTCTTTAAGAACCATGAAAAAGAAAATAAGTTGATAGAGCTAAAGATACCCTCTATATTGCAGCCTGTTAGAACCGAAATTTTAGATTTAAAAACTGAGAGTGGAAAAGCAATTGGTAAAATACACGTTGATGCAAACAGCCAGTTAATTCAAATAAAGTTGGATACTAATGTTGAAAAGGCAACAGAAGGAACCGTTAAAGTATGGACACAGTTTATACCAAGTAAAATTAAGATTAGTGGTATATACAAACTTGACTGGGGAAATAGCAAGCACAACAATGTTAATATTACGGGGGTAGACCAACGCCCCAATCCGAATGAAATGTTGAGTACATGGTATTGGTTTGATAAAAAAAGACCTGATATAATTCATTGGAGGAATCGAATTGACTTTTCGAAAAAATCTGCGGGGAATTTTACTTTTAAAGTTAATTTAGGTAAAGTTCAGCGAATAGTTAAACCATCATTGAATTTAGCAGAGGTTGAATATACAGACAAAAAAAGTCGTAAGTTTAAAATGATTGAACCAATGGTTAAACGTACTATTACTGATAAGAATAATAATGTAATAATAAATTTTGAGAGTAAAAAACCAGAAGTGTTTATATTAGATTATGAAACCCAGATGATTGCAGATAATAAAGGCTCATATAAGAGCGTAGAACAATTAGCAGTAAATAAAACACAAGTAGCTTCTAATACTAGGGTAGTGGAAAAGCATGTGAATAGTGGTGTTGGAAAGATTTGGTCATTAAAAGATAGCAGAGGACATATGAAAAAATGGATGTTAGTGACTTTGATATCTGGATTAGCGGTGCTGTTTATCGGATTTGGGTGGTTAATTTTCAGATCATAAGACTGGAGGAATCATGGACGCAATAAATCTATTGGATAGTGATTTTAAAAGGTATGTTTTAATTTTAAGGGAGTTATTTCAAAGCCAAAAAGGATGTAGTAATAAACAATTACTATCGGTTTTAAAGATTAATTCGGCACGCCACCTGCACGAAATATTATCTGAAATGAAAGAGACGAAGATCATTAGAGATAATGGTATTAAGTTATCATGGGATTCCGACAGAATCTTTCTGTCACTGGAGCAACAAGTAACGTTTGGTAAGCTTTTCGGGATTTTTTTGGAACAATCCGCACTTTTTAACATTTTGCATGAGGCACTAACCAAAAGTAGTTTTTCAGAAATGGAGATTTGCCTTCGTCTGAACATTAGCCATGCGTCGTATTATCGGTACATCAAACGATTGAATAAAATTTTAGAAGAATATGGGTTAGTAATTAAAAAGGGAGAACTGCGTGGGTATTTAATACAAAAATATGCCCTATATTATGGGCTATATTGGAGTACGCAGCAGGGGAAAATTTTTTCACAGCCGGATTTATTAATTGCTAAACATTGGAAACAAACAAAATTTTTATGTGAATTAATAAAACAGGAAAAATCTACAGATACCCTTATTAAGACTAGTTTTGCTTTAGAAATTCTTGGAAAAGTTGTGGCAACACACCATAAAGGTGAATCTATTGCAAAACATTCTATTAAAACCAAAAATCCTTATATTCTTGGTATTTTAGAAGAATTTCGAAAATTCGTAAAACAGCAAAAGCTACCTGAAGGAAGTGAATTAATTCTATTTATTTTCTTTATTTGTTATGTTGCGGACAATGATACTGAAATAGTTGAGGCTTGGGAACAAGATTGCAAGGCCAATAACTCAATTATTTACCAGGTGAGTATTAAAGTTTATCAAGCTGTTTTGCAATGTAAACCAAAGGAGCAATTTGATACAGATTTAAACCATTTAATTTTAATTCATACGTTGTTTTTCTTTAAAGAAGGGACCATTGACCCTATTGAAGGAAAAGCAATTGGTGCTAAAGATTATATTTGGATGGGATTGGACATTGATTCATTAATTAAAAGTAGATTGAGTTTGGTTTTAAACGATAATAAATTTAAGGAAGATTTTTTTTATGATAGTTTAGATCAAATTGTTCGTTACTATTCGTTATTGTTTTTTGCTAAGCTCCCAGTTGCAGCTGTTAAAATTCGAATTGGGGTGTACTCAGGGGATTCTACACTGCTAACTAACTATATTAAAACAATGATAACCAAAACATTTGGGGAACAAGTAATTGTCGAAAATTATGATTTTAGAACAAGTGGTGATGATTTTGACTTGATCATATCTGATGTTGTTAACTTCTGGCCGAAGGCTAATGCAATTCCTAAATATCAAATAGCAATGTTAGGATCCGAAAGAGATCAAATAAATATTCTTGAAGTAATCAATGATCTGCTTTTTGATAAATTAGTTAAAAATTAGGTTGAAAAAAAGCGTTGAAAGAATGACCTGTATCCCAGAAATTAATATTTTCAATTTCTGGGATACAGTCAAAAATCCACGCTTTTTATTTTGGCCTAATATAATATCAATTTGTCTCTTTAGAAGTAGTCTGCAAGTACAGGCTTTTGACCGATTGCAAAGCGATCAATTTGTTCTAAAGTGGCAGAATCAAAGCTATGGCTAATTTTCGCATGCTTTGCCAAAGAAGATAGTTTTCTATAGCCAAACAATGTTTTGGTTAATTCTTGGATGGTTAGCAACGTGTCATTATCTTTTTGAGTAGAAACTTTTTCAAATGAGACAACTCCTTCAACTGCACTTAAGCGCCACGTACCTTCATTTTCCTTGATGACATCATCTTCTACGCTAAATGTTACTGGTTTTACAATTTTAAGTTTTGAAATTGGATATTTACTTACAAAGTCCTTAAGGTTAACAATTCTTGCCATCATATATGGATGAATTGAAGCCGTTACGTCCCACGGATCCTCAACCATGTCTAAATGATTTTCAGGGTTGGCTGATTGATATTCAAATGTTTTAACTGAAGATCTGTGTTTAGCAACGAAATTCCATAGTGATTGTCTTGCTTCTGGAACAGAAGCGTATACTTCATGAACGATAAATTTATCGACCGTTCGTTCGTAGATAAGGTAACCAACAAGTCGTCCGTTATGCTGTGCAACAGCGATTTGACGTTGTGGGGCTTTTTTGGTTAGATATTCCCACCACCATTGTTCACGTACTAATCCGCCACGATGGTTTTCTGCGCTTTTTTGATACAGGGGAGCAATTGCTTCAATAAATTCGGAAAGTGGGCCTCTTTTGATTTCAAAGTTATCATTACCGATAACTTTTGGTAATTGATTGCTAGGAATTGTGTAGGTTATGTGGTCGAAGGTCTGTTCATAGCCAAAACGACGGTAATATCTGAAAGAAAATGGGGCTAAATAGGAAAGAGTTATTCCATCGTTATACATATCATGAAGTGCATCTTGAAGTAACAGTCCTGCTCCGCCTTTTCCAGAGGCCTCAGGTGCACTCATTACGTCACAAATTCCGTTCATTTTCATTACAACGCCGAAGAAATTGACGGTAAATGGGATACTTAAGAGTCCACTTTGAATTTTTGAATGGTCTTGAATGCCGTAAGGAATAGCATGTTCGAAGCGATCTGACCAGAAAGATTGACGTTGTTCGCTATCGAGCGCATTAAAAGCATATAAATAAAGTTGGTACATTTGTTCACGTTCGTTTGGACCTAATTTAAATTGAGTCATAATGGGGCTCCTTTACAAATTTAGTTGGTCTAATTATATCATTTTTGAAACCGCTATCACAAAAAATGATTTTACTACTAAGATAAATTTTGATAGACTGATAAATGTAAATCGTAATCATTACTATTTAGAGAATGGAGAATATTAATGCGCAAAATAGGTCTAGCTTTATTAATGTTGATTTCTGTTGCTATAATGGCTGGATGTACAAACCGGACTACTAGTAACAAGAAGGTCGAAGTAGTTAGTACTCTTAATTTTTATGGGGAAGTTGCTTCAAAAGTTGGTGGCAAATACGTTTCAGTACATAGTGTTATCAAAAATCCAGATGTAGATCCACATGATTTCGAACCCACTGCACAAACAGCAAAATTGGTATCTAAAGCGAATGTAATTGTTGAAAATGGTGTTGGGTATGATAGTTGGATTAATCGGTTAAGTTCTCAAGAAAAGCATGTTATGAAGATTAATATGGGAAATGAAGAACACAAAAAAGAGGGTGATAATCCTCATCTATGGTACCGTCCGGAAACAATGCAAAAATTGGCGCAAAAATTAGCGGATGATTTAAGCAAAAAGGACCCTAAACACAGTAAGTATTATCAACGAAATGCTCAAAAGTATTTGGATGAGATTAAGCCTTTGGATACAAAATACAAGAAATTAAAGGTTAAAAAACAAGAATTAGTTGATGTGACAGAGCCGGTATTTGATTATACCCTAGAAAGTCTTGGATATAAGGTCAACAATGTTAAGTTCGCGCTTGCTATTGAAAATGAAACTGATCCTACCCCAGCAGTAATTAGTAAGATGCAAAATGATATTCGCAAACATAAAATTGCATTTTTGGTAAATAACACGCAAACTAGCAGTTCTGTAATTAAAGGCTTGACCAATTTGGCTAAAGAACATAAGGTCCCAATTGTGAATGTTACAGAAACAATGCCATATGGTAAAAATTACCAAGAGTGGATGATGGATCAATTGGATCAGGTGGAAAAAATTCAGGAGGCAGGTAAATGACGGAGACTTTAGTTCAAGTACATGACATTTCGGTTAATTTTCCAGACAAAAAATTATTTCAAAATTTAAGTTTCGATATAGACCGACGGGAATTTTTGAGTGTGATCGGAAGTAATGGTGTAGGAAAAACAACATTGATTCGCGCTATGTTAGGACAAATCACCCCAACTAGTGGTGAAATCAAGTTTCGAGAAGGACTAAAAATCGGATATGTTCCGCAATTTAGAAATATTGATGCGGATTATCCATTGTCAATTCGTGATTTTGTTGCTTTAAATTTACAAGATGGAAATTTTCCATGGCTAAACAAGCAAGAACGAGCACAATTGGATCAAATCTTGGATGAAACAGATTTAAAGAGCATTCAAAACACTAGAATGGGTCGTGCTTCTGGTGGACAACTTCAAAAGGCCTACCTGGCACAAGCATTAGTTGATGATCCAGATTTGCTTGTGTTAGATGAATCAACGGCAAGCCTTGATAATGAGAGAAAGTACGAGCTTCTGAATTTGGTGCAACATTTTAACGAACAACATAATCTAACAGTCATATCAATTACCCATGATTATGCATTGTTAAAAAAATATTCAACACGATATTTAGAGCTTAGACCAGATGGATACCAGCTTGGTATGGTGGATGACATTAAAAGTAGGGAGGATTTTGCAAGTGTTTAGTTTTGAATTCATGCAAAATGCCTATATTGCCGGAACGTTTATTGCAATTGTTTGTGGGATTATGGGTGTGTACGTTGTTGGACGAAATATGTCGTTTCTATCACATATGTTATCTGAAATTGGGTTCTCGGGAGCCTCTTTTGGAATCTTTATGGGATGGCCGGCTTTGAATGGAATGTTATTATTTACCATTGTTAGTTCAGTTTTAATAGGACGAATGAGTGTACAGGCTTCAAGAAGAGAGGCAGCTATTTCGGCAATTTCTAGTCTGTTTTTGGGATTAGGTATTTTGTTTTTAGCAATTTCTAGTAAAAATGTCAGTTATGCAACTAATATTTTGTTTGGTAGTGTGATTGGAATTAGCCGTCAAGAAGTGTGGCAAGTTTTAGTACTTACAATAGTAGCTTTATTATTTATTTTCTTCATGTATCGATCTCTTAAGTTTGATTCATTTGACCATATTGGAGCATCGGTTAAGGGAATTCATACTAATTTGGTTTCAATTATTTTCTTAGTTGTTTTAGCTTTGAGTGTTAGTACAGCAGCCCAGGTTGTGGGATCACTTTTAATTTTTGTTCTACTAACATTACCAGCTTCTGCTGCCAAATTTGTATCAAAAACAGTCAGTGGGATGATGTTATTCGCTGTTATTGCAGCGTTGATTGGGGTCTGGCTTGGACTGTATCTTGGTTATGTGACAAATTGGCCGGTTAGTTTCTTCATTGCAACAATTGAGTGTGCTATTTATTTTGGGGCGTTGTTGTTTAATAAAAATAAATAGAGATGTAATAGTTTGATTTCCGTTCTCAATATTAGTTAGTGCCTAAAAATTAATCTTATTTATTGCGTGGAACGTGGTGCGCACAACTTTGAGCCTTGGAAATTCACCAAGCCTCAAAGCTTGACGTTATTGTAACTAGGAGGAACAAATTTTCAAAATCCGAAAATTTGCTATTCGGCTTAACCCGCCTCAGTCGCACTGACGCATAAATAAGATTATTTTTTTCATTTTTATTGGTTTGTATTGCAATTCATTGATATATTGAGAGCGATAATTCTGGAGAGGCAAAACAGATTGAATTGTATGAATATGGATCATATGTATTAAGCGGAGTGAACACTCCATTTTAGGCCTCTGGTTTGTTTTAGTAGAAATGGCGGTAGTGATTTTATGTTAAATTCGGTTTGTGTTTTGTCAAACTATTAAAAAATGCAGAAAAAGGGCTTTGAAATATGCGTCAATGGCTAAATTATCCTTATGGACGGAGTCCGTTAGGATAACGTCAAGCTGTAAGACTTTTTGGGTTTGGAAAAGGCTTAGAGTTGGCGAGCCATGTTCCACGCAATATTTCAAAGTCCTTTTTCAAGAACAAACAAAGCTAGAGGAATGGGTAAATAGTGCAACGCAAATCTGAAAGTTAAGATAGAAGGGTAAATTTAATTAATGCTCTAAGCCTACCCAGTCATTTCCACACTTCCGGTCATAACGTGCTCCAAAGACCAGCCTTCTGCGCTTAACTGCAAATCAAAAACGATGACCAAAGTGCGTTCATCATTTTTGATTCACTGTTAATGCTCTAAGCCTACCCAGTCATTTCCACACTTCCGGTCATAACGTGCTCCAAAGACCAGCCTTCTGCGCTTAACTGCAAATCAAAAACGATGACCAAAGTGCGTTCATCATTTTTGATTCACTGTTAATGCTCTAAGCCTACCCAGTCATTTCCACACTTCCGGTCATAACGTGCTCCAAAGACCAGCCTTCTGCGCTTAACTGCAAATCAAAAACGATGACCAAAGAGCGTTCATCATTTTTGATTCGCTGTTAATGCTCTAAGCCTACCCAGTCTTTTCCACACTTCCGGTCATAACGTGCTCCAAAGACCAGCCTTCTGTGCTTAACCGCAAATCAAAAACGATGACCAAAGAGCGTTCATCATTTTTGATTCACTGTTAATGCTCTAAGCCTACCCAGTCTTTTCCACACTTCCCTCATATATGCTATTATTACATTAATTATAAAAACGAGGTAAGTAAATTGAAATTTAAACGAAGCGAGCGTTTAATTGATATGACCAACTACTTAATGACCCATCCTCGCACCCTTATTTCTGCGGGATTTTTTATTAAGCGTTATGATTCTGCTAAATCCTCTATTAGTGAAGATTTAGGAATTATGAAAGCCACCCTTGAAACGCAAAAAATTGGTTCAATTGAAATAACCAATGGTCCCACTGGCGGAGTTCGGTTTATTCCTAGTATTGGTGCTGAAGAAGCGAAAACAGTTACTGAAGCTTTAATTAAAGAACTTTCTGAGCCAACTCGGCGCTTACCCGGGGGATACGTCTATATGTCGGACATACTGGGAGATCCCCAAATGATTCGTAATATTGGACGTATTTTGGCTAGCGAATATGTGCATTCTGCTGTGGATGTTGTGATGACAGTTGAAACAAAAGGAATTCCATTGGCACAAGCCGTTGCCGAGCAATTAAATGTACCATTTATCATTGTTCGACACGATGCTAAAATTACAGAAGGTTCCACCATTTCAGTTAATTATGTATCGAAATCGTCAGAACAGATAAAAAAAATGGAATTATCCAAGCGCAGTCTGCCTGTTCAATCTAAGGTACTGGTAGTGGATGATTTTCTAAAGGGTGGCGGAACAATTGCTGCTATGACAAACTTGATTCAAGAATTTGATGCTGAATTAATTGGAGTTTCGGTTTTTGCAGAGGGAAGTTATAATGGAACGCGCAGTATTTCTGAATATACATCAGTGTTAAAAGTTGATACATCAGCTGATGATACAATCAAGATAACTAGTGGGAATTATCAGAAACGAATTTTTAAAGGAGAGAAATAATGGAGAAGAAGTTCACGATTATTTTAGCAGCAGGTCAAGGAACTAGAATGAAGTCTAAGTTGTACAAAGTTTTACATAAAGTGAGTGGTAAAGCAATGGTTGACCATGTGTTGACACAAGTTGAAAAAACTCACATGGATAAAGTGGTTACCGTGATTGGACATGGTGCAGAACAGGTTCGCGAATTGCTTGGAGACCGAACAGAGTACGCTTTACAAAGTGAACAACTTGGAACAGGACATGCTGTTCTCCAAACTGAAAGTTTGTTAGGCGGTGAAGAAGGAATGACCATGGTAGTTAGTGGTGATACCCCGTTATTCCGTGCTGAAACTTTCGAAGAATTGTTTGAATACCACAAGCAAAAGGGTGCGGCAGTTACAATTTTGACAGCCAACGCAGATAACCCATTTTCATATGGACGGATTGTCCGTAATAATGTTGGCGTGGTTTCAAAAATTGTGGAACAAAAGGATGCTACACGAGAAGAAACTGAAATTACTGAAATTAATACTGGTGTCTACTGTTTTGATAATAAAAAATTATTTGCGGCTCTTCACCAAGTTAAGAACAATAATGCTCAGGGTGAATATTATCTTCCAGATGTTATTGGAATAATGAAAAATCAGGGCGAAATTGTGGCTGCGTATCAAATGGATGATTTTTCAGAGTCAATGGGAGTAAACGATCGTCTTGCTTTATCTAAAGCAACAAAGGTAATGCAAAAACGTATTAATGAAGAACACATGCTTAACGGTGTGACAATTATTGATCCAGAAAACACATATATCGATTATGGGATCAAAATTGGATCAGACACGGTTATTGAACCAGGTGTCCAGCTACAAGGTAATACAAAGATTGGTGAGGATTGTGTAATTGGGGCCCATTCTAAGATTGTTGATTCAACGATTGAAGATCGTGTAACTATCACTGCCTCAACAGTCGAATCTTCTATTATGCATTCGGATAGTAATGTAGGTCCAAATAGTCATTTGCGTCCTAAGAGTGAATTAGGAGAATTTGTTCATGTGGGTAATTTCTGTGAGGTTAAAAATGCTACATTGGGTGCCCGTACTAAAATGGGTCATTTGAGTTATGTTGGCGATGCTACTCTTGGAACAGATATTAATATTGGCTGTGGTGTCGTATTCGTCAATTACGACGGTGTTAGCAAATATCATAGTAACGTTGGCGACTATTCCTTTATTGGAAGTAACTCCAATGTAGTGGCTCCAATTGAACTGGCTGATCATAGTTACGTAGCGGCAGGATCTACAATCACGAAGGATGTAGAACAGTATGGAATGGGTATTGCACGTGCCCGCCAGGTTAATAAGCCTGACTATTTTAAAAAATTACCAGTTTACGAAGCTGCAATTGAAGCAGAAAAAAATCAAAAGAACTAAGTTAACTTGATTTCAGGTTGTAAAATGCATTATTATGTTATGTGGGATTAATTTAATAACTTTATGTCTAGTAACTTTCTGGAGGAAAAAATGTCTGAACATTATTCAGATCCAAAGCTGAAGATTTTTGCTTTGAATTCAAACAAGCCTTTGGCTGAAAAAATTGCCGAAGCAGTTGGTGTTGAACTTGGAAAGACGTCGGTTGATCGTTTTAGCGATGGCGAAATCCGCATTAACATTGAAGAAAGTATTCGTGGGGACGAAGTTTACATTATTCAGTCAACATCTGCCCCAGTTAACGATAACTTGATGGAATTGTTAATCATGGTTGATGCCTTACGTCGCGCCAGCGCAAGTACCATCAATATTGTTATTCCTTACTACGGTTATGCTCGTCAAGATCGTAAGGCTCGTTCACGCGAACCAATCACAGCTAAATTAGTTGCAAATATGATTGAACGTGCTGGTGCTACAAGAATTATTGCGTTAGACTTACACGCTGCTCAGATTCAAGGATTCTTCGATATTCCTTTGGATCATTTGATGGGTGCACCTTTGTTGGCTGACCATTTTATCGAACGTGGGTTATATAAAGATGCCGTAGTTGTTTCTCCAGATCATGGTGGTGTAACTCGTGCTCGTAAGTTAGCAGAGTTTCTAAAAGCCCCAATTGCAATTATTGATAAACGTCGTCCTCGTGCCAATGTTGCTGAAGTTATGAACATTATTGGTGAAGTTAAGGGTAAACGTTGTATCATGATTGATGATATGATCGATACGGCTGGCACAATTACTTTAGGAGCACAGGCGTTGATGGATGCCGGTGCTACAGAAGTATACGCAAGTTGTACTCACCCAGTTCTTTCTGGTCCGGCTATTGAACGAATTGCGAACTCTCCAATCAAGGAGTTAATTGTAACTGATTCAATTAGTCTTCCAGAAGAAAAGAAGATTGATAAGATTAAACAAATTTCAGTTGGCCCGCTTATTGGTGAAGCAATTCGCTTGATCCATGAAAACAAGCCGGTCAGTCCGTTGTTTAATAACCGTTTTAGCAAAGAAAAAGAATAAGATATAGTAGAAACGTCCTTAAAATTATAAGGGCGTTTTTTAATTTAATTAAAATGTGGATTTAAAATTTGTCGCTGGCAATAATCACTCGATTTATATTTTATGTGCATTTTAAAATACTTATTGAACTTGTAGTAATACCAAATAATAAAATTTTAGGTCAATTTAAACTTAATAAGACTATCAACTGCATTCAAAACTGCCTGTTCAGCAGTGAATTGTGGCGTGAAATTAAGTAATTCTTTTGACTTCTCACCGCTGACGTTGCGATTCATATACATTAATAATTTTCCTTCACGAGCTTGAGCGTTGCCAAAGAATGCACCTAGGTTAATAACTAGTTTCGATAGTGATTTATCAGTGATTTTATGACTGATTTCGGGACGTTGATTTGTAATTAAATTAGCAATTTCTTGGAATGAAATTTGGCCAGGTGCCGTTGCAATAAAGCGCTGATTGTATGCCTTAGAATTTTTAATGGCTAGAACATGCAGTCGAGCAACGTCTGAAACATCAATAACGTTTAATTCAATTGGCGGAATTCGTTTTGTTTTGCCTGAGATTATGTCTTGTAATAAATTAAAGCTGCCTGAAACATGATTATTAAATGATGATCCCAAAATTGCAACAGGGTTGATGGTGGTGAGCTTTATATGGATGTTAGGCTGTTCGATGTATTGCCATGCCGCTTTTTCTGCAAGTAACTTTGATTTTTCATAGATTGATAGACCAATAGCATGTTCATCAGTCCAATCTGACTCTTTTGTGACACTATTGGATCCGACAACTTTACTAAAGCCCACAGCGCCAAAGTTGGAGGTCATAATTACTTGTGGGACTTTGGCAAGATTTGCAAATTTTAGAATACGCTGAATACCATTTACGGCGGGTTTGAGTGCATCAGATTCGTTAGTGATTTTTCCAAAGAAAACTGGAGACGCAACACTCATCACGACGTCACATGAATTCATGGCTTCAAACCAATTATGATCATCCATAAGGTTGGCTTCGACGAATGAAAGATTTTTGAGATCAGGAGTATGTTGGTCAGTCAATGTTTTTAAAACTTCTGCTTGTTTGTCTAAATTTCGAAGGGTGGTAATCACCTGATATTTATTTTTTAAAAGTTGATCTATGATATGCAATCCAAGAAATCCTGAACCGCCTGTTACTAGAATACGTTCCACACTAAATCCTCCATTTTTAGATTGAATTTGATTGCTTTTTAAATTATTATGAATTCTAAACTATCAACCTAAGTTTATAGCAAATAATGATGGAGATAATTATGGCAAAAACGTATTCAGTAAAAAGAGTAGCAGAAATTTTTGGGTTATCTGTTTCGGCATTGCACTTTTATGATAAAAAAGGATTGTTGCCTTTTGTTTCTAAAAATGAGATGGGGTATCGTATTTTTACTGATTCTGATTTAAATTTTATTCATACAATCTGTTGTTTAAAGGATACTGGGATGAAAATTGACAATATAAGAAGTTATATTGAATTTTGTATGGAAGGGCCCACAACGATTAACAAGAGACGGCAGTTATTGGAAGAACACCGAAGGAAGATTGAGGAACAACAGCGAGTATTAGCGGAAAGAAAACAAGAGGTTGATGAGAAACTGTCAATTTACCGTTCAAAAGATGCAGCAGAGATCATTAACCATGAAATTAACTATGTGTCTGCAGAAAAAAGTAGTGTTAACTTAAAAAATCCGTTTGCAAAGTTGCAGAACGGACGGCAATAATTTAATTGAGAGAAATTAGTATTCGCCAGCACTAATTTTCTTTGAGTCGATAACGTTTGAATTTAAAAACCAATACTGGTGATAGTCACCCTTTAGTGCTGAAAATGAAACAGGTTCAGCACCATTTTTTTTGATCTGTTCGTTTAAATATTCCTTAACTATCCAAGGATCTTCCAAGGCTTGCTGTTCCAGAGACATAATCCTATTGAACTTATCAGTTGTAATATTTAAATCAGCAGCAACTTTTTCGCCTTTTAAGTTAGAACGTAGTAGGGCTTCATTTAGTTCCTTACGTGTGTTGCGTCTTTGTAAAGGATTTAGTGACATATTATTATCTTCTTTCTAAAATAGATGTTGGTATTAAAAAACCTTCCAAATTGTAAATCGGAAAAGACCGACTTGCAACTTGAAAGGTTATGAAAGTTAATATTATTCTTCGCTACCTAGGAATTTAGCAGTATAAGCGGCGATTGCTGAACCAACCAATGGTGCTAATAAGTAAACCCAGTAGTGCGATAATGCCTTGCCACCAACAAAGATAGCAGGTCCAAAACTACGAGCAGGGTTCAATGAACCACCAGTTAAGTTTAGCGCTACGATAATCATAAAGCCTAATGTTAAACCAATGATTAATCCTGCAAAGTTTGCATTACCATATTTGTTACTTGTAACTAGTAAAATAACAAATACAAATAGGAATGTAATCAATGTTTCAACGAAAAATGCGGCACCAGCTGAGATGATGGGAAAATCTGTTTGTCCCAAGTTGTTAGTTGGAGCATTCATTGAACTAAGCAAGAATTTGACAACCGCTGAGGCAAGAATTGCACCAATAAATTGCGAAACCACGTAATAAATTGCGTCACTAGCTGAAATTCGCTTGTTAATAAACATTCCGAGTGTAACAGCGGGATTAAAATGACCTCCCGAAATAGCACCAACTGAGTAAGCCATGATGGTTACTGCTAAACCAAATGCTAAACCAATAGCTAAAACGTCGCCTTTTGCAATGGTGACGGTTGCAGTACCAACGAAAACTAGTACAAATGTACCAATAATTTCTGAAATATACTTGCGCATAAAAAATTCTCCTTTTCCTTAAAATAAAGCTGTACGTAAAATTATATACTAAATTTAAATATTTTCATAATGTAACTCATTATTTCAATTCAATTTCTCTTATGCAAAATAGTAAGTTACGTTTATGTTACAATAGATGTATACAGATGAACGGGGGCAATTATTATGAGTAAAGTTGATATCACTTTAATTGATCAGGCTACCGCTAAGGTTATGCTGCAAGAATTTAAGAGTCAAAAGAAAGACAATGTTCCAGTTCTTAAAAACCCGGGACATTATATTTTGCCTGACTACAAAATTACCAGACAGCGAAAAGCATTCAAGATTCGGAAACACACGTACCTAACTCGCAAATTTCGTTCATACGTTGCCCTCGATTCCGATAATGGGCATACATTGTGGATTAGAAATTTTGGTAGTTTGACAGAAGCAATCTTTTGGCTTGAATCAGGTTTGAAGCTTGAAGATACTGATACAGATACACGTTTCTCATATGGTGAGTGGAAGCAGAAGCATCAAGAGGAAATTGAAGATTTAAAAAATCAATTGCGAATTGCTAAGGAAAAAAAGAATAATGCATTACGTCAAATCTTATAAATAGCGGTTTTAAATTTAGTATAATTTACATAATAAAGTTGTGACAAACAATGTTTTGTTGCAACTTTATTTTTATTTCAGTTAGGTTGAAATGAGCAAAACACACGCTATGGATTGATAATACCAAAGGAGTTAATTTTTGATGAATAAACCAGTCGGCTAATTTTACTTAGTTCTCTTTGGTATGTCATAATGTCAAAAAAGGGGGAATTGTAGTGTCTACTGAAAATAAATTACTCAGTTCAGTCGCTTATCTTAGTGTGTTCTTTCTACCAGTTATTATGCCAATTATTATTTTGGTGATTGCTAGTAAACCGGAATACAGCGAATCACGTTCTAATGCAATTCAGGCATTATGGTTACATATTGCTCCGTGGCTGATGGGAGTTGTTGCGGCGATCTTACTAATTGCTGGAGGCACGGGTGTAGCTTCGAATGGACATGTACCTGCTTGGCCGATCATACTCTTTGTCCTCGTTGGAATAATCGGAATAGCAGTTATTTTCTTGCTTTGCTACAATATTTATCGTGGAATTAAAGTGCTAGTTGACTGATATATCAAGGCCTATAGACTACGACAAGCTATTTTTAAAAAAATAGAGCTTTTATATTGCAAGCGCTTACGGATGGTGTTATTATAATCATGAGGAAAGGGATAAAGCTTCGATTCTACTAAGTTTTTTCTCAAATGTCCCAGTCCAGTGGTTGTGGGATTGTGAAGGGACATAATATTAGTTCTTCGTGAACCACTTCAATCATGAGCGTTTAAGTTAAAAGTTGTGATGTTTAAAGACATTGGTTTCTAAATTTTGTACGTGCGATTGATTTTGGTGAAAAGCTAATGAGGCAACCGTTTAAGAATTTTATGTAATGTTCAAGTCATTAATAGCATTGAGGAAAGTGATGTTAATCCAATGACAGTGTTAATTGTCTAGTTGCAAGACATTAAATTGCAGGATTTAAGTAAAGAAACACAAATTTAGTTCTGGGGGTTCTGTTATTTCAAAGAACAGATTATTTGGCTTCCAAGACCGTCTATATCACCGTTAGCCTGAAATTGTGCATTTACTCACCAAGGGTAGTTGATTGGTTGAACATGCAAAAGCAGACGTGAATACAGTTTTTCAATCAGGTAGGTTAGAAGCACGACGGCGTGAACAATTTAATAAGGTATTTGAAGGTGTAGCTAATTAAGAAACTTGTAAAAGAGATTACAGTTGGACCGAAGAATAACCTTTCCTCATAGAAGATCCTAGCACGGTTTAGAGTGTTAGGGTCTTTTTGTATGGTAAAATCTTCAAGTAGGATATCAAGAACAGAAGAGTTGTGATAACCTATATAGGGAGATTTTGAGTAGGAAAGGGATTTAAAATGAAGCTAAGTAGGCATATTATAATTACGCTGTTTACTTTTTTATTGGGATTTGGGGTAATCTCAGCTGTACATGCTAGTGAGCCAGCATACCAAATTGTAAAAACTGAAAAAATTAAGAATCAACAGTATCATGTAAAGGATACAAGTGGATTTGGATATGATAATAGTCATCGGGAAAAAATTATTAGTCTAAAGGATTATGATCACTCCACTTTACAGGCCTCACAGGTTCGAACTTATCAGTTTAAACAAGGGAAAAAGAATGTGCGAGTTACTTTTTATTACGTAACAGTTGGTGGTAAATCTGCCTGGGTTTGGAATGGGTACTTGGCGAGTGGTCGAGCATCCTTTGATATCAAAGCTCCTGATGCAATTGCAATGGACGATCAGAATGGTAAAGTCTTATACAGTAAAAACGGGAATACCAATGTACCGGTAGCGTCAATGATTAAAATCTTAACGGTTTATATGACTTTTCAAAAAATAGCCAATCATAAGGGAAGTTGGAATAATACAATCAAAGTGCCAGAAAATTTGGCAAAGATGTCTGTTGATCAGACTTGTGGAGGCTTTGAGTTAAAAGCTGGTAATAGTTATAAAATTAGTGATTTATACCAAGCAGCGATGATTGATTCATCAAATGCGGCAACGACTTTATTGGGAATATGGGTTTCTGGTAGTAACACTAACCACATTAAAGCAATGCGAAGTCTAGTTGCAAGCTGGGGAATTAAAGATTCATATTTAATCTCAGCGTCGGGATTAGATAATACTGATTTATCAAAATTTTCAACTGTATTTCCAGGGTCCGGAAGCCATGACCAAAACTTGGTTTCAGTTAATGGCATTGCAGTGATTGCGCGACATTTGATCAATGAATATCCTCAGGTTCTACAAGTTTCTTCAAAAAATTCTGCCAAGGTAGCAGGACAAACGATTGATAATGTAAATACGACTTTGCCAGGCAGACGATTTAATAATCCTTCATTACATATTGACGGTTTGAAAAATGGATATACTGATCGTGCCGGTTATTGTTTTGTTGGTACAGGGCATGTACCTGGTAAGCATCGATTGATTACTGTAGTTGTAAATGATGAAAGTATGAGCACTGATACTAATGCTCTGATGAAACATGTTTACTCGGAAAATATTATGAAGTAACTTTTGGCATAAGATGGTGTAAAGGGCGTGTGATATAACTGGTTTTACATTGCTAAAATGTTAGAATAACAGTATCGAAAATAATTTGGAGGAATTAAAAATGATTCAAGTACCTGGAGATATGACTGAAATGCGTGTCATGATTGAACAATTAAAAGATTTGGGTAAAGAAACTAATGAGGACGAGTTAATTGACCAAGCGGTTGAAGATAATGCACAGGCTATGCTTGATGAAGCGCTTGAAGGACACTACTACTCCGCTAAGCTGAAAGATAATTTGATTACAATCTATGATGTTTTGAACGAACCTGTTGGAACGATTAAACCAATGGAGACAGGCTTTAGTCAGGACTTTAGAGAGAATTCAGATGGACTATGGCTTTATATGGCAACCGAGTTAAAACGAATTTTAGGTGGAAGATAGGGGGATTTATGACAGTTCGATTAATTGCTAGCGATATTGACGGAACATTTTTAAACGATAAGCACACGTTCGATCATGATCGTTTCCAACAACAATTGAATCAAATCATGGATCGTGATATGAAGTTTGTGGTAGCAAGTGGCAATCAACTAGCTCATTGTCAGGAAGTTTTTAGCAAAATTCATGGTGATATTACGTTTGTAGCTGAAGATGGAGCAGTGATTGCCGAGCAAGGCAAGATACTGGATGAAAGTCCAATTCCTGCGAATATGTTAAATGATTTGCTAGACTACCTGATTGGAACTCCTGAGTATGGGGGAGCAACCTTAATTTTATCGGGGCGCGATCACGTTCTGACAAACTTAACAAAGGAAAGTCCAGAATGGGATTTGACCAACTATTTTTATCAAAACATTGTTCCTAACTCAGATTTTAAAAAGATTAATACTCCAATTTATAAAGTTGATATTCATTGGGCTGACATGCGTGATGTTAGGGATAAGGCAGATAAATTACGTAAAGATCTTGGAACTGAGCTGGGAAGTGTGATGAGTGGATTTAGTGGAATTGATATAACGATGCCACACGTTACTAAATCATATGGTTTACAACAATTACAACATATTTGGAGCGTTTCAATGGATGAAACCATGGCTTTTGGTGATAACCAAAATGATTCTGCAATGCTACAGCACGCTCGATTGGGTTACGCGATGAAAAATGCCGCCGAAGAGGCTCTGGAAGCAGCAGAATTTGTTACGCCACTTGATAACAATCAAAGCGGAGTGATGGATGTAATTGATCAGGTGTTGGATGGAAGATTAAAATAGAAAGAATAAAATGCCCCGTAATTGTTAGATTGTTTCATCTGACAATTACGGGGTTTTCTGAAAATAAACATTCTAAAAATTAAGCAATTTTAGAGCAACCACTGAGAAATGAGAGTAAAAGATAGCTTAATGCCGATACAGGCTGTTATTCAAAAAATAAATTTATTTAATGTTATTGCACTTGATTTTATCTTGGCCCTTTTTATACAATCTTCGTAATCAATTCCATCATAATAGGCACCATTATCAGTGAAAGAAGCGTGGTTTCTGTAACCATGATAGAAGCAAAGTCAGAATCCGCATTATATAGTTTAGCAACAACCGGAGCATTAGTCATAACGGGCATGCACGATTGTAGTATGAAGACTTCTTTCATGAGTAAAGGCATTGGTGCCCAGATTACTAGTAATGACATAATAATGGGTGCAAAGATAAAGCGGCCTGATAAGACACCGAGGCTGTCCTTGTTGATGCGCATGTTGCGTAAGCCAGCATCATAAACTGAAATACCAATAAATAGCATGGAAAGTGGAATCGTTAAACCGCCCAAGTAGTTGAAGCTTTGCATGAGAAATACTGGTAATTTTACGTTTAACATAATTAAAGCGATTCCGATCATAAATCCCAAAAGTGGAGCTGAGAACACCTTCTTAATGCCATCAACAAGGTTAATTTTTTGGGTATTATCTGGATTATCACGTTGAATGAAATAAACACCAATTGTCCAAAAAATGGTGGTATTAGCCATATAATATACCAAAACATAAGGTAAACTTTTTGTCCCGAAAATTGCAAGATTAATTGGTAATCCCACGAAAACTGTGTTGGAATTAAAAAACATAGACATAAAAAGACCGCGCCGACTTAGATCGATCCTTAATAATCGCATCACAACCCATGATAGACCCATTAGTATGAACATAGAAACTACGGGAAAAATAAGGTTGGGCAAAAGCGTGATTAATTGATGTTTATTGAAATCCTTCATGATCGAAACAATCATGTAGGGTGGGAGCGCAACTTGTGTTACTAGTTTGGCAACTAATTTTTTTGAATTTTCAGTAAACCAGTGCTGACTAGCAAGGTAATATCCGACTGCAACCATTAAAATGATAACGAGAACGCCTTGAATGCTTTGTAAAAAAATAATAAACACCTCTAAAGTTTAGATTTCAAATTCCATTGTACATTAAATTTAAATAATTAGATAAATGGACTTGTCAAAATGGTTTTGATTGGATTAAAATTGAATAGTATAAGGCGCGGGTAGTGTAACGGATAGCACATGAGATTTCGGTCCTCATGATGAGGGTTCGACTCCCCCCCTGCGCATAGGTATAGAAAGTGAAATAAGGCGTTAGCTTGTGAGGATTTGCTAGCACGTCAGTAAGGAAACTATGACGGTTTTGAAGTCATGGTTTCCTTTTTTTTTTAATTAACCGGAGGAAGTTGCTTGGTGTTGCTCATTTTAGAATAGAGAGAAAAACTAGTACGGCTCGCCAAGTAAGGAATGTTTTGTTACACAAAGCCGAGATACTCGTATGTTGACCATTTCTATGGGCTTGTTGCAGATTAATTCAAATTGTCATACTGAATAATGTACTGAAAATATTGAGAGTGTCAGCGTTAAGCTTAGAATGAGCCTTCAATATCTGAACTAATAAAATGAAGAATTGAAAAACACCATCTATAATTAAGCGTAACATTTAAAGTTAGGATGGTTTGCATTTTATGAAGAAGATCGATTATCAAAAACAGGGGGAGTGGATTCAGGGACATGGGATGTTGCAGTCACCAATATTGCTTGATCCAAGTAACTCTTCAAAAAGTTCACAAGAAATTATTGAATATACTTCTCCATTGATTGGCCAAAAACTAATTGATAAGAAGAATAACCTTGGTATTGAGTCGGATGGAACAATAAAGGCTAATGGTAGAATGTTTAGTTTAAATGAAGTTCATTTTCACCTTAATGCTGAACATCAATTGAAGTATGAATCGCGGCCTAGAGCGTTGGAGATGCATTTTGTATTTCAAGACATGCTTGAAGAAAAATTGGTGGTCGGTGTGACTTTTATAATTGGAAATACCAACGAAACAATCGAAAGATTATTAAGTGGAATGGATTCAGAATTTAAACTGGAGCGAAATGTTAATTTGAGCAGCTTGGTTCCGATGGATGGAAATTATTATTGGTACTCCGGTTCTCTAACGACACCCCCGTTAACTGAGGGCGTTGAGTGGATAGTATATGATCAGCCCTTAACAATTAGCAACGGACAACTGGAACATTATCGTCGATTCTATTTCGAAAAAAATGCTCGTTCAACACAACCAACGAATGGTCGTAAGATTTATTTGATATAAATAGCAGATGACTCGTAGTGATCACCTGGTCTTTTATGGTTAAAAAAAGAAAGGCGTCCGTTATGCATAATTGGAACAAAAGCCATGGAGTAAAGATGAAGAATAATTAATGGAAGCCAGATTAGAGCAGCAATAATGTATGATACCAAAATCCATCTTTTCAATTTACTCACCTCAATTTTTATATCCATTTTAACAGTGGTTGAGCTTAAAAATGGGTTGATAAAGTATGTGGTATATTAGAAAGTTGCTTAACGAGTATATCGTTTTCAATATTAAAGTTTTGTTGAATCCATTCATATATGATGTTATTAACTGCGTATGCGTAGAATTTTAAAGCTAATTGAAATTCAGATGAAATTTTTTCGCCGTTATCTTTTGTGAAAAAACTGGTTAATGTTTCTACGGATAGTTGGCAGTATATTTGTTTGAATATATATTCGTTTTGGGGACTTAGTAGGTCTTTAAAGAAAATTGGATATTTTTTGATAGTTGTTAGCAAGGTTAAGTTTGCATCAGCGATAGAGTTATTATTGAGCTTATCTAAATATGGGGTAAATAAAATAAATCTAAGGGTTTCTTCAATTAAGGTCTCTTTGCTATCAAAATAGTAATAAAAAGTTTCTCTTTTAAGGTTTGATCTTTGCATCAGTTCTGAAATGGTTATTTTCTGAACTGTTTTTTGTGAGGTTATGTCTAAGAATGTGGTGATGATTTTTTTGTAGCTATTTGAAATCAATGTAAAAGCTCCTTCTAACAAATCGATTAAATTGTATGTTTTCATTTTATTTTGGACGGGTTATGATACGACAATGATAAATTACAAAAAGTAAGTAAAGATATTTTATCATCATATTTTTTATTTATCATTTGTAAGGGTTTGAAAAGGAGAAAAAATGGAAACAAGAGAAGCAATTTATAAAAGACAATCCATTCGTCATTTTAAGGATCAAGCAATTCAACAAACAGTATTGGAAGAGATTGTAAAGGATGCACAACGAGCACCTTCGTGGGCAAATTCGCAACCAGGGCATGTCTATGTTGCAATTGGTTCAACACTTAAGGAGATAAAAAAGCGTCATTTAGAGAAGAGTCAGCAAGGAGCTTCAGGAAATTCTGATTTAGAAACAACACATCGAAATACTTGGTCCGTTGAAGCTCAGACGAATATGGAAAATTGGAGTCGGTTTGTTTCACAACGTTTACAAGAAGAACATAGTCCAGTCTTTGCATTTCAAGATGCCCAATTTAATCTATTTAATTCTGCAGCAATCGCTTATTTAACTCTACCTCAGAACGCAAATGGATGGTCATTATATGATTTGGGAGCATTTGGACAAACTTTGATGTTGAGTGCAATTGACCGTGGCATACAGTCAATGCCAGCGTATGAATTAGTGAAGTATCCAAAGGATCTGCGTGAGACAATGGGAATACCTAGTTCCGAGATGATTGTAATGGGAATTGGATTGGGATTTCCGGATGGCAGTGGAATTAATCAGATTTATACAAAGCGCAATGAAATAGATAAAATTTTAACAATAAAAAAATAGAGGATTTTGCAGTGCTTAAGTCTTTGAATTTCTAAAATTGCTGTATAATGGTTCTTAATATATATTAGGAGCTGTTGATATGACTTTAGAAAATTTTAACGTGGCGGTGCCTACCGCTTTTAATGAAAATAATGAGGAATTAGATACAAAGGCGACTTTGCAACACATTAATAATTTAGCACAACAAGGAGTCAAGTCAGTGGTAGTTAGTGGCTCAACAGGTGAACAACACAGTATGTCAACTGATGAAAGGCTTGAGTTAATTAACGCTTTAGAAAATAATAACGAATTGCCTAATGGGTTAGAAATAATTTTTGGGATTGCAAGCACTCGTTTGGCTAACGCCGTTAAATTGGCGCGTGGTGTTGCAAATTCTAAGCGAATTAAAGCCGTCTTGTTAGGATTTCCACCATATATTTTACCGACTCAAGAGGAAGCTATTCAGTATGTTAAAACTGTGCTGGGCGAATTAGGCGACAAACAAGTTATTTTATATAATAATCCACATCGTACCGGCTTTGATTTAAAAGTCGAAAGCATTGTTGAATTGGCTAAAGAACCACAAATTGTTGGTTTGAAAGAATCTGGTAATCCAGAAAAAGTTATTACTTTAAAGGAACAATTACCCGCGGACTTTAGTTTCATGATTGGTGGAGATGCCAACTTATTTGCTAAGAAGTCATTAGGGTTTAACAGTTTATCATCGATTTTAGGGAACTTAGATCCAGAACTTATGGAAACTTATTTCAATGAATTGGAAGCTGAACCAACCGACGAGGATCAAGCACGCGAATTACAACAAAGATTTAATCGTGTGGCAACGGCAGTTTCGGTTTCAAAGCTTAAGAACCTGTTATCAGAAGACATTAGTCTTAATATGGGTGTGGGAAGAGCACCACTTGGAATGTAGAACTTCACTAATTAAAACGGGTCATGCAGATGTTTTATCTGTGTGACCCGTTTTTTGACGAAAATAGAATTTAATAGATGAAACTAACTGTCTTGTTACACTCTCTATCTAAAATGAGTTACACAAGGCAACTTCCTGCGGATAACCAGAAACCTCTGCTCGACGAACAAGTTCGTCAATCCGACGTTTCCTGTTATTCCTCAAAAGTTAATCACCTTGTTACACTCTCTATCTTAATTGCAATTCATAAGCTCGTCGAAGACCGTTTTTTCCTGGAGAAACAGATATTATGCCACGATATTCAAAGCCTTGTTTAGCGATCAGATGTTGCATCCGTTTGTTCAGTTGGTGAGTGTCAATGCGAATATCACGAAACCCATTTGAAAATGCTAAAGATATTAAATTGCTCATAAAAAAGTCACTTAAATGTTGTCCGCGAAAATCACTTGAGAGCGCAATTCGATGAATAGTAGCATACGGCACATTGGCTGCCCAGTTTCCATCGATTTTAGTGTAATGGGGGTCATTTTCTTGTAATAATGTTGCCGTACCAGCAATTTTGTCATTAAAAATTAGAAGATAACAATTTCCATTCTTAATATCTTGTTTAAAAGTATCTTGGCTGGGCTGCCCATCTTGCCATTGAGGGCTTCCATCCTGTTTTAAAAGAAGCTTTGCTGTATCAATAATTTTCATTATGACTGACAGATCGGTTAGTTGGGCCTTGCAAATATAAATTGTTGCCATTGTAAACATCATCCTTAAATTAAATAGATTTGCTGTGCCAGTTGTTCAGGTAATTGGATAAATACCTGCCGAGTGCGGCGGGCTCTTCTTCAAATCCGTTATGAATCCAAGCGATCGCAACGCTAACCATGCCACTGGATAAGAATTCATTCCAATATCTAAAATTATAAGAAGCTTCGTCATCTATGATTTTTTGGGCTGACAACTTTTGTGTAACTTTTTCTGAAATTTCAACAAGTAAATATTCATGATTAGTATTGATTAGAACAGACCAGGCATTGCTGTGATGCTTAATCATTTTAAAAAATTCAGTGAATAGGGTAACTGAATTGACTTGTTCATATTTTAAAGAAGCTCGCATGTATTGGGTTGCTTGGATGGTTAGGTTATGAAAAATAACATCCTCTAGTGAATAAAAGTTTTTATAATAGAAAGTTCTTGAAACGCCAGCATCTGTGCATAATTTACTGATGGAAATATCATCAATTGCAACGGTGGTCATCTCCTGAATTAATGCGTTAAAAAGTTTTTGTAGGGATCTTTTAGAGCGTAGATTATCTTCCATGTTAACAAAACTCCTGTTTTTGTAATCGAAGGATTCTCTTTGATTATAGCGCAAGTTAGAATACTGGTCATGCATAAGAGATAGGAGGAGACAGAAGGTTATGAATACTAAAGCAAAATTAACAATTGCTGCAATGGCAATTAGTATCTTCCTTTGTATGTTGGATACAACGGTAATGAATATTGCATTACCCGCAATCCAAAGCGGGTTAAACATTAGTTTGGAAAATTTATCTTGGGCGATTAACGTATATACAATAGTTTTTGCCGTGTTTACAATTCCTTTGGGAAGAATTGCTGATATTTTTGGAAGAAATAAAGTTTACGTGTTGGGATTAGTTCTATTTGGACTTGGATCACTATTTTCGGGTTTCTCAAACTCGGCCGAATTATTAGTTGCAGGTAGAGGAATTCAAAGTTTGGGTGCTGCAGTAATTTTTCCAACAAGCATGACAATTGGAATTTCGATGACCAATATGGCAAATCGTAGGAATGTTATTGCTGCGCTTGGAATTACTCAAGGATTATCGTCGGCGTTAGGACCTACAATTGGCGGAATTGTGACGCAGTACATGGGATGGCGTTGGATCTTTTTCGTAAATGTTCCATTGATCTTAATTGACTTGGTTCTTTGCTTAGCACTATTACAATTTAAAAATGAGAACCGCTCTAATTCAAAAATTGATTGGCTTGGGATGTTGCTGTCAATGGGGGCTCTTCTTTCAATTACCTTAGCGTTAGTTAAGGGAAATGATTGGGGTTGGACAAGTAGTTCTACGATTGGTCTGATTATTGCGTTCGTATTTTTCTTCGTGTTATTTATTTTAGCGGAGCGCAAAGTTAAAGATCCTATGGTTCGCTTGGACTTATTCAAAAATCGTCAGTTTGATGGCGCAGCACTGGGAATTGTAATGACGGGAGTATTACTAGTTGCAATCATGGTTATCATGCCGTCATTCTTTACCAAGGTTCTGGACAAGTCTGAGTTAATGGCTGCGTTGATGATTACTCCAACGTCCGTAATGATTTTCATTTGGGCGCCGATCGCAGGTTCAGTTTTGGAAAAGATTGGGCCAAGATTATTAATCTTTATTGGGATGTTATTAATGGCATGTGGATATAGTTCATTTCTTTGGATTGATCCAACCCAGTATATGCAAATTTTGATTGCACTATTGTTCGTCGGTGCAGGATTTGGAATGATTGCTGGCCCAGTCATGATACTGGGTGCTGCTGATTTTACAGGAGAAATGTTGACCGCATCACAGAGCGTTATGGGGGTTTTACGACAAATCGGTACTGTTCTTGCGGTGGCAATCTTTGTATCAGCGTTATCAGCCAATATTAGTTCAGCTAAGAGTACAGCTTTAAATGATGCAGATTACTATATTCAAAAGATGGATGTTAGCCAGCAAGTTAAAGATTCAATGCGTAAAAAAACACATGAACAGTTTAAGAATAGTGGTGACGCAGATAGCGTTCAAACTAAACAATCAAGTAGCTTTGTTTCAAAAAAACAACGCCAGCAAATTATTGAAGAAACATATCAAAAAGTCATGAGTAAAGAGCCAAAAAACTTGCCAATACAAGTAAAACAGGTGATTTACACAAGGGTTACCGTTCAGGTTGATAAGAAAATCAAAGACACAAATTCAAAAGTCACGAATGTTGTTAGCAAAATTAAAAGTAATACTAAGAATTTAATTGTTGAGGCGTTTATCAGGCCATATAAGATTACGTTTCCTTTTACAGTTCTGGCAATGTTAATTGCTTTGTTATTTGAGGAAAAAAGATCATATTTGAAAGTTAAACAACAACAGTTGAAACAAGATATAAAATAATATGTGAAGTAAAATCCCGATATAAGTTGCAAGTTTTCTAGACAGGTATATATGACTTAATAAAAAATAACGGCTCCCATATCAATTGAGTTTGCATTAAATGCGTGCCACTCGATATGGGAGCCGTTATTTTTATTTAGCTGAATTTAATGTTGCACTGCGACGCCAACGCACGATTGCAATAACATCTGCAATTGCTAATAGAACTGCTGAAATTAAAAATGCAATTCTCATACCATCAATGAATAAACCGCTTTGATGATAAGGGTAGCTGGAGATAGTACGGTGTGAAATAGCGCTCATTACTAAGAATAAAGAAGATGTGGACAAACTTACACCTAAAATCATACCTAAGTTTCGTGCTAAAGCATTAACACTACCGGCGATTCCCAAGCGGCTAAAGGGGACAGCAGACATGACGACCGCATTATTTGGTGATTGGAATAGTCCGGTTCCGATCCCTGCTAATATTGTACCGATGATAAAGAACCAGATGGGAGTTTGTAAGTTATAGAACATAATTAAGATTTGTGAAATAAGTAAGGTACTCAAGCCTAAAACTGTAATACGAGGGCCACCAAATTTGTCAGATAGAACACCACCAAGTGGTCCGAAAATAACCATGGTTAATGGAACAATTGACATCAATAATCCAGAATAACCGGATGAATAGCCACGCGCATTAACTAGGTAGTAGGGAATTAAAACGTTGAAGAAAAAACCATTAATGAACACGAATAGGGCTGCTAAAAGGCCTAAGCTATAGTCTGCAATTTTAAAAATAGACAAATCTAGTAGAGGGTTTTTAGTGTGAGTTTCAACGTAGATAAACATTGCAATTGCAAATAAAGAAATAACAAATGTAGAGATAACCACGGGGCTAGTGTAACCAACAACAGGGCCTTGAAGTAATGAATAGAAGAAGGTTGCAATAAAAATCATAAACAATAGGGTTCCGATCCAGTCAAGGTTATCACTTTTCTGTGTTGTTTCAGATTTGGGGAGTGCAATAGCGCCGGCAATGATTGCAATAATTCCAATTGGAACGTTAATCCAAAAGATATAGTTCCATGGCAGGTAATTGAGAATTAATCCTCCGATAGCGGGACCAGCAACTGACCCAAGGGCAACAAAGGTTCCAATAACTCCCATAGCACGCCCACGCTGCTCCATTGGGAAGGTGCTGGTTGTGATTCCAAAGCTATTAGACATGGTCATTGCAGCCCCAATAGCTTGAATAACACGTGCACCAAGGAGAAATGCAAGTCCGAGGTTAACCCCGGCTAAAAATGAGCCAAGAAGGAAAACAGCTGTTCCAATTCGGAATATGACAGTTTTTCCAACTGTGTCCCCCAGTCTGCCAAAAAACATAAGCAAAGAACTGATGGTCATCAAATAGATTGAAACAACCCATTCAATTTGACTGATTGATACATGGAGTGATCTTGACATGACTGGCATGGCGATGTTGACGATTGATCCGTCTAGTGTAGACATAAATGTGAACATGCCAAGCGCAATTAAAATCAAAATTCGTTTTTTTGAATTATTTTCATTCATAAATTAAAATCCCTTCTTCAAAAACAAGTAGTAATAATAAATATTCCACTTTCTGCAGTATATTTCAACTAATCTTTCTGATCTAGGAAGTATGTGAGTATTAATTTACACTTTGTACGATGCCAGCAGCACGGAGAAACATCATGGTAACAATTGGTCCGACAAAGGTAAAACCACGTCTTTTAAGATCTTTTACAATGTTTTGAATGAATGATTGGTTATTTGCAAGTTGATCTTCAAGTGCGCCATCAACTAATTTAGGTTGGTTATCGGTAAAGCTCCATAGGTACTTGGAAAATGACCCAAATTCTGATTGAACTTTGAGGACAGCCCGAGCATCAATAATAACAGCTTTTATTTTACGATTATTGTGAATCATATCAGGGTTGTTCATAGGAATAGAAAGATCTTCAGGATTTAGTGCTGCAACTTTTTTAATATCAAAGTTAAAGAAAACTTGGCGAAATACAGGTAATTTGCTAGCCGAAGCCTTCCAACTGAGACCTGCTTGAAAAATGCCAACAGTTAATAACTCAAATAATTCTGTATCGTTATGGGTTGGATGCCCAAAACGCTTGTGATATTCTTGCACGCCATCTGATTCGACCATGTGACTTCTCCTTTTGTTATAAATAAAAAATCAACCACTACATGGGTTGATTAAATAGTTACTGGATTATTTACTAATGATTTAGCGTATAAATTCTTTAATGCGCCTCAAATCATCATCTGTAGGTGTATACGAATTGTTTTTAATGCGATGAATCTTCTCTACTGATAAATGTGTGCCAAATGCCACATCAGCATCTGTCAAATCATTTTCGCGTTGATATTTAATGATTTCTTCTGCCAAATTTGTTACATCATCCATAAACTTAACCCTCCGTTTACTTGTTACTTAGAATCCTACCATAAGTGAGAGGGTGCAACAAGCCGTTTAGTTCCTAAGCATTAACGGAAAATGGTAATTATGAAGTTTTAGGTCTTGGTTACCATTTGGAGTTAAGCGAAAGAAAACTGGATCGTTAAGCTTGTCTCAACTACAAACAGAAGATTAACACAACTAAATGCTAATCTCCATTGAAAATGGTATTGCGTACAATAGTATACCCAACTTTTCTAATAGCTTCTAAGTTGCGACCGCCGGAATATGAAATTGATGATTGTAAGTCTTCTTTCATTTCACTAAGTGTGTCAAGGATACTATTTTTTGCTGGGACCCAAAGCTTTTTGCCCTCGACGTTTTTATGAATACCTTTTTGATACTCTGAGGCGCTCCCAAAGTATTCTTTAAATGTTTTTCCGTCCTCAACTTTAGTCTTACCAGGAGATTCAATGTGGCCGGCCATTAAAGATCCAATCATTACCATACTGGCACCAAAGCGGATTGATTTAGCTATATCACCATTTGTTCGGATTCCACCATCGGCAATGATGGGTTTACGAGCCGCAGAAGCGCATGCCTTAATAGCAGAAAGTTGCCAGCCACCAGTACCAAATCCTGTTTTAACCTTGGTGATGCAGGCTCTACCGGGACCGATTCCAACTTTGGTAGCATCTGCACCGGCTTCTTCGAGGTCAATTACGGCTTGCGGAGTGCCAACGTTACCAGCAATCACGAAACTTGCTGGAAGGTGCTTTTTTAGATATTTAATCATATTAATAACGGATAGAGAATGACCATGCGCTATATCGATGGTGATGTAATCAGGAGTGAGGCGTTTTTCTACGAGAGAATCAATAAAGCGATATTCATCAGCTTTAACGCCAACGCTAATAGAACTAAATAGTTCGGCCTTTTTCATCTCTTTGATGAAATCGATTCGACTTTCAGGATTAAATCTGTGCATAACATAAAAATAACCATTCTTTGCTAATAATGTTGCAATTTTTTCATTGATAACAGTTTGCATGTTTGCTGGAATTACTGGAATTTTAAAAGTCCTATTTCCGAACTTTACTGTTGTATCACATTCAGATCGGCTATTGACGACACACATTTCAGGGATGAGCTGAATATCTTCATAATCGAATGATTCCATGACATTAAATCTCCTTAGTTTTAAAAATAACATTAAACAACCATTTAATAATATACGAAATATATAATTAAATCAACCTTAAATAGTTCGTATATAATCAAAAATAAACAAAAAAAGTAACTATCACTACGTCATACGTAGGATAATTACTTTTGAAATTATGCGAATTATTTTTTAGCCTCGGCTATTAATTTATCCATGGCTTTAGCTTGAAATTCTGCCCCATATTTAGCAGCGGCCTCTTTAGAAGTTTGCTGAATAAGAGCTTGCTTTGATTTTGGACTTAATTGTGGGTCCTTCATCATGGCCTTCATAACAGTTTCCTTAACTGTTGCTTCAACCTTAGGCTTAACGTAAGCTTCGCCCTCGCTCTTCATCTTTCCTTGGTTGGCCTTTACAAGTTTTTGTAGCTTAGCAGCTTGTGTAGTTGAAAAATTTTGCCAATCCTTTGGTATATAAAAGATATTGTGACGTTTAATTAATTTGTGATTATTATCAGCGATTCCAAACCAGAATTTGTAGGCACCGTTCTTGTAAACCCAACGAGTTGTTTTTGTAACTAACTTTGCATCTTCGTTGTTAGAATCTTTTACTACATTACTGGTTTTATCAACTGGAGTATGACCAGGTTTCTTTTGATCTTCGGTTTTTTTATAAATGTAAACTTGTTCAGTTCCCTTTGTGCCAATGTTTTGATATAAAAGCATTGGCATCTGCTTAGAAGGAGATGGTGAGTATATTTTACTAGAAGTTTCTTCCGTAACTTTTTTCATACCAAAATGCTCACGATCATTTAATACCATTGCAGTCATACTTCCAATAATAATAATTGCAAATAGAAATGATGTAATGATACGTGGCAAGGATTTTGAAATTAATGCCATGGAAATAAATAGACAGAGTACTGCCAATATTAGAAGGTAAATAATCATTATTTTTCGCCTCCCTTTGTTGATACAACTTGTGCTTGGCTACCAGCTTTATTGCTGATGAAGAATGAAATTACTAAACCAATTACACAGAATAGGATGGCAACCCAGAATGTTGCGTGATATCCAGAAATAGTAGCATTAAGTGCTTGATCCTTGTACGCAAGTGGCGTTTCTTTAAGGATATGTTTTGCAGGCATATCGGTTTTAGTTACATTAGTTAAAATACTGATTAAAATAGCAGTACCAACAGAACTAGCAACTTGACGAAGGGTATTATTAACGGCAGTTCCGTGACCCATCATGTTAAATGGAAGAGCGTTCATACCAGCAGTTGTAACAGGCATCATGGTCATAGCAATACCTGCCATCCGTGTGGCGTAAAGTACAATCAAATAAATCATTGGCGTTGTACGGGTAATAAATGCAAACGGAATTGTTCCAGCAGTTAATAGGAACATACCAGTAATAGCTAAGCGGCGAGCACCAATACGGTCAAACAGACGACCAGTAATTGGACTTAAAATACCCATCATAAGAGCACCAGGTAAAAGGGTTAATCCAGAATGAAAAGCCGATTCACCACGTACAATTTGAATATATAATGGCATAACCATTTCAACACCAACCATTGCCATCATCGAAAATGAACTAAGAAGTGCCGATACAGAAAACTCAGGATTCTTAAGAACACGTAACTCAAGGAATGGCTTATCGATTGTAAGCTGACGCCAACCGAATAGAACAATGAAAATGACACCAGCGATTAAGGTTGAAATAACAATTGCGCTTCCCCAACCCTTATCCCCAACTTCTGAGAATCCGTATAGTAAACTACCAAAACCGACTGTAGATAGAATTGCTGAAAGCCAGTCCAGCTTAGTTTTTGATGTGTCAAGAACATCGCGCATGAAAAATGCACCAGCGAGAAGAACTAATATAACGATTGGAATAATCATTCCAAATAATGTACGCCATTGGTAATTATCAATAACCCATCCAGAAAGAGTAGGTCCAATAGCGGGTGCTACACCGATAACTAATCCGGCCATACCCATGGCAGCCCCACGAGCATTAGCAGGGAAGATTGATAACATCAAGGTTTGTAAAAGTGGCATTGAGATACCAACACCAATTGCTTGAATCAAACGTCCAGTCAGTAAGAAACTAAAATTAGGTGCGGTGTAACACATAATAGTACCAATTAAAAACACCGACATGGCCGACAAATAAAGACGTTTTGATGGAACCCGTCCGGTTAGCCAAGCACTAATTGGAATCATAATTCCGTTAACCATCAAAAATCCAGTGGTTAACCACTGTACAGTCGAGGTACTAATATCAAACGCCTTCATTAAAGTTGGAAAAGCAGTACTTAAAATAGTTTGATTCAGCACCGTACAGAAGGTACCAATAAGCAAAACGGCAACCAAGAGTCCACGTCGGTATGGTTTGCCATGCGCATCAATTGCTTGATTCATAAATTTACATCTTCTTTCATAAAAAATAAGTCTAGAATAATATAGCCCCTTAATTAATCTTTGTCAACTTATTTGACAAACGTGTCAAAAAATATACAATGGTTGTTGTAATTGTTTACAAGGGTATTTGATTTAAATAAAATATAGGTGATAATTATGGATATGGAAAGTGCAACAGAACGTTTTAAAAGGGTCAAATTTCTTTTAAACCAAGAAGCTCTCCTATTAAGTATTGGGGATGTTGCAAAAGCAATTGGCTCAACAACACGTCAACTTAGGTATTGGAAAAAGAAAGGATACATTAATGGTATTCAATCTGGAACTGGTCAACGTAAATTTAATTATCCTGAAGTAATTAGAGCGGGTGTTATTCAGGGGCTAATTGAAGATGGATATACCTTATCAGGGGCGGTAAAACGCTCTAAAGAAAATGATTTTGTGTTTAAAGAATTAAGGGAATTACTGTCAGAGCGCTTTAATAATGTATATGAAAGAGACGACGGAGTCGAATTTGATTTGGGGGAAATTGAGGATTGTGAGCCTAATCAACATTTATTCGTTGTTTTAAGAAATAATGGAAAAAACGGATTCCGAATTGGTTCACACGATTAAAATTAATTGACTAGAAGCTAGTAAGTATTATAGAATCAGAATGTAATTAAATAGCAGGTTCATCTTCAAGGGGCAGGGTGTAATTCCCGACCGGTGGTACAGTCCATGACCCGTCGTTTTGGCGGTTGATTCGGTGTAATTCCGAAACCGATAGTTAAAGTCTAGATAAAGGAAGATTGAATTTATTTGCGTATTTAGTCTTTTTCAATTTTTTTGATAAAAACTAAAGCCATTGCCCCTTTTTTTGAGCAATGGCTTTTTTGCGTAAATAGACCAAGAAGGTGCTCCTACAATTAGGAGGAATTTTTGATGGGCGTTTCTAGTATTAAACGATTAGTAGCAGTTGCTATGTTAGCTGCAATTTCGTTTGTTTTGCTATTTATAGGTTTTCCGGTTTTACCTGGTTTTAGTTTTTTAAAGGTGGATTTTGCTAACTTACCAATTCTAATTGGTGCCGTGGCATTTGGACCAGTATGGGGTGCAGTTACGGCTGTTTTAGGTGGATTATTAGATGTTATGCTTAAAGATGGTGGTCCTGTGGGGATGCTGGGTGTAGCAGCTAATTTATTAGCTACGTTATCATATGTACTACCGATTTATTATTGGACCAAAAATAGTGCCAAGGAATCTGGAAAGATACGTGTGCGAAAGCTCATGATTGGGATTGGTGTTGGAACAATTCTGATGACGGCTATTATGTCATTAGCTAATCTGTTCGTGTTGCTGCCTATTTATATGAAGTTAGCAAGTTTTCAAGTTAGCGTTTCAACTCTTAACATGGTTGTTTATGGGGTAATACCTTTCAACTTAATTAAAGGAATATTAGTCGGCTTGGTAATTGCTATTTTGTTTTACCGATTACTACCAATTGTTAAACGAGGTTAATAAGAGGTTCAAAAACGGGATGTCCCTAAAATGGTTTGTATTACAACAAATCTTTTTAGGAATATCCCGTTTTTTTTGCAAGTACAATCTTACTTTTTAATATGTATTTTTACTTGCTAATGGGTATAATATTATGCTAAGGAGGGCATATATGGAAAAACAAACTATTTTAGCTGAAAAGCAAATCATTAAAACTAAACGTCTTCTACTTCGTCCAGTTCGACTTGATGACGCTAAAGATATGTACGAATATACATCGAATCCAGATGTGGTTAGATACACAACGATGACCACAGCCACTTCCGTTAAACAAACGTATGACGGGATTGCCGAATTTTTTATTGCTAATCCAGTTGGAAAATGGGGTATTGAGAGTCTTGCCGAGGAGCGTCTGATTGGCACTATTGATTTGCGATTAGACAGCAACAATAATGCAGCTGAAATTGGATACGCATTAAATGAAAAGTTTTGGGGTAACGGTTTTATGCCCGAGGCAGCAAGTGTAGTATTAAAACTTGGTTTTGAGGAGCTTAAACTACATCGAATCTATGCTGTTCACGATATTGATAATCCAAATTCTGGACGAGTTATGAAGAAGATTGGAATGCAAAAAGAAGGGGTTTTGAGAGAAGCTGCGTATATAAAAAATAGATACATAAACCATTGCGTTCATTCAATTTTAAGTACGGAATATTTTGGAAAAAATGTTTAAGAATTAAACAAAAATAAAATATTGTTCTTTTTTACTGGACAATTGCAGTATAGTATTCCCCATACGCAATAAATTGTTACGTTTCCTTTACAAATCCCACGATTAATGGGAATATACAATAGGTATTATTTTAAATTTAAGGGGGGAGTTGTGATGCAAAACTTTTTTAGTTCTGTTTGGCAACACGGTTCTGTTAGATTTATCACAAAAACTGTATTCTACTTCGCTGTTATGCTGGTTTTAATATACTTATACGGATATAGCGGTATGACCGGTGGAACGTTTATTTACAATGAATTCTAAATAGGGGGATTTAGTTATTTATGAAAGTTTCAGACGTAATAAAAAAGATTGACCAAATTGCTGTTGAATCGCCAGAAAAGATTGCTTATGACTATTTGGGGGAAACCAATACATATGGTGAATTGAAGACAATGTCTGATGGATTAGCTTCTGAAATTTCAGGAATGAATCTATCAGATGCACCTATCATGGTGTATGGTGCCCAGACCTTTGAAATGATTGCTACATTCTTGGGAATTGTCAAGAGTGGTCGTGCTTATATTCCAGTTGATCAACATTCACCAGCTGAACGTTTGACAATGATTAATGAAATTGCACATCCAGCCGCTTGTGTGGCAGTTGAGGATTTACCAATTTCGTTGGGTGAGGAATTGCCAGTGATCGAAAATTCACAGCTTACTAATGCATTTAAGAATGGTAATACGGTAAACGAAGATAATTTTGTTAGTGGTGATGATGATTTTTACATTATTTTCACATCCGGAACGACTGGACTCCCTAAAGGTGTTGAGATCAGCCATGATAATCTTTTAAGCTTTGTTAATTGGGAAGTATCTGATTTTTCACTTCCTGAAAACCCAGTTACACTTTCCCAACCACCATATTCATTTGATTTATCAGTTATGGATCTTTATCCAACGCTTGTCATGGGTGGGACACTCAAAGCAGTTCCTAAGCAAGTTACTGATAATTTCAAACAACTATTTGAAGTGTTACCAACTCTTAACCTGAATGTCTGGGTTTCAACTCCGTCATTTATGGATATTTGTTTGTTACAGCCAACTTTTGATGCTGAACACATGCCTTCACTAACATCGTTCTTATTCTGTGGAGAAGAGTTGACACATAGTACGGCAGCAACACTAAAAAAACGTTTTCCTAATGCTAAAATTTTTAACACTTATGGACCAACTGAAGCAACAGTTGCGGTTACAAGTATTGAAATCACAGATCAAGTTCTCGAAAAATATGATCGATTACCAATTGGACATGCTAAAAGCGATACACTTGTTTACGTCATTGATGATGGTGGTTCGCCAGTTGAGGCAGGAACTGAGGGCGAATTAATTATTTCTGGTCCTAGTGTTTCTAAGGGTTATCTTAATAATCCTGAAAAGACTGCCAATGCATTCTTTGATCATGATGGCCATGCAGCCTACCATACTGGTGATTTAGTGGTAATGGATGAAGACGAGATGGTATTCTACCGTGGCAGAACTGATTTTCAAATTAAGTTGCACGGATATCGAATTGAGCTTGAAGAAGTTAATCATCATTTAAGTAACGCTAAGTTGATCAAGCAAGGTGTTGCGGTTCCTAAATATGATAAGGATCATAAGGTTTCACAATTAATTGCTTACGTGGTTCCAGAAGAAAACGACTTTGAATCTCAGATCAAGTTAACTGTTGCGATTAAAGAGGGACTCAAAGAAGATATGATGGAATACATGATTCCAAATCGTTTCATTTTTGTTGACAGTTTACCGCAAACTGCAAACGGAAAGATTGATATTAAAACCGTTATTAGTGAGGCTAATAAGTAATGTTGTCAATGACACCTTACGAAGACCCAACTTACTTCTTAATGTTGGCAGTTGCCTTCATTCCAATTGTTGTTTTGATGTTAATGGGGAAAAGAGCTCACTGGTATGAATTACTGGTATCGTTCTTCTTCTTATTACTAACATTTGGGGGACCTAAGTGGGGACAAGGAGTTGCCTTAATTGGTTATCTTCTTTTTGAAGTGGTTCTCACTTCTATTTATAATAAATATCGTAAGCAACATAATGACACTTGGGTGTTTGTTATTGAGGTGTTACTTGCGATCGTACCACTAGTTGTGGTAAAAGTTACACCATTGCTGGCGGGAGGAGCCGATTCAATTATTGGCTTCCTTGGAATTAGTTATTTAACATTTAAATCGGTTCAAACGGTTATGGAGATGCGTGATGGGACCCTTAAAGATTATAGTCCCTGGTTCTTCTTACAGTTCTTAGCATTCTTTCCAACCATTTCGTCTGGTCCAATCGATCGTTATAGACGTTACAGAAAAGATTATGATACGGTTCCCGATCGGGATAAGTATCTAGGAATGCTTGAAAAAGCTGTACATTACATTTTTCTTGGCTTTGTTTACAAGTTCATGCTGTCATACTTCTTTGGTACGTTCTTACTACCAAGAATTGAGCGAATGGCATTGGTACACGGTGGATTCTCTTGGCCTTTAGTTGGTGTGATGTATGTATATAGTATGTACTTGTTCTTTGATTTTGCTGGTTACAGTTTATTCGCGGTTGCAACTAGTTATTTTATGGGGATTGAGACGCCGATGAACTTTAATCGTCCGTTTAGATCTCGTAATATCAAGGAATTCTGGAATCGTTGGCACATGACCTTATCGTTCTGGTTCCGTGATTTCGTTTATATGCGAATGGTGTTCTTTTTCATGAAGCACAAAACGTTTAAGAATCCCAAGACGGCTGCCAATGTTACTTATATTTTGGACATGGGGCTAATGGGATTCTGGCATGGCCTAACATGGTACTATATTTTATATGGATTCATTCATGGTTTTGCTTTAGTTATTAATGATTGGTGGCTCTCGGTTAAGAAAAAACATCCCGGTCGTTTACCAAGCAATAAATTCACTGAATACTTTGCGGTATTCATCACATTTAATTTTGTTTGTTTCACTTTTCTGATTTTCTCAGGATTTTTAGATACTTTGTTATTTCATAGATAAGATAATTTAGGGGGAATATTATTATGGATACAAAAGAAACAGTATTAAGCATTTTGGCAGATTTAACAGGTAACGATGTAAGCGGTGATTTAGACAGCAATTTATTTGATTCAGGACTTCTTGATTCAATGGGAACAGTTCAATTATTATTGCAATTACAAGCACAATTAGGAATTGAAGTACCAGTTTCAGAATTTGAAAGAACTGAATGGGATACACCAAATAAAATTATCGCTAAAGTTGAGAGTATGCAGTAGTCGTGGCAAAACGACTTTGGATGATTTTTGGGCCAATCGTGGTTGCTGCACTTGTCTTAGCAGCGCTCCTATTTTCCCCATTCAAAATAGATGGTATTAGCTCGAAAACCGAGAGACAGGCGGCAACATCGCTATCACCAAATGTGTTTAAGGGTCAAGAAATTAAGCAGCGCTCACTTAGTAGTGGCTATTATGTTCCTTTCTTTGGTTCTTCCGAATTATCACGTTTTGATCTAGCACATCCGTCTGTTTTAGCAGAAAAATATAACAGGAATTACAGACCTTTTCTATTAGGAGCACCTGGTACGCAGTCTCTTACTCAGTATTTCCAAATGCAATCAATTAGTTCTGATATGAAAAATCGAAAAGCAGTTTTTGTGATTTCTCCTCAGTGGTTTGTTAAACAAGGAACTAATCCTAAATATTTCCAATTCTATTTTTCTGCGATGCAAGCAACTAGTTTTATTTATCAAAATCATAAATCAACACCAGCTTCGCGTTATGCGGCAAAGCGTTTGGTAGCACTTGAGGGTCCAACTTTAAATGCGCGTTTGAAAGATGCACTTATTAAGATGGGTCAAGGAAAGCCAATTTCTAGTGAAGATAAAACATACTTTGAGTATTATTCTCGCTTATTGAGACATGAGGATCAGTTATTCTCTGGTATTAGATTGGGTAACAATGTCGGTACTATTGATAAGCAAGAAGCTAAATTACCAAATAATGATAATTCCAAGGAAGTTCAAGAGGCTGTCAATAAAGAGGCTAAGGCAGAAACGACTAATAATCCATTTAAGATTAAAAACAGTTTCTACAGCAAGCGTTTAAAGAATAATATTGGACGTAAGATAAAGCCTGGCTTTGAAAAGAATTATGATTATACTGAATCACCAGAATTTGCAGATTTTCAATTGGTATTAGATCAGTTTAACAGGCAGAACACTAATGTTATGTTTATTATTCCGCCTATTAACGAACGTTGGGCTAAATATGCTGGCTTATCAATGAACATGATAAGAGAATTTGATAAAAAGATTAATTATCAATTGAAGGAACAGGGCTTTACAAATGTGGTTGATTTAACGAAGGATGGTTCAAAACCATACTTTATGGAAGATACGATTCACATTGGTTGGAACGGTTGGTTAGCTGTTGATAAGAAAGTTAAACCATTCCTTGAAAAGAAGCAGAAGGAGCCTAAGTACCATATTGAAGATCGATTCTTGTCTAAGGATTGGCAATATTTAAATCCGAACGATATTAGTTCATTCAAAAAGTAATAAAAAAACAGAGAGTAAAACAAGCTGATTAGCTTGTGAGGATTACTTTGTTTCACAAAGTCACTCATAATGTCGGCCATTCCTATGGGCGAAGAGCGCCTCGTAACTAGCAAAGACAAAAGACGAACGATGAATGGGCTATTCATCGTTCGTCTTTTTGTATTTAAGCGGAATGATTTGACTTATTTCTCGCATTTTTGCTATTTAGTTTGAAAAATAAATTCAGCTTTTAATTATGTCACGCTTCGATTTTTTAGTTAAAATGATAAAAATTAGAAAATTACTTGATGTTTTGGTACCTAAATAATATAATAATCAATGTTAATTAGGTACCTAATATAAATGAGGTGATTACGATGATGGAACTAACAGATTTTGAATCGGGGGAAAAACATACAAACGGTGAAGATCCTTTTTTATTACAAAATGAAGTATTGAAGCTAGTTGAAAAACTTTTTAAAAAAGTAGACTATTATAAATTTAGTGATTTATATCTAAATGATTTCTTCGATGTTGATCCTGAAATGACAATCGATGGCGAAAATTTTGAAGGGGTTCAAACAGTTACAAGTAGGTTGGCACGGGAATTTGAAGAGTATTCTGAAAGCGATTATGAATATTCAAATATACAAGTTCATTGTGATCCTGATTTAGTTGTTAATTTTTCAATGAATTTTAATGGTAATCATCAAACAATGATGGACAGCAACATAACTGCAATTAAAAGCTCAGGAACAATTTCGGGACAAATTTCTGTTGAAGAAAAGCTTAAAATTATGACATTAGAAATCGAAAAACGTTAAACCTTTTGTAAGGAGTTGTGTCGATGTATAATTAGTAAAATTATACTCGGAGGTTATTGCAATGTTAACGGTATTTGATGCGATTCGGATTTTACGAGTGAATCATCGCGGAATTAATAGTCAACAGATTGTTGTGACTGATTTAGGCGGGAAGCCCAATGCAATTTTAACAGCACTTAATCAGGATGTGTTGGAAAAGATTAATATTTTTATGTCGATTGAGTACGATACAACAATCGACGATGTATTGTTCATGCTTTCAGCTAACACGCCATTACCGGAGGATGTTTTATCAGAATATGAAAAGATTTTGACTGAAAATGTTATTGAAGTTAATTTCGCTACTCGTAAGAACCTAATTGAAATTGTAGTTGGAAATTAGCTTTTTTCTGTACAATGTCTTCATTGATATGACACAATGATACATAGGTAAATACAATGGAGGTAGCATGGGAAGAAAAATAATTCGGTGGGGTTTTGAATTAATTATAATTATGATTGCCCTTGAGATCCTTGCAGTGAGTATTAATATGTTTTATGCACCGCATAATGTTGCGGCAGGGGGAGCCACTGGTATTTCAATTTTGCTATACGATGCATTTAAGTGGAATCGTGCAATCGTTGTTTTGAGTATTAATATTGTAATGTTAATACTTTCTTGGATAACGTTAGGTAGGACGACAACGGCGCGCATTACAATTGGTAGTTTTTTATTACCATTTTTCTTGGCCGTGACGCCTAATATTAGTCTGGTTAGTGATCGGACACTAGCAGTTATTGTTGGTGGTGCCTTATATGCAATTGGAATAGCAATTCTGTATCAGATTGACGCATCCAGTGGAGGGACTACTGTTCCCCCGTTAATTTTAAAAAAATATTTCAACGTCAAGCCGGCATTGAGTTTATTGGTAATTGATACGATGGTTTGTGTGTTGAATATTTGGAGCTCTGGAATTGAAGCCTTTATTCTGGCTTTATTTTCATCAGTGATAACCTTACTGATCATGAATTATGTTGAAACTGGAATGGACCGTAAGAAGACGGTTTACATAATAAGTAACCAGTTGGATCGAATTCAGCAGGAAGTTCTTAAGGATAACGAACAAAGTTTTACAAGTATTGAGGTTCGCGGTGGCTTTTCCGGTAATAATCGAGAGATGTTAATGGTTGTAGTCGAAAATTCTGAATATCAGCGTTTAATTAATCGAATCCATGTGATCGATCATGATGCTTTTATTTTGGCGAACAACGTTGCAGAGGTCCATGGTGGTGGGTTTTAAAACAAATAATGAATTAATCAAACCCATGAATAAATAACAAAATCCAGGGTAGGATATGGTCTCATTTAACCAAATCCTACCCTGGATTTTTGCGCGGATTGAGGAGTATAACTTCAATGTTTTAAGCTTAACAATTACTTCCAATTTAGATTTGACTTAATTAATTCAAATTGGCTATCAATTTTTTGCTCGGTAATACCGCCCGTTAGCGCTAGGACGCTAAGACCTTCAATTAAAAACATAATTTGCTCTGAAATAACGTCTAAATGGTCACTCTGCAGGGCGTTACTAGACACACCATACTGTAATATTAAAAGAATGGTTTGCTGAATTACGTTAAATTGTTCCTGTTGAAATTGACGATCGGATGTTTCTTTGTGGGTGAAATAATATTCATAAACAGCGCGTAGTAAACTACTGTCGACACGATTTAATAAACGATCCTTTTGACCATCAAAATATTTATTTAAAAGTTTACTAAAAGAAATATTGGACTCAATGTCAGTCCTAATATTATCTAATGAATGATCATTGCGCTGTTTGAGAACAGCAATGAAGATTTCGTCAACCGATTTAAAGTATAAATAAATACCACCACGACTAATATTGGCTTTCTCAATAATGTCTCTCATGGTGACATCTAAAAAGCCTTTTTCTTGAAAGATGATTTTAGCGCTATCTAAAATCACTTTTTCTTTTATTTGTTTTCTCTGTTCATTTGTTATTTTTGACATAAATACCTCTAAAAAAATAATGACATTGGTGTCATTTTGTAGTATAGTACATTTAATGACATAAGTGTCATCAAATGGAGGGAAGAACATGGATTCAAAAGAACGTACTCAAAGATTAGTTACAAGGGCCATTTTTATTGCTATTATTGCATTACAAACCATGGTTCCAGCACTAGGTTATATTCCGTTAGGATTTGTATCTTTAACGATTATTCATATCACAGTTATTGTAGCAGCAATTATGATGGGACCTGTTGACGGTATGCTAATTGGTTTTGTTTGGGGGGCGCTTACTGTTGTTCGCGCGTTTATGACACCAACCAGTCCGCTGGATACCATCATTTTTACTAACCCAATTGTGTCCGTAATACCTCGTGTACTTGTTGGACTAGTTGCTGGTTTAGTATTCCGGACATTGTATCGCAAGTTTGAAAACTTAACGGTCGCAAGTATTGTAGCAGCAATATTCGGAACTTTAACAAATACTTTTTTGGTTGTTACCCTCATGGGTACATTATACACATCTACGCTCACAAAAAGTTACAATGTTTCAAGCGCAGGCTTAGTAAAAGTATTAATGGGAATAATCGGATCAAATGGAGTTGTTGAAGTGGGAGCTGCAGTTGTTATCACGCCCTTGATTATCCAAGCTTTGTCGAAAACAAGAAAAGAATTCTCAAATATGTATACTAAGTAAAGCGTAGGAATGGACCGTTTAGTTTTGAGGGATAATGAAGGACGATACTTGATGTTTTTTCAAGGCTCCGTCCTTGGTTATTCGCAGAAAATTGGCTTTCACTCATTCTATTTTGTCAGCCCAATAATGCTTAAAAAGAGTAGAACAAGCTCAGCTTGTTCTACTCTTTTTAAATACATATTTTAAATAGCTTGGTTAAGTAAAGCTGCTACTTGTGATCCGATTTTATCCGCCATACGTAATCGAATGTCATTCACACCTGGAATTGGCGAGCCGTTGGTTAACCAATGACGCTGTTCGGTTGACAGTCCCCAAACAAAAAAATTCTTTACAGGCAAGCCGTTAGTACTAATTAGTTCAGCTGTATCAGCTGTTGTATCAATGGCTCCAGTTTGGAAGGTGGTACCGTTTGATAGCTCTAATTGGTAGATTCGACCTAAACCGCTCTTGATAAGGTTTTGGATCAAAGAATTTGTAGTACGTCTTGCATCGGGTGCGGGTAAGCGGCCTTCAATTAAAGCAGTTGCGTGGTAAACTTTATCGTTCAGTAGTCCAGACTTAATAGCAAACTGATTTTCCTCAGTGAAAACTTCCATATCTGGTCCGACCAGAGTTAAAACAGACGCTTTTATTAAAGCAAGAACTTGTTCAATCCTAAAAATAGGAGGCCCAACTGATAAGAAACTATTGGCATTATTGAATTCACGAAGGAAAATATTTAGAAAGTCATCATTACTAATTAAATTATATGAAACTACTTTTCTAATGTTCGTGCGAAGTTCTCGCAGTTTTTCAAATGCACTAGAGATTGGATCCGTTTTATTGCCACGTTTGGCGTTCTCAATGTCTTGTTTGAGGTAGGTCTTTACGAATTCTGTAAATGAATTACTATCCTTAATATTATTAGGAAGTGGATTAACAAGTTTGTCCCAACTAAATCGGTTCTGACTAATATCATACTTATCTAAAACTGAAGCAAACTTTTCGTTGCTTGCGAGCAAGTCTTTTTTAAAATCATCAAGTTTTACTCGTGGATAGTCATTTTTAACCAAATGAACGTAATAAGAGTATGACATTTCCAGCTGAATTAGGTGCATAAATTGTTTTCCAGAAATTTGACTATCAGAATCAATTAATTGAGTTATGAATTGATCACTAAGAAAATGACGGGGAGATGTTTCACCGACTATTTTTTGGTCAAGCGCTCGAGCGTGATAAGGTAATCCACGCCTAGAACTTGCATAGATTGTGGGTTCGTCTCCCGAACGGTGATAAATCATGTCGCCATTATCATCACGATCAAAAACACCACCACGGCGTTCGGTTAGATCAGAAAGATAATCCACGAAACTTAATCCAAGTCCTCTGATGATAACAGAATCGTTTGGTGCGATATCATCAATATCAACTTCATTAATATAAGCCGCTGGAACATAAGTTAGGTCATGCTCTTTTGCAAATTCGGAGAGTTGTTCTTCTTCTTGACTGAGATAATCAGTTCCTTCACCAAGTGCTGCGGAAACTGCCGAAACTTCATAGGCGGAAGAATCCGAGATAACCACGAAAAGATCATCGTCTTTTCTATGAACGTTTGAAACTTGCTCTAAATGTTTTTGAATGTGAATGTTTGCAGGCAAGTGGGCGATTAACTGGTCATAGTACCACCATTGGTATACGCCAAAAAGCGCTCGTGACGAATACGAAAGCTGATCTAACTCAGAGACTTCTTGAAGAAGCCCTGATTCGCGAGCAAAATCATGTTGTTCAATGTATGCGGCAGCTGATTGTTTTGCCCATTGGTATAAGGTGGGTCCCTCAACAATTGGTCCGTCTATTTCAACGGAAGAGTCATTATAGAGAGTGATTTTACTGGCAAGTGAATTCATCTTGTATTCTAGATTCTGACTAGGTGTCCACACCCGACCAGCGATGTTGTAAGGGTCAAAGATGTGAACAGTTAAATCAGTTTGTGCGGCACTGACGTTTGACTACGAAATAATTCGTTCCAAAGCCATTAGGTTTCTGGGGCCAGCACCAATTAAAGCGATTTCCATAATACGATTTCCAGTCCTTTATTTTTCTACACATTATCATATCATATATAATGGACTAGATAGGTATTAAATAGTCAGAAAAGGGAGAGGCAAACTTTTATGAGTAAGTATCAGGTAGTAATGTTTGATTTGGATAATACATTGTTGAAAACGGAGCAAGCTTCAATTGCAGCTTTAACACAGGCGTTAAATGAAGATGGCGTAAAGGTAAAGGCTAGCGCGATTCGCAAATTGATGGGGATTCCTGGATTAGAAATGGCAAAAAGGTTAGGTTCGTTTGAACCAACAAAAACGATCAACCGGTTTAACCAGTTGATCGGTAAAAAAGTAGATTTGATTGAAACATATGATGGTATAAAACAGATGATTACTGCCTTGGGAGATTCCTCGTTGGAGTTTGGAATCGTTACTTCGAAATTAAAAGAGGTTTACGATGCAGAAATGCCACATTTTCCTGAAATTAATGCCATTAAAAAAGTGGTTTACTCGGATGATACCAAGGAACATAAACCTAATCCTGAACCAATTGAATTCGCCCTAGAAAACAAGTTTGATCATATCAGTGTTAATAACGCATTGTACGTTGGTGATTCTTTATTTGATATGCAGGCGGCACATGCAGCACACGTAGATTTTGCAAATGCACACTGGGGTGCTCTGCCCAATGACGATTTTTCAGACGCGGAGTATATCTTGAACCATCCAAGTGAATTGTTAAAAATAGTTAATGACTAATTAGCTTCTACTAACCAGTCATTAGGTAATAATTGGTGAAAACTTTTAGTAATAGGAAGCCATAGTTTATTATTGATAATATCAACAAGCGATTTCCAAAATAGTGGATCAGTCGCTTGTTCTTGTGTGGGATAAACGAACACGTATGTATCCTTGCTGGTTTTAGCCATGATTTTGTGTTCGGACTTTCCGATTAATTGAACTTCGAGATAGTCACTTGATTTATCATTAATAATCATAAGTAAAGTTCCTTTCTTTTAGCATAAGTTAAGCATAGTAAAAAAGTTTGAATAGGTATTGGACATTTTCTTAAACTTGACTAAAGAAGTAAAAAAAGAATCTAGGGTTCTAAGGTACAAGCTACGATTTAAAGTGTAAAATGACAATAAATTACGAATTTGGGCGGTAATCTTCATGCAAAAAAGGTTGATAACCATTAGCAAGAATATTTTGATTCTATTGGGAACTTTTGTGGTTTATCAGGTTGCAATGCTCCCGCAAATTATAGCTGAATATGTTGCTAATATTGAAATTGTAAAAGTTATTTTGGCGGTAATGTATATTGCTGCAGCGGGTGCTACGATACTCTTGCTATGGCAAATATACCAATATCTACTCCAACGTAATCGTTCACAAGCTGGAATCGAACCTTTTACCAAGAAAACGCTTTATTTTATGGTTTTGATTTTAGCACTTTGGGCGCTATTTATGTTCTGCAGTGCTTGGTATTCTAAATGGATTGGTGGAGGGCAAACTCCTGAAAATCAACAGATTATTAATGATCTGATTCGTAAATTACCAGTATGGACATTTTTTGATGTAGTAATTTTTGGACCAATTTCTGAGGAATTAATTTTCAGAGGCATATTTTTTGAATTATTTTTTAAAAGCGAGAAAAATTGGGTTCAAGCTTTAGGAATTCTGGTAAACGGAATTTTATTTGGAAGTTTGCATGATACAGGATCGGCCTTTCCTATCTACGCAATAATGGGTTGTTTACTTGCATTTACGTACGTAAAAACAAAGGACATTCGTTGTAGCATGTTTGTTCATATATTGAATAATTTTATTTCGTATATTTAAAATGAAGGCGGGTGGATAAATGAATAGTGTTTTAACAAAGGGAAATCCAATACGTGGAATAATTATTTTTAGCATTCCATTGTTATTAGGAAATATATTTCAGCAAATTTATACGATTTCAGATACATTAATTGTTGGACGGGTAGTCGGTGTATCGGCGTTGGCATCGGTTGGAGCAACTAATGGGCTAACTTTTTTAATTATTGGGTTTGCACAAGGAATGACAACAGGATTATCAATCATTACAGCACAGCATTATGGGGCTGGTGATGGTCGCGGGGTGAAGAAGAGTTTTGCAAGTAGTATCTGGATTTGTATATTTACGACTATCATATTAACAACATTAAGTGTCATATTTGCACGACCGTTGTTAATACTGATGCAAACACCAAAACCACTATTAGACGGTGCTTCAACATTTTTAACCATCATATGTGGAGGATTGGGAGCGACAATGTTCTTCAATTTATTTTCTAATATGCTACGAGCCTTAGGAAATAGTAGAGCACCGCTTTTCTTTTTAATCATCGCATGTATAATTAACGTAGTTTTAGATATTATTTTAATTGTCTTCTTGCATATGGGAATTGCTGGTGCTGGTATCGCTACGGTGTCAGCTCAGTTAGTTTCTGTTTTCCTATGTTGGTTTTATATTCGTAAAAATGTTCCATTTTTAACCGTGGAAAAAAATGAGATGAACATTGACTGGAATGGGATTCGAAAACAAATCAATATTGGATTACCGATGGGATTCCAAGCATCAATCATCGCAATTGGTTCAATTATTTTACAAGTTTCCTTAAACGAATTAGGGCCACAAGCAATTGCAGCGTATACCGCCGCCGGAAAAGTGGATCAGTTGGCTGTTCAGCCCATGATGTCACTAGGGATAACAATGGCAACTTTTACAGCACAAAACTATGGCGCTGGATATTTTAAAAGAATTTTAGTTGGAATTAGGCAATGTTTAGTAACCTCAATTGGATATAGTGTGGTAGTTGGTGGATTAATAATTTTAAATAGCCATTTTTTAGTTAATTTATTTATTGGGAATTCTGAACAGCATATCACTGATTTAGCGCACCAATATTTTGTGATTGTTAGTTCTAGTTATTTTTTACTAGCTATCTTATTTGTGATTAGGTATACATTACAGGGACTCGGTAAGAGTTTTGCTCCAACCATGGCTGGAATTGCCGAACTAATTTCACGGGTGATTGTTGGTATTGCGGTTGTACCAGTTTTTGGCTTTTTTGGGGCATGTTTTGCGAACCCCCTAGCATGGATTGGGTCAAACTTGGTATTGGGATGGTCGTACATTCAAACGGTACGTTCTATTCGTAAGCGCATTTAATGCTAAGTAATTTAGAATAACATATAATGACTGGAATAAGAGGAATTTTAATGTTCGATTTGATAATAGAAATGTGTTGCATGAGGCACCTCCTTCCGTCTAGCTAAGTAAGCCATCGTGACCAAAAGCGTCATAATGGTTCACTCTGCTGCCAGTTTCCATGAGTCGGTTTTTGACCATGGAAATGGACAACGTATGAGTATAAAAAGTTTTGTGAAACAAAACTCACATTACTAGACGAGCTAGTATACTCAGGAGTTAATCGCCTCATTACACACTCTTATTTGGAGGGTATACCATGATTTTTAAATATGATCCGACTTTAAAAAAAGTTATTGAAACAGGAATTACAGTTCAAATTAACTCGGAAAATAAAATAGAAAAGTTGGCTAATATAGAAACTGGAATCAAATACGTGTCTGATAAGGAAGTTAACGGTGACTACTATAGTTTTATGTCCTTTGATGATGGTCGCGGAATTGTTTTTTACAGTGATGGCGATTTATTTGACGGTTTTACTGTTTTTGAAACTCCACTCGATGATTTTTATTTTGAAGTCAATATGAATAAGGATATGTTAGATCTCGATGATGGTGTTGGAAATGAGACGGATTTTCCGGATTTACTGACAGGAAACGAAATTGGTGACCTAGTAAGAGATTATTCAATTAAAGATGATGAAGCGTTGAAGAAGTGTCCGGCTTATTTAGAAATTAGTAAATATGTTGGAAAGTATTTGGGATACGGTGAGGAAGAAGAACAACAAATTAATTTAGAATTTACAAAGTTTGTGATGGCAATTTATATTGATCAAAATCATGTAACAAACTAGTAAAATACGAATGGTTGCCTTTTACCAAGTTAGTAGTATAATTTCTAATGTTTTAAAGATCATTGGAAATATTTGGAGGGTATCATGATTTTTAAGTATGATTGTTTAAGTGGGGTTTGCTCATCCGGAAAAGCAATTCAAATTAATGAAGATAGTTCAATTAAAAAAATTGACGGATTAGTTGGCGTTGACTACGTTACCAAGAAGGACCATCGCCATGATTATTATGTGTTTGTTCAAGTTGACGATGAGAACGGAGTAGTTATCAACACGGATAACCATACCGATATGGGTTATTTCATGTTTCACACGCCACTTAGTGAATTTTACTTTGAAGTAAATACCAAGGCAAGTTTGCTTGATTATTATGATGGCCCCGGCGAGGAAATCGACTTTCCTGACATTATGGAGAAGGAAGATATTCCATCGTTATATGAGAAATACCATGAGGCAACGGATGATGAGTTAATGAAAACAAACGCGTATCGTGATCTGGATATCTATGTAAGTAAGTATTTGCGTCTAAGTGAACAAACTGAAAAGAAGATTAATTTAACCATTATTCGCTTAGCATTTGTGGCTTATCGGGATTCACAATTGGTAAAAGCATAAATATAAGTCATAACAGTTTACTTTTTGTAAGTAAGCTGTTATTTTATTAGTTACTATATAACTCAGACAATTGTAAAAGACTAATAAGGAGAAAATATGGCAAAAAAATCAAAAATTGCAAAAGCAAATAAAATTCAAGCAACTGTTGATCGTTACGCTGAAGTACGTACAGAGTTGAAAGCAGCTCGAGATTATACAGCATTGAGTCGTTTACCACGAAATGCATCGCCAACAAGAATTCATCGTCGTGATGGATTTGACGGACGACCTCGTGGATATATGCGAAAGTTCAATATGTCACGATTAACTTTTAGAAAATTAGCTTTGGCTGGACAAATTCCTGGCGTAAAAAAAGCAAGCTGGTAGGTGATATTATGGAAAAAACAGATTTAAGTACAGCACGTCGTATGTTAAAAAGTACTAATATCAAAACAAAGAAACGTGGTCTGAGAGTGATTAAGGCCGTGAAAAAGCAAACTGTTCGCGTTAAATAACGTGAGTTCTAATTTTGTTAATGTGGATTTGTAAAGAGATATAAGACGGAAGACAATAAGTATTATTAATTTGTAAAAATTAAATCCTGAATGATGGTGTTTTAATCATCTTCGGGATTTTTTTATTAACCAAGAAATCTTTTCCCTTGACTTTTATTTAGGTGCCTATATAATAAATAAATATAAGGTACCTAAATAATACATGTGTTAATTTTAAATCAAACAAAAAGAGGATAATAATTATGGATGAAAGTAAAGATACAAGATTGTTTTTTAACTTGGTTGGAATAATGAAAATGGCACGGCGAACACCAATGAGTGGGTTTGATCCTATGCATCATCACGAGGGTGGACCACATGGCTATGGTAAGCAACGTGTATTGAAAGTTTTGCATGATAAAGATAATATTACTCAATCAGAAATCGCTGAAATCTTAGACGTAAGACCTTCATCAGTTTCTGAAATGCTAGGTAAACTTGAGAAGAACGACTTGATTGTTCGCAAACAGGATGAGAATGACAAGAGAATTACACGTGTTCAATTGACGGACAGGGGTCGCAAATTCTTTGAAGAGCAACACGCACATTTTAATAGTCAAAATAGTCCTTTTGGCGAGTTGTTCGATGTTTTGGATGAAGATGAAAAGGATCAATTATTAAGTTTAACCGATAAAGTGATTGGCAGTCTCAAGGACAAGGGTGAAGACCAATTTAACGGTATGGGTGATCCGAGAAATATTATGAATCGTCATCATCGTCATGGAGATGATCGCCGCGGATTTGGGTTTAAGTGGTAAAAGATGATATAGAATTAGGTTTAACTAAATATAGGCTTTAATTACGATATATTGCGTAAAATCCGTGTCAAAAGAAATCCGAATGATTATTCATTGTTCGGTTTTTTTTTGTTAAATGAGGTATATATTGCTTCATGGTATAATGTGGTAATTAAAAAATGAGGAGCGAGTAGAATGATAATGTTTCGGAAACTTGCTTTAAGTGTTTTTACAATCACGATAATGTTTTTATTAACTGCATGTGGAGGATTTACCAGTCAAAAAAGGACACCAAGGTCAAGCAGTAATGATCAGGTAGCAACGACGACTTCTGTGGTAAAAAAAGCGAAATCACTAATTAAAGAGGGACGACTGGATGATGCCCATCAAATTTTAAAAAATGAACAAAAAAAGGCAGCAAAAAATACAGAGGTAAATCAGTTATTAACCAGTGTTGATAAACTGACTATTGTGAGTGATGCTTTAAAAGATGGAAACAGTAGCACTGCAAAAGCCGAATTAACCAAAGCCCGTGCTAGTTCTAACAGTCAGGAAGTAGCAACAAGAATAGCTAGTTTTCAGCAACAAGCTAGTCAGTTAGAAAAAGCCAATACGTTATTTTCAACAATTCAAATTAACTTGAATCAAAAAAATATTGGTGCTGCACAAAATGCAAATGAAGAGTTACAAGCAATAAACGTTAATTTAGCAAAGGTTGTTGAGATAAAGCAACAAGCTGCAAAGCTTATGCAGGGGCAAGAAGAAGCTACTACTAGTAGTGATAATACTGCTAGTAGCGGCTCAAGTGGGATGAACAGTCAGCAAATGAGTTCCACACAGAATTTTTCAAATCAAGAAATGACAACGGTTCTGAATAATTTTAGGGCAGCGAGTGGCATTGCCTTTAATGCTGAAACTCAGTTCAATTTAACAAAAATTTCGGCAGAGGTCTATCAAATCGATGTGAAGAATATAGCAGCTAAGGATAGTAATAACCCTACTGGGACTTACAGATATAATATAAAATCAGGAATAGTACAAAAAATGAATCCGGAAACGGGTTCTTTCGGTGGTAAGTAAACATGAAAAATATGTGGAATAAAATAACATTTGGAATAGTAGTGATTGCCGTTTTAGTTGCCATTTTTGTAAAACCGGTTATTTTGGCGAGCAACATATTATTTATCTTCGGTATTATTTGTGTGTTGGCGGCGGTATGTGTGATTTTAGCTGATAGTAAGTTATTTATGGGCTTCTGGATTCGAAAACAGAAACGTAATTCGGATTGGATCGATTCCAAATTAGAACAGGAAGACAAAGATTTAAGAAAAATTGCTTCACGGAAGAACGAGCCAATCAGGTTTAAACCGGTGACGCGTTTTTTATTGGTAATAGGGGTGCTTACAATTGCGCTGAGTATCATTATTACCTTGGTTTAGACGAAATAAAAAGAGTTTTGAATGAATTGTGCGTATTTTTCGGCACAATATTTCAAGACTCTTTTTGATTAGATTAATTGATTGTTTTGAATATGATTTTTAAATTGCTCAGTTTGGGTAGAAAACAAAGTTTCGTTACTATCAGCAAGCATTTCTTTTGGAAAATAAAAGCGCTCGTCAGTGGACACTTTGCCAGAAATGGAACGTACAAGATCACTAACGGATGATAGTTCAATTAAACTACCATCATTTTGAATCAACTCTATCTGGGTTCTAGGCTTGGAAGAAGTTGGATCATAAGCATCATAAGGTAAATCATAACTACTATTAACAGCGGTGTAGTAATCAGTATCAAAACCGGAGTCAGCTACTATTTGACGAAGTTCATTTAATTCTTTTTCATGATTATTGCTAAATTGAATTGATTTTAAGGGGATTCGGTTTAAAAATCGTTTTGCCAAATCGCTAAGAATTGGATCATCATCATCTTCCCACTGTAAAAAATAAGTATTTAATACTCCGTCATCAAGTTTTAGATAATCATTCAAGGTAAAATTATTGTCAAAGAAAGGGAGAAGATAATGTGGTTGGAATGACCGTTGACCATTACCACTGCGTTCTGATTGATAAAGGGTGTTTGCTCGTTGTAATAACCTTGCAAGAATAACTTCCATCGACCTTGATACTGAGTGAAAGTAAACTTGTAAATACATTTGAAAGCGACTGACAATAAAGTCTTCAACGGCGTGAACTCCACTGACCTGAAATCCAATTCCACCCTTGTACGGACGCATTACTCGCAGAATTCTAGTGAGATCGAAGGTCCCGTAGTTAGTTCCAGTGTAGTAAGAATCACGAAGTAAGTAGTCCATACGATCAGCATCTAACTGACTTGATATTAATTGAACGACTTGTGGGTTAGGATAGTCGTGACTAATGACTGAAGCAACTTGGGATGGAAAATCAGGACTAATTTTACTTAATACCTGATTCACTTCGGTACTAGGATCAGTAATGATTTGGGTGGTAATCTCTTCGTGATTAGTATTGAAGATATGCTCAAATGTATGTGAGTAAGCACCGTGCCCAATATCGTGAAGCAATGCGGCGCAAAGCGTAACAAGCCGTTCACTGTTATCCCATAGCCCATCATTGGCCTCTTTGGATGGGTAATTACGTTCAAAGCTTGAAACTATCTGGCGTGCAACTTCATAACATCCAAGCGAATGAGAAAAGCGGGTGTGTTCAGCACCGTGAAACACAAAAGATGTTGTTCCAAGTTGATGAATACGGCGCAATCGTTGAAATTCCTTCGTATTAATTAGGTCTAAGATAACCTGATCTTGAACGTAAATATAATTATGGATTGGATCACGAAAAACTTTTTCCATTGGAAGTTGTTGATTTGAATTATGCATTAGCGTTCCTTCTTCTGGTAATTTATATATAGAGCGAGACATAAGTCGAGAAATGATGAGCTATTCATCGTTTGTTTCTTACGTATAAGCGGAATCATTTGACTTATTTCGCGCCTTTTAGCTATTTAATTTGGAAATTAAGCTTTAATTATAGTTATGCCTCAATCTCATTATATAGTATATATTGATTATACATTTTTTATTGGATATTGAAAAAAGCTCAAAATAGTAATTTCTGAAATTTGATTTATAATATAGGAAAATAGGAGTTTAGGGGTGAAATGATGGCAGAATTAAGAGACGGAGTACCAATTGAAATCCATCTTGAAACTTTTGTGGAACAAGAAGGCGAAGAGACGCACTTGGTTTTTGACGAACAAGGGCAACTTTTTAAAATGGGTAACTCGATTTATTTGAGATATCAGGAAAATAATCCTGAAACGGGTGAAAATATTCCGGTAACAATGAAGATTGATAACGGAGAAAGTATTCTTTTAACGCGTTCTGCAGAGGCTGAGATGCGATTGCGATTTGCTAACGGAAAAAGAATTGAAGCACGGTATAGAACACCATATGGCATTTTACCAATCCAAACGGTAACACCGATGTTAGACGTTCGCCTACGTGATCGTCCGTTTGCAGGTGTGGTTAATATTGATTATCAACTTTTTGCGGGTGAACAACATATTGGTAACTATAAAATACGATTGCAATTTACCGCTTAAATGTAGTATTATTGCATGTAGACTGTTGAAAGGACGTGCGCCAGTTGAAACTAGAAATTTTTGAAGGTCAAAAAAAAGACGAATTATCTTTAATTGAAGTAGCACATGCTATCTTAGCTAATAATGGCGAACCAATGGCGTTCGTTGATTTAGCGAATGCTGTTCAAAATTATTTGAGTAAGTCTGATGAAGATTTTAGAAATCATTTATCACAGTTTTATACTGATTTAAATGTTGATGGTAGTTTCATTTCACTCGGTGAGAACACTTGGGGACTTAGAACTTGGTATCCATTTGATTCGATTGATGAAGCTGTTAATCATAGTGATGAAGACGAAGATGAAGACCGTCCAAGGCCTAAAAAACGTAAACGCGTTAACGCCTTTTTGGCGGATGCTTCAAATGATGACGATGTAATTGATTATGATGCTGACGATCCAGAAGACGAAGATGACACGCCACTTGACCAGCAAGATGATGATAACGATGACGACTACGAAAGCGTCCATGATGATAGTGAAACATTACCAGATGGTATTGAAGGTCAATTATCTGAAATGGGTGATGACGACGATGACGATGATGAATAATATCAACCGTTAAAAGTATTTTTGAAATGTTGACTGATTTTATTGGTTGACTTATGCGTGAGTTGCCTGTAATATGTTTTTTGGGCGCTGGTGATGTAAGCCAGCCATCAGAACGGACATACCCCCTATTCTTAGGAATAGGGGGTATTTTTTGTTTTTAATATGTCGCCGATTTTAATTAAAAGGAGAAGCTAGATAATGACCAAGTATATTTTTGTTACCGGTGGAGTTGTGTCATCACTTGGAAAGGGAATTGTTGCTGCCTCATTGGGTAGATTACTTAAGAATCGTAACCTTAAAGTTACAATTCAAAAGTTTGATCCATATATCAATGTTGACCCAGGAACAATGAGTCCATACCAACATGGAGAAGTATTTGTAACAGATGATGGAACAGAGACGGATTTGGATTTAGGCCATTACGAGCGATTTATTGATATTAATTTAAATAAATACTCTAATGTGACGACTGGAAAGATTTATTCCGAAGTTTTACGTAAGGAACGACACGGAGATTATCTGGGGGCCACTGTTCAAGTTATCCCACATATCACTGATGCGATTAAGGAAAAAATCATGCGCGCTGGTAAAGTAACCGATTCAGATATTGTTATTACTGAAATTGGTGGAACGGTTGGTGATATTGAATCATTGCCTTTCCTTGAAGCGATTCGCCAAATGAAGAGTGAAGTTGGGCCTGAAAACGTGGTCTATATTCACACAACTCTGGTTCCATATTTAAAGGCTGCCAGAGAAATGAAGACAAAACCGACTCAACATAGTGTTAAAGAGTTACGCGGATTAGGTATCCAACCTAACATTTTAGTTCTACGGACAGAAGAACCTATTACTGATTCTATGCGCGAAAAAATCGCATCATTCTGTGATGTTGAACCAGAGGCAGTTATTGAATCTCGTGATGTTGCAAGTTTGTATGAGATTCCATTAAACTTACAGAAACAAAAGATGGACGATATAGTGTTAAGAAAGCTTGGAGTAGAGGCACCTGCTGCAAACATGGATAAATGGCATGAATTAGTGGACCACGTTCAAAACAAGTTAGATCATACTATTAATATTGCGTTGGTTGGTAAGTATGTTGCATTACAAGATGCATACATTTCTGTTAATGAGGCTTTGAAGCATGCTGGTTATGCAGTTAACGCTAATGTGAAGATCACTAATTTTGATTCAGAAAAGATTAATCCTGACAATGTTGCTGAGGTTTTGAAAGGTCAAGATGGTATTATTGTGCCTGGCGGATTTGGTGATCGTGGTATTGAGGGTATGATTACTGCAATTGAATATGCTCGTACCAAAAACGTTCCGTTCCTTGGTGTATGTTTAGGAATGCAAATGGCTAGTGTTGAATTTGCTCGCAATGTTCTTGGATACAAAGATGCTAATTCAACAGAAATGAATCCAGAAACACCACATAATGTTATTGATTTAATGGCAGACCAAGAGGGTGTTAAGGACATGGGAGGAACACAGCGTTTGGGCTTGTACCCATGTAAGTTAAAGCCAGGAACAGTTGCTGCCAAGGCGTACAATAATCAAGAAATGATTCAAGAACGCCATCGTCACCGCTTTGAATTTAACAATCAATATCGTGAAGAAATGGAAGAAAAAGGTTTAGTATTTGCTGGTACATCTCCAGACAATCGTTTGGTAGAGGTTATTGAAATACCTGACAAAAAATTCTTTGTAGCTGCTCAATATCATCCAGAATTTTTGTCGAGACCACAACGGCCAGAAGGATTGTTTAAAGCATTTGTAGCTGCTGCTAACCTCTAGAATTGTTTAAATAATGACTACTACAAATTTTGTGGTAGTTTTTTATTTAGATGTTACAGAGGATACATTTTTTTCAAAGTCTTAAGTGCATGGATACAGAATTCTTTATGAAAAATTTGTGGAATAGTTGTTTTTTACTACAAAATTATTTATGATTGATGTTGACTGTAAATATAAATTTAAATACTTAAAGTGAAATTTAGGTCCAAAGTAATTTTGTGAGGAAAAATTCATGAGAAAAATGATTATCGAGGGTGGACAACGACTCTCGGGCGAGGTAACCATTGGTGGTGCAAAGAATAGCACAGTTGCACTAATTCCTGCTGCAATTTTGGCTGATACGCCGGTTCGATTTGATTCCGTGCCGGATATTTTAGATGTGCATAACTTAATGGTTATTCTTGAGTCAATGAATGTACATTCTACATTCGAAGATGGGGTTATGGTTATTGATCCAACCGAAATTGTTGAAAATCCACTACCAAGCCGCGCAATTAAAAGTTTAAGAGCCTCGTATTATTTTATGGGTTCCCTTTTAGGAAAATTCAATCGTTCGACGGTGACATTTCCTGGTGGCGATAATATTGGACCGCGGCCGATTGATCAACATATTAAAGGCTTCAAAGCATTAGGTGCTTCTGTTAGCGAAAACGAAGATACAGTTTACATTACGGCTGATAAGCGTGGACTCCATGGAGCTCACATCTTTTTGGATGTCGTTTCGGTTGGAGCAACAATTAATGTGATTTTAGCGGCAGTTAAAGCACGTGGATTAACTACCATTGAAAACGCAGCTCGTGAGCCTGAAATTATAGACCTAGCAATGTTTTTGAATAGTATGGGGGCCAAGGTGCGAGGCGCCGGTACAGATGTTATCCGAGTTGAAGGGGTTGAAAAACTCGTTTCAACAACCACCCATACCATTATTCCTGATCGGATTGAAGCAGGAACCTATTTGTCGTTGGCTGCTGCGGTTGGTAATGGGATTACGGTTAAAAATATAATTCCTGAACATTTGGAGTCGTTTACGTCCAAGTTAGTTGAAGCGGGAATTAATATAAAGATGGACGAAGACCAAGTTTATGTTCCTGCTATTTCCAGCATCAGTGCTATTGAGATAAATACGAGTCCTTTTCCGGGATTTGCAACTGATCTACAGCAACCGTTAACAGCATCTTTATTGCGTGCTTCGGGGATGAGTGTTGTTAATGATACGATTTACCCAGAACGAGTTAAACATGTAACGGAATTAAAGAAGATGGGCGCCAAGATTCGAAGCGAAAATGGCGTGATTTATGTGGAACACACTGACCACCTTCAAGGTACTGAGGTAGAAGCTGGTGAAATCAGGGCTGGAGCATGTTTAATGATTGCTGCTTTTATGGCTGAGGGAACAACAACGATCACACGGGCAGACAATATTATGCGTGGTTATGATAGCTTGATTAAAAAGCTTACTAAGTTAGGCGCTAAAGTACAGATTATTGAAGAACCTGAACTTTAGTTATTGCGAGGAGGAATTTCATGAATGATTTTCTAACAATGAATGACTTGCAAAGCATGACGTTAAAAGAGATTTACGAGTTAGCTCGCGAATATAAAATTTCTTACTACAGCCAGATGAACAAGAAAGAATTGTCACTGGCTGTTTTGCGTGCTCAGGCTAAAAAACAATCATTTGTTGAAATGGAAGGCGTTTTAGACGTCATTGAAAATGAAGGATTTGGATTTTTACGTCCTATTAACTACGGCCCTTCACAAGAAGATATATATATATCAGCTTCACAAATAACCCGATTTGGGCTTCGAAATGGAGATTTAGTAGCTGGAGAGGCACGACATCCTAAGCCAAAGGAACGATATTATGGATTGATGCGTGTTACCAGTGTGAACGGTAAAAATCCCGAAGAAGCCAAGACACGTCCCCATTTTCCAGCGTTAACTCCGATTTACCCCAACAAACAAATTAAATTAGAAACAACGACGGATAATCTCTCAACAAGAATGGTTGATTTGTTTGCACCAATGGGATTTGGACAACGTAGCTTGATTGTAGCGCCACCTAAGGCAGGGAAGACAACCCTTTTGAAGGCAATTGCTAATGGTATTACAACAAACTATCCAGATGTAAAGTTAATTGTTCTATTAATTGATGAGCGACCTGAAGAAGTTACAGACTTGGAGCGCTCAATTGATGGTGAGGTCGTATCATCAACTTTTGATCAAGAACCTAAAAACCATATTAGAGTTTCCGAATTGGTACTAGATCGTGCTTTAAGGTTAGTAGAAGATCGACAGGACGTTGTGATTTTGTTAGACTCGATTACTCGTTTGACGCGAGCATATAATCTGGTGATTCCGCCAAGTGGCCGAACTTTGTCTGGTGGGATTGATCCGGCCGCCTTTTATCGACCAAAGAGATTCTTTGGGTCTGCTCGAAACATTGAGGAAGGTGGGTCACTGACAATTTTAGGAACAGCATTGGTCGATACTGGAAGCCGAATGGATGATGTGATTTATGAAGAGTTTAAGGGAACAGGTAATTCTGAATTAACCCTTTCTCGAGAAATGGCCGATCGCCGCATTTTCCCAGCCTTGGATGTACGACAATCGAGTACTAGAAAAGAAGAACTATTGTTGGCACCAGCAATACTTAAGCAGCTTTGGGAGATTCGCAACTCGATGCGTGGAGACTCACTCAGTTATTCAGAACAGTTGATTAAATTGCTGTCAAATACGGATAATAACAAGGCTTTTGTAGAAGAATTAAAGAAAACTAAATTAGGAAGAAAGCAGCGAACAACTAAATAGTCCTTGTGGCAAGTTATCTATTATGATAAACTTGGGTTCGTTGATTTATAAATAACTATGATTCAGCATATGATTCATGGCAAAGGAGCGATAATTATGAAGCAAGGAATTCATCCAGAGTATCATCAAGTTGTATTTCAAGATTCAACAACTGGTTACAAGTTTTTGTCAGGTTCAACTAAAGGTTCAGCTGAAACAATCACTTGGGAAGACGGCAACGAATATCCATTGATTCGTGTTGAAATTTCTTCTGATTCACATCCTTTCTATACAGGACGTCAGAAGTTCCAACAAGCCGACGGTACAGTTGCTCGATTCAACAAGAAGTACGGTTTGGACCAATAATAACCACCAAAGACCTCGCCATGGCGAGGTCTTTTTTTATTTTTAAAATAAAAAAGCATTTTCTACTAAAGTTGGTATTTTAAAATACCAACTAAAGAAAATGCTTTTAGTTTTTAATTGAGGAACGATTCCATTGAAACAATAAGAAGTTAAACAATACTAATATAGATGTTGCAATGAAAACAGCGTTGTAATTAAAAATACTTGAGACTACTGAGCCAATCAATGGTCCGACCATATTACCAATAGCCTGGAAGGATTGATTCCAACTGAAGACTCGTCCTGTCACCTCAGCTGGAGAACGTTTTGCAAGAATGCTTTGCACAGCTGGTAACATTGCACCGTCAGAGATTCCGATTAGAAATCTGAAAAATCCTAAGAAGAACACGGACGTAACGAACGCCATCGGGATATACATAACCATGGCAAAAATAAAGGCATAGGAAAGGATACGTTCGGTCCCAATGTGGTCCCCAAGTTCACCTAAACGAGGAGCGGCAAATAAGTTGGCGATTCCTGGAATAGCAGCGACGATACCGGCAGCAATCGTAACACCGGGACCACCATGCATTAACTCACTAACGTACAAGCTTATAATGGGTGCAATTGAATTATTGGAAGCTTGAATAATCATTGTGGTGATAAACATGCCAAAAACTATACGAGGATTATCTAACTTACCAATAACTTCCTGTGTTGAAAGTGGTTTGGAGTGTTCTATGGGTTTATAATGTTCTTCAACAAAAAACCAACTGAGGAAGAATACTATTAGTAATAGCACACCGGTAATAATAAATGTTAACCGGTAAGAGAATAATTGTGCTAAGATACCACCAACTAGCGGACCAACCAATGATCCGGAAACATAACCAGTTGATAACGTTCCAAGTGCTTGACCACTGTGTTCCTTTGGTGTTTCAGTTGCAATTAAGGCGTTGGAATTACTGATATATCCAGAAAATACTCCTTGAATGAGACGTAGTACAATGAGTTGAAAGACATTTTGTACAAATCCCATGGCTCCCATAACGATTGACATGCCAAGCGCGGCACGTAAAATCATAATTTTACGTCCCCGTCGGTCGGCAAGTTTACCCCAGAATGGAGATGCAATGGCTGTGACGAAGTAAGTTGCCGAAAAGGTAATGCCACTATAAAGTGCTAGTTGAGATTTGGAATAATTTCCTAAAGTACTAACATACAATGACAGGAATGGCATTATCTCGCTGAATGCTATTCCAGCTATAAAAGTTCCAAACCAGAGGACGAAAAGATTTTGTTCCCATGGCGAACGCCGTCGGGTGAATTGATATTTCAACCTATTAAACATAATCGGCCTTCTTTCAAAAAAGATATACTATAATACAATAGCACAATTTAAAAAAATGATAAGCTGGGGGAGCATATTGATGAAAGCAAAAGTAAAAAAATGGTCATATCGAGTCATAATCAGCTTACTAGTATTGGTTAGTTTGGCATTGATTTTTAATCGACAAATCAAAAATTGGCTAATTTCTTCCTATAACCCGGTTGTAACGGAAAAAACAATTGCAACAAGCAAAAATAAAAATGCTTCCTTTGATTTTTCAAAGGTTAAGTCATTGGATTGGGAAACTGTTGCAAAAGCGCGCGCAAAATCAAACCAAATTAATGTGATCGGTGAAGTTGCGTATCCGGACGTGAAAATGAATTTACCAATTGCAGCTGGTGTTGATAATACTACTTTAGCATTGGCGGCAGGAACCTTAAAAGCTAATCAAAAAATGGGTGAGGGGAATTATGCAATTGCTGGTCACCACATGGTAAATAATAATATTCTATTTAGTCCGTTGTATTGGGAAGCACGCGTTGGTCAAAAAGTGTATTTGACGGATTTAAAGAATGTATATGAATACACTGTGAATGAGCGAAAGTTTATACCAGCAACGGATGTCAGTGTAATTAATGATGTTCCAAATAAAAAAATGTTGACGATGATAACTTGTGATGCAACAGGTGCTAAAAGACTTATGATTAGAGCTAAATATGATAAAAAGATGAGTAATAATAAAGCGCCACATAATGTGCAAAAGATGCTTGCATCAAAGTTTAATCGTTAAAGTATAAGAATTGCTGAATAGATGGTAATAATTTCACTATTTTGCACTTTATTTTGTTAAGATGGACTTAGAATACTTGAAGGAGTGAATAATATGTCAGCAATGTGGATCATAATTATTGTTTTAGCAATAATCATTATTGCCGGAATTGTGCTTTATAACAATTTGGTGAAGGCACGCACGTATACACAAGAATCATGGAGTCAGATTGATGTACAACTGAAGCGACGGAATGATTTGATCCCTAACTTGGTTTCTACTGTGAAAGGCTATGCCACTCATGAAAAGGAAACCTTTGAAAAAGTTGTTGAATTAAGAAATCAATTAGTTGATCAGGAATCTAATCCAAATCCCACTAGTGTAGATCGTGAACAAACTATGCAATTGTCTAATCAATTGAGTGGACAATTAAAATCGGTTTTCGCTTTGGCAGAAAACTATCCAGATTTAAAGGCTAATACAGAATTTACAAAATTGATGGAAGAGCTAACTAATACTGAGAATAAGATTGCTTATTCACGTCAACTTTATAATTCAAGTGTTGCTAGTTACAATATCAAGTTACAAACATTTCCAAGTAATTTAGTAGCAGGAATGACTGGATTTAAATCAGTAAATTACTTACAGGTACCCGAGGAAGAAACGGAAGTACCTAAAGTATCATTTGATGACCAAAAATAATAAGGAGTTAGGTGTTTAAAGGATGCTCTATCAGCAAATTGCACAAAATAAGCGACGTACTATTTATGTGATGATTGGCTTTGCAATCCTACTTTTATTTATAGGTGGAGCCGTTGGATACGTGTTCTATAATAGTGCGATATCTGGAATCGTGATGGCAGCTGTTGTAACAGCTGTTTATATGGGAATTATGATTGCACAATCTACGGGTGTTGTTATGGGGATGAACCATGCTCGCGAGATATCTGAACAAGATAATCCAGAGCTGTGGCATATCGTCGAAGATATGGCACTAGTTGCTAAAGTTCCAATGCCTAGAGTATTCATTATTGACGACCCTAGTCCTAATGCTTTTGCAACCGGAAATGATCCCAAACATGCAGCAGTAGCAGTTACTACTGGGATTATGCAACGGTTAAATCGTGAAGAAATGGAAGGTGTTATAGGACATGAAGTTTCACATATCAGGAACTATGATATTCGCCTTTCAACGATTGCTTTAGCGTTATCATCGGCTATTGCGATGCTAGTAAACATCGGAATGCGCAGTTTTTGGTGGGGTGGAGGTAGACGGCGTAATAATAATGATAACGAGGGAAATCTCGGGATTATTTTAATGATCATTTCCGTTGTTTTAGTTATATTGGGACCGATTGCGGCTTCGATTGCCCAAATGGCATTATCAAGAAATCGGGAATATTTGGCTGATGCATCGAGTGTTGAGCTTACTAGAAACCCTCAAGGATTGATTAGTGCTCTTGAAAAAATTTCAGACAGTGCACCAATGAAAGAAGCAGATCCTAGCAGTGCGGCATTATATATATCGGATCCTTTTAAACACAAGCGCTCAATGGCACATCTCTTTGATACCCATCCGCCAATTGAAGACCGGGTTGCTAGATTGGAAAAAATGTAAGTATTTCTAAGTAAAAGGTAGTACAATGAAATCTGTATTATTAGAGTAGAGTGAGAGAGAGTAGAAAGTCATGCGTGATGATTACATTTACGTACATTTTGAATCGTTGGTTAATTTAATTTATTCTAGGGGAATTAGCGCTGGCGATTTTATGAATGGGGTCTTACAGAGGCCATCCAATATTTTATTGATTAACGGACAAACCAATGATGATTTGCCGATAGATAGTCACACGCTCTTTAATGAACTTAGTGGACAGGATGAGATTGCTGAATATATGTTAACTGGCGCTAAGCAACTACGATGGATTGATTTTTCTCAGAAAGAGAGTATTGGTGATTTAACGGATTCAGATATTGCAGATTTACTTTTCATGGGGCATATGGGAACGCATTTGAGTACACCATTTTCTTATAAGCTACAGAATGATTTTGTTTATTTGAGTTTGGGTGAAAATCAGGTCAAAACTTATTATCGTCGTTTGAAGAACTTTTACTCGGTTCTTAACCTCTCGATCCTAAGACATGCAGAAACAATGCAAAATGAACATCGTATGATGTTTCGTCGGGTGGTTCATTTTGATGAGATTCCGCAAACAATGATACGTGAATTGATCCCGGTTTTAAGTGAAGGCATTATTTTTGCTTTCGACCAAGCCTTTGAGCAAGATCGACAATATCGCATTCCAATTTTAATGGTGAGTGATAGCAATTTGGCACCAACGCTGCGAAGTAGAGAGTCTCTTTATAATAAGGCAGCTCAAATTGCTGTCCTAAAATATAATTTCAAAAGTAGACACTGGCATATGGTTATTTCGGACCCTAAAGCCTTTGACAGTGATAACTTGTATTAAGACCTGTTGAGGGTCTTTTTTCTATTACTTTGTCATAATAAAATGGAATATTGGACTATGGTATAATTATAAGTGCGTTATTCGAAAAGGAGTACTTAAATTATGAAAATGCAACTGAGTGAAATTGCGAAAGCAGTTGGTATCACAGAGGTTCCCGAAGAATGGCAAACACTCACTATTACAAGTGTTCAGTTCGACAGTCGCAAGTTAGAACCGGGTGCGCTTTTTGTGCCATTAAATGGTGATCGTGACGGACATGATTTTATTGAAAATGCCGTAAAGGCTGCAGCAACTGCTACTTTTTGGCAGTCAGAACATGCAAATCAACCGAGTGAAATTCCGGCCTTGTTAGTTGATAATCCTTTAAAAGCTTTACAAGATTTAGCAAAATACTATTTAGAACGTTTTAATCCTAAAGTGGTTGCGATTACTGGTAGTAACGGTAAAACTACTACTAAAGATATGACAGCAGCTATTCTAGGATCAAAATATAATGTTGTAAAAACTAAGGCTAATTTCAATAATGAAATTGGTGTCCCACTTACAATTCTGGGTATGACTTCTAATACCGAAGTTTTAGTAATTGAATTGGGAATGGACCGACCAGGACAGCTAGATTTATTAAGTCACATGGTACAACCTGATACAGCGGTAATTACAATGATTGGGGAAGCTCATATTGAATTCTTCCATACTCGGAGTGCAATTGCCGATGCAAAAATGGAAATTACACATGGACTCAAGGATGATGGTCTATTTATTTACAATGGTGATGAACCACTTTTAATTGAGAGAGCCAAAACAGTTTCTGAACGCCAATCAACTTTTGGGCTTAACGATGCTGATCAGGTGTTTGCAACTGATATCGTAGTAGAACCAACTAAAACTACATTTAAAGTTAATACAGACCCAACAATTGATTTTTCAATTCCTTTGATGGGCGAGTATAACGTGTCAAACGCCCTAGCTGCTATTTCAGTTGGGCTAAATTATCACATGAAAGAATCAGAAATCGCCACTGCTTTGGAGAACTTTGATTTAACTAAAAATCGAACTGAATGGCTTAAAGGCAAAAATGGTGAAAGGATTCTTAGTGACGTATATAACTCTAACCCAACTGCCGTTCGTGCAGTTTTGGCATCTACAACTAGGGTCCCTACAGAAGGTAAAAGAATTGCTGTACTAGGGGACATGCTGGAATTAGGTGTTGATTCAGATGCCATGCATGCTGATCTTGCAGACAGTCTTAGTCCAGAACAATTTCAAGAAGTATATCTTGTTGGTCCACGAATGAAGTCTTTAGAAGAAAACCTAAAGGGAAAGTATTCGAAGAAAAATATTCATTATTATAATAGTGATCAATTAGATGAGTTGAGTTCACAACTAAATGCTATTCTCACTGAAAATGATGTTGTTATATTAAAAGCTAGTCACGGAATTCATTTGGAAAATGTTGTGGATGCAATTAAAGAATAAAATATTTATTTTTCAAGCGTAATTAGTTTGATAATAAAGGGTTTTGCCGCTGAAATGCTTGTGGTGATTCCCTTTTTGTTTGCTTATGTTCCCTGGATAGGTGTATGATAGTACAGTTAATGTTTAGAAGTGTTTTGCAGTGGCATTTGCCAGGAGGACGGATTTTCTCTGATACTGTGAGCACATTTTTTAGGAGGAAATATTTTTGAAGTTTACCGAATTAGGTTTAGACGATGACGTCTTAAAAGCAGTTATCGATAATGGTTACGAGGAACCAACACCAATCCAAGCAGAAACGATCCCGGATGTTTTAGCTGGAAAGGATATTATTGGACAAGCACAAACTGGTACAGGAAAAACGGCTGCGTTTGGTTTGCCAATATTACAACATGTTGATCTTAATAATCCTAATATTCAAGCGATTATTGTATCGCCAACGCGTGAATTAGCTGCGCAAACACAAGCTGAAATTTTTAAATTAGGTAAGTATAAAAAAGCTAAAGTACAAGTGGTTTATGGTGGTGCAGATATTCGTCGCCAAATCAATAGTTTAAAGAGTCATCCACAGATTGTAGTTGGTACACCAGGTCGTTTGCTTGATCATATCGGACGTAAGACAATTCGTTTGGATCATGTGAATACACTGGTTTTGGACGAAGCTGATGATATGTTAGATATGGGATTCTTACCCGACATTGAACAAATTATTGAAAAAACACCAAATGATCGTCAAACATTGCTGTTTTCTGCAACAATGCCACAAGCGATCAAAAAGATTGGTGTCAAGTTTATGCATGACCCTAAACAAGTTACTGTAAAATCAAAAGAATTGACAGCTGACTTAGTTGATCAGTATTATGTTCGTTCGAAGGAATTTGAAAAATTTGATATTTTAACACGTGTTCTTGATGTACAGGCGCCTAAGTTAGCAGTTATTTTTGGACGTACTAAAAGGCGTGTTGATGAGGTTTCTAAGGGCTTAGTTGCTCGCGGCTATAATGCAGCGGGCATTCATGGCGATTTGACTCAGCAACGTCGTATGAGTATTTTACATCAATTTAGAAATGGTGATCTTGATATCTTGGTTGCTACTGATGTTGCGGCTCGTGGATTGGATATTACTGGTGTAACTCATGTTTATAACTATGATATTACACAGGATCCAGAGAGTTATGTTCATCGAATTGGTCGTACCGGACGTGCCGGCGCCCATGGTACATCTGTTACCTTTGTTACTAACTGGGAAATGGACTATCTCCGTGATATTGAACGTCTAACGAAGAAACGTTTGCTACCATTGAAGCCACCTACTGAACAAGACGCCTTTGCGGGTCGTGCAGCAGCAGCTGAAGATAACATAAAAGATCTCGTTAAACATACTGATGTTACCAAATATTCCGAACAAGCAGATCATTTGTTAGAAGAATATGATGCTAAAACATTGGCTGCAGCGCTCTTGAAGAAAGAGACTAAGGCTGATTCAAGTGAAGTTAACGTTAAGATTTCATCAGAACGACCACTTCCCCGTAAGAAGGGTAATGGGGGATCTCATAGCGGTAACGGTGGCGGTGGTCATCGTGGCGGCAACGGTTCCCGTGGTGGACGTGGCAAGTGGAATGGTAATCGTCGTGACCGTGAACAACGCGGTAATGGCGGCGGACGACGTGACTGGAAAGACTCCAAGAAACGTAATAACAATAGTAATGGGAAGTCTTCTAACCGCGGTGGTTCTAACCGTAAATTCATCATCAAAGAAAAATAAATTTGTAGCCGAATAAATTTAGGATTAGTTATCAGAACTTGTGATAAGTTGCCTTCATTTGTTCGGCTTTTATTTTAGAAAGTTTTTGAGATTTTGGTACAATAATAATATTGGGAGTGGGGTGAGTGCATGATTTTTGGAATTGGGGTTGATATAACTGAAATTGAACGGGTTGGAAATATTCAGAAAAGACTTGGATTTGCGCAGAAGGTATTGACACCTAGCGAATTAGAAGTTTGGAAGGATATGAAGGAACGACGTGCAATTGAATTTTTGGCTGGACGATTTTCAGCGAAAGAATCTTATAGTAAGGCCTTTGGAACTGGATTAGGTCGGCAACTAGGATTCAAGGATATTGAAATTTTAGATAATAAGGTTGGGAAACCTATAATCACAAAACATCCATTTGAAGGTAGCGCACATGTTTCACTTTCACATACTAAACAGGTGGTAATGACTGAGGTTATTTTAGAGGAGATTGATTAATATGGTAGAAGGAATTCACCGTTCAACACGGATAATTGTAGATGGGGCAGCAATTAGACATAATATTTCAGAAGAAATTAGTAGATTGGACAATAAAAGTGAATTATTTGCAGTGATTAAAGCGAACGGTTATGGGCACGGAATTCGAGCAGTTGCAAAATTAGCAAAGCAGGCTGGAGCAACTGGTTTTTGTGTTGCGCTCTTAGACGAAGCACTTGATCTTAGAGAGGCGGGTTTTGTGGAGCCTATCTTGGTATTAGGTATTACACCAGTTGAACATGCGAGATTAGCTGCCGAAAAGGGAATTTCATTAACGGTAGGTAATCTTGAGTGGCTACAGGAAGCCGCTCAAAATTACTTAGAAGATATACAACTAAAAATTCATCTTGGCTTAGATACTGGAATGGGACGAATTGGGTTTCAGACACCATCGGAGCTAACAGTGGCAGACAAATTTGTAAATGAACATCAGGAACAATTTGATTTTGAAGGTGTTTTCACCCATTTTGCAACTGCTGATGAAAAGGATGAAACCTATTTTAAACTCCAAGTAGGACGTTTTAAAGAATTTATGAACGCTTTAAAAAAGCGACCTAAGTATGTTCATGTTTCAAACACAGCTACAAGTCTTTGGCATGCAGCATGCAATGGTAATATGATCCGTTTTGGAGTTGGAATTTATGGTATGAACCCTTCTGGTCGTGAGATTACCCCTCCATACGAATTACAACCTGCTATGAGCTTAGTATCGGATCTTAGCTTTGTAAAAAAGATCACTGCTGGTAGATCAATTAGTTATGGAGCAACATATACTGCTAAGAATGACGAATGGATTGGGACTATACCTATAGGATACGCAGATGGCTATGAACGCAGATTAACTGGGTTTCACGTTTTAGTTGATGGGAATGAATGTGAAATTGTGGGACGAATTTGTATGGATCAGATGATGGTTCGGTTGCCAAAGGAGTTTCCAGTTGGAACTACCGTAGTATTGGCAGGCAGGTCTGGTAACCAAATTATTACGATGACGGATATTGCTGACTATGCTAACACTATTAATTATGAAATAACGTGTGGATTTACAGAACGAATTCCACGTGAATACAAGAACATGGAAGTGACTAAGTAATAACAACGTGTTAAAATACTCTTTAGAATCGATAATAGGAGAAGGCACTCATGAATACACGCGATGAATTAAGACAGACGTACTGTGAATTTTTTGCGATTGATCCGAACAAAGTACGCGATGATCAAGTTGAAGCATTTTTTGAAAAACATAGCTCAACTAATTTTGGTGCACTTCAAAATGGCTACATCGAAATGGCACAATTAAATCGTCAAATCACTAACGATTTTTCGTCATGTGAGGCGGAGTGTGAAGCCCATTTATTAGAACGATTTTAAAAGAAGATACTGAGGTGGCATTGTGGACGAAAGCCTAATTAAAAGAGGCGATTTGTTTTATGCAGACTTGTCACCAGTCGTAGGATCTGAACAGGGTGGGATGCGCCCTGTTTTAATAATCCAAAATAATATTGGAAACCGTTATAGCCCAACTGTTATTGTTGCTGCAATTACAGCAAGAATAACTAAGCCCAAGATGCCAACCCATGTGGCAATTTCTGCGGGTGAGGATGGGATTGAAAGGGATTCGGTTATTTTGATGGAACAGATTCGTACTATTGATAAGCAACGTCTGCATGACCGTATTGGCCATTTAAACGATCGTCATATGCTTATGGTTAATGAGGCACTACGTGTGAGCGTGGGCCTTATGACCGATAATACATAAGAAAAGAAGATCTCTGTGAGGAGGTCTTTTTTTGTGGTTACGAATTGCTTAGTATTCTTTATTTTAGTTAGTGCTCAAAAATTAATCTTATTTATTGCGTTCTTTTGATGTTAAAGATGACCGTGTCTAGCTCTCAGTTCAGCTACTTTTAATTTAGCAAAAATGGCAGCATGTTAAGAAAGGCTGTGTTTTGTCAAACTATATAAAAATGCAGAAAAAGGGCTAGAGTTGGCGAACTATGTTCCACGCAATATTTCAAAGCCCTTTTTCAGGAGCTAACAAAAATAGAGGGGCAAACTCGTACCCAAGTATGCTATGATAAATCCCGTGGTTCGCAATTATCCCACGTAAAAAAACTAAGGAGGAATAGTTTGATGGGTAGTAAAAGTAATCGCGTATGGATTGTTAACGCAATGGTTGCAGCAATTTATATTGTTTTATCATTATTAGTAAACACATTTGGTTTGGCATCAGGAAATATACAATTTAGGCTTTCAGAGTCCTTAAATCATTTGGTGGTATTTAACCGAAAATACTTTTGGGGAGTCGTTGGTGGGGTATTCTTATTTAACTTGTTTGGTCCCACTTCTTTAAATCACTTATTGGATGTTGTTTTTGGAACTGGGCAGACCGTAATTGCATTGTTAATAACCATTTATGTCGCACCACGGTTAAAAAATATCTGGGCTAAAATGGGATTGAACGTCATTGTGTTTACTGTTTCGATGGTGCTAATCGCGCTCGAATTACACTGGACACTTCAAATTCCGTTTTGGGCAACGTATCTTTCAACAGCAATTTCTGAGTTTGTTATAATGATAATTTCTGCTCCAATTATGTATGGATTAGACAAAGTGCTTGATTTTAACAATCGAATCTAGGCTAGCTTAAGCAAGAAACAAAAAAGAATCGTTGTAGTATGAAAGCTCATACTACAACGATTCTTTTTTAGATTACTAGTTAATTGCTTTTAAGTCTTCAACTTCTGGAACGCGGAATTCTTTGCGCTCTAGATTATCGATAATTTGTTCTAGTTTCTTTTGACCAACTTCAGCTGGAAGAGTAAACATGGTCCGATGGACTAGCTCGCCCTCCTGAGCATCTAGGGTGATGACACTGGCAATTGAAGTATATTTAGTGATGATTTTTGCCATAGCGGCAAGGTCACCGCGTTCGCCACTTGAAACAACGGTTAGAACGTAACTACCCACATTAACATTCCAAGATTGAGAAAGGACATCCAGTAGACGAGCATGCGTCAAAATGCCGTAAAAATGATTATTATCATCCAACACAGTGATGTAAGGAAGATCCTTAATTGAGAAGAAGACATTGAAAAACGCTGCATTAACATTGATATATTTAGTGGCATTTTTTAACAATGAAGTAACTGGATCCTGCATTGAACCACCACGGGACTTATGACGGTAAATATGCATCTTATAAATATTACCTCTGAAGAGGGTGCCAGTTTCATCTAAGACAGGCACACACCGAAAACCAGAATCTTCTAAAATTGTTAGTGCTTGTTCAAGTGTTGCATCTTCACGAACTGTGGTTAAGCGTTCCTTAGGTTTTACAAGTGATTTTAATAGCATATGATGACCTCCTAAGTGATTTTAATTAAAGATTTATTAGTGAACAACAACTGGGGTTCCAGTTGGCACATCAGCGTAGAGCTTAGGCATAACAGACGGTGGAGTGTTTACGCAACCATGGGAGCCATGTGTCTTGAACCAATCGCCTCCAAAAGTTGGTTGCCAAGGAGCATCATGAAGACCAACTCCAGTATAATCAATTGGCATCCAATACTTAACTGGTGAAGCGTATGAAGTGCCATTATCGTTCTTACCTTTAAGGACAGCATTTTGCTGTTTCTTCCAGACGAACCAAACACCGGTTGGAGTTGTTTGGTTAGGCGGTAGACCAGTTACAACTGAGGTTGATAGTTCTAGCTTACCATTGTGGTAGAACCACATATGTTGAGCGGCTTTATCAACTTCGACGTAAGTATTCCCAACCTCACCAGGCTTTAATCCCTGACCTGATCCAGAAATGGTAGCCTGCATATCAAAGCTTTTACCAGCTAAAATTTTGTTTTCAAGTGTTGTTTTATCAACGTCAGTGGAAATTTCCCAGCCAAAGTTTCCGTCTTTAACGGTAATAGTTCCTTGCTTAGTACTCTTAAAGTTGAAAGATTTTTTATAAGTTGAGTACTTATCGTTTAGGCCATTAAGATAGTTACTAACCTTCGTATCGTCCAGAGATAGACTACGAACGCCATAAACATTAGTGTCTACTTTGAGCCAGCTAACAATCTCGGCACTTGGAATCGTTACTTTAGTACCGTTAATATCATATACAGCATCTTCAGCCTGGATCTTTTTATATTGATCAGTAATCTGATTAGCCTTGGTTTCAGTAGGAGTCTGGTATGAATCTTTCAGATCCATGGAACTTTTTCCAGATGCAACTGTCGCTTTTAGGTTTTTCTTAAATCCGTGAGCATCAATGTAATTACCTTGTGAGCCACCGGATAATTTAACTGCCCCAGTACTGGTTAAGGTGATTTTAGATGCCTTAGAAGCTGTTCGATCTGAGTTAAGTTCCTTGAGCTCTTTTTTAGAGAAGGAATCAAACTTTTGGGTATCGGAGTCCTTAATAGTTAAGTCGCCATCTGAAACTTTATCTGCATGGGCAACGTTTACCATCTGAAGTGGCCAAGTTAATCCGTTCTGCTTCTGAAGGGAGTTAGACACAAAAGCCTTGGCGTTCACTGAAAGACCAGTGTCGGCAACTTTAATGTTTGATATTTTTTTTGCTCCGTCTTTTAGTGTGATAGTCTGTGATTTAACACTCTGTTCAACTAATTTGGTAGCAGTTGCCTGATCTTTGCCACCTACATCAACACCGGCGATTACTGTGTTTGGTATGAATTTTTGTGAATTTGAATAATGGTAAACACCAATTCCATATATAGCTGCTATAGCAATGATTCCTGAGGTGATTCCCCAAAGAACTCGATGGTGGTTACGATGTAAGTTTGTACGCCCCATGTTAATCCTCCAATAAATCATCTTTACTAAAGATACTGTAATAATGGGAAATAATCAAGATATTTGAAAGATAATTACCATGTCTTAAGATGATAAACTACAGTTCTAAATTAATCAGTGTAACTTAACAAATTTTTGCTTTGATAAGCTAGATGTTTTGGCGGGAAAATAATATTGACCATTACAAATAAATTATTTTATACAAAAAAGAGCTGGGAACTATCCCAGCTCTAAAAAGTAATTTAATGTTAAAAATTATTTTTCAAGATTTGCTAAACCGTCTGTTAAAACTTGCTTAAGAGTTGCAGCAGAATCAGTCATCTTTTTCATCTCATCGTCACTCAATGGTGATTCGATAACACGAGCTAAACCTTGACCATTGATAACAGCGGGTGTACCAATGTAAATATCATTCAAACCGTATTGACCATCCATGTATGCGCCAACAGGAAGAACAGCGTTTTCGTCACGTAAGATAGCACGTGAAATACGCATAAGAGCAGTACCAACACCGTAGAATGTAGCACCCTTCTTGTTGATAATGTCGTAAGCTTTGTTACGAACGCCATCTTCAATTTGTGTTAATTCATCAGCAGAAACGTTTTCTTCTTTAGCAATATCAAGCAATGGACGAGTACCAATTGATGCTGTTGAGTAAGCAGCAAATTCGCTATCACCATGTTCACCAAGGATGTAAGCGTCAACTGATTCAGGGCTAACGTTGAACTTCTTACCAAGAGCAACACGTAAACGAGCTGTATCAAGAGAAATTCCTGAGCCAATAACCTTTTCCTTAGGGAAGCCAGAGAACTTCCATGTAGCGTAAGTAAGGATATCAACTGGGTTAGCAGCAACAAGGAAGATTCCGTCAAAACCAGAATCAACAACTGGCTTAACGATAGTTGATAAAATCTTCAAGTTCTTGTTTACAAGATCAAGACGAGTTTCACCAGGCTTTTGTGGTGCGCCAGCTGTAATAACAACTAGATCAGCATCAGCACAATCTGAATATTCACCAGAGTAAATGTTCTTTGGTGCAGTAAATGGAGTAGCATCTTCAAGATCAAGTGCGTCCCCTTGAGTACGTTCTTTAACAACGTCGACGATAACGAATTCTTCAGCAAGTCCTTGTTGTGCCATAGCAAAGGCGTAACTAGAACCAACAGCACCGTCACCGACTAAAACAACTTTTTGATGGTTTTGAAGCTTAGACAAAATATCAATTCCCTTCATAAATAGATTAAAATTTTACAACATGAACAGTATAACATTTCCAAAACCAAAAATTGAACACTTTAAGCGATTTATTCTGCTATTTTTAGTTTTTTTTACATAAAATTCAGCTTTAGAAGAAAACTAAGGCGGCTAAGGCTTGAATAATTTTCCTCAAAAAAGTAATTTTTTTGTTTTGTAAACGGTTACATTTACTCTTTAAAATGTTATCATTCATTTGGAAAGGTGTTACATATTTGATTATGGATTTTAATTAACGGAGGCTAAAAAATGATTAAACTGCAAAGTTCTACTACTCCAAAGGCTTGGGAAGGTTTTAAGAGTGGTCATTGGCAAGAAGAAATTAATATTCGTGATTTTATTCAGCAAAATTTCACACAGTATAATGGAAATGAAGAATTTTTGGAGGGCCCAACCGCTGCTACTAAAACCTTAAATGACAAGGTTTTAGACTTGAAGAAAAAAGAGCGTGAAGCTGGTGGAGTTCTGGATGCTGATACAAAGGTTGTATCAACAATCACTTCACATGGTCCCGGATACATTGAGAAGGATCTAGAAAAGATCGTTGGATTACAAACTGATAAACCATTGAAACGTGCATTCATGCCATTTGGCGGAATTAGAATGGCAGATGGTGCTTTGAAATCATACGGATTTACACCGGATGAAGAGAATGACAAAATTTTTACCGAATACAGAAAGACTCATAATCAAGGGGTATTTGACGTATATACGCCAGATATGCGTAAAGCACGCCATTATAAGATAGTAACTGGTTTACCAGATGCATATGCCCGTGGACGAATTATTCCTGACCTTCCACGTGTTGCAGTATACGGAATTGACCGACTGATGGAGGAAAAAGCAAATGACTTTGCTAACATTGGTGATGGTGAATTAACTGATGATGTGATTCGTTTACGTGAAGAGGTACAAGATCAATACCGTGCTCTAGGCGATATGAAGAAAATGGCTGAAAGTTATGGATATGATATTAGTAAACCTGCTGAAACCGCACAAGAGGCCGTTCAATGGATTTACTTTGCATATTTAGCAGCCATTAAAACCCAAAACGGTGCTGCAATGTCTGTTGGTCGAATTGACACCGTAATGGACATTTTCATTCAGCGTGATTTGGATCGTGGCGTTATAGATGAAAAGCAAGCCCAAGAAATTATTGATCAGTTTGTTATGAAATTACGTATGGTACGTTTTATTCGTACCGAAGAGTATAACTCACTATTTTCAGGTGACCCAATCTGGGCAACATTATCAATGTGTGGACTTGGATTAGACGGGCGTCACCACGTTACAAAGACGGCATTTCGTATCCTCAAAACTTTGGATAATATGGGCGCGGCTCCAGAACCAAATATTACAATTCTTTGGTCGGAGAACCTTCCAGAAGATTTCCAACGTTATGCTACAGAGGTATCAATTAATAGTTCAACAATCCAATACGAGAATGATGATTTAATGCGTGTTGAATGGGGAACTGATTATTATGGGATTGCATGCTGTGTTTCAGCACAACCGGTTGCCGATGGTGTTCAATACTTTGGTGCTCGTGCAAACCTTGCTAAGACAGTGTTGTACGCAATTAATGGTGGTAAAGATGAAATTGCAAACGTGCAAGTTGGACCTGAATATGAACCAATTACTTCTGAATATATTGACTACGATGAATTTATGAAGAAGTTTGATCGTATGATGGACTGGCTTGCTGATGTTTATGTAAATTCACTCAATGCTATCCATTATATGCATGATAAATACTATTATGAAGCAGCCGAATTGGCATTGAAGGATACAGATTTAAATCGTACGTTTGCAACTGGTATTTCAGGATTATCACATGCTGCAGATTCAATTTCAGCAATTAAGTATGGTCACGTAAAAGTAATTCGTGACGAGAATGGTATCGCAGTTGATTTTAAAGCAGATAATGATTACCCACGTTATGGTAACAATGATGATCGCGTTGATGATATTGCTAAGTGGCTAATTAAAGAGTTGTACACCAAGATGAATACACATCATCTATATCGTGGTTCTAAACTATCAACATCTGTTTTGACAATCACTTCTAATGTTGTTTATGGTAAAAATACGGGAACAACTCCAAACGGTCGCCAAAAGGGTGAACCATTCTCACCAGGTGCTAACCCAGCATATGGAGCTGAGAAGAACGGTGCGTTAGCTTCATTGTTATCAACAGCTAAATTACCATACCGCTACGCAACTGATGGAATTTCTAATACGTTTGGTGTAACACCAAATACTTTGGGTCACGATCAAGAAGCACGTAAAGATACCTTAGTAAATATGGTTAATGGATATATGAATAATGATGGTATGCACTTGAATATCAATGTTTTCAACAAAGATACTTTGATCGATGCACAAAAGCACCCAGAAGAATATCCAACGCTAACGGTGCGTGTTTCTGGTTACTGTGTATACTTCGCCGATTTGACTAAGGAACAACAGAACGATGTTATTTCACGAACTTTCTTCGATCAGATGTAATAACTAAATCAAATTGAGAGGGGAAAGTCATGGAAGAAAAAGCAGGGATAAAAGATCAAAGTGAAACCAAGGAACCTTTGATAGGCTATGTCCACTCAATTGAGACATTTGGATCGGTTGATGGTCCAGGCATTCGATACGTTGTGTTTCTACAGGGATGTCACATGCGCTGTCAATATTGCCATAATCCTGATACATGGAAATTAAACGTTGGCGATAAAATGACAACCGATCAGATTTTGGATGATGCTGAAAAGTACCGCGCTTTCTGGGGCAAAACCGGTGGGATTACAGTTAGTGGTGGAGAGGCACTTGTTCAAGTTGACTTTGTTTTAGAATTATTTGAAAAAGCGAAGGAAAGAAATATCAGCACGTGTCTTGATACAGCTGGGCAACCATTTACCAGAGAGCAACCATTTTTTGATAAATTTGAGCGGTTAATGCAAGTTACTGATATTTCTCTAGTTGATATTAAGCATATTAATTCAAAAGAGCATAAAAAATTAACGCAGTATGGTAACGAAAATATTTTGGATATGATTCAATATATGGCGGCACACCATAATGATATTTGGATTCGCCATGTACTAGTTCCACAAAGAACGGATTATGATAATTATCTGGCAGAATTAGGTGATTATATTGCTAAAATTCCTAACGATATTGTTCAAAAAGTTGAAGTATTACCATATCATACGCTGGGTGTGAAGAAGTATCATGAAATGAAGATTAAATACCGTCTGGAGGGAATTGAAACTCCAACTCCAGATAGGGTGGCAAATGCTGAAAAATTGTTGCATACCAACGACTATACTGGATACAGAAATTGGATGCCGATGCCAAAATTGTAGAGAGCGGAGCAAGCCGTTTAGCTTCTGAGGATTAACAGGAAAAGGGAATTATGACGAACTTGGTCATGGTTCCCTTTTCAGGTTAACCGGAGGAAGCTGGCTTGTGTAGCTCGTTTCTGCTATAAAACTCTCATGAAACTGAGTGTCAAATGGAAATACTTTCTAAAAATCACCCTTAAAACTAAAGTTCATAATAACTTGTGAAGTCCTTCTAAAAAATTGTTTTTTAGGAGGATTTTTATTTTGCATGAGAGGTCAATATTTAACTTCTGATAGAAATTTTTATTAAAAATAAGGCCTAGAATAGAAGCACTATAAACTGCCTCAACGAATATTGAAAAATCAACCAAAGCACTATTAAATCAACGATTATTTTTGAAAACCGTATTGAATATAAGTGGTATCAAAGTATAATAAAGTTGGTAATGAAAACGTTTTACTGGCAGAGGAGAAGGATATGGAACGTATATCAATCGGAAAGATTAATTGTTTTAGATTTTGGGACAGTTTGAGCGTTTTACGTGCAGGAATTCTTGGTGCAAATGATGGTATCATTTCAGTATCAGGAATCGTTTTGGGTGCTGTGGGTGCTGACCTGAATAGTTCGACGCTCTTTTTTAGTGGAATTGCGGGAATGATTGCGGGAGCGTGCTCAATGGCTGGGGGAGAATATATTTCAGTTAGTGCACAAAGGGATGTGCAACGTAACAAAATTGAACTACAACAAAAATATAAGGAAATTGATAGAAAAGAGTCCGATACGCTCATTAGAAGTATCGATGTCCTTAATCCTTTTCATGCTTCGATTTCATCGTTCTTTTCGTTTATACTAGGTTCATTAATCCCATTAACGGCGATTAGTTTGTCAACGAGCCGGTGGAGAGTAATCAATACGGTGATCGCGATGATTGTGGCATTAACCTTAAATGCGGTTGTTAGTTCAGCGCATTCAGAAATATCAACAAGACGAACAATAGCCCGAAATATTGCAGTAGGAATTATAACAATTGTGTTAACGTATGCGATTGGAAGTTTGTTCGGGGTGTCGGCAGCGGGATAAAAAAAGAGAGTGAAGCAAGCTGGTCAGTTTTTGAGGATTAACAGAAGTAGATACATTGGCGGTTTAGGCCAAGGTAGCTACTTGGGTTAACCGGAAAAAATTAGCTTGAGTAACTCGTTTCAGAAAAAAGAGAGAGTGGATGGAGGCGGTTAGCTCCTGAGTATTAGCATGTTCCACCATTATGACGCTTTTGGTCATGATGGGGGAATGGGCTAAACGGAGGGAGTTGCCTCAAGTAACTCGTTTCAGAAAAAGAGAGAGTGGATAGAGGCGGTTAGCTCCTGAGTATTAGCATGTTCCACCATTATGACGCTTTTGGTCATGATGGGGGAATGGGCTAAACGGAAGGAGTTGCCTCAAGTAACTCGTTTTAAATCAAAAAAATAGTAAAACCGTCTAAAAGAGAGGTAAACAATGGCAACTTTAGAAATAAAAAACTTACACGTACGAATTAACGATCCTGAGAATAAGGACACAAGAGAAATTCTTAAGGGCGTTGACTTAGTTATTAAAACGGGTGAAACTCACGCAATTATGGGGCCTAATGGAACTGGAAAATCAACACTTTCGGAAACTATAATGGGTAATCCTCGTTATGAGATAACACAGGGTGATATTTTGATTGACGGACAAAGTTTACTTGAATTACCTGTTGATGAACGAGCACGAGCTGGACTATTTTTAGCGATGCAATATCCGGTAGAAATTAAAGGTATAACCAATATGGAATTCATGCGGGCTGCTATCAATGCCAGAAGGGATGATGACGATCAGATGTCAGTTAGGGATTTCCTTAAAGAGCTAGACAGAAACCTAGATATTTTGAATATGTCGGAATCAATGGCCCGTCGTTATTTGAACGAAGGCTTTTCTGGTGGCGAAAAAAAGCGAAATGAAATTTTGCAGTTGATGATGATTAAACCCAAGTTTGCCATTCTTGATGAAATTGATTCTGGCCTTGATATTGATGCGCTTCAAGTTGTGGCTAAAGGTGTTAACGCAATGGCATCACCTGATTTTGGTACATTGATGATTACCCATTACCAACGTCTGTTAAATTACATAAAGCCAGATTTTGTACATGTCATGATGGACGGCAGAATTGTTAAGACGGGTGACGCAAAATTAGCCCTTAAATTAGAAGATGAAGGCTATGCAGGCTTACGTGACGAATTGGGAATTGAAGCAAAACTGGTAGATGATGATTTATCGGAGGCGAACCCTGATGGCATTTAAAAACGAGCCAGTGTGGTTTAAGGATTTACAAGAAACCGTTCAACAGGAAATTCAAAATTTAAAAATGCCTAATTTAGATCGTTTTGACTATCATCGGTGGAATTTAGATCAAATTGATGAAATGGCAGATGCCGAATCGTCCCCAATACCAAAGGATCTATCTAAACAACAACTTGTAAGCTTTGGCGATGCTGTTCACATTAAACTAAGTCAGGAAATGATCGATGCTGGATTAGTCGTCGAGGACTTTAAAACAGCTTTTGAAAATCATTCTGATTTGCTACAGAGATATTTTATGACGAAAGCTGTACGACTAACCGAAGATAAACTAACCGCACTAAATTTGGTGCGCCTGAACCTCGGCGTTTTCGTGTATGTCCCAGCAAACGTTCAAATTACAGAGCCCCTCCAGATGTTGATGATTCAAAATAGTTTAGCCAAATCCAATTATTTTGGACATGTTTTGATTGTAACGGAGCGAAATAGTTCACTCAAAGTATTACAACAGCTTGAGACGAGGGGAGATATTGCCAATCGTTTTCATTTAATTACTGAAGTTGTTGCATTAGAAAATAGTCAAGTTGAGTTTACTGGATTGGACTTATTAGCCGAAAAAACAACGTCGTATATTAATCGAAGAGGATACTTGGATGATGCTGCACGAATCGACTGGTCAATTGGTGTCTTTAACGATGGAAATACGATTGCGGATTTTGATTCGGATTTAAAAGGTAGCGGATCCGATTCTGAGGTGAAAGTTGTAGCACTGTCTGGTGGAAAGCAACGCCAATGCATTGATACGAGGGTCACAAACTATGCGCCGTATTCAACTGGGAACATTACTCAACGTGGTGTTATCTTAGGCAGTTCTGAGCTAATTTTTAATGGTATCGGCAAGATCATTAAGGGCGCACATGGTGCCAGAGCTAACCAAGAAAATAGGGTTTTGATGTTGTCGGATAAGGCACATGGTGATGCTAACCCAATTCTTCTAATTGATGAAAATGATGTTTTGGCTGGACATGCAGCAAGTGTTGGTCGGGTTGATGAACATCAGATGTATTATCTAATGAGTCGCGGTATACCTAAAAAAGTAGCGCAGCGTTTAGTGATTCGTGGTTTTCTTGGTGATGTTTTGAGTAAGTTACCTTCGGAAAAGTTAAGAAATCAAATGATTGATGTAATCGAGGAGAAGTTAAAAAATGAATTGGAAAATTAATGAAGTTCGCAAAGATTTTCCGATTTTAGATCAGCAAGTTAACGGCGAACGATTGGCATATTTGGATAATGCGGCCACTATGCAGCAATCAAGACCAGTGACGGATGCTGTTTTACATTACTATCAGACCACTCATTCAAATGTTCATCGTGGAGTGTATACGTTGTCGAATCAGGCAACGGATATGTATGAGCAGGCTCGTGAAAAAGTAGCTCATTTTATTAACACGGAAAGTAGTGAGCAAATTGTGTTCACACGATCAACAACCGAGAGCTTGAACCTTGTTGCCCAGGGATTTGGAGACGCAGTCGTTAATCCTGGTGATGAGATTGTGATTTCGGTAGCAGAGCACCATAGTAACTTGATTCCATGGCAACAGCTTGCTAGTAGAAGATCTGCACATTTAAAATACATCGAATTGAACGAAGACGGTTCTTTTGATATGGATAGTGCAACTCGTGTAATTACGAAAAAAACGAAGATTGTTGCGGTAGCCCACGTAGGAAATGTTATTGGTATTCAAAATCCGATAAACAAACTTGAACAGTTAGCTCATAAAGTTAACGCTTATTTAGTAGTTGATGGTGCACAGGCGGTGAGTCATATGGCTGTTGATGTGCAAGAGTTGAATGCTGATTTTTATGCATTTTCGGGTCATAAACTAGGCGCACCAACCGGAATTGGAGTATTATTTGGGAAATCTAATTTACTTGCTAAAATGAATCCAGTCCAATTTGGTGGTGAAATGATCAGTAAAGTCACGAGAGATGTTGCAACATGGAAAAAAACACCATTAAAGTTTGAAGCTGGCACACCAAATATTAGTGGTGCAATTGGATTAGGCGTGGCGATCGACTATGTTCAGAAGATGGGATTAAAATCAATTCAAGATTATGAAGAAAAGTTAATGCAACGCATGTTGACAGGAATTGAAGGGATTTCAGGGGTTACAATTTATGGCCCCCACAATACCAAGAAGAGATTGGGTGTACTGTCTTTCAATATTGATGGTGTCCATCCTCACGATGTGGCAACTGGACTAGATTTATTGGGAATCGAAGTACGAGCTGGCCATCATTGTGCACAACCGTTGATGCAGGATTTAGGAGTGGCAGCCACTGCACGAGCAAGCATTGCTTTTTATAATAATATGGCGGACGTTGACCAATTAATCGACGGGGTTAAACAAGTAAAGGAGTTCTTTTTGCATGAGTCTTGATCAAATGAATGATTTATACCGGGAAGTCGTATTAGACCATGCACAGCATCCTCACCATTATGGCCAAATTGGCAAAGACAGTGTTCATTTTCAAATGGAAAATCCAACCTGCGGAGACGTGATTGATGTATCAGCAATTATTAAAGATGGAAATGTTGATGAGATTGGATTTACTGGAACTGGGTGTACGATTTCGCAGGCGTCAGCAAGTATGATGACAACAGTGTTGACGAATAAATCAGTAAGCGAAGCACGTGATCTTATTTTGAGTTTTTCAGACTTGATCACTGGGAAAGAAATTAACGATAAAAAAGAGGACCAACTTGGAGATGCCAGTTTGTTAGCCAGTGTGGCAGAATTTCCGGCAAGAATAAAATGTGCTACCTTAGCCTGGCATGCATTGGACGAGTTATTGCAGAAAGAGGGAACTTCCAAATGAGCGATGTAGAATCAATTGTGCGCGATACAGAAGATTACGATTATGGCTTTCATGATGATGTTACACCTGTCTTCTCGACGGGACACGGATTGAGTGAAGAAGTTGTTAGGAAAATTTCGGCTGAAAAACATGAACCGCAATGGATGTTAGATTATCGTTTGCAATCTTATGAAGCGTATAAAAAGATGCCAATGCCCAATTTTGGCCCTGATTTAAGTGGTTTGGATTTAAAGAATATGCTGTACTATCAAAAAGCGACGGATAAGAAATATCGTGATTGGGATGACGTTCCGGAAAAGATTAAAACAACCTTTGATCGTTTAGGAGTCCCAGAAGCTGAGCGAAAGTATCTGGCAGGTTCGTCCGCACAGTATGAATCCGAGGTGGTCTACCATAATATGCGTGAAACGTTTGAAAAAATGGGCATAATTTTTACGGATACCGATACGGCTTTGCAAGAGTATCCGGAGTTATTTAAGAAGTGGTTTGGAAAGCTAGTAAAGCCCACTAATAATAAGTTTGCTGCTCTTAACAGTGCTGTTTGGTCGGGAGGAACTTTTATTTATGTGCCAAAGGGTGTCCGTGCCAAGACTCCAATTCAATCTTATTTTAGAATTAACGCTGAAAATACGGGACAGTTTGAACGAACGCTGATTATTGTCGACGAGGGAGCCAGTGTGGATTACGTTGAGGGATGTACGGCTCCAAAGTATGATTCGGATAGCTTACATGCTGCCGTTGTTGAAGTGAATGTCCAAAAAGATGCATATTGCCGTTATACAACAATTCAAAACTGGTCAAATAATGTGTATAGTTTGGAAACAAAGCGGGCAGCCGCAGCCGAAAATGCAACGATGGAATGGGTCGATGGTAATATGGGATCGAAAATCACGATGAAATACCCCTCCGTGTATTTAAATGGTGAGGGTGCGCGTGGAACGATGCTGTCAATTGCCGTCGCAGGACACAACGTTGATCAAGATACAGGGGCACAGATGATTCATAATGCGCCAAATACATCTTCTTCAATTGTCTCGAAGTCGATTGCAAAAGATGGTGGAGCTGTCGATTATCGGGGAAAGGTTCGTTTTGGAAGAAAGGCGGACGGGTCGTTGGCACATGTCGAGTGTGACACGATTATTATGGACGATAAATCTTCAAGTGATACAATTCCCTATAATGAAATTTATAATGGTAATGTTGCAATGGAGCATGAGGCCAAGGTATCTAAGATTTCTGAGGAACAACTCTACTATTTGATGAGTCGTGGTATTTCTGAAAAAAAGGCAACGGAAATGATTGTAATGGGATTTGTGGAGCCCTTTACCAAGGAATTACCGATGGAGTACGCGGTTGAATTGAATCGTTTGATTAGTTTTGAAATGGAAGGATCGATTGGATAATGGCGGAAGCAACTTTTAAAGAACAGGCATATGAAGCATTAAGCCACGTGATTGACCCAGAGCTGGATGTGGATTTGGTTAGTATGGGCCTGATTTACGATGCTAAGTTGACTGACGAAGGGGTGGCAGAAATCACAATGACATTAACAATTGTGGGATGCCCTTTAACGGAATGGTTGGCGGATGCGATCCAAAAAGAAATCCAGAAAATAAAAGGGATAAAAGAAATCGAGATTGAAATCGTGTGGGAACCAGCCTGGTCAGAAGAAATGATGACAAGGGAAGCAAGGGTGCAATTGGGAATATATTAGAGAGAGCGAAGCAAGCCGTTTAGCTTCTGAGGAATAACTGGAAACGTCGGATTGACGAACTTGTTCGTCGAGCAGAGGTTTCAGGTTATCCGCAGGAAGCTGGTACTAGCTCGTCAAGAAATGAAGCTTTGTTGCACAAAGCAGGATACTCATACGCGGACCATTCCAATGGGCGAACTACGCCTCATTGGAACTGGTCTGTGTAAGCTCATTTTAACTATAAAAATTGCATAGCTCTATATCGAATACAACAAAAAGAAGGTAAAAAATTGTTTTTCAAAACATCTGATCGCATCAAAATAGCTTATGATGACCAAGGAACCGGGCAACCAATTATCCTCCTAGCAGGAATCGGAAGCAGTCGTCACGTTTGGGATTTTCAAGTTAATTATCTAGTAGAACAAGGCTATCGGGTTATTAATATTGATGCACGAAACCAAGGAGAATCACAACATACTTCAAAAGGACTTAGAATCACGCGTCATGCAATTGATGTTTACGAGTTATTACAAGAACTAAAAGTTGAAAAACCAATCATGATTGGAAATTCTATGGGCGCCGCTACTTTTTGGGCGTATATATCATTGTATGGGGATAAAAATATCAAGGCTTTAATTGATGTTGATCAAAGTCCTAAAATGATTAACGATTCAACATGGTCTTTTGGATTTAAACAATTAAACTGGGAGAACTTTCCCGATGACCTATTACAACCTTTTGGAAGGGCAACGCATAAAAGAATAGATGACCAGCTACGAACAGTTATTAAAACTGTGGGTAGTGATCATCCATATGATGCGGAAATTAATTATCCGTTTTTACGCGACCATGCTTTTCAAGATTGGCGCGATATTATTCGTCAGCTACGGATTCCCTTTTTAGTGGTAGCTGGAAGTAATTCGCCATTCTTTAATCCAGAATTTGCAAAGGTTACTGCTCAAATGGCACCCGCTGGGGAATACACCATGGTTGAAGATTGTGGACACATCGTGATGGCCGAACAATCTGTTTTATTTAATCAAACGGTGCAAGATTTTATTCAAAAAATTAATTAAGATTCTTTATTTGCTGATAAAATGCGGTGTGCTATGCTTTCATCTAACACGATGTCAGTTAACATGTTTCCACGGAGTGCGCCTAAGGCTGCGTCTGTTTTAAAGCGACTTTTTAAAACTCCGAAACGACGGGGTGTTTTAAGAATATCTGATAAAGGAACACCAAACGTAGTGTCTTCGGTTGGAATCAGAAAGTTTCCCTTGATATCATATGGGCGACCAAATAGCATGCCGGCGACTTCACTAGGTTTTACACCAGGAAAGATTTGTTCTCTTGAATTTTTCCATGCCTCAATTGAATTAACAGAGGCTAGGGTTCCTAATCCACAAAAAATTAAATCCATGTTTGTAGCAGCGTGAAGAGCGGCAGAAAGTGCAGGCTCTTTTTTTAATCCCTCACGAACGGATTTATTGACGACATAAAGAGGAGCGGGAATTGTTAAATAGTTAGCTCCCAGTTTGTTAGCCGCATGTTCAACCATACGAGTTGAGCCAGCTAGCGAATTGTACTTCATGTTTTCTCCCATATACTGGGTAAAAGTTATGTCAGGTTTGGCATCGGTGTGAAAATGGTCAATCAGATTAAACATAGTACCACCCCAAGAGATGCCAACAATTTTAGAGTGAATAACTAAAGCTTGAATCTGTTGAGCAGCGTAGGTAATGATGTTAGATCCGTCATTGGTGGGATTATCCTGATTTTTTAAAATATAAACGTGGTCAATGTTAAACAATTCTGAAAATTGAGCTTCTAATTGAAAGTTACGAGAAACAGGTGAGTTGATCTGAATTGTGACAATTCCTTCTTCAAGAGCCTGTTCCAAATACTTACTAATAAGATAGCGACTCACACCATATTTTTCGGTCAGTTCGCCAATTGTTATTTTTGATAAATAGTAATCTTGAGCAATCTGGGCGAGTTGCTCGGCGTTTGTTAAGTTATCCATAGGCTTCCTCCGCGATGTTGATTCTATCCTAATTATATCACTGGATACGATGGGGAATAATAGTGTGAAACTAAATTGATGAATGTTAACCGTATTAAAAATAAACCGTTTAAACCTTTTAAATTATTAATTATTATTGATACATAATTTATTTATAATATTCTTTTGCGTTTCTTAGTGCTAAGATTAAAACATGACAAAAAATAATAATACCAAAATAAAAACCTTAATATTAAGTTTTATGCTGTCAATATTATTTACCGGAGGAATGTTTGCTCATGCAGATGAGCTGAATAAATCTGCCAGCAGTCCTGGTGCATTTCTTGAGGAAATTAAGATTCTCGTCTAAATATCCATAATCGACCAACTTCTAAACTTGATGTACTACGTAACAATGTCAAAAATATTGTTTGTTTCAACCTCTGATTCTGGAATTGCTTTAATATCTATGAGTTATTCAAAAATCGAAAAAAGTAGCACATTTGGTTATAAAAAAGTAAGTAAGGGAATTAAACAGCTAAATCGAATAATTAGACGTAGTTATAAAAGTATATTTGTCTAAGTTATAGAAGAGTTTACAGTCCTGTATAGACGAGCTGTACGACAAGCCTTACATCGAATTGGAAGGTTCTTTAGACATTGGTTTTAAAAATAGATGAGGTTATAAATGAAAAGAAGATTAATTTGGACAGTACTAGTTATGGTAACAATACTCATCGGACTAGGAATCGGAGTATGGCGGAATTTGGATAATAACGCGTATTATTATGCGACACATATGCCATATCGGAAAGATTATTATCCGGTGTTTAGGGTAGTCGCTGTAAAACCGTTACCACAGAGTGTGAATAAGGTTTATCCCAGTAATATTAATTATGCAATTAAAAATGACAACGTTGATGGACTGAATGGTGCAATTAACATTGATAATGTATATAAAAAGGGTGATTATTGGTCTGTTGACAGTGATAGCTTGTACTATAGTTTGAAATTTGATTCAACTTCGTTAAAGGGCATGACCGCTGAATTTACGTCCAAAATGAGATTATATGATCGTGAGGGAAATGGTATGAAATATGATCGGTCAAAAATGGATAACAAACTAAAGGACATCACACAAAGAATCAAGAAGGCTGTAAAAAAGCCTAAAGTTAATCTCCAATTTTTATACAACTGGATTTATATGTAATCAAACTGGTTAAAATATGAGAGAAGTTAAATGATAAGAAAAATAATATGGTTTTTAATATTCTTTGGAATGATATTTTTAGGAATCGGAACAGGAATATGGCGAAACTTAAATAATAGTGCCTACTACTATGCAACACACATGCCATATCGAAAAGATTACTATCCGGTGGCAAGAGTAATTAGCTTTGAGCCATTACCTAAAGCAGTTAACAAAATATATTTTAGTAACCTCAATGAGGCGGTTAAAGAGGATAGGTCGATAGCAAAGAGCGGTGCCATTATAAATGAAAATATGTATGAAAAAGGTGATACATGGATTGTTGATAACGGAGGTATCACTTATGATAGAGGGGATTCAGCTGGTATGATGGTGTACCTTTCCTCGAAAATGAAGCTATACGATCGTGAAGGAATGGATATGAAATATGACCGATAGGTTAAAAGACATTACACAAAGAATCAAGAAAGCCGTGAAAAAGCCCAGAGTTAACCTCCAGTTTATATACAATTGGATTTTTATGTAAAAAACGGTACTTCCTTTAAAACTAGGATTAATGCCAGGATTGATGTGATTTAATCCTGACATTAATCTTAGTTTTTTTGTACCACATAATCTAGTTTATGGGCAGATTTATTTTTATATTTTTAAAAAAACATACAAAAATTTGCAAAATTTTAAAAAGAGAGTACTATTTAGTTGACAACGTTTACAGTAACTATGGGAGGAATGTCTATGGATCAGGATAATGAAGTTTTTGAACTGCATAAAAAGCATACTGGGGTCTTAAGTATTGAACCAGAAATGCAAGTTAGTAATAAAAAGGAATTAGGCGAAGCTTATACACCTGGAGTTGCGGGAATTGCCAAAGATATTGAAGCGCATGCGGAGTTAAAAGATGAATTAACTCTAAGCGGGAAGCTTGTCGCGGTAGTAACGGATGGTTCAGCAGTTTTGGGTCTTGGAAATATTGGACCAGCTGGTGGACTCCCAATTGTTGAGGGAAAGTCACTTCTATATAAGGAATTATCAGGGGTAGATGCCCTTCCAATGGCAGTTGATCAAGTTGAAACAGATGAATTTGTGAGAACCATTAAAAATATTTCAACATCATTTGCAGGGATTCATTTGGAAGATATTGCCGCACCAAGATGCTTTGAAATCGAAGACAAATTGAGTGCCAGTCTTGATATTCCGGTGTATCACGATGACCAAGAAGGAACGGCAATTGTCGTTTTGGCGGGACTACTCAATGCAGCAAAAGTTGTTGGTAAAGATGTTAAAGATTTAAAAATTGTTATGAATGGATTGGGCGCATCAGGAGTGGCAACGGCAAAATTACTTTATGATTTTGGAATTCATAATTTAACCTTAGTCGATATTCATGGCGTTATTCGAAGCGATTCAAGTGAATATAATTCATATCAAAAAGAATTAGCACAAAAAATAGGGTTGAATGTCAAAGGACAAAGCCTTGATGATGTGATTGACGGTCAGGATGTCTTCGTTGGACTTTCAGACGCCAACGTTTTGTCTGGCGAACAGGTTAAGAGAATGGCAGACGATCCAATTATTTTTGCCCTAGCTAACCCCCTCCCAGAAATTGATCCAAAGGTGGCAGCAGATGCTGGTGCAAAAGTGATTGCAACAGGTTCAAGCCAATATCCAAACCAGGTTAATAATATTTTGGCATTTCCGGGATTGTTCAGAGGACTACTTAAGAGTGGTATTAAGAAGGTTGATTTTAGTTTAGAAATAATCGTTGCAAATGCTTTGGCAGGAATGATTACAAAACCAACAGCAGAAAAGATTATTCCAGGAGTTTTTGATTCAGGGGTCGCAGATACAGTTACCAGTGCAATTATTAATAGTACAAAATAAAATATTTTAAGCTTCACCTAGGAGGAATTATCATGAGTGTATTTCTTACATCAATTCAAAGTGTCCTAGCAATTGTAATTATGATCGGAGTCGGCTATTTTGGTCAGGCTAAGGGCTGGTTCGATAAAAAAGTATCTAGTGCTTTATCAAAACTGATTATGCAAATCGCTTTACCCGCTTCAATTTTTGGTGCCATGTTAAAATTCTTTAATCCAAGCAAGTTGGCGACACTTTCGCAAGGACTTATTTACTCAATTCTTTCAATTTTGATTGGCTATGTAGTGGCTTGGCTTTACGTACGAGTAACAAAGGTTCCACGTGGTCGCCGTGGACTAATGATGACGGCTATCAACGGAGCAAATACGGTGTTTATTGGAATGCCCTTAAATATTGCTTTGTTTGGACAAATTTCAGTTCCTTATTTATTGGTTTACTACATTGTTAACACGGTTATTATTTGGACTCTCGGTGTATGGGTAATTGCTAATGATGATCCAACAACGACAGACGGTTCCAAGGCGACATTTGACTGGCATCATTTGATTCCAACTCCACTTTGGGGATTTATCATAGCATTGCCATTCATCTACTTTGCACCATTAAAAGATATTTTGAACCATGCTACTTTTGCAACAACTGCTTTAACGGATATTGGTGCATTAGTTACACCATTATCGCTGATTTATATCGGAATCATGCTTAGGTCATTTGGTATCTTAAACATGAAATTTGATAGTAGTGTGATTGCAACCTTGGTTGGACGTTTCGTTGTTTCACCAATTTTAATGGCATTATTGATTATGATCGGTATGAAATCAGGATTGCAAATCAACAGTATTTTCCATCAAACTTTGATAATTCAGGCGGCAACACCATCACTTGCAGTGCTTCCAATTTTAGCTGAAACTTATCATGGGGATGTTAAATTTGCGACAAACATTGTTGTATCAACTTCTGTGTTATTCATTATTGTTGTTCCAATTATTATGGTTCTCCAAAATCTCTAATTTAGAAGGGCGGTGTGCCTTATTAATAACGAAATTGTGACACTTAATTTGAAAAATTCAATTGTAAAAAGAAGGTGGGAATCCTTTCTAACATCTACAGGAGAATTTAATTTTAGTGATAAAGAAGTCACAGTAATCGATGAAACAATCGGTATTTATGATGGTAATAAATTAGTTGCAACAGGATCGATTGCTGGCAATGTTTTGAAGTATATTGCGGTTTGCAATAAGTATACGACGCAAGGAGCCTACTTTAATTTAATCGTTTCGGAATTAATTGCCCGCCTATTTCAGAAAAAGATCACGCATTATTTTGTGTTTACAAAAGAACAATATTCAGCAAGTTTCCAACATGTTGGTTTTAAAGAATTAGCAAGTTCTGAGATGGGTGCCATTCTGGAAGGTGGTGATAGGAATATTGAGGAGTATGTTTCAAGTATTACTCGAATTCCAAATCAGGACCAGAAAAAAGTGGCGGCAATTGTAATGAATGCCAATCCTTTCACCAATGGACATCAGCAATTGGTAAAAGTGGCTTCGGAAGCTAACGATTTGGTGTATGTATTTGTTGTCAGTAATGATGTTTCGCTATTCACTAGCACGGAGCGTTTTGAACTGGTGAAACGAGGAACAGATCAGTTTGAAAATGTTGTAGTGGTTCCCGGCAAGGAATATATGGTGAGTTATGCAACATTTCCAGCATATTTTATCCCTACACCAGATACAGCAATAAAATATCAAACAACACTTGATGCTCGAATTTTTAAAAATCAGATTGCACCTAAGTTAAATATCCAAAAAAGGTATCTTGGTACAGAACCACTTTCACATACAACGGGAATATATAACGACACGTTAAAACGAGAGCTCCCGCCTGAGATACAGGTTGATGAAATTGATCGTTTTAAAGATAGCGACGGAACAATTATTACAGCTACGCAGGTCAGAAAAGCAATTGCTAAAAATGAAATCACTAGTATCAGGGGATTCGTTCCAGAAACAACGTATCAGTTTATTGAAAACAACTTAGAGGAGCTACAATCAAAGATTGCGAAAGGAATGAGAATTAATGGAAATTAAACAAACCGCAATTGCGGGAACACTGGAATCGTCAGATATTCAAATCATGTTAAGCAAGGGAACAGCGGGAATCACGATTGAGTTAGAGTCTGCTGTTGAGAAACAATTTGGAGACGAAATACGTAAGGTAATTACTTCTGTCTTAGAATCGTTTGGGGTTGAAAATGTGAATGTAAAAGCAGTTGATAAGGGTGCCTTGGATTGTGTTATTAAAGCGCGTACCATAGCTGCTACTCAACGCGCACTTGATACGGTTGAAGAACCTGCATGGGAGGTGCTATAAATGGCAAATGACACGGAACGTTTAAGAAGAACGATGATGTTTGTTCCAGGAAATAATCCAGCAATGCTTAAAGATGCTGGCATTTATGGTGCTGACTCGATTATGTTCGATTTGGAAGATGCCGTTTCAATTACTGAAAAAGATGCGGCACGTGACCTAGTTTATGAAGCTTTACAGACGGTTGATTACGGTAACGCAGAGTTAGTTGTTCGAATTAACGGATTGGACACTCCATTTTATCAAAATGACATTAAGGCAATGGTAAAAGCGAAAATTGATGTAATCAGACTTCCAAAGACTGAATCTGCGGAAATGATCCAACAACTTGAAGCGTTGGTAGCTGATGCTGAAAGAGAGTTTAACGTTGAACCTGGTTCAATTAAATTGATGGCAGCGATCGAAAGTGCCAAAGGTGTAATTAACGCGGTTGAAATTGCTGCGGCCTCTTCAAGAATGATTGGAATCGCTCTTTCTGCTGAAGATTATACAACTGACATGAAAACGCATCGTTATCCTGACGGCGCAGAGCTTGAATTTGCTCGAAACATGGTTCTGCATGCGGCACGTGCGGCAGGAATTGCAGCCTTTGATACGGTATTTACTAACATGGACGATACGGATGGCTTCTATCGTGAGACTGAACACATCCATCAGTTAGGATTTGATGGTAAATCGTTGGTTAATCCCCGTCAAATCGAAATGGTTAACAAAGTCTATCAACCAACTGAAGACGAAGTTGAAAATGCACTTAATGTTATTGCAGCAATCGAAGAGGCCAAAGTTAAGGGATCAGGCGTAATTTCAATGAATGGTCAAATGGTTGATCGCCCGGTTGTTTTGAGAGCACAACGTGTGATGATGTTGGCAAAAGCCACAAATTTGGTGAATGAGGATGGTGAATACATTGAAAAATAATGTAAATCGAGAATTACCAGAAGACTTGATGAGTGATCTGCATTATCAACCATATGAAAACACAGAGATTGGTAATCCAGATATTCAACGTGTTGCACCAAAAGTCCGAGTATCTACTGGTGATGACAAATTAGTTAGTTCAATTGAAAACGTTGTTAAAGAAAACGTTAAAGATGGCATGACGATCTCTTTCCACCATCATTTTCGAGACGGAGATTTTGTATTTAACCAAGTTATGCGAGTAATTATTGATAGCGGATTGAAGGATCTAACATTAGCTCCTTCGTCTTTAACTGACATTATGAATGATATGGTGATTGAAGCTATCAAAGCAGGAACGATTACGAATATCACAAGTTCTGGTATGCGTGGCAAGTTAGGGGACTTTGTTTCACATGGTGGATTAAAGAATCCCGTTATTTTCCGATCACATGGCGGAAGAGCACGTGCTATTGAGGATGGGGCAATCAAGATTGATGTAGCATTTTTAGGTGTACCCAACGCTGATAAACTTGGAAATGCAAACGGAATGTTGGGAGATGCAGTATTCGGTTCGTTAGGATATGCGTTAATGGACGCACAATATGCCGATAAAGTTGTTTTACTTACGGACAATATTGTTGATTACCCAAATACGCCTGCTTCAATCAAACAAACACAGGTTGATTATGTGGTTAAAGTTGATAAAGTTGGTGATCCAGACAAGATTGGTTCTGGTGCAACTCGCTTCACTAAGGACCCTAAAGAATTGAAGATTGCTCAAACGGTTAACGATATTATTGTTAACTCTCCCTACTTCAAGGATGGATTTTCATTCCAAACTGGTTCCGGTGGTGCTGCTCTAGCGGTTACCCGTTATCTACGTCAAGCAATGATCGATAACAAAATTAAGGCCTCTTTCGCACTTGGTGGAATCACAAAGCCAACGACAGATTTACTTGAAGAGGGATTAGTCTCTAAAATAATGGATGTTCAAGATTTTGATAAGGGCGCGGCTGATTCAATGCATACTAATAAGAATCAGCAAGAAATTGACGCTTCCTGGTATGCAGATCCTTATAATAAAGGCGCAATGGTTGATCAATTAGACGTTGTTATTTTATCAGCGTTAGAAATTGATACCAACTTTAACGTGAATGTTATGTCTGGATCAGACGGCGTTATCCGTGGTGCGATAGGTGGACACCAAGATGCTGCAACTGCTAAATTAACTATTATTAGTGCACCATTGGTACGTGGACGTTTAGCAACTGTTGTTCCAGAAGTGACGAGTGTTGTTACACCGGGCGACTCGGTAGATGTTTTGGTAACAGAAGTAGGAATTGCAATTAATCCTAAGCGAACAGATTTGATTAAGGAATTTGCAAAATTACCAGGTGTTCCGGTTTATTCAATCGAAGAACTTCAAGCCAAAGCTGAAAAGATGGTTGGGACTCCAAAACCAATTGAATACGGTGATCGTACGGTCGCACTTGTTGAATACCGAGATGGTACGATTATTGACGCAATTAAAGAAGTGAAAGATTAATAACTGAGGAGTTTTCAATTGACACAATCAATATTTGAAACTGGGTATGAACAGGATATAGCGGCTGTTTTGAATAATAGGGATCAACGTAGTTCACTACAAAAAGAGTTAATGGATAAATTTGTAGGGCAGACGGTCATTGCAACCAAATTGAATATTCCAGGTCCAATTAAAAATAACGATAAAATTCATCAATTATTCGAATGGGGCAACAAGCAATTTCTCCAAATGTTAGAATCAAATGATGGTTTTAAAACACTGGATGAAATTGATTGGGACTTGCCAACTGGTCCTGAAAGCTTTCGGGTAACTAGTATGTCGGCCCTACAAATAAAAAAGATCGCAATTGATTTTGAAGATAGTTCTCAAATTGGGCGCCTATTTGACATTGATGTATTGAATTCAGAAGTTGATGAAGGTCGTCCCATATCTCGAACAGAACTGGAAATGCCTGTTCGTAACTGTTTGATATGCGATCGTCCGGCTAAGGAATGTGCACGATCACGACGACATTCAGTCAGTGACTTACAAGAAAAAATCAGCTCAATTTATGCGAAACAATTTAATTGAACCGAAAGGAACAAACAATGCGGATAGAAGAAAACAGTCAGCATCAGTCATTTCAAGATTTAAAAAAATTAGTGGTGCAAAATGCGGTTAAGTCGATGTTGTACGAAGTGACCGTTACTCCTAAACCTGGATTGGTTGATCCTCAAAGTTCAGGCCCGCACCCAGATATGGATGCGTTTAACTTTATTGACAGCGCATTGAGTTTAGAATTCTATTTTAATTCCTCATTTATTGCCGGATGGCGCTTTGAAGAAGATGACTATCAAACATTGTTTAATCAGATACGCGAATTAGGAATTGCGGCCGAAAAAACAATGTTTAGTGCCACCAATGGTATTAATACTCACAAAGGGGCAGTTTTTTCTTTAGGTGTGGTTGTTGCGGCATCGGCAGTTAATCTTTCTGGAGAGACTTTTGATACAAGAAAAGCACTTGAATGTGTCAAGTTGATGCTTCAGGGACTAGTAGAAAAAGATTTCAAAGGTGTGAGGTCTAAAGAATTATCAGAGTTAACTGCTGGTGAAAGACAATATTTACTCTATGGTGAAACCGGAATTCGTGGGGAAGCCGAGCAAGGATACCCAACGGTGATTGAACATGCACTTCCCTTTTTAATGCAGAGCAAAGGCACTACTGATCAGCGTTTACTGGATACTCTAATGACAATCGTTGCATCTTCAAACGATAGTAATCTAATTAAAAGGGCGGGAAACAACAAAATTGTCGAGTGGGCACACCAACAGGCACAGGAATTTTTAGATTTAGGTGGTAGTTTAACTAGATCTGGGATGGCAAAACTTCTTGAGTTGAATCAGACTTTTTATGACAGAAATTTGAGCTTGGGTGGTTCAGCGGATTTACTGATTGTGACAATCTTTTTTGGATTGATGCAAGGAACTCTATAATTGTTAAACTTTTACTGAATACAAAGAATAAAAACGAATTTCAAAGAAAAGACGTAAAATCTTTCTCTGAAATTCGTTTTTATTTTGCCAAAAAATCATTTTTTTTTGCTTATTTGCATATTGTTCGAGTATTTATTTTTATATTGGTATGCTGAAAATCGTAGGTAAAACAGAAGAAATGATGTTTAAAAAATTCATCAAAAAGTTTTGATTTGCTATATAAAAAGATGGTTGATGAAAGTATAATTATCAGTAAGAAGTAAGCGCTTACAAAAGTGCTGATGAACGTTCTTCCTTTCGTCGATATAAAGGAGGTTAAAGCAATGAAAATTGAGCAAAAAAGATTTGAAAAACAAGCATATTTATTTAACGTTGGTGAGTATTTTAAAAGCTACGAATTTTTAGGGTGTCACTCTGTTAATGATCAGATAAACATGTTTAGTTTTACAGTTTGGGCACCGAATGCAAAACAGGTACAAGTGATTAGTTCTGCGAAAGATTGGAAACAGCCGATCTCAATGCGAAAAATAGGACAAACTGGCATTTGGACAGTCGAAACAAAAGATGTTCACTCGGGAGATTTGTATAAGTTTCAAATTACTGATCAACAAGGGAATGTATTTCAAAAAATTGATCCTTATGGATTTCAGTTCGAAAAAAAGCCAGGGAATGCTGCAATTGTTGCGGATAACAAACAAAGAAAATGGCATGATCAGAAGTGGCTGAAAGCACGCAGTGAAAAGCAGGTTTTGAACGAGCCTTTAAACATTTACGAGTTACACGCTGGGTCGTGGCGACGACATAAGGATGATAGTTATTACACTTATGCAGAGTTAGCAGATGAATTGATACCATACGTAAAAAAACATGGGTATACCCATATAGAACTTTTGCCAATTATGGAGCATTTATTGGATGCGTCCTGGGGTTATCAACAAATGGGATACTTTGCACCAACCAGCCGTTTTGGAAATTTGAATCAGTTTTTGGAGTTTATTGATCGATGCCATCAAGTAAATATTGGAGTGATTGTTGATTGGGTTCCAGGTCACTTTATAAAAAATTACGATTCGTTGTATCAGTTTGATGGAACACCCACTTTTGAGTATTCAGAGCGTGAACGTGCGGAAAATAAGCGGTGGGGTTCATGGAACTTCGATCTTGGAAAGAACCAGGTGCAGAGCTTTTTGATTTCAAGTGCAATGTATTGGATTGATTATTGCCACTTAGATGGTTTACGCGTGGACGCCGTTTCTAATATGTTGTATTTGGACTATGACGAAGGTAAAGAAGGAATAACGAATCACCTTGGTGATAATCGTAATTTGGAAGGAATTTCATTTTTACAAAAGCTCAATACGGTTATCTTTGCGGAACATCCCGATATATTGATGATCGCGGAAGAGTCATCTGCGTTTCCAAAAGTTACGGCACCAGTCTCTAGTGGTGGATTAGGTTTTAACTTGAAGTGGAATATGGGGTGGATGAACGATACTCTGAAATTCTTTGAGATGGATCCACTGTTTAGAAAGGATAATTTTAAATTATTAACCTTTGCCTTCATGTACATGTATGACGAACAATTTGTGTTGCCATTTTCGCATGATGAGGTAGTTCATGGTAAAAAGTCATTAATGCACAAAATGCCTGGTGATCGATACAACCAGTTTGCTAATTTAAGGACAATGCTGGCATATCAAGCTTGCTTTCCAGGTAAAAAGTTAAACTTTATGGGAAGCGAATGGGGACAATTTCTTGAATGGCGAGACTGGAGTCAGCTAGAGTGGGTGGATTTAAAAGATGATATGAATCTTAAAACGCAGTCCTATACGACAAAACTAAACGAACTGTATAGAGAAAATGAATCACTGTGGCAACAGGATTTTTCACCAAATGGGATGAACTTCACCAATACGGATGACGCTGAAAGTTCAACAATGACATTCATACGGCAAAGCGAGAAATCAACTGACTTTATAGTTTGTGCGTTTAACTTTGTGCCCATTGAACGACAAAAGTATCGTATTGGCGTGCCTTATTCGGGAGAATATGAATTGCTATTAAACACTGAAGACATTAATTACGGGGGGACTTGGACGAAACTTGAAAAGGAATTTCACACTAAAAGAATTCCGTTTACTGGACAATCGTATAGTTTTACGGTCACGTTACCCGCAATGGGAGCTTTACTAATCAGACCCATTAATTTGAAGGAGGATATTAATAATGAACGATGAAATGCTAGGAATTATTTTAGCTGGTGGACAGGGAACGCGTTTGGGGAAACTAACTAAATCTACCGCAAAGCCTGCTGTACCTTTTGGCGGACGATACCGTATCATTGATTTCACCTTGAGTAACTGCGCAAATTCAGGCGTTAATACAGTTGGTGTTATCACTCAGTATCAGCCTTTGGAACTAAATGCCCATATTGGAAGTGGAGCCAGCTGGGGTTTAGATGAGAAAAATAGTGGGGTAACAGTATTGCAGCCATATGCTTCAAGTGAAGGCGAAAAATGGTTTGAAGGAACGGCCCACGCAATATACCAAAATATTAAATATATTGATAGTCAGAATCCAAAGTATCTACTTGTTCTTTCAGGAGACCATATCTATAAAATGGATTATTCAAGTATGTTGGAGTACCACAAGGCAAAAAAGGCATCTCTTACAGTTGGAGTTTTACCAGTGTCAATGGAAGAAGCAAAACGGTTTGGAATGATGAATACCGATGAAACTGATCGAATTATTGAATTTGAGGAGAAGCCAGAACATCCAAAGAGCAATAAAGCTTCAATGGGAATTTATATTTTTAACTGGGATACCCTTCGTGAATACTTGGTTAATAGTTTCTCGACGGATAACAAATTAGAAGACTTTGGGAAAAATGTTATCCCGGCCTATCTTGCTAAAAATGAATCAGCCTATGCTTACTCATTTAGTGGGTATTGGCGAGATGTTGGAACGATTCATAGTTTGTGGCAAGCAAATATGGAATTTTTATCACCAAATAATAGCCTTAATATCAGTGACAAAAATTGGCGGATTTATTCCAAAACAGAAGCGTTACCACCAATGTTTTTAACTGATACAAGTAATGTTAATGATTCAATGGTCGTTGATAGTTGTTACGTTGCAGGCGAGGTTAATCATTCTATACTCTCACAACGGGTTTCCGTGGGTGTTGGAAGTAAGATCAAGGATAGTATGGTAATGCCTGGTGCGGTAATTGGCAAAAATGTCACTATTGAAAAGGCGATTATTGGTGAGAATGCTATGGTCGGTGACGGAGCTCAAATTATTGGTGAGGGCGACGATATTGCTGTTGTTGGATATAACGAAGCTGTAGGAGGAAAAGAGTCATGAAACAAGGAAGCATGTGCGCAGTCATTAACCTAGTAGAAGATTGGGAAAATTTAAAACCATTAACGAACAATAGGCCAGTAGGAACGCTTCCTTTTGCGGGACGTTATCGGTTGATTGATTTTCCTCTGTCAGCAATTAGCAATGCAGGGATCAGAAATGTGATGATTGAGGAACCAAGTTCGGGACGTTCCGTTCAAGACCATATTAGAAGCGGAAAAGATTGGGATATGGATACAATTCGAGGAGGAATATTTACATTCCCATATAATGATCTAGATCGGGTTTCGGACCAACGTAAAGAAGAGATAAAGTACCACTACTATGATAATGAAATCTTATATTTAAGAAAAACAAATGCTGAGTATGCGGTTGTCGTGGGTTCTCATAATGTTAGTGATATTGATTTGCAAGCATTGTTACGTTATCACCAGTCACGTGGAACATTCTTAACAGTAGCTTATAAAAAAATGTCTATCACAGATTTAGACCCAAATAATACGGTACTGCAATTAACTTCCAAGGGAAATGCTAGTGCAGTTGTTCAAGTCGTTGAGGATAACTCGAAGCAAAAAGAACAAACCGCTGCCAAGAATTTAGATATCTACCTGATGTCGACAATGGATTTAATTGATATTTTACATGATGCAAACCGAAAGGGAGATATAAGTGGAATTGATCAGTTATTAAAGCAAGCCGTTATGCAGCATGGAGCAAGTGCATTTGAGTACACAGGGTTCTACGCTAACATTCATGATATTAAAAGTTACTATGATGCAAGTATGAACATTCTTGATGAAGAAAACTTTCGGGCTCTTTTGTACACGCAGCGGCCAATTTATACTAAGGTTAAAAATGAGGTTCCGACCTTCTTTACGAAAGAATCTAAGGTTACAGGTAGTCTATGTGGGACTGGTGGATATGTTGAAGGGACGATTGAGCATTCAGTTGTTTTCCGAAATGTGTTAATTAATCGAAATGCAACGATTAAGAATTCTGTCATCATGCAAGGCGTTAGAATTGGGGTTGGAACAACGGTTGAAAATGCTGTGATTGATAAAAATGTAGTAATTGGGCCAAATATGAAAATTAAAGGGACTCCAGAAAAACCAGTGGTAATTCAAAAAGATGAACATCTTTTTCACCAAAGGGAGGTCGCAAACAAATGATGAAACAAAAAGTATTGTTTGCAGCAGCAGAAGCGGCGCCGTTTTATAAAACTGGTGGACTAGGGGATGTGGCGTATGCATTACCAAAATACCTTGCACAGAGTGGTGTAGATGTCCGAGTAGTTGTACCTTACTATACAAAACTATTTCCGAAACAATATAAAACAGGGTTAGAAGATGTAATCAGTTTTCAAATTGATATTCCGTACAGAGGACTTGTATATTGCGGAATTAAGAAGTATAAGCTCAATGATGTTAACTATTATTTCATTGATAATGAGGAGTTTTTTGGGCGTGATAATCTATATGGATACTGGGATGATGGTGAGCGTTTTGCCTTTTTTCAACTAGCAATTTGTCGGATGATGGAAGTAATTAATTTTATTCCAGATGTTGTGCACATTAATGACTGGCATACAGCATTTGTGCCGGTTCTTTTGCGTGATAAGTTTCATTGGATTGAAAAATATAAGGGCATCAAAACGTTACTAACAATTCATAACTTACAATTTCAAGGGATTTTTGATCCCGTTATTTTGGATACTTTGTTTGGAATGGGATGGAATTCATACACAGATGATGGAGCTAAGTTTTACGATCAGATCAACTTTTTGAAAGGCGGAATTAATTTTGCGGATGCTGTGAATACGGTTTCACCAAGTTATGCCAGGGAAATTCAAACCCCTGAATTCGGGGAACAACTAGATGGTGTTCTGCGCAAAAATAGTTGGAAACTAAGCGGAATTATTAATGGAATAGATAGTGAGCTATATAATCCAGAAACAGACATCCAGATTAAAGCTAACTATAATGCTGCTGACTTGTCTGGAAAAGCAATTGATAAAAGTGAACTTCAAGCAGAGTTAGGATTACCGGTTGAGAATGTCCCGTTGTATGGTGTAGTTTCACGCTTGACGACTCAAAAAGGAATGGATTTATTTCTTGATACCTTGGACGATTTTTTGAGTAGACACAAGGCTCAAGTGGTTGTGTTAGGGACTGGTGATCCTGAGTTGGAACGACGATTCGAATACTATCAGAATAAGTACCCTAATCAGTTAGTGGCACAGATGAAATTTGATATTGGACTAGCACAGCGAATATATGCTGGAAGTGATGTGTTTGTGATGCCATCAGCCTTTGAACCTTCTGGTTTGTCACAAATGATGGCGATGAGATATGGGACACTACCATTAGTTCACGCCGTTGGTGGCTTACGGGATACGGTTATTCCATATAACGAACTTGATAAAACTGGAACAGGATTTACGTTTGATGATTACAGATCAAATGTATTAGGGGAGATATTATCATACTCATTTAGAACATATGATGAACGTCAAACTGACTGGAAAGCATTGCAACAACAGGCGATGGAACGTGATTTTGATTGGTCTAATTCGGCACAGGACTATCTGAACCTATATGATAACTTAGCGGAATAAAGTCACTTAGCACTTTTGACATTCACCAGAAAAATAAGATGTACCCAATTGTTTTAGGATGAGTGTTAAAGAACTTAAGTAAGACAATCAATTGTGACAAGGAAAGGTTGGCGTTATGGCTATAAACTTAACCAAAAATCAATTTAAAGAAGATTTTTTGAATGAAATTCATGCGGCGTATGCTACGGATTTGGATGGGACCTCTGCATTTGATCAATTTACGGTATTAGGCAGATTGATTAATCACTATAACGGAAGGAATTATGCTAAAACCACAAAAAAATATTTTGAAGAAGATCAAAAGGAAGTTTATTACTTTTCGATCGAGTTTTTGCCGGGGCGCATGTTGAAATCAAACTTGCTTAATTTAGGAATTTTAAACGTGGTACGAGAGGGAATCACGGATTTAGGATTAGACTTCGGGGGAATTGTTGAATCTGAACCAGATCCTGGGCTTGGAAATGGCGGACTAGGTAGACTTGCAGCTTGCTTTATGGATTCGATGGCCAGTATCGGAATGGCAGGAAACGGGAATGGAATTAGATATCGTTACGGATTATTCAAACAGGTTTTTATTAATGGGTATCAGGTAGAGCTTGAAGATGATTGGTTAAAAAACGGAAATGTTTGGGAAATAAGACGTGAAAACAAAGCCTGTCTAGTACGATTTGGTGGCAATGTTTGGATGCGACCGACGACAAATAATCGACTTGAGGCGGTTTATGAAAATACAGAGGACGTTTTAGCGGTACCGTATGACACAGGAATGATCGGATACCAAAATGATGTTACTAATACATTAAGGTTATGGTCCGCTGAAGTTCCTCCGGCTGGTAATGAGAAATACTATACTCATGAACAACGTGACCGAATTTCACAAATTACACAGGTTTTATATCCCGATGATTCTAGTATGGAGGGTAGGATTCTAAGGTTACGTCAAGAGTATTTCTTCTCTTCAGCCGGTATCCAAAGCATCATTCGTTTTTATCGTAAGAATCACAAGACAATGGATGAATTGCCTAAACAGGTTGCAGTTCATATTAACGATACGCATCCTACACTTGTTATTCCTGAAATGATGCGCATATTAATGGACGAATGTGAACTCGGATGGGATCAAGCATGGAAGCTGACTACGGAATGTATGAGCTATACTAATCATACAATTTTGCAGGAAGCGCTAGAAAAGTGGCAAATTGAAATATTTAAAGAACTCTTGCCACGTATTTATCAGATTGTGGAAGAAATTGACCGCCGTTACCGTGAGGAAATGCTTCCTAAATATGGAGAAGACATTGTAAATCAAACGGCACCACTTGGCGATGGTCAGGTTAGAATGGCCTATTTGGCAGTAATTGGAAGCCATAGTGTAAATGGAGTGGCTCCCTTGCATACGGAACTATTAGAAAAAGATGTTTTAAAAGAATTGTTTTACATCTATCCAACTCGATTTAATAATAAAACAAACGGAATTACTGACCGCCGCTGGGTACAAATTTCAAATGAACCACTTTCAAATCTTATTGATAGTGCAATTGGCAAGGAGTGGAGAAACAATCCTAAGCAAATGGAGTTATTAGGCCAGTATAGTGATGATGATGACTTTCTTGAAAAGTTTGCTAACGCTAAAAAGAATAATAAGATCGCTTTCGCTAAGTTTGTAAAAGAAACAATGGACATCGAGATTGATCCAGAAGCAATTTTTGATGTTCAAATCAAACGATTGCATGCTTATAAACGACAGCTATTGCATGTGTTAGAAATCATTAGGGAATATTTGCAGATCAAAGATAATCCTCAAGCGCCTTTTACAAAACGGGTGCATATTTTTGGGGCAAAGGCTGCACCAAGTTACTTTTATGCCAAGGAAATTATTAAAATTATAAACGCACTTGCAGAACTAGTTAATAATGATCCAGAAATAAATGACAAATTAAAAGTAGTGTTTGTTCCCAATTACGGTGTATCAATCGCTGAAAAGATTATTCCGGCTGCGGATGTGAGTGAACAAACATCAACTGCTTCAAAAGAAGCATCGGGTACAAGCAACATGAAGTTGATGAGTAATGGTGTTTTGCTACTTGGAACGATGGATGGCGCCAATATTGATATAGTAAATGCGGCTGGTAAAAGTAATGCTTATACTTTTGGATTAACAGTTGCTCAAGTATATAACTACTATGAGAATCACAGTTACCGTTCTGTAGATTTTTATGAACAAAACGATGAATTGAAGCGGGTATTAAATACACTAATTGATGGAACAATTCCAGGAATTAAATCAGAAGGGCAAGATGTATACGACGCTTTAATCCGCTATAACGATGAGTATTTTGTTTTAGCGGATTATGCGGATTATGTAGAAAAGCAAAAGCAGATTAGCAATGATTTTTTGAATAAAAAAGCTTGGAATAAGCGGGCACTTGCTAATGTGACGGCTTCTGGTGAGTTTTCTTCTGATTATACAATTGAAAGGTACGGAGATGATATTTGGAACGTACCTCATACAAAAGAATTAGATTAAGTTGTGACAGGTGGAATTTAATATGAACCCAGTAATTGAATATGATTCATTCCAAACTAAGAACAAAAAACCGTTTGGAGCAGTTTTGCATGGGACAGAGATTCAATTTGCAATCTCAATTCATAATTTGGATGTGGTTCAGATTAGTTTGCAGGTTGACCAAGATGGACACTGGGACACTGAAAAGTCAGTTCAAATGACGCCAAGCGGCGATGACCAAAATCGCTTTGTAGGTGCCTTTCGTCCGAATATTTCAGGGCTTTATTTCTATTACTTTAAGATTCAAACAGATACCGCAACCTTATATTATGGGTGTGTAAATGGTGGCTTTGGTGGACCGGGTACTGTGTATCAAAATAGAGCGCAGGTTCAAATGTATCAGATAACTTGTCTGGCTGAAGTTGAAACGATTCCTGAGTGGTATCAAAATGCCGTCTTTTATCATATTTTTGTGGATCGCTTTAGTAACGGTAACCCTGATGATCAAGTCAATCAACCAAAGGCAAACAGTTTTATTTATGGGCGAAAAACGGACTTACCTGTCTACATTCGTAATAGTCAAAATGACATATTACGGTGGGATTTTTATGGTGGTAATTTAAAAGGTATTGAGCAAAAGCTCCCATATTTGGCCGATTTAGGGGTCACAGCTTTATATTTAAGTCCAATTTTTGAAGCGCGAAGCAATCATCGCTATGATACGGGTGATTACTTTAAAATTGATGGAATATTAGGGACGTTAGCTGATTTTGATCACTTGCTAAGTAAAATTCACCAAATGGGAATGCATGTAGTTCTTGATGGAGTTTTTAATCACGTTGGAGCAGATTCTAAATACTTTAATTTATGGAAATCATATGAAAACGACGGAGCGGTTCAGTCGGTAAACAGTCCTTATTATAGCTGGTTTGATTTCCTGAAATATCCAACAGATTATAAAAGCTGGTGGGGAATTAAAGATTTACCGACTATTAATAAAGACGAAGTATCCTACCAAAATTATATTTATGGTAATGATGATTCAGTTTTAAATTACTGGACTAGTCGTGGCGTAGATGGCTGGCGTTTGGATGTTGCAGATGAATTGCCTGACAGTTTTATTGGTGGAATTAGAAAAGCAGTTTCACAATATCCCGAAAGGGTGGTTATAGGTGAAGTCTGGGAAGATGCGTCGCATAAAGTTGCATACAATCAACGTAGACATTATTTAGAGGGTGGCATGCTTCAAGCAACAATGAACTATCCGCTTCGAGAATTAATCATTAATACGTTGAATAGAAAGATAAAGCCACGTGGTTGGTGGCGTCGATTAGGAACATTGCAGGAGAATTATCCCCAAACTGCTTTTAATAATGCGCTCAATAATATTGGAACGCATGATACAGAACGTATACTAACGGCGGTTGGAAATGACAAAACGTTGTTACTGAATGCAATGTGGTTATTGTTTAGCTTGCCGGGGACACCATGTTTGTATTATGCAGATGAAACAGGAATGTTGGGGGGAACAGATCCAGAAAATAGGGCATTTTATCCATGGGGACATGAGGATCAGGAAATATTATCTGAGGTGAAAAAAGCGATTATTTGGAGAAAGCATCACAATTGGATTAACAAAGCTCAATTTACACCGTTTTACATTGAGGATACGGTGATTGGATTGCGATACCAGTCAGAAGATAATCAGTTATCTGTTTTGCTGAATGTAACGGAAAGCGATCAAGACGTAGAGCTGGCGGATGTGATTGGCATTGATGGGAGTACGATTATTAGAGATGGTAAGAGTGTGATCAGTTTTAAAAAAAGACAAATGCTGATGTTTTAAGTGGGAGTAAGACTGCTTACGGCGGAAATGCGTTTCACAAGTCAGTCCTCTGCGCGCAACCTGTAACAAGAACCATGACCTACCCGTCATAATTCTTGCCAGTTCCTATGAGGCGTACTTCGCCCATAGGAATGGACAACGTACAAGTATTAAACTTTGTGGAACAAGGCATACCTTGCTGGACGAGCTAGTGCCAGTTCCTGCTCAAGAACAACCCGAATTGTTATACGCTCTAGCCGATCCTATTTTTATAGTAGAAACGCGTTCCACAAGTCAGTTCTCTGCGCACAACCTGTAACAAGAACCATGACCTAACCCGTCATAATTCTTGCCACTAGTTGCTGCTCAAGAACAACCCGACTTGTTACACGCTCTATTGATAATGTGCTAAAATGAATAGAAATAAACGTACAGTATTGTGGGATTTGGACTTGCAAGTTCATTTCCCACCTTTTGGTTATCAGAAAACTGGTGAATAATTATGGGTGTCCATAAGTTCACTGGTCTTTTCTGCGTTATACAACTATTGTGCAGGGAGAAAAGGTGTAAACAATGAAGATGATTGTTGGTTTAGGAAATATTGGACCAAAGTACGATCAAACTAGGCATAATACTGGTTTTATGGTCATAGATCAAATGGCTAAGGAATATCAGGTTACAAACTTTAAGAATCAAAGTGAAGCACTGGTTGGTGATTTTAGGTTTAACGGAGAAAAAATTCTGTTAGTAAAGCCAACAACTTACATGAACGAATCGGGGCGTGCTGTTCGTCCTTTGATGGATTATTATGATATTCCGATTGAGGACGTGATAGTTGCGTATGATGATATGGATCTACCGCTTGGAAAGATTCGGTTACGACAAAAAGGATCAGCAGGTGGACATAACGGGATAAAGAGTCTAATTGCACATTTAGGTACAGCTGAATTTAATCGTATTAAGGTTGGTATCGAACATCCCAAGCAGCAATCAGTTGTTGATTATGTTTTAGGTCGGTTCATGCCAGATCAACGAATTGAATTTGATTTGGGAGTCGACAAAGCAGTTAAGGCATTAAATGGCTGGCTTGAGAATCAGAGTTTTAGTAAATTAATGAGTGAATTTAATTAGGAAGATAGAATGAATATTCAAGAAATTTTTGCTAGTGATAACGGCGTTTTAAATGTTTTAGAGCAGGCAGATGACGGAAAGCGCCAGTTGGTAACAGGTCTGTTGGAGCCGGCCAAACTATTACTATTTCAAACATTATTGGGACAGGTCAACAAGCCCATACTTATCGTTATGGATAGTTTGGCAAGCGCAGAACGGCTTGGCGACGAGTTACAGCGCCTGATTGACCCCGAGAATGTACACATATTTCCGGTTGAAGAAATAATTGCGGCAGAGGTAGCTACAAGCTCTCCAGAATATAGGGGGATGAGAGTAGCTGCTTTAAACGCGCTTTCTCAAAGGAAACCAGGTATTTATATTACATCCGTTTCTGGGGTTAGGCGTCATTTACCACTTGTAGCTGATTTTAAAAATGCAACATTAAGCTTTGAAGTTGGAACGGAATTGGATTTTGATGATCTACCAATTAGATTGTCTTCAATGGGGTATGCAAGAACAGAAATGGTTGAAAAACCCGGTGATTTTGCTGTTCGAGGCTCAATTATCGATGTATACCCGTTAAGCCAAGAGAATCCTGTTCGTGTTGATTTTTTTGATACTGAAGTTGATTCCATTCGTGAGTTTGATGTGACTAATCAGCGTAGTCTTGAAAATATTGAAAGTGTTGAACTTTTACCAGCTACAGATTTAGTTGTGTCGGATGATGAACTGCAGAGTGCTGCAGAACGTTTACAGGGTAAGTTAGAACAACGGAGTAAGACACTTGGTTCTGAAGAACGAAATAAGCTCCAAAATAACTTGGCAGAAGTTATTGAACGCTGGAAACAAGGCAAGATAGTTTCTGAGGACATCATGTTCGAGGGATACTTACTACAAAAGCCAGCATCACTGCTTGATTATTTGGATAATGGTGTACTAGTTATTGATGATTATACAAGGGTATTGGACTCTGAAAAAGATCTTGAAACAAATGAGCTTAGTTGGGTAACAGATCAATTAGCTGAATATCGAATAGTTGGTAATGATAGTTATGGGTTCAACATTCGTGACATGGTAAAATTGCGCAAACAGTCTCAAATTTTCCTTTCAATGTTTCAAAAGGGAATGGGAAGAATTAAATTCGATAGTTTAACAGATATAACAATTCGACCAGTTCAAGAATTTTTTGGACAAATGCCTGTGTTGAAGGGTGAGGTGGAACGTTGGTTACATCAAAAAAGCACAGTGGTTATTTATGCTAACTCCAAACAACGACAGGAAAGTATTGGTAATACACTAAAGGATTTCGAGATTGCCAGTGTTTCAACCAGACCAGATAAGATAAAAAGTAATGCCGTCAATATTGTTGGAGAACCATTTGAACAGGGATTTGAATTTCCAAATGCCGGTGTTGTAGTTTTAACCGAACGTGAGTTGTTTGCAAAGGTTCCTAAAAAGAGGCCCCGTAGGCAGACAATTGAAAATACCGAGCGTCTTAAGAATTACAATGAATTAAAGCCCGGTGATTTTGTGGTTCATGTTAATCATGGAATTGGAAAATTTATTGGAATGACGACGATGGAAGTCGATGGAGTCCATCAGGATTATATTACGATTCATTATAAGGGAAGCGGACAACTTTTTATACCGGTTACCCAGCTAAACATGGTTCAAAAGTATGTTGCTGCCGAAGGGAAAAGTCCTAAATTAAATAAATTAGGTGGTAGTGATTGGGCAAAAACTAAGCGTAGTGTTGCTTCCAAAATTGAGGATATTGCGGATGAACTAGTTGAGTTATATGCAAAAAGAGAATCAGAAAAAGGTTTTGCTTTTAACCCAGATGACGACTATCAGCGTCAGTTTGAAAATGATTTCCCTTATTCTGAGACACCAGACCAATTACGTTCAATTGAGGAAATTAAGCGGGACATGGAAAGTAGCAGGCCAATGGATCGTTTATTAGTTGGTGACGTAGGGTATGGTAAAACAGAAGTAGCTTTGCGTGCTGCGTTTAAAGCAGTTGAGAGTGGAAAACAGGTTGCAATTCTTGTGCCAACAACTATATTGGCACAACAACATTTTGATACTATGTCGGATCGTTTTAGCGGATACCCAATTGCAATTGGAATGTTATCACGCTTTCAGACAACTAAGCAGGTTAAGGAAACTATTGAAGGCTTGAAGGATGGTTCGATTGACGTGGTTGTTGGAACGCACCGTTTGCTGTCAAAAGATGTTGGATTTAAAGATTTGGGCTTGTTAGTAATTGATGAAGAACAGCGATTTGGAGTTAAACATAAGGAACGTATTAAAGAGTTGCGGTCACAGGTTGATGTTTTAACGTTGACAGCGACACCGATTCCCCGAACTTTGAATATGTCAATGATGGGTGTGCGTGATTTGTCAGTTATTGAGACGCCACCAACAAATCGTTATCCAATCCAAACATATGTATTAGAAGAAAATAGTGGGACATTGCGAGATGGAATTAACCGCGAATTGCGACGAGGCGGACAAGTTTACTATTTGCACAATCGTGTTCATGATATTGAAAAAGTGGTTGCTGAAATTCAAGCATTAGTTCCGGAAGCAAATGTGGGCTACATTCACGGACAAATGACTGAAAAACAGCTTGAAGATATTTTGTTTGAGTTTATTCAAGGTGAGTTTGATGTATTAGTAACAACAACTATCATCGAAACAGGAATTGATATTCCAAATGCTAACACTTTGTTTGTTGAAAATGCTGATCATATGGGGTTATCACAGCTCTACCAAATTAGAGGCCGTATTGGTCGCAGTTCACGGGTGGCGTATGCTTACTTCACATATCAACAAAACAAGGTATTGACTGAACTAGGTGAAAAAAGATTAGAGGCCATAAAAGATTTTACTGAACTTGGATCTGGTTTTAAAATTGCAATGCGGGATCTTTCAATCCGTGGAGCAGGCAATCTATTAGGTAAACAACAGCATGGATTCATTGATTCTGTTGGATATGATATGTATACACAGATGCTATCAGATGCCATTAAAACTAAGCAAGGTAAAAAAGTAACAGTCAAAACGGATGCAGAAATTGCGTTGGGATTGGATGCATTTTTACCAAGTGATTATATTGAAGATCAGCAGCAAAAGATTGAATTCTATAAGCGTTTGAGACAGGTTGAAAATGAAGATCAGATAATGGAGATACAAGATGATTTAATAGATCGCTTTGGTGAGTATTCGGTTGAAGTTGAAAACTTAATTCATGTTACTGAACTTAAATTGAAGGCGGATGAAGCTCAAATTGAAAAAATTGAGAAACGTGATAACTTTCTGTTTATTAGTTTAAAAACAGCTAAACGGCCTGATTTAACTGGTGAAAATATTTTTGAGGCACTTTCAGTTACTAAACTTCGAGCAACAGTTGCTGAGGAAAATGGTAAAATGCAGATTAAATTGGTTATCCAACCAAAGATGACCGAAAAACAGTGGATGGTGCAACTAAGTGAATTTGTTTCAGAGTTGAGCCAGGAACGTGTGGAGGATTCAAGTGAACAATCCTAGTACTAAGTCGGTAATGCGCGGTGCGATGGTACTATCTTTGGCATCACTAATTGCCAAAATCTTAAGTGCCATCTATCGTATTCCACTTCAAAACTTAGTCGGAAATACTGGATTTTACGTTTATCAGCAAGTTTATCCGATATATGGAATTGGAATGACTTTTGCTTTGTCTGGGTTTCCGATTTTTATTTCAAAAATAATTGCTGAACAACCATCTGAAAAGGAACGGTGGCGGATTAATTTTTATTCGTTTCTAATCCTAGTAATAATTTCTATAGCCTTTTTCTTAGCAATTTTTTGCAGTTCACATTTGATAGCGGTTTGGATGGGAGATAGTCAGTTAACGCCACTGTTAAAAGCAGTTTCGTTTATGTTCCTATTTATGCCATTATTAGCAGCGGGACGAGGATATTATCAGGGAATATATGATGTTGTACCGACTGCCTTATCACAGGTAGTTGAACAATTTGTAAGAGTTGCAGTTATCATAGCTGTTGCGGTACTGGCTACCAAGCTCAGTTGGAATGTTTATTTTATGGGAAAGTGGGCAATGGCTAGTTCCAGCATTGCAGCTGTGTTTTCATCACTTTTTTTCTTGCAATTTGGGCGCAAACTTTTGGCAAAAATACCAACTGAAATTGATTTTAAAAAGCTTGGACATTTATTCAAAAGATTTGTGATAGAGGGCGGATTGGTTTGCCTAATGGCTTCTATGATTATTTTGCTTCAACTAGTAGATTCTTTCACTGTGAAAAACGGATTGGTTAGTAGTGGTGTATCCAATGAAGCTGCCAAAGGACTTAAAGGCGTTTTTGATCGCGCTCAACCGTTGGTCCAACTTGGCGTTGTGATTGCCACATCGTTTGGAGCGGCATTATTGCCGTCACTAACTAGGGCTGTGCAAAAAAGAAATCAAGTTGAGTTCTACAGGTCTGCCGTTTCCCTAATTAGGGTCAGTACTATAATTTCAGTAGCAGCAAGCCTGGGGATGATTGCCATTATGCCCGAGATTAATGTATTACTGTTTGGGGACACAAGTGGGAGTTCTTCTCTGGCAATTTATAATTTAAGTATAATATTCTCGGCATTAATATTTGTGTATAACAGTGTTTTGCAAAGTATTAATCGCTTAAGAGCAACTTTTTTTGCTGTATTAGCCGGATTGTTAGTGAAAATAGCGTTAAACAGCTGGTTTGTACAGCGAATGGGGATAAATGGGGCAAGTATTGTAACGGTGCTTAGCCTTATGACGGTTGCAATTGCCATGGGAGTGCTTGTTCCAAGACAAATCAATCAGAGGGTATATGTCAAAGACGGGTTTATATTTAAGCTGATTTTTGGAGCTGGAATTATGACTATCGTGGTTGGAAGTTTTGCAACTGTTTTGACAAAAATCCTGCCACTTACGAATCGAGCAGTAACGATGTTAAATGTTATAATTTCAATTGTTATTGGCGTAACTATTTTTGCAGTTTATGTTTTTAAAGCCCATTTGTTGTCCGTGCGAGAATGGCTAGTATTACCATATGGAAAACAGGCGCTTAAATTTATTCAAAGGATAGGAAAATAATGAGATTAGATAAATTTTTAAAAGTATCGAGAATTATTAAACGTAGAACTTTAGCCAAAGAAGTGGCAGATCAAGGCCGCATTTTGATTAATGATAAAGTGGCTAAATCCTCTTCTAATCTAATGAATGGAGATACAGTTGAAATTCGATTTGGAAATAAAACCCTAGTCATCAAGGTTGAACAATTGCTTGATACAACCAAAAAAGAAGATGCCGAAAGAATGTATTCGATTGTAGAAGAAAAATATGTTCATGATTTCAGAGAATAATTGTCAAATTTAAGGAATATTAAGAGAAATGCCGTAGACTTTTAAAATGCGCCTTGCTATAATTTAAGCTAGATAGATGAAGAGCAAAGGAAGTTTTGCAAGTGGCGAGTAATGCGAAAAGTGGTTTGGTTAAAAGAGAACGAACAGGACACCGCGCAACGGGTGCTGTAAATCCATACGTCCGCGCTAGAAAACAGCGCTTTTATGCGATTTTAGGTACCTTTATTGTGTTTGCTAGTATTTTTACTTTTCAAATTGTCCATACAAAAGTCACTTTGGCAGAAGTTAATCAACAGGCCGTAGCTCAAAAAGCAAGCTTAGTTAAAGCGACTGATGACCAAGCCTTGTTGAAGGATAAAGTTAAACAGATGAACAATAAAGATTATTTGCAACAGGTGGTGCGCGATAAGTATCTTTTCACTAAGAAGGGTGAGACAGTGTATAATTTGCCTGCCGACGCAGATAAATAAATGAAAGAGCGGGATATAAGGCAGAATCAGTTGGCTTGTCTCCTGCTTTTTATTTACAGTAAAAAATGATTGGTTACCAAGACGGAATGTGATATTGAGTCGGATTTATTATCGACTAACCCCCTCTCAAAATGGTATAATCAGCACGTTATAGATTTTCAAGAATTCATTGGGAGGAAATTAGTTTTTTATGGCAATTGACGTTGGGACGAAGGTAACTGGAAAAGTATCTGGAATCACAAATTTTGGTGCGTTTATTGATCTTGGTGATCATCAATCCGGGTTGGTACACATTAGCGAAGTTTCTAATAAATTTATTAAAGATGTACATGATGTATTAACGGTTGGCGATGAAGTTGAAGCTAAGGTTATTTCGGTTGATAAGGGGAAGATAGCACTTTCCATTAAGGCAACGTTGCCAAAAGAACAACAAGCACGGCCTCAAATGCGTTCAAGGGTACATAGTGGTGGGATGCGTACTCCTAAAAAAGTTGCAAATAATAAACCCGTTGAAAAGGATTTTGATTCACTGCTTTCCAGCTTCATGAAGGATAGTGAATCGCGTCTTTCAAGTTTGAAGCGAAATACAGACGGAAAAAGAGGCGGTCGTGGCGGCCGTCGAGGTTAAATCAAAAAAATTACAAATTTAAATGTTAAAGAGAGCGAGATATAAGTTGAAAAGTGATGAGCATTGAAGGCGAGAAACGGAGGATGATGTTTGATTCATCGTTTGTGATAAACCTTTGAAGCAGAATCATTTGGCTTATTTCTCGCATTTTTATTGGTTGGGATGAAATTTGAATTTCAGTTTCGTTCCAATCGTTTTTGGTTATTTAGGTGAATTTAATTTATGGATGAAATAGTTAAAGCGGTAAAAAAACAATTTGGTTTTAATCCCAGAGATACGGTAATTCTCGCAATCTCAGGTGGGGTGGATTCCATGGTTTTGTTAAATGTATTTTTAGAATTAGCAAAACAGACCCATATGACAATCGTAATCGCACATGTGAACCATCAGTTGAGAGAACAAAGTACCCTAGAAGAACAGTTTTTAAAGGAATGGGCAGCAAAACACCATGTTCAAATTGAAATTGCACATTGGCAAGTGGGACTAACCATTAAAACAAGCGTTGAGGAAGCTGCTAGAAATTTTAGGTATAATTTCTTTGCGGATGTTATGAAAAAATATCAGGCGGGATACGTAGCCACCGCCCATAATTTAAATGATCAGGCAGAGACATTTTTAATGAAGCTTGTTCGCGGTGGAATTGTTGGGGAGTTAGGTGCAATCCAGGCAAAGCATAACTTTGGATCGGGTGAGATTATTCGACCAATGCTGGAATTTCCCAAAAAATATATTAAAAAAGTTGCAGTGGCAGAAAATATTGAATGGTACGAGGATGAGACTAATGGGTCGGATGATTATTTAAGAAATAGGATACGGCATAGAATAATCCCCCAGTTGGAAACAGAAAATGCTCAAGTTTTATCTCACATAATGGACTATAGCCAACAAATTCAAGAACAGAGTGAATTTTTAGTGCAGTACGCTGACATTGAATTAACGAAGCTAGCTAGGGATAGTAAGTATGATTTTTCAAAATTCATACTATTGGATAGAGTAACTAAAAAATTAGTATTAAGACAGATGATTACTAGAGAAAATTCCAACATGGAGTTGGGAAATGGCAAATTAACCAGCCTTTTACACAGTTTAGAACACAGCCAAGCAAATGCATTCTTTGATTTGGGACAAAACTTTCAGCTGGTTAGGGAATATGATGTTTTTTTTGTGTTGAAAATATCACGTAAAAGGAGTAAACAAGCCAGTTCACGTGTGTTAAGATTAGAGAACACATACAGTGTAAATGGTGGTAGACTAACCCTTCGGATTGGTAAGGTTGATGAATCAATCCATGACACCTTTGTGTTTAGTGCTAATCAGCTGGTGTTTCCACTAAGGATTAAGCCAATTGATATAGATATAAAACTTGGTTTAAAAAATGGTGGTCACAAGACTGTGCGACGCGAACTAATTGATCAAAAGATTCCGGGAAGTAAACGCTCACAGCTTGTAATGGTTGTGGATAAAAACGACCAATTGATTTGGATTCCTGGTCTCAAGAAGTCTTGGTTAAGCCAACCATTCGAGTCGAACCGAACCATTTACACAATGATATTTAGTAATGGAGGAAGCTTTTGATGGACAACGATATAGCAAAAACGCTGTACAGCCAAAATGACATACATGAAGCATGTGTGAGGCTAGGAGAACAACTGACAACGGATTATGCTGACAAGCAGCCACTAGTTATTAGTGTACTTTCTGGAGCAGTTTTTTTTACAACAGATGTTGTACGTGAGATGGATGTTTATGCAGATATGGATTTTATTGATGTATCTAGTTATAACGGTGGTTTAGAATCATCAGGTAACATTGATTTGGTAACAGATTTGTCCACAGATGTAAAAGGACGAGATATTTTAATTATTGAAGATATTGTTGATACTGGAAGAACCTTGAAATACATAATTGAATTATTGTATAAACGTAACGCCAAGAGCGTGAAAGTTTGCGCTTTAATGGATAAACCGACTGGACGTAAGATCGAGGTTAAAGCTGATTACGTTGGATTTGTTGTGCCAGATGAATTTGTCGTCGGGTATGGATTGGATTACAAAGGACTTTACCGAAACTTGCCATACGTAGGTGTTTTAAAGCCTGAAATTTATGAATAAAAATTATTAGTCAAAATTGGTCAAATGTGATATTATAACTTCATCAATCAAGATTTAAGTTATTTTGTCTTAGATTGTTTAAGGAGGAACTACATGAACAGGAATGGAAATGGACTTTTTCGAAATAGCCTTTTCTACATTGTGGTTTTTTTGAGCGTAATGGGAATCATCGCCACGGTCGTTGGCAAGGGTGGTAGTAACCAAACCTCCGCGATTTCGTCGAGTGATTTTGTTTCTCAACTTAAAAAAGACAACGTAAAGAGTTTCGAAATTCAGCCTGCTAATGGTATTTATAAGGTAACTGGTAAGTACCGTTCAGCACAAAAAGATAATACCTCTTCGGGATTATTCCCGGGAACTGTATCATCAACGAAAGTAACTGGTTTTACAACATCAGTTCTTCAAAATGACACGATAGTTGCCCAGATTAACAAGGCAGCTTCCTCTGAGGGTGTCAAGATGACAACCAAACAAGAAGAGTCCAGTGGATTTTGGGTTCAGTTGTTAGTGACTGGTTTACCGTTACTGATTTTCATTTTCTTCTTCTACATGATGATGGGACAAGCAGGTCAAGGCGGTGGTAATAACCGTGTGATGAACTTTGGTAAATCTAAAGTTAAACCTGCAGATAAAGCTGCGAATAAAGTTCGTTTCTCAGATGTTGCTGGGGAGGAAGAAGAGAAACAAGAACTTGTTGAAGTTGTTGAGTTCTTGAAAGATCCACGTAAGTTTGTTCAATTAGGAGCGCGAATACCGGCGGGTGTCCTTTTAGAGGGACCTCCAGGGACTGGTAAAACTTTACTAGCCAAGGCTGTTGCTGGTGAAGCTGGAGTACCGTTCTATTCAATTTCTGGTTCAGACTTCGTTGAGATGTTTGTTGGTGTTGGTGCTAGTCGTGTTCGTGATTTGTTTGAACAGGCTAAGAAGAATTCGCCATCGATTATTTTCATCGATGAAATTGACGCTGTTGGTCGTCAACGTGGTAATGGTGTTGGCGGTGGACATGATGAACGTGAACAGACATTGAACCAGTTGCTGGTTGAAATGGATGGTTTTACTGGTAATGAAGGTGTCATTGTTATGGCAGCTACTAACCGTTCAGATGTGCTTGATCCTGCTTTGCTACGTCCAGGCCGTTTTGATCGTAAGATCTTAGTCGGTCGTCCAGACGTTCGAGGGCGTGAAGCAATTTTGAAGGTACATGCTAAGAACAAACCGATTGATTCAAGTGTTGATTTGGCTGAAATTGCCAAACAAACTCCTGGTTTTGTTGGTGCTGACTTGGAAAACTTGTTGAATGAAGCTGCACTTTTAGCAGCTCGTAGAAATAAGAAGAGCATTGATGCTGCTGATTTAGATGAAGCTGAAGATCGCGTAATTGCTGGTCCAGCTAAGAAGAATGCAGTTGTTAGCAAGCAGGAACGGCAGACCGTGGCATTCCATGAAGCAGGTCATACGATTGTGGGACTTGTGTTAAATGATGCTCGTGTGGTCCATAAGGTTACAATTGTTCCACGTGGTCGTGCTGGTGGCTATGCTATCATGCTTCCTAGGGAAGATCAGATGTTGATGTCTAAGAAAGACGCTATGGAGCAGATTGCCGGTTTAATGGGTGGTCGTGCTGCTGAAGAGATCATCTTCAATCAACAGTCTTCCGGAGCTTCAAATGACTTTGAACAAGCAACTCAAATTGCACGTTCGATGGTTACTCAATATGGTATGAGTGACAAGATTGGTCAAGTTGAACTTGCTGCACCAGGGCAATCATATTATGGTGAAAACGGACCTGCGTACTCTGAAAAGACTGCATCGGTAGTTGATGAAGAGATTCGCCGTTTCACTTCTGAAGGTTATGAAGAAGCTAAACGAATCATTAATGAACACCGTGAGCAGCATAAGATTATTGCAGAAGCGTTATTGAAATATGAAACACTTGACGAAAAACAGATTCTCAGTTTATTTAAGACTGGTAAGATGCCAGAAACAGCTGCTAACTCTGAATTTCCAAGTGAAAAAGCTGCTACTTTTGAAGAATCTAAGCGTGAATTAGAACGTAAGGAATCTGAACGTCATCAGGAAGCGGAAAAAGAAATCAAAACACCAAATGATGCAAATGAGACAACTGTCTTCCATCCACAACATAAGGATGACGATAAAGAATAGCTAGGTGGGCGATTGTCCATTAAGTTGTTATAATGGAACAACCTGAGAATGATTTTATTCTCAGGTTGTTTTGTGTTACTAATGATGAGGATCATTATAAATAGTGATGCACATGTAATTTGAGTAATGGAATGTTTGATAATAAGTACTATCATAATTTGGAAATTAACGAGCTTAACTAAGTTATATATTAAAAGAAGAGGAATTTTAAACGGATGAAAGATTATTTGGTAAAAAGTGTTATTAATGATGGTATGTTTCGAGCATATGCTTTAACAAGCACCAATTTGGTACGGGAGGCACAGAAAAGGCATGATACTTGGAGTGCGGCAACTGCGGCTTTGGGGCGCTCTTTAACTGCAACTATTATGTTGGCTTCTTCTGTCTTAAAGGGAACTGAAAAGATGACTGTTAAGATTAATGGTGGTGGCCCAGTTGGGACGATTGTTGTCGATGGTAATGCCAACGGAACGGTTAAGGGTTATTTGCAGAATCCGCATGTTTCATTGCCACTAAAAGACGATCACCATATTGATGTTGGACAGGCAGTGGGTAACGAAGGTATCATGGCGGTTACAAAAGAAATGGAATATGGAGATCCTTTCACTGGACAGGTTGGATTAGCCTCTGGTGAAATCGGTGATGACTTCACTTATTACCTTGCACAATCAGAACAGATTCCTTCGTCTGTTGGGGTTTCGGTTTTTGTTAATCCAGATGAATCAGTGGATGTTGCTGGTGGATTTTTGATCCAAGTAATGCCGGATGCAACTGATGAGGCAATTGACATATTACAAAAGAATTTGGAAGAATTACCATTAGTTTCGGAAATGTTGCGAGAAGGTCTAAGTCCTGAACAGATGCTTGAACGCATTTTTAAAAATGATGACATAAAAATCTTAGATCGAATGGACGCTAAGTTTGCGTGCGATTGTAGCAAAGAAAGATTTACAAAAGCGCTAATTAGCCTTCCAAAAGATGATGTGCAAGACATGATCAATGAGGATCATGGTGCTGAAGCACAGTGCAGTTTTTGTGGAAATAAGTATCAATTTTCAGAAGAAGATTTAGAAGAGATTATAAAGCAACACTAGTCCGTGGTTGAATTAAGTGCTTTGTGATATGATAATCTGCGTGTATTAATGAATGAGGTGAAAGCATGGAGTGGCAAATTGGTGATGTAACAATTCCTAATCAGATCGTTGTAGCACCTATGGCAGGGGTGACTAATTCTGCTTTTAGGATGATCTGTAAACGTTTCGGAGCAGGCTTAGTTGTCTGTGAAATGATTTCTGATCGTGGAATTATTTACGGAAATAAAAAAACTTTGAGCATGATGAACGTTGATGCTCACGAACATCCAATGAGTATTCAAATTTTTGGTGGCACTAAAGAAACTTTGGTTGAAGCTGCCAAATTTGTGGACCAAAACACCGCCGCTGATATTATAGATATCAACATGGGATGTCCAGTAAATAAAGTGGTAAATACTGAAGCAGGTGCTCGCTGGTTATTGGATCCAAATAAGGTTTACGAAATGGTTTCGTACGTTACGGATGCGGTTAAAAAGCCTGTTACGGTGAAGATGAGAACTGGTTGGGATTCTGATCATATTTTTGCTGTTGAGAATGCGCTAGCTGCCGAACGTGCTGGAGCAGCAGCACTCGCGATGCATGGCCGTACTCGAAAACAAATGTATACAGGACATGCTGATTGGAATATTTTAAAAGATGTTGCTGGTCAGTTGCATATTCCATTTATGGGAAATGGCGATGTAAAAACTCCAGAGGATGCCAAACGGATGCTAGATGAAGTGGGCGCAGATTCTGTGATGATGGGCCGTGCTGTTTTGGGGAATCCTTGGGAGTTAGCCAGGGTCAAAGCCTACCTTGAAACAGGTGAGTTGATCGCAGAACCAACACCTTCTGAAAAGATTAAGATTGCAAAAGAACATTTGCACGGCTTAGTAGAACTTAAGGGTGATAATATTGGTCCACGTGAATTTAGAACCCAGGCAGCATATTACTTAAAAGGGATTCCACGTTCGGCAAGAACAAAGGTTGCTCTTAATAGTGCAGATACAGAACAAGAAATGATTGAAATTTTTAATCAATTTGAAGATAAAATTATGAGTAGGGTTTAAGAAAGATAGGAGGACTAACTAGTGGCGCAAAAGAAGCAAGCAGATGTAATGAACGATCAATTAAGGGTTCGTCGTGAAAAAATGGACGAGTTAAGAGAAAAGGGAATTGATCCCTTTGGACATCGTTTTGAGCGTACTTATTTAGCTGGAGATTTACACAAAGAATTTGGCGATCTAGGTAAGGAAGCCTTAGAAGAAAAAAACATTGTAGCGACGATCGCTGGTCGTATGATGTCGAAACGTCGCAAGGGTAAAGTTGCCTTTGCGGATATTAAGGATCGTTCTGGTAAAATTCAACTTTATGTCCGTAAAGATGAGGTTGGAGAAGACCAATACGAAATCTTTAAACGTTCGGATATCGGTGACTTTTTTGGTATTACCGGCGAAGTCATGAAGACGGATATGGGAGAGCTGACAATCAAAGTAACTGAGCTAACTTTCCTAACTAAAGCACTTCGCCCATTGCCCGAAAAGTTTCATGGCCTACAAAATGTTGAACAAATTTATCGTCAAAGATATTTAGATTTAATTTCAAATGACGATAGTATGGATCGCTTTAAAAAACGCTCTAAGATTGTTTCTGCTGTACGTCGTTATTTGGATGGCGATGGATTTACTGAAGTGGAAACGCCGGTGCTTCATACCCAAGCTGGTGGTGCCAACGCACGTCCATTTATTACACATCATAATGCTTTGGATATCGATTTATACCTAAGAATTGCACTTGAATTACATCTTAAGAGATTGATTGTAGGTGGAATGGAACGAGTATATGAAATTGGTCGTGTATTTCGTAATGAGGGTATCGATACGCGCCATAATCCTGAGTTTACAATGTTAGAATCTTATGCAGCATACTATGATTTTCACGATGTAATGGATGAAACTGAAGGCATTTTCAAGGCAGCAGTTAAGGCTGTTTCAGATGATGGTAAGATTACATATCAAGGAACTGAGCTTGATTTAGGCCAAGAATTTGGGCGGATGCATATGGTTGACGCCATTAAGAAGTTTACTGGAATTGATTTTTGGGCACCAATGTCAATTGAAGATGCTAAAAAGTTGGCAGACGATAACGGTATTCACTACGAAACATGGTGGACAGTTGGTCATATTATTAATGAATTCTTTGAAGAAAAGGTGCAGGATCAATTGGAACAGCCAGTGTTTATTTATGGACATCCAGTCGAAATTTCTCCATTAGCTAAGAAAAATGCTGATGATCCTAGATTTACGGATCGTTTTGAGTTATACATCTTGGGTAATGAATACGGGAATGCCTTTACAGAATTAAATGATCCAATAGATCAACGCGCTCGTTTTGAAGCACAAGTAGCTGAAAGAAAAGCGGGAAATGACGAGGCGGAAGGTATTGACGAAGATTACGTTGAAGCTCTCGAATATGGCATGCCGCCAACAGGTGGGTTAGGAATTGGAATTGACCGATTGGTAATGCTATTGACGGATGCACCATCGATTCGCGATGTCCTATTGTTCCCTACTATGCGTCCAATTGATTAGGACTGCTTAAATTAATAATTAAATCCCCATAAATATTAGATTGAATCTAGTATTTATGGGGATTTTTTTAGTTAAAAATATAGTTTTGGGGCAATAAATAAAAATTCATTAAAAAAAATCAATTATTTTTGTGACAAATCACTTTTTTTCTGGTAAAGTATTATTTACCGTCGTTAATGAAAGACAAACATAAATCCTATGAATGAAATCATTACGTAACTAAGTTTTGAAATTAATTTAAAAAAAGGGTTGACGAATTAGTTTTTTAGATGGTATTATATAAAAGTTGTTTCGCGAGGTAATCCCTTATGAGACAACACAGTAGACCTTTGAAAACTGAACAAAATTTTGACAATCAAATGGTGTAGGGATTGAGTAACGAAAGTTATTCGATAAAACATTATGCGAACGAAGTCAATTCGCAAAACAAACAATTAATGAGCTTATATAGACTCATCATATAATATGAGAGTTTGATCTTGGCTCAGGATGAACGCTGGCGGCGTGCCTAATACATGCAAGTCGAACGCATTTCCGTTAAAAGAATCAGAAGTGCTTGCACGGAAGATGATTTTAACAATGAAATGAGTGGCGAACGGGTGAGTAACACGTGGGTAACCTGCCCAGAAGAGGGGGATAACACTTGGAAACAGGTGCTAATACCGCATAATAAAGAAAATCGCATGGTTTTCCTTTAAAAGATGGTTTCGGCTATCACTTCTGGATGGACCCGCGGCGTATTAGCTAGTTGGTAAGGTAAAGGCTTACCAAGGCAGTGATACGTAGCCGACCTGAGAGGGTAATCGGCCACATTGGGACTGAGACACGGCCCAGACTCCTACGGGAGGCAGCAGTAGGGAATCTTCCACAATGGACGAAAGTCTGATGGAGCAACGCCGCGTGAGTGAAGAAGGGTTTCGGCTCGTAAAACTCTGTTGTTAAAGAAGAACGTGGGTGAGAGTAACTGTTCACCCAGTGACGGTATTTAACCAGAAAGCCACGGCTAACTACGTGCCAGCAGCCGCGGTAATACGTAGGTGGCAAGCGTTATCCGGATTTATTGGGCGTAAAGCGAGCGCAGGCGGTCTTTTAAGTCTAATGTGAAAGCCTTCGGCTCAACCGAAGAAGTGCATTGGAAACTGGGAGACTTGAGTGCAGAAGAGGACAGTGGAACTCCATGTGTAGCGGTGAAATGCGTAGATATATGGAAGAACACCAGTGGCGAAGGCGGCTGTCTGGTCTGTAACTGACGCTGAGGCTCGAAAGCATGGGTAGCGAACAGGATTAGATACCCTGGTAGTCCATGCCGTAAACGATGAATACTAAGTGTTGGAGGGTTTCCGCCCTTCAGTGCTGCAGCTAACGCATTAAGTATTCCGCCTGGGGAGTACGACCGCAAGGTTGAAACTCAAAAGAATTGACGGGGGCCCGCACAAGCGGTGGAGCATGTGGTTTAATTCGAAGCTACGCGAAGAACCTTACCAGGTCTTGACATCTTCTGACATTCTAAGAGATTAGAAGTTCCCTTCGGGGACAGAATGACAGGTGGTGCATGGTTGTCGTCAGCTCGTGTCGTGAGATGTTGGGTTAAGTCCCGCAACGAGCGCAACCCTTATTACTAGTTGCCAGCATTAAGTTGGGCACTCTAGTGAGACTGCCGGTGACAAACCGGAGGAAGGTGGGGACGACGTCAAATCATCATGCCCCTTATGACCTGGGCTACACACGTGCTACAATGGATGGTACAACGAGTCGCGAAACCGCGAGGTTTAGCTAATCTCTTAAAGCCATTCTCAGTTCGGACTGTAGGCTGCAACTCGCCTACACGAAGTCGGAATCGCTAGTAATCGCGGATCAGCATGCCGCGGTGAATACGTTCCCGGGCCTTGTACACACCGCCCGTCACACCATGAGAGTTTGTAACACCCAAAGCCGGTGGGGTAACCTTTTAGGAGCTAGCCGTCTAAGGTGGGACAGATGATTAGGGTGAAGTCGTAACAAGGTAGCCGTAGGAGAACCTGCGGCTGGATCACCTCCTTTCTAAGGAATAATACGGAAACTACACCATGTCAAAGTTTTGTTTAGTTTTGAAAGGTCTACTCTCTGAACATGCGTATCGGGCTTATAGCTCAGCTGGTTAGAGCGCACGCCTGATAAGCGTGAGGTCGATGGTTCGAGTCCATTTAGGCCCATGATGGGGAATTAGCTCAGCTGGGAGAGCGCCTGCCTTGCACGCAGGAGGTCAGCGGTTCGATCCCGCTATTCTCCATTGGACAACGTTAGTTGTTCTGATAATTTGTTCTTTGAAAACTGAATAATATCTAAATTTTCTAATATTAATTATGTAAATAATTAAACCGAGAAAACCACCGCGTAATTTAAAGAGTTATATTAACAAGATTAGTTCAATTAATCGCTAGAATTAAACTCATAAACCACTTTGCCGTCGGCAAAGTATAGGTTAAGTTAGGAAGGGCGCATGGTGAATGCCTTGGTACTAGGAGCCGATGAAGGACGGGTCTAACACCGATATGCCTCGGGGAGCTGTACGTAAGCTTTGATCCGGGGATTTCGGAATGGGGCAACCCAGCAAGCTTTACCGCTTGTTATCCACATCTGAATACATAGGATGTGTGAAGGTAGACGTGGGGAACTGAAACATCTCAGTACCCGCAGGAAGAGAAAGAAAAATCGATTCCCTGAGTAGCGGCGAGCGAAACGGGAAAAGCCCAAACCAGAAAGCTTGCTTTCTGGGGTTGTAGGACTGAACATTTGAGTTACCAAAGAGTTTGATAGTTGAGGAGTCTGGGAAGGCTCGCCAAAGAGGGTGATAGCCCCGTAAACTAAATCAAGCTCCCTCAGTTCAGGATCCTGAGTACGGCGGAGCACGTGAAATTCCGTCGGAATCCGGGAGGACCATCTCCCAAGGCTAAATACTCCCTAGTGACCGATAGTGAACCAGTACCGTGAGGGAAAGGTGAAAAGCACCCCGGAAGGGGAGTGAAACAGTTCTTGAAACCATGTGCCTACAATAAGTCAGAGCCCGTTAATGGGTGATGGCGTGCCTTTTGTAGAATGAACCGGCGAGTTACGTTCGTATGCCAGGTTAAGTTGAAGAGACGGAGCCACAGCGAAAGCGAGTCTGAAGAGGGCGAATAAGTATGCGGATGTAGACCCGAAACCAAGTGACCTACCCATGTCCAGGTTGAAGGTGCGGTAAAACGCACTGGAGGACCGAACTCGTGTACGTTGAAAAGTGCTGAGATGAGGTGTGGGTAGCGGTGAAATTCCAAACGAACTTGGAGATAGCTGGTTCTCTCCGAAATAGCTTTAGGGCTAGCCTCGGAATTAGGATCATGGAGGTAGAGCCACTGTTTGGACTAGGGGCCCGTCACGGGTTACCGAATTCAGATAAACTCCGAATGCCATTGATTTATGTCCGGGAGTCAGACGGTGAGAGATAAGTTCCATCGTCGAAAGGGGAACAGCCCAGACCGCCAGTTAAGGTCCCTAAATATATGTTAAGTGGAAAAGGATGTGGAGTTGCATAGACAACTAGGATGTTGGCTCAGAAGCAGCCACCATTTAAAGAGTGCGTAATAGCTCACTAGTCGAGTGATTCTGCGCCGAAAATGTACCGGGGCTTAAACATATTACCGAGACTGCGGATGTCACCAATAGGTGACGTGATAGGAGAGCGTTCTAAGGGCAATGAAGGCAGACCGTGAGGACTGTTGGAGCGCTTAGAAGTGAGAATGCCGGTATGAGTAGCGAAAGATAGGTGAGAATCCTATCCACCGAATGACTAAGGTTTCCTGGGGAAGGCTCGTCCACCCAGGGTTAGTCGGGACCTAAGTCGAGGCCGAGAGGCGTAGACGATGGATAACAGGTTGATATTCCTGTACTAGTTAAACTTGTTTGAACAATGGAGGGACGCAGTAGGCTATGGAAAGCATCCAGTTGGAAACGGATGTCCAAGCAGCAAGTCTGAAGAAGAGTCAAATGCTTTTTTTCTTAAGGACAAGCTGTGATGGGGAGCGAAATTATAGTAGCGAAGTTCCAGACGTCACACTGCCGAGAAAAGCTTCTAGTTAGAGTTTAATTACCCGTACCGCAAACCGACACAGGTAGTCGAGGAGAGTATCCTAAGGTGAGCGAGAGAACTCTCGTTAAGGAACTCGGCAAAATGACCCCGTAACTTCGGGAGAAGGGGTGCTGACCGCAAGGTCAGCCGCAGTGAAGAGGCCCAAACGACTGTTTATCAAAAACACAGGTTTCTGCAAAATCGTAAGATGACGTATAGGGGCTGACGCCTGCCCGGTGCTGGAAGGTTAAGGGAATGAGTTAGCGTAAGCGAAGCTTTGAACTGAAGCCCCAGTAAACGGCGGCCGTAACTATAACGGTCCTAAGGTAGCGAAATTCCTTGTCGGGTAAGTTCCGACCCGCACGAAAGGCGTAACGATTTGGGCACTGTCTCAACGAGAGACTCGGTGAAATTATAATACCCGTGAAGATGCGGGTTACCCGCGACAGGACGGAAAGACCCCATGGAGCTTTACTGTAACTTGATATTGAGTGTTTGTACAGCTTGTACAGGATAGGTAGGAGCCGTTGAAGTCGGAACGCTAGTTTCGATGGAGGCATTGGTGGGATACTACCCTCGTTGTATGAACCCTCTAACCCGCGCCACTAATCGTGGCGGGAGACAGTGTCTGGTAGGCAGTTTGACTGGGGCGGTCGCCTCCTAAAGAGTAACGGAGGCGCCCAAAGGTTCCCTCAGAATGGTTGGAAATCATTCGTAGAGTGTAAAGGCAGAAGGGAGCTTGACTGCGAGACAGACAGGTCGAGCAGGGACGAAAGTCGGGCTTAGTGATCCGGTGGTACCGTATGGAAGGGCCATCGCTCAACGGATAAAAGCTACCCTGGGGATAACAGGCTTATCTCCCCCAAGAGTTCACATCGACGGGGAGGTTTGGCACCTCGATGTCGGCTCATCGCATCCTGGGGCTGTAGTCGGTCCCAAGGGTTGGGCTGTTCGCCCATTAAAGCGGTACGCGAGCTGGGTTCAGAACGTCGTGAGACAGTTCGGTCCCTATCCGTCGCGGGCGTAGGAAATTTGAGAGGAGCTGTCCTTAGTACGAGAGGACCGGGATGGACATACCGCTGGTGTACCAGTTGTTCTGCCAAGAGCATCGCTGGGTAGCTACGTATGGATGAGATAAACGCTGAAAGCATCTAAGTGTGAAACTCGCCTCAAGATGAGATTTCCCATTGCCTTCGGGCAAGTAAGACCCCTGAAAGATGATCAGGTAGATAGGTTAGGAGTGGAAGTGCAGCGATGCATGAAGCGGACTAATACTAATCGGTCGAGGACTTAACCAAGTAAGTGGTGGTTTTCGAAGGAAAATTTAAGATATTATTCAGTTTTGAGAGAACAAAGATTTTCTCAAGCGATAACGTAAGTTAGCGTTGAGTGTGGTGACGATGGCAAGAAGGATACACCTGTACCCATGTCGAACACAGAAGTTAAGCTTCTTAGCGCCGAGAGTAGTTGGAGGATCGCCTCCTGCGAGGGTAGGACGTTGCCATGCATTTTATTCCGGCATAGCTCAGTTGGTAGAGCACCTGACTGTTAATCAGGTTGTCGACGGTTCGAGCCCGCCTGCCGGAGTTGATGAATGTTAACTCTGGTTGGAGTTAGCATTTTTTTTATGCCAGCTTAGCTCAGTTGGTAGAGCAACGGTATCGTAAGCCGTGGGTCGGGTGTTCGAGTCGCCTAGCTGGCATAGCAATGAAACTTCCTTATTAGGAAGTTTTTTTTATTGGATAAACCTTATTTTATTGATGGATCAAATTATTTAAACACTAATACTCAGTAGATAAAATTCAGTTTGAAACTCTGTTAAGTCATTTTGAATTGACTATGGAACAGAACATTTTAAAGTATACCAAATGGGACAATTACAGTGACACTCTGTTCAAACATTTTGCTACATTTTGTTGATGGAAGTAACACAATACGAGCCACGTTACTTTGGATGGACAAGTAGGAGAAATTTATAACTCTAACAGTTATAGCACTTTGATTGGGACAGTGAGGTTTATGGTTTGCAGAATCTAACAAAGGGGATCTTTAGTAAAAAATGGGTGACCAACAGAATTTACATTAAATTACACTGTTCAATAGAGGGCAATTAGATGTCTCTTACATTACTCATTATGTGGATAATTCTGTTCCAGAAAATGACGTTTTCAATGTTAGAGCGTCTAATCCAACTAGAAACGATGATGACAGCTCATAAGTGATCTATTAACTAGAATGTGTCAGGATAGATAGTATGTAGTGTTATTTATGTTGCCTCGTAATAAATCATTAGGTGGAAATATTGTTATCACGAGGTCAGTTTACGTTAAAGCTACCCAAAAAGTTTAATTGAAAATTACGCAATGCATGTCGGGATGCGAAGCCAACCATTATTGATTTCGGCGCGCTCAAGATCGTGAAGGCTATGCAGAAAGTAAAATGGCCACAGAATGGTGATTCTAAAGATGACACAAGTGTACGTGGAATGTTATTAATTTAATTGTTAAGGAGAGCCAGAATTTAATTTTTGGCTCTTTTTGTGGTTAAAAACCGACATTAGGTTATATTAATGATTGCCTTTATTAAGACTGGACATTTATGAGATTGTATTAACAGTAATAAAGGTAAAAATGTGATTTTCTTAAATAATCGAATTTAATGTATCATAAAACTCAGATTTCTCTATGCATTTTTTAATGTTTAGAGTATAATTAAATGTGTTGTTTTTTAAGAAGATACAAGGAGGATGAGTTGTGAATACTCAAGACAATAAAGATACAGCTTTCTTTGGACAGCCACGTGGGTTGTCAACGCTATTCTTTACTGAAATGTGGGAACGTTTCAGTTATTACGGAATGCGTGCTATTTTACTATTTTACATGTACTATGCCGTGTCGCAAGGTGGGCTTGGATTTGGTAAGGAAACGGCCTTATCAATCATGTCCATATACGGATCAATGGTTTACTTAACTAGTGTTATTGGTGGATTTATTAGTGACAGATTGTTAGGTAGTCGTCAAACCGTATTCATTGGCGGTGTTTTGATTATGTTTGGTCACATCGCGTTAGCCTTACCATTTGGTAAGACGGCTCTCTTTGTATCAATTTTATTGATCGTATTAGGAACAGGATTATTAAAACCTAATGTATCTGAAATGGTTGGTTCATTATATGGTGAACAAGATAATCGGCGTGATGCAGGTTTTAGTATTTTCGTTTTTGGTATTAATTTGGGTGCTTTGGTTGCTCCTCCAATCGTTTCGTGGTTTGGAGCTAATATCAGTTTTCATGCTGGATTCTCACTCGCTGCAATTGGAATGTTTTTTGGTTTGGTGCAATATTATTTTGGTGGGCGAAAATATTTAAGCAAGGATTCATTATACCCAGTTGATCCAATTCAACCGAACGAAGTTAAAAAGTTTAGTTTACGGATTATTCTTGGAATCATTGTTGCTGCACTTGTACTTCTAGTAATGCAGCTAACCGGTGTACTTAATATTGCTAACTTTATTTTGATATTAAGTATTATTGCAATTGCTACACCAATTATTTACTTCATTATTATGTTTTCAAGTCGTAAAGTTAATTCAACTGAACGATCACGTTTATGGGCTTACGTACTATTATTCATTGCTGCTACAATTTTTTGGGCAATTGAGGAACAAGGATCTGCTGTTTTGGCACTGTTTGCCGCTAATCGAACTCAGTTAACATATGGTTGGCTACATATTAACCCAGCCAATTTCCAAATGCTTAATCCTTTGTTCATTATGTTATACACACCTATTTTTGCAATTATGTGGACTAAGATGGGATCTAAGCAACCTTCCTCAGCACATAAGTTTACGTATGGTTTAATCTTTACAGGTGTTTCCTATCTCTTTATCGCACTTCCCGGTATTTTGTTTGGAACAGCTGGCAAAGTTAATCCACTTTGGTTGGTAGGTAGTTGGGCGATTGTTGAAATTGGTGAACTTTTAATTTCACCAATTGGTTTATCTGTAACTACTAAACTGGCGCCAAGGGCTTTTGCTTCCCAGATGATGAGTATGTGGTTTTTAGCAGATGCTGCTGGTCAAGCTATTAACGCGCAGATAGTTCGCTTCTATCCAGGGCATGAGGTTGCATATTTCATGTGGATTGGAATCGTTACAATTATTTTTGCGATTATCCTGTTCTTACTATCACCATGGATTAGTAAGAAGATGGAAGGTATTAATTAAAATTAATTGAATTTTAGTGATGAACTGGGCTATGCTTAGTTCATCTTTTTTATGGAGAAATAGTATGAAAATTGCGATTACTAGTGATAATCATTTTGATGTTAACAAGCTTGATCCTTCTCAAATGATGTTGGAACAAGCAGGGTATCTAAAAGAGCAACATATTGATATTTATTTAATTATTGGGGATCTTTTTAATGACTTCACAAAAACGCTTAACTATGTTCATGATTTACAAAATCTGTTAAATAAGACTACGACTGTGTATTTTATTGCTGGAAATCACGATATGTTAAACGGAGTTTCTTATGAAGAGCTTGAAAATTTGAAAGATAGTGCGTATTTGCATAATCGGTTTATAGACGTTCCTGGGACGGATTGGCGGATTGTTGGGAACAATGGGTGGTACGATTATTCATTGGCCTCAAACATGCCGGAAAAGACTGCTGATGACTTTTTAAAATGGAAGAGATCATTCTGGATTGATGCTAAAATAAAACAACCCATGAACGACATCGAGAGAATGGATATCGTATTACAGCAAACAAAGGAACAATTTGAAAAAGCCAAGGATAAAAAAGTCGTTTATATAACACACTTTGTACCTAACGAGCACTTTATTAGGTTTACAGATGATAATCGTTTTTGGAATATGGCAAATGGGGTTATGGGAAGCAAAAGACTTGGAAATTTGATTGCAGAGTATCAAACGGAATATGTAGGATTTGGCCATATGCATCGGCACTTTAAGGACTTTAAGTCAGATGGAACATTATTTTTTAATACGGCTGTAGGGTATCATCTTAAGCGAATTAATGAGTGGACTTTTGGTGATTTCATAACTGAATGGAAGAGTCGTTTAAAAATTTTGGATTTAAAATGAACTTTTTTGTGTAAAAGTGTTGCATTTATTTGTAAAATTCGGTATTATATTTAAGTCGGATAGATATGCGACATCTTATGGAAGGGTAGCGAAGTCTGGCTAAACGCGGCGGACTGTAAATCCGCTCCTTCGGGTTCGGTGGTTCGAATCCACTCCCTTCCACCATATTGGGCTATAGCCAAGCGGTAAGGCAACAGGTTTTGATCCTGTCATGCGCTGGTTCGATCCCAGCTAGCCCAACTCAATAATTCAAGCACGTTTGCTGATGTTCAAGAACACGGTAATTGTGCTTTTTTTGTATATTTAAAATTCCCAAGATGTTCTAAAAGGATTAAGTATGGTGCAACTACATTAAATGGTCCCCAGTTTTGACTTCGTGCTAATCATTAGCAATGCAATGAATAGGATTAAATGCCTTGTTAGAAAACACCTCCCAAACGATGAATACGGCATTGTTTGGGAGGTGTTTTCTAATTCCTATGAGACGTTTTGTTCATAGCGATAAAAGCGTTATATAAGGTTTTACATAAAACGATTTAAGTTGGTTTAATTACATTTTATGGTCCATGGGCAATAGATGGTATTCAATAGGATGGTCAGGGTCAAATATTTCGATTTGAGCCATCATACCAGTGTCTTCATGTTCAAGAATGTGACAGTGATACATAAAGACGCCCAGCTTAGTAAAGCGAACCTTGATACGAACTGTTTCATTTGGATTAACGCCAATTGTATCCTTCCAACCGTGTTCGTTAGCATAAATAGCTTTACCATTACGGTCGATTAATTGAAACTGACAACCATGAATATGGAATGGATGAATCATTCCGTTTTCCATATCATTGGTGTTACTGACTTCCCATATTTGGGTTTGGTTAACTTGTTGCCGAGTGTCAATGCGTTGCATATCAAATAGTTTTCCGTCTAAGCGGACCTGATCATCCATGCCGGACATAACCGTCTTAAATACTGGAGTTTGATCATCAGTATCTAAGTGGTCAAGTATGGCTAACGGCGATGGAAGTTTGATATCTTGAGGTTTAAATGATCTAATTCGGAATTTTAGTAATGTATGGTCATCTGTTAATAAGGTTACTGTTTGACCAGCTTTATAATTTGAAAAGTTAACTAAAATATCGGCCCTTTCAGCACAAGTTAACATTATGCGATCAAGTTCAACAGCGTCTGGAAGGAGGCCTCCGTCGCTACCAATTTGGGTAAATGGATGCTGATCTTCAAAATGTAGCCGCCATTCTCGACGATTTGATCCATTTAAGAATCTTAAACGAATAATGGGTGTAGAGACGTCAATGTATGGATTAGTTGTTCCGTTTACTAGTGCATATTTACCAAGTGTTCCATCTACATCATAATCAGCAGTGTAAGATAGTTGGTTGTTATGGAAACTACGGTCCTGTAGAACAACTGGGAAATCATTAACTCCCCATTCACTGGGAAGGGATAAACTTTTTTCATGCTCATCTGAAATAATGACTGGTGCAGCTAGCCCGTTCCATACTTGTCTCGCAGTATTTGGGCATGGATGTGGATGTAACCAGATGTTCGCAGCTGGCTGATCAACGGTAAACGTAATTTTACGCTCACCATGTGGCATAACTGGAGCATGAGGTCCTCCATCTTCATAAGGTCCGACAATATTTAAACCGTGCCAGTGAAAGGTTGTAACTTCAGGTAACTCATTTTTAAGAGTAACGTGGTAAGTTTTACCAGTTTCAAAAGGAATCGCTGGTCCCAACAGACTGCCGTTATATCCCCAAGTTTTAGTCTTATCTCCCGGTAAAATTTGTGTTTCACCAGCCTGTGCGGTTACGGTATAGTATATATCGTTGTTTTCAATTTTATCAGGCTTTAGAATTGGCGGAACGGCTAATGGATGATCTTCTCCAGGGGCCTTTTCCAAGTTAATATATCCACCGTCATGATAATCATACGCATTTTCGTCATAAAAATATTTTGAAATCATTTTTACCCTCCCGATCACTAAGATCTAAGTTGATCAATTAAACAAATTACAGACTCAGTAAGCATCCCCGCTGCCATCACGTACATAGCTAACATTGATTGGTTAGTAGCAACTAGATAAAACAAAAATATGTAAACGATAACAAACAGAACAGAAATTAATTTTGATTTTCGCATAAATTTCCTCCTTACAATATAATTAGAACAGTTCTAAACTAACTCCAAACTCTAAAAAAGTAAAGCAAAGTAAACGATTTTTTCATAATTAGATGTTAATAATATTTACAAATCTCATATAAAGAAGCAATTATATTAAGACATTGGCAAATTATTATTGATAATCTTAGAGAGATTTTAACATAGTAGCTAAATAAATTGGCGTAGTATCTATTAATTGGAATTAGGTTCTTAAATGTCTCTTGTACCCATTAATTTGTTTTAACTCTAATTTGATTCAATTTTACTATATTTCAAAAGGCCACTAACCGAGAATTTTAACTTGGTTAGTGGCCTTTTTGAACGGAATTAAAGCAATTTAATTACTTATCATATCGTTTTATTTCGTAGTTTTGAGTATAAACTGAATCATTTTGGATCAATGCCATCTGGTCATAAATAATGTGTTCCTGCAGCGCTTCTGCCGTATCCATTCCAATTTTTCCATCGCGAATGGTATTCTGTAGGAATTCAAATTCGGCATGAAAAGCTTCTAGAAATAATTGGTAGAATATTTTAGGGTTAGGAGTGGATTGATACATCCGACGGTGGCGTTCCCGGTAAAAGGATCGTACGTCATGTAATTCCAGGCTTACAGATTGTCCATGGAACTTTTCCTTTAATGCGCTCATTACGGCATCAAAGCCAACTTTTTCAATTGACATAATATCTTCATCGTGTGATTCAAATTGGTTAACCCAGTAGAATTGTTCCGCAAGAAGCGGCGATGTTAGAAACATTTCTTGTACAGAATTGATGTCACGATATAACTTGCCGATATTAAATCCAAACCTAAAACGCAATAGTAGATTAGTTAACGGGCCACCAGTAACGGTCTTGAAACTTAACGCTAAAAATTCTAAGTAATATTTATGCTCATCTTGGGTTATCTTTTTTTCTGAAAGCAATTCATTAACGGCATTGATTTCTGCCTTGTATGCAAATCTGTAAATTTGGTGTCGTTCGCGTCGGTTTACAAATTTATGCGCGTGTAGTTGCTGACTTAAAGCATCAACCACAATATCAGACTCAACTTGATGCTCTTTTTCTTTTCGAACGGTATTCATCGCAACCATGATCATTTCACGAACCCACTTGTCAACTGGTTTGATTAGATCCTTATTTTTTTTAGGCCGTGTTGGTTTAGGCACTGTAACTGCAGCAATAGTTAAACTTACAATAATAACAACGGAAATAATAAATATCATGGAGTTTCTATTCACTACAGAATTTTCGTTAATTGATTTCGGAAGAAGGAACGCAAGAGCCAACGAAATTGTCCCACTAGCGCCACTTAAAGCCATAATCCAGCTGTCTTTCCATCGACTTGCGCTAGGAATGTGCATCCACACAAGATACCGGGTCCATAATAAGCGAATGACAAATTTTACGGTGTAAATAGACAAAGCAATCATAACTAGAAGAAAGAGAAGATTGTGACCAGTATTTAAAATACCAATAATAATTGTTGGCAAAGATATTCCAAGTAGAATAAATATCACACCAGTAAGTGCTTGTTCGATGATTTCCCAAGCATTAGAGCGGACAAGCTGCATACGACTAGAGGTTAATTGGAGATTATCATTTTCAGATCCTTGAATTAAGCCAGCAGCCACAACGGCTAAAATTCCAGAAAATCCAAAACCATCAGCAACAAAGTATGCGATAAAGGGAACGATCATTTCAATTGAGACCATTACGAGTGGACTATCATCTCCAAGCGAAATCAACAATGAACGTATAGCATGAATAATTACTCCAATGATGACTCCAAATAATAATCCACCGCCAAACTCAATTAAAAATGCAACCAAGGCGGCACCGATTGAAAATGTTCCGCTTAGATACATTGCAACGGCAATGTTTAATGTAACAAACCCGGTTGCGTCATTAAATAGGGACTCATTTTGTAAAATAATGTACGGAATTTGAAGATTTTTATTTGGAAATGAGAACGCACTAACAGATGTTGCATCGGTTGGGGTTACGATGGCAGACAGTGCAATCACTAGTGCGAGCGGAATAATGCTAAAAATTGAATGGACAACTATTCCGACGCCGATAACTGTGAAAATCACTAACATAATTGACAAAGAAAAGATGTTGATTGCACCTCTTCCAATCCAATAGCGAGAAGCAGACTGAGCGTCATTATACAGGAATGGAGCAACTATTAAGAACAGAAATAAGGTTGGATCAAAAGTGAAATGTTGATAAAGTGGCAACATTGAAAAAAGCATTCCGACAACAATGAACACGATTGGAAGTGGAATAGCTTTAATATGATTTTGAATCATAATTGAGGCCACGACCCCAACTAAAAGTATTATTGGAAAAAAAGTTTCAACCATGATAACTCCCCACAGATGTTAGTAATATAGACTACTTTAGATTCTAATTGTAAAAAGAAGATTTTACCACTAAAAGTGATTTATTTACGTATTTGCATAAATAAATTATTGTTCTTGGATCAAAAAAAATTATACTTGCTTTTAATTTAGAATGATTTTAAACTGTATCTGTGGTCGGAGAATTTTTATTCATTGGAATTATCTAGTTAGAAGAATTATACTAACGTTGAAATCGGTTTCAATGAATCGGAATCGATCGCTTAAAAACACAGGGAGGTTATTAGGTATGGCAAACTCAAAGACAAAAGTAGTAGTGGTTGGTGCATCACATGGTGGGCATCAATCTGTATTGGAGTTATTAAATAAGTATGACAACTTAGATATTACGCTTTTTGAAGCAGGTGATTTCGTTTCATTTATGTCATGTGGAATGGAATTATATCTTGAAAATAGCGTTACCGACGTTAACGATGTTCGCAACTTTAGACCAGAGTTATTTACAGAACAAGGTGTTAAAGTTTTAAATAATCATCAAGTCAATCGAATTAATGCTGATCGTAAAACTATTACAGTTCTTGATACAAAAACAAATCAAGAACGTGAATACGAATATGATAAGTTGATTTTAAGTTCGGGAGTTACGCCAAATAGTTTGCCAATTCCAGGAACTGATTTGGAAAATGTGTTCTTAATGCGTGGTTACGATTGGGCAACGAAGATTAAATCAAAACTTGAAGATCCAACAATTAAGAATGTCACTGTGATTGGTGCGGGATACATTGGAATTGAAGCTGTTGAAGCAAGTGTTAAGGCGGGAAAGAACGTAACCTTACTTGAAGTAATTGATCGACCACTTGGAACATATCTAGATTCTGAAATGACAAATATTTTGCAAGCACATTTGGAAGAACAAGGTGTTAAAGTGGTAATGAACGCTAATATTGAAGGCTTGGAAGGAAAACATAGTGTAGCCTCAGTTCGTACTGCAGACTTTGAATACCCAAGTGACCTTGTAATCCAGGCAGCAGGAATTAAGCCAAATACTGATTGGCTGAAGGGAACTATTGACCTAGATAATCGAGGATGGATCAATAATAATGAGTATTTACAAACGAATCTACCAGATGTTTACGCTATTGGGGATGCTACTTTGGTATATTCAATTGCAGCTGAAAAAAAGGTTCCGATTGCTTTGGCTACTGTAGTTCGTCGTGAAGCACGATACGTAGTTGAACATTTATTTGAAAAGGTTCCTTCTGTACCTTTTAAGGGTGTTGTAGGATCCTCAGCTTTAAGTGTGTTTGACTATCACTTTGCAGCAACGGGGCTGAATAGTTTTACAGCTGCTAGATCAGGTGTTGAGACTAAGGCTGATTTTTATCAAGATACTTTGAGACCTGCTTACGTACCTGAATCAAATAATCCAAAAGTATACGTTCAATTATTGTTTGACCCAGCTACACATCGAATCTTAGGTGGTGCTGTACTATCGAAGTACGATATAACGGCACAAGGTAATGTGTTAGCGTTGGCGGTTCAACAGCGCTTGACACTCGAAGATTTAGCGGACGCGGACTTTTTCTTCCAACCAGGATTTGATCGACAATGGAGTCTATTAAATTTAGCGGCACAACACGCGCTAAAGGGACCAAAGTTTTAAAAAACAGAGAGTGAAACAACCCGGGTAGCTTATGAGGATTGCAATGGGGTGCTCTACAAGAAATGCTTATTCTGACAACTTTTCTATTAATCATTTGTTTAAAACCAATTTCTTTATTTTTAATATTGTAATTAATATTTTACCAAGAACTGTATTGCCTAGTAGACGACGAATACAAATTACAGGAATTCTTTTCCATTGTTACCTGTTTTCTTTCACCATGGCCGATTAGATTCTTCTATTTTTCAAAATATGGATTCGGACGTAATCAAGATAAATTGTTGATGAAAAGTTCAAAAAATAAGAGGTTACAAGATGAATGATAAACTAAGTCTAGTTTTAGAAATAACAAATATTCATCCGCAAAAAGTTATTCATTTTAGTGATAATTTTGCAGAAGATGCGTTTGGCATACAATTGGGCGACTCTGAATGGTACTTTGTAAAAATATTTAATTCTGGCAAGAATTATAGAAGGGAACGAATTGTGACTGAGAGCTTTGAAGAAGCTGGACCTGTATTATACGCAGGCAAGCTTCATGCGGATCGGTATTTCATGATTAGACCATTAATTGTAGGAACCCCATTACAAAGTAGTGGAATTGATGAAAAGACATCATACGAATTAGGTTATATGCTAGGTAAATTTCATACTATCTCAATGCCGAAAAATAAGATTGTTGAACAAAGTGTTGATTCGATATTTTATAGATGGTTTGAAAATTCACAACAGTTTTTTACACAAGCAATTAATGACCGACTTATTCAAAAATTTGATGCAAGTTTTACTAAGTATAAGAACGATTCGTTGGCAATCACACACATGGATTTTCGCATTGGCAATGTGATAAAAAATATAAACGGATTACACCTGATTGATTTTGGTTCTGCGAAATATACCGATAATTTTTTTGACTTTGTCAAAATTCGAAAAGAGCTGAAAACTCTATCACTTAAGAATTGGGTCGCGTTTAGTCATGGGTATAACAAGGTAATAGACATTGATTTAATAAATCCAGAGGTACAGAAAAAAATAGATTTTTTTCAGTTTGCTCATGGAATTGGTGGGCTATCATTTTCTAGCAGAAACGTTGAGGAAAACTCACAATTTATTAAACAGAATAAGAAAACGGTATTGGCATTTTTAGACGAGAGTTAAATGTGTCAAAACTAATGGTTTTTATAGTGAATGCGAAGTATTGGAAGACACCGTAGTAAAAAGAGTTGCGTTTCCTTTAAATTTTGAAAAAAGAGGTTATCGAATATTACACGGTTTTATATCAAATTAGTCTCCGCGAGGCACCAATTTATGATCTTAAGGCAGACAAAGACGAATGAGTTAGTTTATATCGATTAAGATAAGATAGGTTGCAACTCTGTTTTAGCATTTTAAATTGAATTTATTAAAGCCCCTCAAGATTGGACACAAGCCAATCTTGAGGGGCTTTAACGATTTATAATCATTTTTTGTTCCGGTTTGTAAAATTTGTTAGAAATTTAAAAGGCCCTTATATATAGGTGTCACCACTAATTTCTCGGGTAACACTAATGTAGATAGAGAAATTGAAGATTATTTTCCTGAGAAGTTTTTAAATGACATAAAAAATGATGGAACTAGACGTTTTATAAAAGCAAAGAATTCTACTGCTAATGCTAAATAAATGGGTAAAAATGATTTTTCGTTATTTATTGGTACTTTGACTAAGGCTAATCTTGATCATTTCCAAGGATTTAATTCACTTTTTGAAGTATTTAACAGCATTAAAGACGAATACTTGGGACGAATTGTAAGTATTTTTCCCACATTAGATGAATGAATTGTTGAAATTAAATGCAAATGAATGTATTATAGATTAACATGCATTTGCATGCAACGGAGGAAAAGAATGACAAAGAAAAAAAGAACAGTTATTGCAACAATTTTATTATTAACAGCATTTACGGCGTTATTAAATCAAACCGTAATGATTACCGCTTTACCAGTTATGGCTCGAACGTTGCATATATCGTTGAATTTAGCACAGTGGTTAACTGCTGGATATGTCCTGATGATTGGATTGACTACACCTCTTTCAGCAAATTTAGCTGAAAAATTTTCGAGTAGACAACTTTTTTTAGGGATTGTTAGTTTATTTATCGTTGGAACAATCATCGGACCCCTAACTAATTCATTCTATATAATTTTGCTTGGAAGATTATTACAGGCGATGGCAGGGGGCGTACTAATTACTTTTGTAATGGTAAGTATGCTCGCCATTTACCCACCACAAAAGCGTGGGACAGTTATGGGATTCGTTTCATTGGTTATTTCAGCTGGGCCCGCAATTGGCCCAAGTTTATCAGGACTTGTAATTAACTATTTGTCTTGGAAATATTTATTCTATTTGGTATTAGTTATTATGATTTGTTCATTACTTGCTGGATTTTTATGGTTACCAAATTATTCGGAGAAACAGGATGTTAAGATTGATTTTAAATCTGTAATTAGTTCGATTGTCGGAATGGGACTAGTATTCAGCAGTATTACAGTTTTTGAACAGAATTTTAATGTTGCACTTGCAATGTTAGTTATAGGATTAGCTATTACTGCATACTTTTTACGGCGTCAAACAGTGTTGGATAAACCACTTTTAAATATAAGGCTATTCAAGCGCCCAAGTTTTCTTTTGATGATTATTGCAACGATGCTTGTTTTTGCCATATTAATGGGAACCGAAGCTTTAATTCCAATTTTTATTGAAAATGTGATCCATCAGTCTAGTTTGCTTGCTGGATTAGCGATGCTTCCTGGCGCAGTTGCGAATGCCATAATGGCGCCACTTGTCGGCCGATATTATGATGGTCACGGGCCTAAGTTACCTATTTTAAGTGGCTTGATTTTATTAATACTATCGTCAATCCCATTTCAAACGATGAATGAACAAACAAGTGTTATGTGGATTATTACAATTTATATTGTGAGAATGCTTGGAATTTCAATGATTATGTCGGTTACTACGACTGAATCCTTAAAAGGGTTGGCAACATCTCAAATTGGATATGGAACTGCTTGGAATAATACTTTGCGTCAAATTAGTGGGTCAGCCTCGAATACAATTTTGATTGTTATAGCATCCCTTCCAGCTAGTTTAATGGTTGGATTTCATGTTGCAATGTCGATTATATTTGGTGCAACATTTTTGTTATTATTAGTCTGTAGTTTGTATTTGTTTAAATTTTATACAACAGAAGGTTAATAAAATGGATCTTAGTAAGATAGAAAAATGGATTTCAATATACAATCGTGCAGTTCGAGAGTGGATAAATATTCAATTAAAGGATGTACCTGAATTGAATGATAGCAACTATTATTATGTTTTACTGGTATTTGAAAATCCAGGTGTTTCACAAAAAGACCTTATTAAAGGTATTTATCGGGAACAAAGCATTGTAACCAAGGCAATTAAATTTTTAATTGAACATGGTTGGTTGCGACGTGAAAAAAATGCTCAAGATCGACGTAAATCTAAAATATTTGTGACAGAAAAGGGACGGAGTAATTATCAATTTTTGAAAGGAATTGCTAGTGGTGCCAGTGAGTTTGCAACTCAAGGACTAAGTGAGAATGAAGCTATGCAGCTACAGCTCCTAATTAAAAAAGCAACAAAACCAATTCTTTAATGTATAAGTGAGATAGTGATTTTAATTTGTACAGTAAAAATTAAAAAATTCTTTCTAATTCTGATTGTTAATCGTCACCAAGTATACTAAAATGATTATGGGGAATTAATTAATTTTAATACAGGAGAGTAGACATGAATAGAAACCGAATTTTAGGTTTTGCTTTAATGAGTGGGATTTTGTTAACACCGCTAGCTTTGAATACTACAAACGCATTGGCTGATAGTTTTTATGGTAGTCAATCTAATGCAGAGCGTGCGGACATAACTAATTGGGTTGCTAATACGCCACAACAAATCAGTAACAATATTGCTGCACAACATATTGATGTTAATAGCTCAAACGAGAATCGGTATGTGATCCAGTGGGGTGACACATTATCTGGTATTTCTGCGGCAACTGGTATTTCAGTTCAAAAACTCGCGTACGATAACAACATAAAAAATATTGATTTAATATATGCTGGGGATGTTTTGCTTTTGAATCGTAACGGAACTGTGCCAACTGACTATAGCTATTATGGGGATGGTACTTATGTTGCGATGACGAAAGTTGAAATTAACTTATTCGTTGATAATTCTGAAACAGTTAACATTAATAATTCGCCCGTTGTTAATATAGATAACAGTAAAAATACATTTAAGCCGGCTGAAAATGCTGGGAAAGAAAACGTAACAACTTCGGGTGAAGCTACTGATAGTTCATCCAATAGTTCAATTGAAAGTTCAACTACCAAGGATAATGAGTCTAAGAGCCACAAAGACAAAGACAAGAAGTCGGATGATACTGAAGAAATGTCCATGTCCGATTTTAAAGATGAAGTTGAAAATGATATTAATAACCATCTGAATTCTGGAAGCATTTCATTTGAGGACAGCGATTCGAGTGATTCAAGTGACTCTACTAGTGATGATACTAAGACTGAAAAAGTTTACAGTAGCGATCAGTCCGTTAAAACAGACAGTAAGAAGTTAACGAGTGATAACGCTGATGCTGTAGCTAAAGAAATTGCTGAAAAGCTTGATTCTGACGGAAAGACTTCTGATTTATCTGATGCAGACAGTGCAGTTTTAAGTTTGTCTGCTGATGGGGACAAGTTCCAATTTAATATTACCTCCACTACTACCAAAGATGAAGATTCTTCAAGTAGTGATAGTGATTCTTCAGACAGCTCGGATAGCAGTGACAAGTCTTCAAAGGATACCGATTCTAATGATGATAATGATTCAGATTCAAATACGGAGTCGGATAAATCTAGTGACGAACAAAAAGACGATACGGATTCAAGTTCAGAGAAATCTAAGGATACTGAAGAACAGGATCATCATGATGCTGATCAATCATCTTCAAACGATCAAGCAGCTACCAATAGTAATTCAGATGATAGTGACAAATAGTTTGAAGGAGAATTAGAAGATGAAGAAAAAGATTTGGATTGTACTTGGGATTATCGTGGCATTGTTATTAGTTATTGGTGGTATGTATTTTCATATGAGTAATGCGGTTGCAAAAGACGTTCAGGGGAACACGTATCGTTATCAGAGTGTTTCAGGCGATAAGGCCTTATATGTAACTTTTGAACGCGAAGGAAATAAAGTAGTAGTAAATCCAAACAAAAACACGGCATTAAGTGCTGCAAAGAGTCAGTCAGCATTTAATACTGAATATAGTAGTCAAGAAAAGGATGGAACATGGAATTATAAGGCCCAAGGAAATAAGCTGACCCTAGCCAAAAAGGTTGGAAATCAAGTTTCACAGTGGCAATATAATGACATTTTATCTATTAAGAGTAAGTTTGTATCCTTTAATTTTACCTATCAGATTGCTAAAGCTGGTCAAGGGGTTGTAAAGAACAGAACGGTATTTGATAAGGTTAACTAGCAATGCCTTTCGGCTTATTACTATTTCCTATAAAAAGAACGCTTAAACGATGACTTAGCCATTGTTTAAGCGTTTTTTGTGATAGTTATCAATTCAAATTACTAAATCCCGTTAATAAGTTTCCGGCGTATTTCCTCGATCGAAACACTTGAAATCTCTGTACAGTCGCTGAGTATAATTATTGCAGCGAAAAGCCCAATAAAAAGCGGCAGAAGTAAACCAAACAACATAACACAATTAACTGAATGATAAGTTATAAATACTAGGTAATGATTTATCTTTCAGTGGCCCACTTTTCGCATGAGTATCAATGACATATTAACAAAAAAATCAGTAGTCACTTCGTACAATAATATTGCTTTTTATCCAATAACAATTTAAAATTTGTTTTACTTAACGGTTAAATGAGGTTTTTCGTGTAATATAGGTGATTTAGAAAAGCAATTATGGCTAAGATGGCACTTTATAAAGTGTGATTTAATGTGACTATAGTCATCAAAAATAAATTTGAATTTTTTTGAATAACGTATATTATTAGTCAGGTTAAGGTTGTTTTTAAATCAATATTTAAGAGGAAAAGACTATGAGTTTATCTAAAAGTATTCATAAAAAAAGTTTTTTCGGAATGCTGATTACATTGGGAATTGTGTATGGTGATATTGGCACATCTCCATTGTATGTTATGAATGCGATTGTTTCTGATGCGGGTAAATTTGGCAATGCCAAGCCGGAATACATCATTGGATCAATTTCTTTGATTTTCTGGACGTTAATGTTAATTACTACGATTAAGTATGTAATTATTGCAATGAAAGCAGACAATAACCACGAGGGTGGTATTTTTGCATTATACGCACTGGTTAGAAAGCGTGGTAAGTGGTTAGTTGTACCGGCTTTAATTGGTGGGGCGGCTCTTTTGGCTGATGGAACGCTAACTCCGGCCGTTACCGTTACTTCGGCTATTGAAGGCTTAAAGGGTAGAACAATTGGTATGATTAACATTTCAAACTCACAAATGATGGTGTTAATTAGTGTGTCTATAATTTTATTTGTTCTATTTTTGACACAAAGGTTCGGAACGGCAGCGATTGGCCGTTCATTTGGTCCCATTATGCTTTTATGGTTTGTCTTTCTTGGCGTAGCTGGTGTTATAAATATTGGCCCTCACTGGGATATTTTACGTGCAATTTCTCCACTATATGCGATTGAGATTTTATTTAGCCCGGTCAATAAAGCCGGAATATTTATTTTAGGAAGTATTTTCCTTGCTACCACTGGTGCAGAAGCATTGTATTCTGATATGGGTCACGTTGGAAAGGCCAATATTTATTGGACATGGCCATTTGTTTTTGCAATGTTGATGTTGAATTATTTTGGACAAGGGGTTTGGATGTTAAACAATTATAATAATCCAGCATTTACACATATGAGTGATATTAATCCCTTCTATGAAATGGTTCCACAAAATTTTCAACTATTCGCAATCATTATTGCGACATTAGCAGCGGTCATTGCCTCTCAAGCACTAATCACTGGATCCTTTACCTTAGTAAATGAGGCAATCATCCTCAAGTTCTTACCTCGTTTGAAAATTACACATCCGAGCAAAATTCGAGGCCAAATTTATATTGGCGGAGTTAACTGGATTTTGTTCGTACTAACCATGGGTATTGTTTGGTTCTTCCAAACATCTCAGCATATGGAAGCTGCATACGGTTTGGCGATTACGATCACAATGCTAATGACAACCATGTTATTGTACGAATTTATGCGCCAGAAATTTTCCTTTGGTGCTGGCTTGGCCGTGTTACTCGGCTTTGGAACTCTTGAATCTGTATTCTTGATTGCTAGTTTGACAAAGTTTATTCATGGGGGTTATTTAACATTATTATTAACGTTACTCATTTTGTCAGTAATGTATGTCTGGTATTTCGGAAACAAGAGGCGTGAATCGTATGTTCGTGACAGTGAGTATGTATCATTGACAGACTACGTTGAACAGTTGCAAAGTTTGAGTCATAATCAACATTTTCCAATATATGCAACTAATCTTGTATATTTGGCAAAAGTACTTCCAAATGATAAGTATCGTGTAAAACGTAATGTAGTCTCTTCGATTCTTGATCAACAGCCCAAACGTGCAAAAGTATATTGGTTTGTAACGATTAATGAGACTAATGAACCATTTGATAGTTACTACACAGTTGATTTAATGGGAACCGAAAATGTTGTTAGTGTGCAGTTGTACCTTGGATTTAAGAAAAATCAAAATGTGAATAGCTATTTACGACAAATTATTCAAGATTTGATTAGTGAGAATGTTATAGAGACACAAAAGACTTGCTATGGCACGAATCTGAACCGAACAGTTGGTGATTTTAAGTACGTTATTATAAGCCAACAATTAGTTGATCTGGGGTCTAATCCAGAAGTTAAAAGATGGGATCAACTTCTAATTGGAGGTAGGGTATTATTGCAAAATATAACAACTTCACCAGCTATTTGGTACGGCTTAGAGTACAGTACGGTAGCAGAAGAAACTGACCCGCTATTCACATATCGAAAGTATGACATTATGTTTAAACAAAGACGCATTATCAATTGGAAACATAAGATTAAAAAGTAATTGTGGAATAAAGTTAATTAAGAGATAGCTTTTACCTAAAAATTAATAAATACGAAATAGAGTATGAAACGACTAAATAAATAGTCTAATTCATACTCTATTTTTGAATTCTAGATAGTGACTTTAAAAAGATGATTTATATCTCAAATATGCTAATTAATTATTCTTTAATAGTGGTTTACGGTTAGAAATTGCCGTCTACTCAGTTTACCAAAATATCGTCGATCAAATTTTGGCGAGTGCGTAAATTGAGCTCTGAATATTACAATAACGGGGATTACCACCAAACATTCGTCCCATATTTGATGTTTAAGTATGCTTTTCCTATTATGGCGTTTTATGGGTGATTTATAATATAGCTTTAATTACAACGATAAACGTTAGCGCTTTTTGTTAAAAATTAAATACCAAAAGAAGCTTGGTATTCAAGTGTTCCAGAAATATTATCTAAATTGTGTGGCTGGAGCTCTTTCATCATGAAAAATTTATTATCAACATCAAACGGTGCGTTTATATCAAAAGTACTGGCTGGAGCATACCCAAATCGACCGTAATAAGCAGGATCGCCTAGAATGCTAATTGCTAAAAGTCCAAATTTGGTGGCGCGCTGTTCTAATTCGTGTAGTAAAAGTGTACCGACACCTTGTTTTTGGAAGTTAGGTAAAACAGCAAGTGGAGCTAGAACTCCTATTTTTTGAGAAATCGTGGCAGAAGAATTCTTGATTTTAGCTGTAGAAAGCATGGCATGACCTATAACTTGCGTCTTATCTGAAACAGCGATGATATCGAAGTCAGGTATATAAAGTTTTTCATTACGCAACTTTGTGATTAAAAGATGTTCAGTACCATCGGAATGATCTGCTTTTGCAAAGGCCTTTTTTTCAATCTGAACTGTTGTACTGTATTGGTCTGGTGAAATTGATTTAATTGTGAATGACATAAAAACTCCTTTTTGTTTATTGTAACAAGAATATTGACTTAGTAGTTAATTGAATATATGATAAGTGTATCATATATCATATAAGAAAGAAGACTTAGCATGAATTTTGGTTTACTTACAGCAACATTTATAGGGGTTAACCTTGATTTCTTTATTATCTTATTATTCTTGCTAAAAGAATTTAAGTTATCACGCGTCATGATCGGGTATTTGGCTGGTGTAGTTTTATTGATGAGTTTGAGCTTTGGAATTGGGAAAACGCTGGAATTGTTTGCGCCTGAGTGGATTTTGGGTGTATTAGGTTTTATTCCAATTTACATGGGGTTACGAGATGATGATGACGATACAAAAATCCATGATTCGGAATCGCAAATTTGGAATGTATTTATAACATATTTGGCAGTATGTGCTGGATGTAATCTTTCGATTTTTCTACCGGTACTGATTGGGGAAACATTTACTAACTTCGTTTTAACATTAGTTTATATTGGGGCTTTGACGATATTGGCCGTTTTACTAATTAAATGGCTTGGAAGTAATAAGTACGTTGCTGGGTTCATGGACCATTACGGCGAAGTTTTAATGAAAATTTGCTATATTGGAGTAGGTATATACGTGCTATTTGATAGCGGATTTATTATGCACATCATTCATCTATTTTAAGGACTGGTAGTAATGCAAAAGAAGATTAGTGAACAAGAAATGGAAGAAACTGTTCGGATTTACAAACTGTTAGGGAATCCGTTGAGAATTAAAATTTTATATTTTTTGGAAAATAACCAGGCAGATGTATCAACAATTGTTAGTGAACTGGGTGTTGATCAATCGGCTGTATCACACCAGTTAGCGTTGTTAAAGAAGCATCAGTTAGTAGATAGTATAAAAAAAGGAAAACATGTTTATTATGAGCTAGATGACCCGCATATTCTTAGAATAGTGGATGATACGTTGGCACACGTAGCGCATGTTATTTTAGGAAGACCCCACCCTTATTAATAAAAGAGAGAGAGGAAAAAGGCGGTTAACCACCGAGTATTAGCAGGGTTCAACATTATGACGGGTTAGGTCATGAAGTTGAAGCAAGCTAAACGGAGGAGGTTGTCTTTTGTAACTCATTTCAGAAAGAGAGAGAGGAAAAAGGCGGTTAACCACCGAGTATTAGCAGGGTTCAACATTATGACGGGTTAGGTCATGAAGTTGAAGCAAGCTAAACGGAGGGGGTTGTCTTTTGCAACTCATTTCAGAAAAAGAGAGAGGAAAAAGGCGGTTAACCACCGAGTCAATCTTATTAATTGAAGTAAAACTAATTCCAACGTACAATCCAGTCAGCATACTAAAGAGTGGGATGATATGATGAATTTGAAACGGGAAAATATTGAAAGCAATATTTACAATCTTATTTTAAATCCGCACACACGAGAATGGGAGCGCGAACAGTTAAAAACTGTCCAAAATGGTATTAGTAGTGGGATGAATTTTAATGTTGAGATTGATAAACTAGAGGCTATCCTACGACCTTTGGCTGTGCGGAATAACTTAACACCTGATGTAACCGATTTTTATAATCAGATTACGGGAAAGCAATCGGAAACATCGGTTTTTGATTTAAGTCGACATTATGCTAAAGACGAACCTTATCAAGAACGGGCAATTTTTGCAGGAGGCTGTTTTTGGTGTATGGTGGAGCCCTTTGAAAAAAGAGCAGGGATTGTTGCAGTTTTCTCAGGATATACCGGTGGGCATGTAGACAATCCGTCCTATGAACAGGTAACAGGTCAATATACAGGTCATGTAGAAGCGGTTGAGATTATTTTTGATAAACGCGTTGTGTCATATCAGGATTTAGTGACTTTATATTGGCAACTTACAGATCCGACCGACGAAAGTGGGCAGTTTGCGGATCGAGGAGATAGTTATCGACCAGTTATTTTTGTTAAGGACCAAGAACAGCGTGAGATCGCAGAGAAATCAAAACAGGAGTTGGAAAATGCTGGGATGTATACCAAGCCGATCGTAACACGGATTGAACCAACTGCTAAATTTTGGCCAGCAGAAAATTTTCATCAAGAATTCTATAAGAAGAACCCAAAACGATACCAGCATTTAGAAAGAGAGCGAACTCAGTTTTTACGTTATCTTCGTTTTAAGGGATGGTTTAAAATGAACCTAAGAAGGTTTAAGGTTATTAAGTAAGATGTAATTTATAAAACGAATACGGGTGACGACATGAATGCTTTACGAATTGTGGTTTATAGTGCGCTATGGGCTTTAAATATTGGATTGTTGCTATTAATTAATGCATCCCATTTCAATTTTGAATTGATTTTATTTGCCTTAACCATTCCGATTGCAACGCTCTTTTTTATTCTTATCACAAGGCGAGGCAACCCTAGTAATGATTTAACAACGTCCTTTTGGTCATTTAACATCAATGAATTTAATTTCTGGGAGAAAGCGTTAATCGTTGTTGCGATTGTTTCGTATCTTGTTCCTTTAAAAATTGCTCTTTGGATCACGGCGCTCGTTGCAATGATTTTAATTGGTGATCGATTGAAGCGTAAAAGAATCGGAATCACTGGTAGTAACATGTTTAGGCTGCTATGGCAGTTGTTAATATTTAACCTGTTTTTTATGATGATTTTTTTAGGTGTTAAATAAAATACAATGTTAATTACATTTGAAAATTCCCTTGACATTAAATAAATATGAGCTATACTCTCATTAATATCTAATTTAATCGTGTTGATGAGAAGAGTAACTATTCAAGGTAAACGCAGAGAACTTCTAGTTGGTGAAAGGAAGCATTACGGAGAATGGTGAAGATGAGCTCGGAGCGTGTAACCGGTGCAAGCTAGGTTACCGTAAGCAGACGTTACACTGCAACAGTTTATATAGACTGATTGAGGAAGCGTGTGATGATTAGCTTCGAGTACAAGGTGGTACCGCATAAGTGCCCTTGCCGTAATGGTGAGGGGTTGCGGCCACCTTTTTTATTTGCACAAATAAATTACTGGAGGAGAGTTTTATGACAACAACTATTATTGGATTTCCACGAATTGGTGAAAAGCGAGAATTAAAATTTGCAACTGAAAAATATTGGAAACATGAAATTACACAGTCTGAATTATTACAAACAGCACGCGATATACGTTTGAAACATTGGAAGTTGCAACAACAGGCTGAAATTGATCTGATTCCAGTTGGCGATTTTTCTTTTTTTGACGGATTCCTTGATACTTTTTTTGCCTTGAACATTGTGCCGAAGCGTTTTCGTCAATTAGAGTTATCAACGCTCGACGAGTATTTTGCGTTGGGACGTGGTTTTCAGGATGAAAAACGTTCAGTTAAAGCATTACCAATGAAGAAGTGGTTCAATACAAATTATCACTATTTAGTTCCTGATTGGGACGATCACACTGATGTTAAATTGGTTGGAACTAAGTTGTTTGATGAAATAAAAGAAGCAAAAGTAGCGGGTGTTAATAACCCTAAAGCAGTGATTATAGGGCCATACACCCTTCTGAAATTAAGTAGATTTTCAGGAAGCAAAAAGGCTCCCGATTTTTTAGAAGACGTTGTGAACGCGTATGCTGAAATTTTGAACAAAGTCTCAGAGTTGGAAGTGGGGTGGATTCAAATTGACGAACCAGCACTTTGTTTTGATGTAAATGTGGAAGATAGACAGTTGTTCAATCAATTGTACACGAGTTTACTATCACAAAAAGGACAACTTAAGGTGCTATTGCAAACTTACTTTGGTGACATTCGAGACGTTTATGAAGATACTCAAAAATTAGACTTTGATGGTATTGGCTTGGATTTAGTAGCCACTTCACACAACGTTGAACTTATTCAAGAAAACGGATTTGATGATCAAAAAGTATTATTTGCTGGAATTATTAACGGAAGAAACATTTGGCGCAATAGTTATCAATCGTCAGTTAAAACGTTAAAATCTTTAGGTGTTAAGAATGTTATTTTGAGTAGTTCAAGCTCTTTATTACATGTACCATTTACAGCTGCTTCAGAAACACAATTGCCACCAGATGTGCAGCAACATTTAGCATTTGCCGTAGAAAAGTTAGATGAATTACATGACCTGAACTTAATTCTCGAAGGAAATGGGCAAGAAGTATTAAATAAAAATACTGCTTTATTTAAGAACATTAGACATCCAGAAAGCGAGAAAGTGAGAACGAGAGTGGCAAGTTTAACTGCAAGTGATTATGTGAGGGAACCTGGACGAAACGAAAGAGAGAAGATCCAAAAAGCAGAGTTCAACTTACCGGTGTTGCCAACAACGACAATCGGATCGTTTCCACAAACTAGGGATGTTCGACAAAACCGGGCAAAGTTCCGACGAAACGAAATTTCACGTGAAGAATACGATCAGTTTAATAAGGACAAAATTAAAAGAATTGTGGAATTCCAAGAAGATATTGGGCTGGACGTGTTAGTGCACGGTGAATACGAACGAAACGACATGGTTGAGTACTTTGGCGAAAAACTTGATGGATTTGTATTCACTAAAAACGGTTGGGTACAATCATACGGAACGCGAGGAGTTAAACCACCAATCATCTGGGGTGATGTAAGTCGCAATGCACCGATTACTGTCGACGCTTCTGTTTATGCACAAAGCTTAACAGATAAGGTTATGAAGGGAATGTTGACGGGACCTGTGACAATTTTTAATTGGTCATTTCCTCGTGAAGACATTCAACCTAAAGAATCAGTTACGCAGATTGCACTTGCTATCCAGGATGAGGTTTTGGATCTAGAGGAACATGGTATTAAAATTATTCAAATTGATGAGGCGGCTTTACGTGAAAAACTACCATTGCGTAAAACGGATTGGTTCAAAGAATACTTAGATTGGGCTATTCCAGCGTTTAGATTAGTTCACAGTTCTGTTCAACCAACCACTCAGATTCATACTCATATGTGTTACAGCGAATTTGGCGATATTATTCAGGCAATTGACGATATGGATGCGGATGTGATCTCATTTGAAGCATCTCGGGCTGATTTAGTGTTGATAGATCAATTGGTTCAAGCGCATTTTGAAACTGAAGTAGGGCCTGGTGTTTATGATATTCATTCTCCTCGTGTGCCCTCTGTGGAAGAAATTCAAAAAATAATTGAAGGCTTTTTAACAAAATTACCGATTAAAAGTTTATGGGTAAACCCAGATTGTGGGTTAAAAACTCGTGGTGAAAAAGAAACGTTTGATAGTCTTAAGAATTTGGTTGAAGCTACTAAAAGGGTAAGGAGCAGTCTTCATGAAACTAGTGGAAGTATTTAAACATAAAACAGTATTTTCAATTGAAGTTTTCCCACCTAAAACAGAAAAAGGTTCATTGAAGTTGCATCAAGCATTATCGGAATTAAAAGGAATTGAGCCTGATTTTATTTCAGTTACGTTGGGAGCAGGTGGATCAACAAACCGTGGTGGAACAGTTGGAGTTGCTAGTGAAATTCAAAACCACTTTGATGTACCGGCTGTAGCGCATGTTCCGGGACTTTATCGAACTAAGGCTGACGTTGATGAATTGCTTGACGAACTAGAAGGCCAAGGAATTACGAACATTTTAGCTTTGAGAGGGGATCAGATTGAAGGATTAAAACCAGTAGGTGATTTTAAATACGCTTCAGATTTAGTTGCTTATATTAATCAACGTGGTGGATTTGAAATCGCTGGTGCTTGTTATCCGGAAACCCATCAAGAGGCTGCCAATTCTGTTAATGATATTCGTAATTTGAAGGTTAAAGTTGATGCTGGAGTAGATCACTTAATTACACAAGCGTTCTTTGATAATCAGTGTTTTTACGAATTTCGTGAGAAAACAGATTTAGCTGGAATTAATGTACCAATTGAAGCTGGTATTATGCCATGTTTGAATAAAAAGCAGGTTTTAAATATGGCCAAAATGGCTGGAATTCCGGTGTCTCAAAAACATTTGGCAATGATGGAACATTATGATGGTAACGTGGAAGCAACAAGGGACGCAGGAATTGCTTATGCAATTGATCAAATTGTAGATTTAGTTGCACAGGGTGTCGATGGAATTCACCTTTATACGATGAATAATGGTGACACAGCCCAGAGGATTTGGAAGGCAACGCGCTCATTGTTTGCGGCATCGGTGCGTTAAAAACAGAGAGCGAAACAAGGCGGTTAACCACCGAGTATTAGCAGAGTCCAGCATTATGACGGGTTAGGTCATGATGATGGGCTGGGCTAAACGGAGGAGGTTGTCTTGAGTAGCTCATTTCAGACAGAGAGTGAAACAACCCGGGGAGCTTATGAGGATTAGCAGAGAACAGCGCTTTGACGGGTTAGGTCAAGGCGCTGTTCTTGGCTAACCGGAAGAAGCTGGGTTGAGTAACTCATTTCAGATAGAAAGTGAAACAACCCGAATAGCTTATGAGAATTACTAGCTCGTGAAGCAAGGTAGGTTTTGTTGCACCAAACCAGATACTCGTACGCTGTCCATTCCTACGGGCGAAGAGCGCCGCATAGGAACTGGCGCTAGCTCGTCTAGTATGGTTGGTTTTGTTGCACCAAACCAAGATACTCATAACGCTGTCCATTCCTATGGGCGAAGAGCGCCGCGTAGGAACTGGCACTAGCTCGTAAAGTAAGGTAAGTTTTGTTGCACTCATACGCTGTCCATTCCTATGGGCGAAGAGCGCCGCATAGGAACTGGCGCTAGCTCGTGAAGTAAGGTAGGTTTTGTTGCACAAAACCAGATACTCATACGCTGTCCATTCCTACGGGCGAAGAGCGCCGCGTAGGAACTGGCAACAGAGAATGGCGCTTTGACGTTTTTATTGTGTTAAATTCAGAAATTTATTTTATCTAAAAAAAATAAAAAATAAGCACCAATCAAAAATCGAAAAAGATTTTGATTGGTGCTTATTTTTGTTCCAAGGACCCAGAGGTTAACTCTTCAAATATATAGTTATTATTTAGTTTGTTGTGCCCTTAACTCTTGATTCTTTACGTCCAGCATTAAAGCGAAGCCAAACAATAATGAAAGCAATTAGGGATACAAAGGTTGCTGCAAGAAATACGTTGGAAAATGCGTGGACAAAATGGGCGCCGAGTGATGGAGATACGCGTGTTACGCCAGGTAACTGGGCAAATAACATAGCAGATCCCATACTGATTCCGATTGTCATTCCAAGCGTTCTTGCGAAAGAATTAAACGAGCCAGCAATTCCAGATAGACTAGCATCAACGGTTCCCATGGTAATCGCATTATTTGGTGATAGGAATAGTGCCATCCCAATTCCGTTTATAACGATTGGGATAATAATCAATGTAAGGTTCATCGTGACAGGGTACATCATGTAGCCGATTTGCGAAATAACTAGGACAATTAAACCTGCCATAGTTAAAACATTTCGATTAACACGATCTGCAAAGTATCCGGAAATTGGAGAAGCCATTAGCATAATAACAGATTGTAGCATCATAAGCATGCCACTTTCAAAAGCAGTCATGCGTCCAAAGCTCTGAAGATAAAATGGTAGTAGGATATTTGAAACGGCATTGACAGCCATTACTAAAAATAGTGCACTTACCGATACCATAAAAGCAGAATTACGAAGGACGGATGGTGAAATCCATGGATTCTTGGCATGGTCATCTTGTATGAAAGAATAAACAGTGATAATAATGCCCACAACTAAAAATGCTGTACCAAGTGCGAAGTTGCGATTAGTACTCGTAAAAAATGGACTGCTTAAGAAGAAAATAATGATACCTAATGTAAATAAATTTTGACCCTTCCAGTTTGCACCGCGTAGTTTAGAGCGTACTTCATTCCATGTTTCTTTGGGGATCGGAAGTGCTCGACAACCGAATAATAAAATAATTAAACCAACTGGAACATTGATTAGAAAAATCCAACGCCATGATGCAATTGATAGAATTAATCCGCCAATTGCAGGACCTGAGATAGAACCGACTGAAACAAATACGGAAATTAGGGATAATGCTTCAGCACGCGAATGATCATCAAATGTTTCAGAGACAATTCCCATTGAATTTGCCATAATCATTGCACTACCAATTGATTGCACGATTCTTCCAACGATTAATACCCAGAAAGATAGTGCAACCCCGTTAATGGCGGAACCAATAATAAAAAGTAACCCACCGTTAATAAAAATATATTCTTTCGAAAGTAAATCCCCTAAATGGCCAAATAGTACAAGCAAAATTGTGGTTCCAATTAGTCCTGATTGCACGATCCAAGTTGAGAGGCCACTTGAAATGCCAAGTTGGGACGAAATTTGAGGAAGTCCCAAGTTAACACTGGAGCCAGCAAGGCTTGTTAGAAAAGAAAACATTCCTAATACAATAATGGTTCGTGTTTTGTTGCCAGGTTTTGAATTAGTCATATTAAAGCCCTCCAAAGTACGTCATTCTGTATACCGTTAGTATACTCCATAAACAATAGTTTATAATTGATTATCTTTATATTTTTTATTTGGGTTAAACCGTATTAAAATACTTTGGAATTTGTAAGAATTAGACTAAAATAATATACACAAGTTTAAAGAATAATGAGGTGGATTGAATGAAAATTGGTTTTGTTGGCGTTGGAAATATGGCACAAGCAATTATCAAGGGGATGGTGGAAAATGGCTACAATGGATCAGACATTTTAGTTCATAGTGCCCATAAATCAAACTACGAGTCCTTTGCAAAAGAACTCGACTTAGTTCCAGTTGATAATAATTTAGATCTTGTTGATCAATCGGACATTGTTGTACTTGCCGTTAAGCCTAACATTGCACTAATAGTTTTAGATGAGATTAAGGACAAGATGGACCAAACAAAATTGTTAGTGTCGCTTGTCTCAGGATTAAGCGTCAATGATATGAAAATGGTACTTGGGCAAGATCAACCGGTTTTAAGGACTATGCCAAATGTTAACGTTGAAATTGGAGCGGGAATGACTGCAGTTGTTTCAGATCAAAACTTAGACACAGCACCATATGCAGCTGGGGTGGAAATCTTTGAAAAAATTGGTAGTTCAATTGAAATTAGCGAGGATGATTTTCCGGCATTTTCAGCTCTTGCAGGAAGTTCTCCAGCTTATGTATACCTATTTATTGATGCATTGTCTCGTGCAGGGGTTAAATATGGCTTCACAAAGGAAACTGCGACAAAAATTGCTGCACAGGTGGTTGCAGGTAGTGCCAAGATGGTTCAAGAATCTGAGGATATTCCCTATGGTTTGATTGATAAGGTTTCGTCCCCTGGTGGAACGACAGTTGCAGGTTTATTGGCGATGGAAGAAGCCGGACTTTCAACTGCAGTTGTAAAGGGAATTGATGCAACAATTGCAAAAGAGTTAAGGGAATAGATTTCTTGATTTTTGGTCTATACCGATATACAATAAAGATAGATTTTAAATTTTAGGAGGAAATATTCATGAGCACAGTTTTACGACATGCAACGATTTACACTGGTTTGGAAAAAATCGAAGATGGTTATATTCGATTTGGTAAAACAATTGAAGCAGTTGGACCAATGAGTGAATACAAAGCTCAACCAGAAGACGACATTCATTTTGTTGGAGAACAAATCATTGTACCCGGATTTATTGATGTACATACACACGGTGGATACGGATTTGATGCAATGGATGGTGATGCCGACCAAATCAATGAAATGGTAAACGACGTTGTTTTAAATGAAGGTGTTACAAGTATTTTCTGTACAACAATGACACAATCAAATGAGAATATCGAAAAAGCAATGCGTGGTGTTGCTGCTGCCGCTGAACGTAACCCAGTGATCCAAGGTGTTCATTTGGAGGGACCTTTTATTTCAACTAAATACAAAGGGGCTCAACCTGAAGAATACATTAAGGATCCTAATGTGGATCTATTAGCGCGTTGGAATGAGTTATCAGGGAACCGAGTTCGATTAATTACGATTGCTCCAGAACATGAAGGCGCAGACGAGTTTGAAGCTTACTGTTTGGCCCATAATATTGTTCCATCTGTGGGACACAGTGATGCTACTCGTGCTCAATTATTGAACAGTAAGGTTACACATACAACTCATTTATATAATGCACAGCGTGAATTTAAGCACCGCGAACCAGGTGTTACGGGACATGCAATGCTTGAAGATAACATTTACGCTGAATTAATTGTGGATGGTTTCCACATTGTTCCAGATATGTTGAAGTTAGCATACGAAATCAAGGGACCAGAACGCATTGATTTGGTTACTGACTCAATGCGTGCTAAGGGTGTTGCCGAAGGAACTAGTGAATTAGGCGGTCAGACTGTGTACGTTAAGGATAAGCAGGCTCGTCTTGAAGATGGTACGTTGGCAGGCTCTGTGTTAGCCTTTGACGATGCTTTCCGTAATGCAATGCGTTTCTTTGGTTGTGGTATAGAAGAGGTTGTTCAAATGAGTTCTGTAAACCAGGCTCGTGAATTTGGCTTGGAACAAAAAGGTACATTAGAAGTTGGCAAAGATGCTGATATTAATGTTTTCGATGCTAATTTAAAGAAATTAGATACTTACAGTTATGGCCGTAAGTTTGTTAATGAATCTAAGTAGATAGTAGTAATTAAGGAGAAGTACAACATGGGCTCACCAGTATATATTCAAATTCATAATGATATAAAGAAGGCCATTGAAGCTGGTAAATGGAAGGTAGGGGATCGTATTCCTGCTGAACGTGATTTGTCTGAAAACTTCAATGTAAGTAGGATGACATTGCGTCAAGCTATTTCAACCCTTGTTGATGAAGGAATTCTGGAACGTAAAGTTGGGTCTGGAACATATGTTGCGAGTCAGAAGGTTCAAGAAAAGGTTTCTGGCGTTACTAGTTTTACAGATTTGACCGAGGCACAGGGAAAGCACCCTTCAAGTAAGACAATTACTTATCATGCGGGAACACCTTCATTGAGTGAAATGGAAAAGTTGAATTTGGATGATGGCGAGTTAGTTGTTCGAATGGAGCGAATTAGGTATGCTGATGAAGTACCAATCTGTTACGAAACAGCAACTTTACCGGAAAAACTAGTTCGTAATTTCAGTGAAGATGAGGTAACACGTTCTCTCTATAAAACACTTGAAGATAAAGCTGGATTAGTGATTGGTCGAGCAGAACAAACAGTTTCTGCAATGTTAGCTTCAGAACGTGTTTCAGAATACTTGAATATCAAACGCGGTGATGCAATTTTGCGTTTACACCAAGTATCTTATTCACAAGAGGGGAAACCTTTTGAATACGTTCGAACTCAGTATGTTGGTGATCGTTTTGAATTTTACCTTAACAGGTAATTAAATAGTTAATAAGAATAAATCAGTCTAATTGTTGTGTGAGTGTAGAGTTCACGCATGATTGGATTGATTTTTTTATCTAAATTGCTCTTTCGTCTATATAGAGCTAAAAAACAAAATTAGGCAATCCTAAAAATATGTACAATTTTCTAAATATTTGTTAGTAGTTTAGACGATTAAGTGTTAATATCATTGAGGTGACAGAAAACAACCGATTTTTAAGAGGAGGTTAGTGCCAATGAAGAATGAACGATTAAGTGAACCGCTTTCTTTTAAGAGAATACTGCTTACAATTGATGCTGATGATCCTAATTCATCAATTAATGCGTTTAGATATGCTGTGACCTTGGCCAAGGATTATGAGATTGAGTTGCGAATCGTATCAGTTTTAGAGGATGATGATGTCAATATCTTTGATGCAATGACTCCTGGCAAAGTTGATCGAAAAGAAGACGATGTTAACCGTACTGTTGAAGATTATGTAAAGGTAGCTAGAAAAGCCGGAGCAGATAATGTACGAGGGATGAGTGTTGGCATGGGTGATGTTGATGATGTCATCCTCGATCAAGTAATTCCGAAGTATAAACCAGATTTGATAGTGTGTGGTTCTGATACTGCTGACGCAAGTCATCGAGTGCCGGGAGCAGTGGGATTAAGAATCGCCAAACGGGCAAATGTTTCCGTAATCGTAGTTCGATAATGTACTTTTATTAAAGAATATAGAAAAGAGGGACTAGTTTGGCAAGAGAAAAAGAACGAATTAGAGAGAAACGCAGGGAAGAAAAAGGACATAAGATACGACGTCGAATGGTTGCTGAAACCGATGGACAAAATAAGAGTTTAGATGAGATTAATGGTAGTATCGATGTTCCCCAAAATGCAGGCCCGTTAAAAACGTTTCTTGCGTACTTGGGACCAGGAGTTCTGGTTTCAGTCGGTTATATGGATCCAGGTAACTGGATTACTTCAATTTCTGGTGGAGCACAGTTTAAGTACAAATTAATCTTTGTTATCCTACTTTCAAGTTTGATAGCAATGCTGTTACAAGCTATGGCAGCGCGCTTAGGAATCGTTACTGGGCGTGATTTAGCACAATTAACACGGGAAAAAACTTCAAAAACTGGTGGAATCATTCTATTTATAATTACTGAACTAGCTATTATGGCGACAGATGTTGCTGAAATTATTGGTTCAGGTATTGCTTTAGAGTTATTATTCGGGTTTCCACTAATCGTTGGTATTATTATTACCGCGTTTGATGTTTTACTCCTATTGTTATTGATGCGATTGGGCTTTCGAAAAATTGAAGCAATCGTTGCGACACTGGTTGCAGTTATCCTGTTTGTATTCTTATATGAAGTGGTTTTATCAAAGCCAGATATGCCGCAGGTATTTGCAGGATTTGTGCCACATCAAGATTTGGTAACCAATAAATCAATGTTATACCTTGGCTTAGGTATTGTAGGTGCGACAGTTATGCCACATAATTTATACCTAGGATCATCGATTTCACAAACGAGAAAGTTTGATCGAAATGATGAGAAGAGTGTACGAAGTGCGTTAAGGTACACCGTTGTAGATTCAAACCTGCAGTTAACCGTTGCTTTCGTTGTTAACTGTCTGTTATTAATTTTAGGAGCGGCCTTGTTCTTTGGAACCAACTCAGAACTTGGACGTTTCGTTGATTTGTACAATGCACTTAGTAATTCTAAGATTGTTGGTGCGATTGCAAGTCCAATTCTAAGTATGCTATTTGCGATTGCTTTGCTTGCATCAGGTCAAAGTTCAACAATTACGGGAACTTTATCTGGACAAATTATTATGGAAGGTTTCATTCGTTTGAGAATGCCATTGTGGGCACAAAGGCTATTAACACGATTAATCTCGATTACCCCAGTTTTAGCATTTGCGATCTACTATCATGGAAACGAAGAAAAGATTGAAGGAATGCTAACGTTTTCGCAGGTGTTCTTGAGTGTTGCTCTTCCATTTGCGATGGTACCGCTAATTATTTTCACGAGTAGTAAAAAAATAATGGGACCTTTTGCCAATAAAACGTGGGTTAAAGTTTGTGCATGGATTTCAGCAATTGTGTTAATTATTTTAAATATTTGGTTGATTGCACAAACGCTGTAATGCTAAATGAACTAAATGGATATTTGTATTAAGAAGCTTAATTTAAAATTAAGCTTCTTTTTTTGATTTAGTTGAAGCTAATCTGTGACGTTGGGGATTCTTAAATTTGATTTTAAGCTAAAACAAAATACGAGAACGACTTGATTTTAACGTTTTAAGAGTGAACCGTTTCTCCTAGTAACAATGCGCAATAATGAGACCTGCATTGAGAAAGTAGGAGGGATTGTTTTGAGTATGAAAATGAAATATTTAGTAATACCAGCTGTTGGGTTAGGAATCGGCATCTTTTCACAAGCTACTGTGTATGCAGATCCTGTAGATACTGTGAATAGTGAAAAAGTGTGCAGGCAATGCCGTTTTGGATGCCATAATTTGCAAGAAGAGTGTTATGGAATGATCAATTTTCGATGGGAGACTCTACAAGTTAACACAAACGTTGAGGATTCCTAGGCGTTTAAATGGTGGATAATTTGTAACGTTTAGGAAATTGATTTATTCATTTGAGACATTTGTAAATTTTAAAATAAAAAGAGTGAGAAACTGTAAAAGTGTTTAAGAAAGTGAGATGTGTGGGATGGAGTTTCGACATTTCTTAATTGTGATCATTTTGTTTATCGTATTGGTATGTATTAATTTAGTTAGCGAATAATTTGGGATGTGGCTATAATACCAATTTGTGGGGGGATTATGGAACTTAATAATTATTTTTATAAGTTAGTCGATTTATTATTGGATGCTGGAGAATGGCTGTACAAGTATATGAGTAGCCATCAATGGTTAAAGAGCATTGTTTTAAGTTCTTTATTGTTACTAACACTATTGATGACTTACGGGGGCGTAATTTCACTAATGAAGGGTGATATTATTAGTGAATTTGGTATCAGAAATAGTATGATATTATATTGGATTATTGTCGGTATTGATCGTTTGGTGCAGGTGCTGCATAAAATTTAAAAGTAATTGCCATAGCTGAGTTTTAACGTGATTTGTGCAAAGAACAATCTTGATATACCATTGGTAGGGGACAGCAGTGTTGATGGACTGTGTACCTTTAATTGGTATATTTTTGATGATGGAGACGATATTAGATGGTTAGTATTGATATAATTCCTTTTTTATTGATCAACTTGGTAGAGTTATCTAGCATTGTTCTTTTTGGTGGCTGTTTTGATAAAAAAATTTTCATGTTACAAAATATTATTCCATTGTTACTTGTAGCTGCCACATTATCTGGTGCTAATTTATTCTTATGGGATGATGTTTGCGTTGTTGGATTTATTGGATTTGCGGTGAGCTATCTAACTTTTAAGACGAGCAAACTTAAAACTTTAAATTTAGTGAAAGTACTTTCCAATGCTTCGTTTAAAGCTAATTGGATTTACTATTCAAATATATTTGTATTCGGCTTCATATTAATGAACATTATTGATAACTTAATTATTATGTTAGTGGAACGAATTATGTATTTAACCCATAATTATTCCAATGAACAATCGGCAATGATTATCGTGACCGTTTTAGCTGTGTCACTTCCCATGATAATGTCGCTATTTGGACAGGGAATTAAGCAAATTAATATTCATTTTCCTAATCTAGGCCATCAAGATTTCCAACGAATTTTATGGGTACTATCCTTGATTGTATTTGGAACGTTGCTGTTTTTAGTAAGTTTTCTAAAAAGCGAACAAAGGTTTGGAACAGAGATTGGTGTATATGTAGCAATAGCCTTAATTATGTTAATAGTTGTGGGAGTTAGCATGTTTTTCTATGCTAAGAGTGCCATAAACAATTTGGAGACTGAGTATCAGGTTGAACAACAAGCGACCCTTGAACATTATGTAAAGCACTTAGAAAAGAGTTATCTAAAGATACGAAGGTTTAAACATGATTATCAAAATATTTTACTGACTTTAAATAGCTTTATTGAAGAAAAAGATTTAGTTGGATTACAACAATACTATTCGGAATTAATGGAAGCATCAAACCAGGCATTGGCAGTTGAAAAGGGTCAATTTAATAATTTGGAATTAATTCAAAATAAACCAATTAAGAGTTTGCTTTATATTAAGTTGTCAGAAGCGCAAGAGGACGGCATTGATGTCGCCTTGGAAGTTGATCATCCTGTTTATTTTGGTAAGTATGATTTTGAGTTATCACGGATGATAGGTATTTTAATGGATAATGCTATTGAAGAGGCTCAGCGGCACAAAAAGGCGCAGATAATAGTTGGTATTATTAGTAGTACCGAGGCTAACCAAGTCATTATTCGTAATCCTATTAATTCAAATTTTCGATTAACAAAATTAACAGAAAAGGGCTTTTCGACCAAAGGTAGTGGACGAGGAAATGGTCTTGCAACAGTTCGAAGCATTGCAAAAAAGCATGATGACTATACGATTTCGTTTGCAATTAATAATAGTGATTTAGAAACGACATTGGCAATACAAAATCAATAATGACGGGAGAACAACTTGGTACCAATATTTATTTGTGAGGATAATCCAGAGTTACTTGCCACATATTCAAACATAATTAAAAATCATATTATGATTAATGATTTTGATATGGCGGTTGTAAGTGAATCAACTGATTCAGCTAAGGTTACGGAGTACCTAAGAAATAATGAGGTTGTTAATGGTGTTTATTTCTTAGATATTCAACTAGATCAGAGTGTTAAAAATGGACTTGAGAGTGCCGTGATTATTCGGGAGTTAGACCCGATGGCTAAAATAATCTTTATTTCAACCCATTCTGAGATGGCAATTTTAACCTTCGAAAGAAAAGTAGAACCGTTGGACTTTATTATGAAAGATATAGGTGTCAATAAAGTCAAAACACGCATAGAAGAAGATATCAGGGTTTGCTATACCAGATATTTAAAAACGCTTAATAAGACTGATGTTAGATTTAAATACCGCATTGGGTCTACTGAACGTTCCATTAATATTAAAGATGTGTATTATATTGAATCATCAAGTAGGGCGCATAAGGTTGTATTGCATGCCAAAAAACGCATAGAAGAATATTATGACAATATTGCTGATATTGAGCAGCAATATTCAACCTTATTCAGATGCCATCGAAGTTTTTTGATAAACGTGGACAATGTTAGTTCATACGATACAAAATTAAAAAAAATTCGGTTTGTTGATGGCGAAACCTGTCCAATTGCGGCTCGTAAGGTTAGAAAATTTTGTAAAGTCATCCAAAATTAGTTGAGTAATAAACAATGCTGTCACAACATTTGCTTAATTTTGTAATGATTGTGACTAAATGGTTAAAAATAATGCATAAAAAACGAAAAAATGCTTTCGCTTTTTTATGCATTATTTTGGTTGGTGCCACATCATTAGCCACATAAATTGAGGTATTACTAGTTGCCGTTTTAACCGTTTAGGGTCAGTTATTAATCTGTATAACCATTCTAAATGGTGGTTTTGCCAAAATAGCGGTGCTCGCTTAACAGTACCTGAAAAGACATCAAAGCTACCACCAATCCCCATCCACAGTCCGTCGTTAATATGGCGGTACTCTGCAATGAATTGTTCTTGCTTTGGAAAGCCAGTTGCGACGAATACCATATCAGGTTTTTGTCGCTGAATTGCTTTTAAGATTGGTTTGGGATTACTGAAGTAACCGTCATGATAACCGACCAAATTAATGTTGGGATATTCACTTTTGATCTTTGTAGCAACTTTAGTAATAACTTCGGGCTTGCTACCGACAATATACACGCGACTGCCCTGATCGTTTCCCCACCGTAAAAGTTCTAGAAAAGTTTCATATCCGGTAATTCGTTCGGGTATAGGAGAAGATAATTTACGTGTAGCACGCACAATCCCGATTCCATCAGGAGTAATATAATCTGCTTGTTGCAAGATCGTATGGTACTTGGGATTGCGACGGGCGTACATCACAATTTCAGGGTTGGCTGTGACAACAAAACGGTTTTTGTGCGCACTAATGTCGGTTTCTAGTTGCTTCCAAAAAGAGGTTGCACTTGTATTAATAAATGACACGTTTAGGATGTTAATGGTCTTGAATGTCATGATTTGCTCCTTTAAAACATGAAGAGTGATATTATTAATGATAAAATATAATTAGTTACTACTAATTAAACATTAAAAACTTAAGGAGCACAATCATCATGGTGAAAAACTACGCCGATGACAGTTTAACGTTACACACAGATGCATATCAAATTAATATGATTCAAACCTATTGGGAAAAGGGGATTCACAATAAAAATGCTGTTTTTGAAGTATTCTTTCGTAAAATGCCTTTTGATAACGGATATGCCGTTTTTGCCGGGTTAGAACGAGTTATTGATTATATTAAAAATTTAAAATTTACTAAAAGTGATATTGAGTATTTGCGAGAGCAGGGTTATCCAGACGACTTTCTTGACTATCTTAGTGATTTTAGGTTTAAAGGAACTATTCGTTCCTTTGCAGAAGGTGACTTGGTGTTTAATAACGAACCATTAATGCAAATTGAAGGACCTTTGGCGGATTGTCAAATTGTTGAAACTGCTATTTTAAATGTTATTAATTATCAAACTTTAATCGCAACTAAGGCGGCTCGTATCAAGTCCGTTGTTGGTTCGGATAAATTGCTAGAGTTTGGAACTCGTCGCGCGCAAGAAGTTGATGCAGCTCTTTGGGGAACACGAGCTGCTTATATTGGCGGATTTGATGCTACAAGTAATGTTCGCGCCGGTAAAAAGTTTGGTATTCCAATTAGTGGTACACATGCCCACTCACTTGTGCAGTACTATATGAACGACTATGAAGCATTTAAGGCATATGCCACAACGCATCATGATTGTGTATTTTTAGTTGATACTTTTGACACTCTAAAAAGTGGTGTACCCAATGCGATCAAGGTTGCAAAAGAAATGGGGAACAAGATTAATTTCTTGGGAGTCAGAATTGATAGTGGTGACATGGCATATCTATCGAAGCGTGTGCGTGAGCAACTAGATGAAGCGGGATTTCCTAATGCTAAAATTTACGCGTCCAATGATTTAGATGAAAAAACCATCCAAAACCTTAAAATGCAAGGTGCCAAGATTGAAGTTTGGGGTGTTGGAACTAAGCTTATCACTGCCTATGACCAGCCAGCTTTGGGAGCCGTATACAAGATGGTTTCTATCGAACGTGACGGCAAAATGGTTGATACTATTAAGTTGTCTAATAATGCGGAGAAGGTTTCAACTCCTGGCAAAAAACAAGTCTGGCGAATTACACGCAAGTCGGATGGTAAGTCAGAGGGAGATTATGTTGCTCTTTGGAGTGAAGATCCGCGTGAAGAAGATTCTTTGTACATGTTCCATCCAAATTATACCTATATCAATAAAACAGTAACTGATTTTGAAGCTCGTCCGTTGTTAAAAACCATTTTTGAAAAGGGTAAGCTTGTTTATAATCAGCCCAAGCTGGATGAGATTAAAGAATACGCTAAGAACGGTTTAGATTCACTGTGGGATGAGTATAAACGTGATTTGAACCCACAGGATTATCCAGTGGATTTATCGCAAGAATGCTATGATCATAAAATGCAAATCATTCAAAATGTGCGTAAATATGTGAGTGAATTAAAATTTAACTAAGTGAGGCCTGAAAGAATGCGTGAATTACAAAAAGAAATTATCGCAGCTTTAAAAGTTCAACCTGAAATTGATCCTAAGGTCGAGATTCGTAGAAGTGTTGATTTTTTAAAGAGCTATCTCAAGAATCATTCTTTTTTGCATAGTTTGGTTCTAGGTATTTCTGGTGGACAAGATTCAACATTGGCTGGGGCGTTGTCAGAAATGGCGGTTAAAGAATTACGTGAGGAAACTGGTGACGACCATTATCAATTTATTGCTGTCCGGTTGCCATATGGTATTCAAGCAGATGAATCTGATGCAATGAAGGCTATCGATTTTATGAAGGCTGATCAGGTCTATCGAGTTGACATTAAACCGGCTGCCGATGCTATGACCGAGGCACTTCAAGGCAATGATATTGAAATTTCTGATTTTAACAAGGGCAATATTAAAGCTAGAGAACGAATGATTGCACAATATGGTGTGGCAGGCAATAATGCCGGCGTTGTTATTGGAACAGATCATGCGGCAGAGGCGGTTACAGGTTTTTATACAAAATTTGGCGACGGTGGCGCTGATATTACGCCACTTTGGAGGCTTGACAAGAGGCAGGGTAAGGCCTTGTTAGCTGAGCTGGGCGCTCCAGTTGAGCTATATGAGAAAGTTCCAACAGCCGATTTGGAAGATGATCGTCCAGCACTTCCAGATGAAGTTGCATTAGGCGTAACGTATGATGATATTGATAATTACCTTGAAGGAAAAGATATTGATGTAAAGTCGGCTGAAAAAATTGAAGCATGGTACACAAAGACAGCGCATAAAAGATCTCTCCCATATACAGTATTTGATACTAATATCTAGCTTAAATAATGTGCTTGCTTTCTTTTTTACTTATGGTTATAATAAGAACATACATGAGGGAGTAACTTGCAGCTCAGCTGTGATAATATCGTCAGCAAGAATAAATCTGGTATTATCTTAATTTAGTGAGACTCATGTGCACGTGGTAATTGACCTCGTGCACATGAGTCTTTTTTTATTTTTAGGGCTAAGCGCTAAGTTACAACCGAAAACTTATGGAGGATCTTATATTGAAGCAATCTTTTTGGCAACAACCGACTAAGCAAGTAATGGATGAGCTTAAGACGACAAACCAGGGATTATCAACGAACGAGGCAGAAAACCGTGTTAAGCAATACGGTAAGAATGTTTTGGAGACCAAAGGGAATACCTCGATGCTCCAAAAATTCATTGCACAGTTTAAGGACCTAATGATCATTGTATTGTTAGTTGCAGCTGTAATTTCAATTTTTGTTGGTGAAGGTGTTGATGCCATCATTATTTTATTGGTTGTTGTTTTGAATGCAGTATTTGGCGTGTTTCAGGAATCAAAGGCTGAGGAAGCGATAGATGCACTTCAGGAACTGTCGGCTCCCCATGCAAATGTGAAAAGAGATGGCAAAGTTCAAACTATTAAAAGTGAAGACTTGGTGCCTGGAGACGTTGTTCTTTTGGAAGCAGGAGATATCGTACCTGCTGATTTACGTTTAATTGAGTCTGCATCAATAAAGATGGAAGAAGCAGCCTTGACTGGTGAATCGGTGCCCGTTAATAAGTCTGTTGATGTAATTCCAGAAGATAACCCGCCGCTTGGTGATCGTAAAAATATGGCCTTTATGAATAGTAACGTGACGTTCGGGCGTGGCGAAGGTATTGTAACTGGTACCGGTATGAAAACTGAAGTGGGACGAATTGCTGATTTGATCAACAACGCAGAGGAAACGACGACCCCTTTACAAGCAAATTTAGCAAAACTAAGTAAAACACTAACTTATTTAATTTTAGCAATTGCTGTAATTGTTTTTGTGGTTGGTTTGGCAAGAGGGCAAGAAACCCTAATTAACATGTTCTTAACTGCTATTTCGTTGGCCGTTGCAGCTATTCCAGAAGGATTACCGGCGATTGTTACGATTACATTAGCACTTGGAACACAAAGGATGGCGAAGAGAAATGCAATAATCCGCAAATTGCCAGCTGTTGAAACACTTGGAAGTACAGAAATTATTGCGTCGGATAAGACTGGTACCCTAACCCAAAATAAGATGACAGTTGAAAAGGTGTTCATCGATAATCAATTAAATGATGCGGGTCAGGTTAAGCCTGATGAACTAGCGGAGGATCATCGGTTATTTGATCTAATGATTCTAAATAATGATACTAAAAAAATTGATGGAGACTTAGTTGGAGATCCAACTGAAACGGCTTTAATAGCGTTTAATGATAATCATGATTATAGCTCTGATAATGTTATTAATCGTTTAAAGCGAGTTGCAGAAGTTCCGTTTGATTCAGAACGAAAGTTAATGTCCACGGTTAATGAATTAGGTGATGGGAAATACCTATTAACAGTTAAGGGTGCGCCAGACGAACTACTAAAACGAACAACCAAATTCGATGTTAATGGCCAAATATCGCCTATGACAGATGCAGAAATTGACTTAATTCAGGATACTAACCACCATTTGGCTACGCAGGCGATTCGAGTTCTTGGATTTGCGTACCAAATCTTGAATGAGGTTCCAAACGAACTTGAAAGTGACAAGGTTGAAAAAGATCTAGTATTTGCTGGTTTGATTGGAATGATTGATCCTGAGCGTCCAGAAGTTGCTCAAGCTGTTAAAGAGGCTCAGGAAGCCGGAATTCGTTCCTTAATGATTACGGGTGATCACCGAGATACAGCTGCTGCAATTGCTAAACGTTTGGGAATGATTACTGATGAACAAATTGATACTGCTGTAATTACTGGAGCAGAATTGGATCAGATGGACGAAACAGAATTTGCAAAAAAGGTTGATCAATTCTCAGTTTATGCTCGAGTGGCACCAGAACATAAAGTACGAATTGTGAATGCATGGCAGAAGAAGGGGAAAATTGTTGCTATGACAGGTGATGGAGTCAATGATGCTCCCTCTTTAAAACAGGCTGATATTGGCGTTGCTATGGGGATTACAGGTACTGAGGTTTCTAAGAGTGCTAGTGATATGATTCTGGCAGATGATAACTTTTCAACAATTGTTATCGCAGTTGAAGAGGGAAGAAAAGTTTTTGCTAATATCCAGAAGGCAATTCAGTATTTATTGTCAGCTAACCTAGGTGAAGTTCTAACATTATTTGTGATGACAATGATGGGATGGGCGATCCTGGCTCCAGTTCATATTTTGTGGATAAACCTTGTTACAGATACGTTCCCAGCAATTGCGTTAGGATTAGAGCCTGCAGAAAACAATGTAATGAAACAAAAGCCACGTGGAAAAGCAGCAAGCTTTCTTTCTGGTGGTGTAGCTGGAAATATTATTTATCAAGGGCTACTTGAAGGCTTTATTACCTTGTTTGTTTACACAATGGCACTTACATTTCCGGCACATGCTGGTTCGGAATTAATTCATGCAGATGCGCTAACTATGGCGTTTGCAACATTAGGCTTAATTCAGTTGTTCCATGCATTTAACTCTAAGTCAATTCGTGGTTCGATCTTCTCAGCAACTACTTGGAAAAATAAATTCTTTAACTGGTCAATTCTAGCTTCTTTCTTATTATTAAGTGCTACAATTTTTGTGCCAGGATTGAACGGTATATTCCATGTTTCATTCCTGAACTTGTTACAATGGTTAATTGTTATTGGTTCATCATTGATGATGATTGTAATTGTTGAAATTGTGAAATTCGTCCAACGGCGAATGGGCGTTTAATTAATAATAGAGAGTGAAACAACCCGGGAGCTTGTGAGGATTAACAGGGAAAGGAAATTATGACGGGTTAGGTCATGGTTTTCTTTCCAGGTTAACCGGAAGGAGCTGGGTTGAGTAACTCATTTCAAATAGAGAGTGAAACAACCCGGGAGCTTGTGAGGATTAACAGGGAAAGGAAATTATGACGGGTTAGGTCATGGTTTTCTTTCCAGGTTAACCGGAAGGAGCTGGATTGAGTAACTCATTTCAAATAGAGAGTGAAACAACCTGGAAGCTTGTGAGGATTGTTAGCTCGTCTAGTGAGGTTGGTTTTGTTTCACAAAACCAGATACTCGTACACCGTCCATTCCTATGGGCAAAGTTCGCCTCATAGGAACTGGCAAATAAAAAGGCCAAACGATAGCAGTTTATCGTTTGGCCTTTTTATTAAGAGGAATCATAGCTTTGTTTTGCACATTTCTATTATTTAGCTTGAAAATTAAATTTAGATTTTAGGAGTTATGTTCCAATTCTTTCACTTTACCTTATAATAATATAGATCATACTACTTAGATAAATAATTTCGAACTAATTTTTTTCTCCATTCCTCGACTAACACTAATGGGGCCGGTATACAGATCAAGAATAGCCATTCTTGCCAACCGAGTGATGCGGTATTAAAGACGCCCTGTAAAAATGGAATATATATCAGCATGGCCAACAAGCAAATTTCAAATAGAATTCCGAGCATGACTCGATGGTTACTGAAAATACCAATTTTAAATAGGGAAGTTATCTGTGTTCGACAATTTAAAGCAGCTCCGATCTGGCAAAATACAATTGCTGCTAATGTCATTGTTGTTGCTTCACGATAGTCTAGACCAGAGGCTGCTAATGCTTTAGCTGGCCAGCCGGTATTTAAATGGTTAACAAAGAAATACGCTCCGGATGAAATAATTGAGGCTACCAGGCCATACCAAGCAAATGCCTTCCAAATAATTGATCGATTTAGCAGGTGAGCCTTTCTTTTACGTGGTGGTTGGTCCATAATACCAGGCTCACTTCTTTCTGCTCCTAAGCCGAGCGCTGGTAACATATCAGTTCCTAAATCAACAGTTAAGATTTGCATTACTGTTAACGGTAGTGGTATTAATCCTTGTGAAAATAGAAATAGTACAGATGGTGCAGCTTCTGAAACATTGCTATTTAAAATGTAAAGTAAAAATTTTTGAATGTTACTGTAAACTGTACGTCCTTCTTCAATTGCGGCTACAATTGAAGCAAAATTATCATCAGTTAAAATCATATCAGCTGCATCCTTGGCAACGTCGGTTCCAGTTACACCCATTGCAATTCCAATATCAGCCTTCTTTAGAGCCGGCGCATCGTTAACACCATCTCCGGTTGATGCTACTACATGACCAAGACTTTGTAATGTTGTTACGACTCGATATTTTTGCTCTGGAGCGACTCTGGCAAATATAATTTCTCCCTTTAGTGCTCCAATCAATTGTTCATCGGTCATGTCTGAAAGTTCGTCTCCTGTAATAACACGGGCATCATTGCTTGTTACACCGATTTTAACAGCAATACTTTTAGCAGTAACAGCTCCATCACCAGTTACCATAATAACTTTAATATTAGCGTTATGACATTTTTGAATAGCTTCGTAAATTTCAGGTCGCGGTGGGTCGGCCATGACGGTTGTTCCTACAAATATTAAATGTTGTTCAGTATCGTCAAGTGTCCAATCTTTGACGTTAGCGGGCATTGATGAAGTTTTAGTATTGATGGTTCGATAGGCAATTCCAAGTGATCGAAGCCCTTGTTTCGAATATTGTTCATCGGCATCCAGAGCGTTTTGTCTATCCTCGTTAGTGATCGATCGAACTTGTCCGTTATCTAAGATTGAATCACTAATTTTTAAAATACCATCTAGTGATCCTTTTACATAAATATTACGATGATTTTCATCAATTTGATGGACAGTTGTCATTCGTTTACGATCGGAGTCAAATGGGAATTCTTTTAAACGAGGTACTTTTTTAATTTCGGCGTCAACGTTTATTCCAGCCTTTTCTGCAAGGACAATAAGCGCTGCTTCAGTTGGTGTTCCGATTATCTTAGTATTTTTACTGTCTTTTTGAGAAGCCTCAATTTTAGTATTATTATTTAGAACGGTGATTTCCAGAAGTTGTTGTAGGTCGGAGTCATTCTTGTAATCAAATTTCTGCTGATTTAATTCGATTTTTCCGTTGTTTACATAGCCTTCACCGGTTACTGTATATTCTTTTCCGGGCAGCCACAAATGATTCACAGTCATTTGATTTTGAGTTAATGTTCCCGTTTTGTCAGAACAAATAACGGTAGTTTCTCCTAAAGTCTCAACACTGTTAAGCTCTTTAACTAAAGCATGTTTTTTAGCCATTCTTGTAACACCTTGTGCAAGTGATAATGTAACCGTTGGTAACAACCCTTCGGGAATAAACGCAACAATCATTCCTAATGCAAAAATAAATGATTTTGCCACTGGATAGTGTACAAAGAATATCGCAGCAATGAAAAATGCAATTCCAATTGTAATTGCAATCCATGATAGTTCATGGGTTAAGCGATTTAATTCCTTTTGAAGAGGACTGGTGGTTGTTTTTTGAGCTTGTGTTAATTTAGCGATCTTTCCAAACTCGGTTTTCATACCGGTGGCAACAGCAAGCGCGGTTGCCGTTCCGCTACCAGCGATTGTACCTGCAAAAACCATATTTGCTTCGGCGAAACGTCCCTCTCCATGTTGATATTCAGATTTTTTAGACACTTGAACAGATTCACCAGTTAGGGATGACTCATCTACTTGAAATGAAGTTGCTGTTAAAATACGGGCATCGGCCGAAATACTATTGCCAGCCTGGATGGTAAAAATATCGCCTGGAACAAGATTTTCAGAATTGATTTGCTCTGTTTCACCATTTCGAATAACTTGGGTGTAGGTAGGTAACATTTTCAAAAGTGAATCAGTAGCCTTTTGGGCTGCATGTTCTTGCCAGAAGCTAAACACACCATTAATGATATTGACGGCCCATATTGCAATTCCGAGTTCTATCATTTGAGCAAAAATAGCTATAAAACCACTTACCCAAAGTAGAATAGCCATGAGACTTGTGAAGTTTTTAAGAAAGATTATCCATTGTGGACGTCGCTTTCCTTTTTGAATGGTGTTCTTTCCGATTTTTTCAAGCAACAGATTGGCCTGTTCACTCGATAAACCTTTCTCAGAAGTGTCAAATTTTTGATATAGTTGTGTTACTGACATTTTGGCTATTAGTGATGTGTTATCTTTTTCGTTAGTTGACATAGTAATCATCTCTTCACTTTTAATTTATACACCTATTATATTCTTTTTGTAAGCCCTTTTAAATTTTATAAAGATAACATGGTTCTTATTTTATAAAGTGAATCCTATTGATCGTTATTTGAAAAATTTATTAATGGATCAAGTTAAAAAATAAGCGACCATAACAAACCTATGGGTTTGCTATGGTCGCTTAAGCTTATTTAAATTATAAAAATAATAATCTTAATATTTATTAATAAAACGAAATTGATCAACCGCAAATAGGCTTACTGGTATTATTAGGAAAATCAGTTTTGATACTAAATTTTATTCTAATGATAAAAGTCAAACCTACCTTTTGACATTACTTCTTTGGTGCCTCCCAATTCAAACAAAGAGCGATCCATGATACCCTTCTTAACTACTGAAGCAGGATAACCTCTGACTGGAGTTTTTCCTACTAAACCAAATGCTTGTGTGTTTCCGATGGAAGCAACTGAACCTAGTGATTTAAATTTAAAGGGACTAGTGGGCTTGTTATTTAATTGATTTTCGATATTTTCAGCAGCCTGAGTTCCCATCGCAATTGCTATTTGGGCAGTTGTAGGGTAGGGACGCTTACTTTCTTCATCCATCACAGCAGAAACATCACCCAGAATATATACGTTGGCAAAATCGGGATCAGTTAAATCAGCCTTTACCATGACACGACCACGACGTTGTGAGAAACCTGAATCATTCATCACATGACTTCCGCGAACACCAGTGGTCCAAATGATGGTGTTGGCTTTTAATTCAGATGTTGTTCCAGTCTCGGCATCATCTTCATAAACTACGGTATTAGGTTTAATTGCCTTGATTGGTTTTCCAGTTAGGAAATTAATACCCCAGCTCTTTAATTTATCAATGCCCCAACCAGCTAGTTTCTCATCAAACATGGGCAGTAGACGAGTAACTGCTTCGACGCAGTAGAGTTGGATTTCTTTAGGATCAACGCCCGCTGTTTTAGCCAATTTTGGAGTTGCTTCATGAAGAGCACCTAAAAGCTCGATTCCAGTAAAGCCAGCCCCACATACGACAATTTTTAAATCATCAGGGTTTTTGCTTTCGCGATAGTCTTCCATGCGAGCTAAAATATGTTTCTGAACGCTTTCTGCGGAGTCAATGTTGACCATCTCAAGAGCGTTTTCTTCTACTCCGTCAATTCCAAAGGATTCTGATTCGAAGCCCAAACTAACGACTAAATAATCATAAGATAGTTTTTTACCATCTTTAAGGGATACGTTTTTATCATCGCGATTAATATTGACCACTTCTCCTTGAATAAAGGTGGTTTTATCAGGTTTGATGACATCCGAAATATTATATAAAATACGTTCCTTTGGTTGATTTCCTGTAGCAAGTTCGTGTAAATCAGTTGCCTCGTAGTGATAGTTGTTCTGATCAACCAAGGTAATATGAAAATCAGTATGACTCTGTTGCAAAATCTTTAGGGTACGTAGTCCTGCGTATCCTGCTCCTAAAATTAAAACTTCTGTCATATAGAACATCTCCTTAAACTATTATTACTCCTAAAATAAAACTAATGATTTGGAAAAAAGATCCAATCCCTAAGATACGAACCGAGCAAACGAAAGTTTCACGTTTGATTTGTTTACGAGAAAATAATTGCAACTGTCGGTACACGAGCGGAATGGAAAGTAATCCTAATATTAATAATATCGGAGCCAGGTGGAAAAAGATTGCCAAGATCATTGCAACGTAAGCAAGTATGTTATTCCATTTGAATAACTGTAATGCCTTTTTGACACCTAAATAATGCACCAATGTAAAGCGTTTTTCAATTGTGTCTTCCTCAAAATCGCAAATATTATTGGCAAGCATAACGTTTGCAATCCAAAGGGTACTAGGAAGTGAGATTAGAAATACCGAAAGTATTGAGAAAACAGTCCATGAAAAAGCGTTAACAACATTGATATATGTACATATTAATGTAATCATAAAACCCATCGTAAAACCAGCAAAAAGCTCTCCAAATGGTGATGCAGAAATTGGCCTAGGACCAGTTGAATAAGCAATACCAACTATAAAACAGATTATGCCTAGTAATAGCAAAGTCAATCCAACTTTAAAAACAAGGTAAATTCCTAGTAGAGCTGCGGTTCCACTTGATAGAATAATATAAGCTAAAATCCACTTAGTTGAGAGGCGCTCACGACCAATAATGTTGGTTTTTTGCTTATAGTCGTGTTCAGAATGAGCTCGAAAATAATCATTATAATTATCTAATGCATCAACCGCTGTATTGAAGAGAAACATTGCAATGAAAAAAATTATGGAATTTAACATATCCATAGTACGATAATTAAAAATGCTGTATAAAATACCAATACAAAATGGAAAGACACTTGCAGCTTTTGCTTTAAACTCAATAAGCTCTAAAAAATTACGAATAGTCATATGAATACCACCCTTTATGCTTATAATTGTAGCATCTTATAGTCCCATTGATGAAGTAATTAAGGTAAAATGAATGTGATAGAGTTAGAAAGGGAAAAATTATGAATAGATTATCTTTGTATGGCTTAAATATGCAAAAACGGTTAAATAAAGTCAAAGATATTGTTGATCAACAATTAGTATTAAACAACGAAAAAGTGGCAGACGCATTACGAGAATTGGCTGATTCCGGTGGTAAAATGGTACGTCCGGCATTATTCTTGTTTTTTGCGGATTTTGGAGACAATAAAGATGAGGATAAACTACTTAAAATTGCGGCATCTTTAGAAATTTTACATATGGCAACGTTGGTTCACGATGACGTGATTGATGATTCACCGTTGAGGCGGAGTGTTATTACGGTTCAATCTAGGTATGGTAAAGATGTTGCGGTTTATGCTGGCGATTTTTTATTTACACGTTTTTTTCAGTTGCTCATTGAAACAATGAATGGCACTGAGTATATGGAAGTTAATGCTAATGCGATGCAAAACGTTCTTACGGGTGAATTAGATCAGATGCATAATCGATTTAATTTAAATGAAACGGTCGAAGAGTATTTAAAAGAAACAGAAGGCAAAACGGCCGAATTATTTGTTTTAGCTGCTGTTCAGGGCGCCTATTTTGGTAATGCTGATGAAAAAATACGTAAGGTTGCTCAAAAGCTTGGAAAGAAAATAGGGATTGTTTTTCAAATTTATGATGATATCTTAGATTATACGTCATCAAAAGAAGAACTTCGTAAGCCAGTTATGGAAGACCTTAGTGAGGGTGTATACACATTACCATTGCTAATTGTGTTGAAAGACCATCGGCAAAAGCTAACGGATATATTGGAAGTCAAGCGTGCACTAACGGTTGAACAAGCCAAACAGGTTACAAAAATGGTTAATGAATTTGGTGGCGTCGCTCGAGCTAAGGAGTTGGCTAAGGAATATTCTGATGAGTCGTTAGATCTGTTGGAACAACTTCCAAAAGGAACGGCATCAAGGGAATTAAAACGGTTGGTGCAAGGGTTGGTTGATCGTAAGTTTTAATATCATTAAAAAACTGGGGCATGATTTCTGAATGAAATTAAATAAGCAGCAATCAAAATTGATGGAATTTTGATTGCTGCTTATTTTTTGAGAGTTTGATGGGGATGTTTCGCTCTTTATCTGAAATGAGCTACACAAGACAACCTCCTCCGTTTAGCCCAGTGCACCATCATGACCTAATCCGTCATGATGGCACACTCTGCTAATACTCGGTGGTTAACCGTTTTGTTTCGCTCTCTATCTGAAATGAGCTACACAAGGCAACCTCCTCCGTTTAGCCCAGTTGCACCATCATGACCTAACCCGTCATAATGGCGCACTCTGCTAATACTCGGTGGTTAACCGCCTTGTTTCGCTCTCTATCTGAAATGAGCTACTCAAGACAACCCCCTCCGTTTAGCCCAGCCCATCATCATGACCTAACCCGTCATAATGCTGGACTCTGCTAATACTCGGTGGTTAACCGTCTTGTTTCGCTCTCTATTTTAATTTAGCCCATCAATTTTCATTAACTGTTGATAATATTTATTATCCCTTGCCAGGAACGCTGGGGATCCATTCATAGCAATTTTTCCGTCCTCTATGAAAATTACTTTATCTGTTATTGAAACCCCTTGAAGATGATGTGTAATCCAAATAACTGTTTTATTATTTAATTGATTGAAAAAAGTGTTTAATAGTTCTTGCTCCGTAATTGGATCTAATCCCACAGTTGGTTCATCTAAAAGCACTATTGGAACATCTTGAAGTAGTATTCTCGCTAATGCAATACGATGTCGTTCGCCGCCAGAAAAACGCAACCCTGCCTCGTCCACCATAGTATTTAGTTGTTGTGGTAATTTTTGGATTGTTTCTTTTAACTGAACCCGATCCAAAACATTCCAAACCTCATCTTCGGAAGCATTTTCGTTTCCAATGCGAATATTATTTAAGAGGGTGGTGTTAAAAAGATAAGGCGTTTGATGAATAACTCCGATATAATCACTAATACTATCTCCTAATTGGTCAGTTGAATAACCGCCGAGCGAGATGGAACCAGTGTTTGGAGATAAATCTCCGCGCAAAAGATGAGCTAGTGTACTTTTTCCAGACCCACTTTTACCAAGGATGGCCAGTTTCTCTCCCGGATAAATGTTGAAACTAATATCGTTTAAAACTTTTTTCGTTCCATCAGGGTAGGCGAAGTCAACATCTTTAACACTAAGCATTAGTTCTTTTATGGAAGGTACTGGTTGTATTGCTTTTACCTTTTCAACGTCGGATAAGTTATTGAAACGAACTATGGAATCTTTATAGATATTGGTTTCTTCGGCAGCATCAGGTAATGGAGCGAAGGCATCAATTAATGGAAATATTGTTAGGACAAATGCTGCAATCCAATTTGCTGCACCGCCGTGGTTGCCTGGAAAAGTAAAGGCTGACCAAATCAACAGCGCAACGGTTATAGCACCAAAAGAAAGTTGGACAAAAAGCTCAGATTTTCGATTATAATTTTGAATTTGTTGATCAATCTGATGTAATTCAAGTTCGGATTGCTCATAGTGATCAACAAAATCAGTACCTCGCTGGCTGAAAATCCAGTCAGAAACACCCAAAACATTGTCAGTTAGATTCTGATACAAGTTATTGCGCATTCGCTTCTTTTGTTCTTGTCGAGCCCCATTAGCTAGTACAGAAAAGAGTGGTAGAACAAAAACAACCACGCCTAGCATTAATAACATTGCTAATCCAAATAGTGGTGAAAATAAACCTAAACAAATGATAATAAACACGTATAATGTCCAAGCGATGATAGTTGGGAATATAGTTCTTAAATAGAGATTCTGAATATGATCAATGTCTTCTGCAAGGAGTCCTAAAATGTCTCCTGTTTTAAAACGTTGTTTGAAGAAGATAGCATCACTTTCTAGTGACTTATACAACTTTAAACGGAGCTGAGAAGTCATCCGTAGAACCCAATTGTGACTGGTGAGGCGCTCTATATAGCGGAATACCGGTCGCCCAATCCCGAATGCACGTGTAAGCACGATTGGAACATAAATTAATAGAATGTTTTCTGGAATTGAAGCAGCTCGACTAATTAGATAACCTGAGTTAAACATCAAGGCTCCCCCGCAAAAGAAGGTCAAAAATCCCAATAGAATAGCTAATATTAGCAGACTACGGTATTTCTTAAAGAAGGGGCGAACCCACGTATCCCCTTTAAAAGCGTTAAATAACCCGATTTTATTCAACATTGGAAGTTCCTCCCTTCAAACCGTTCACTAAACGGGTAAAGGCACCATTAGAATGAGCTAAAGTGTCATAGGTACCATGTTCAACAAGTTTGCCATGGTCTAGTACCAGAATATAATCCATATTTTTCATCCAATGTAGACGGTGAGTAGCGAAAAATACTAGATGATTATCCATAATAGGAAGCATACGTTCTTTTAATTCAATTTCTGTTTCAATATCTAAGTGGGCAGTTGGTTCGTCGAACAAAAGAATATGACGTTTAGGATTTAAAAATGCGCGAGCAAGTGCCACTCGTTGAGCTTGCCCGCCACTAATTGAGCGGGCAGCTTCGCCAAGTTGAGTATCCAGGCCTTCAGGAAGTTCAGCAAGAAGTTCATTGAGGCCAACAGTTTCAATGGCTTTCAGAATTTCTTTATCAGAAGAATTGGGATTATAAAATGCAATATTTTCACGCAAACTTAGTTGAAAAATATAAGGATTTTGCGGAATATAAATTAATTGTTGCTGCCAGTCTTTTTGGTTAAAGGATGGTAGAGCAACATCATTAACTTTAATACTGCCGGATAACGGTTCTAAAAAACCGTTTAGTAGGTTGATCAGAGTTGATTTTCCTGATCCACTCATGCCAATTATGCCAATTTTTTGAAATCCTGTTGCCGAAAAGTTTAATTTAGACAATGTAGGTTGATCATCATAATTAAAACTTAGATTCTGGACCTCTAACTTAGAAGTGTTATCCCATTCAGGAATGGTAATTGCAGGATGGGCAACTTCAGGTGTTGATAGTACATTCTTAATTGCTTCAAAGGCATTTTTCCCATCTAAAGTTGCGTGATAGTCACTTGAAAAATCTCTGATTGGAAGAAAATATTCGGGTGAGAGGATCAAGACCGTTAAGGCTGGAAATAGGGTGATGCCATGATCAATCAAACGTAATCCTAACAATACAGCAACGATTGCAATTGAAATTGTGGTGAAAAAATCAAGAGCAAAAGTGGACAGAATAGCAATCCGAAGCGTGTTCATAGTAGCCTTTCGAAAACGTTCACTAGAAGAAAAGATGCTATTTTCATACTTTTTAGTTAAACCAAAATATTTTAATGTATCAATACCACGCAAAGAATCAATAAAATGATTTGAAAGAATTTGAAAAGTTTTATACTGTTTGTCAGCTTTGCTTTGGGCTGCATATCCCAAAATAATCATAAAAATTATTATAAGGGGAAAAACGAGAGTTAAAACAATACCGGATTCAATATCAAGGAAATAAACAGCAATTAAGATAATAATTGGTATTACAGACATGTTGAAAGTTTTAGTAAATATAAGGTTAATATAGTTTTCAACTTGACTGATACCGTCCAAAGCCATGGTAGTAGTATTACCTGTACCAGTGGTTTGGACTATTTGTGGGCCAAGACGAAAGACCTTTTGAAGTAATTGTTCACGTAAATCTCGTGCTTGTTCATATGAATACTTATCCAGAATGCGATCACGGAAATAGTTTATTAGATGGCGAGCACAATAGGCTAGAGTGAAGAGAACCAACTTACTAATTTGATTAGATAAATTTTTTCCGTCCCAAAGGCTAGTTATTACGGCGGAGAGTGTCCATGCTTGTCCAATAATAAACAATGCTTGCAAGGCAGCGAAGCCCGCAAGCATTATCTGTATTCGTTTAATTCCAGGTAGTTTCATGATTTGCTTATCAATCATGCGTTTGTTAATCCTCCACGGTATTTAAACGGGTTAATTTCATACGTTTTCTAAATACGTAATAAGTCCATGCAGTGTATGCCAATACAAATGGAAGAATTGTAAGAGCAACGATACTCATTATTTTAAGTGTGTACGGACTTGATGAAGAGTTACGAATTAATAAATCATATTTTGAGTTGGTTGAACTAATTAGAACTCTAGGAAATAATCCGGTGAATAATAGTACTACAACTGAAACAAGTGATAGTCCACTAGATAAAAAGGCAACCAGATCGCCACCACGAAAGACAGCGATATTTGCGATAACGGTTAAAGCAATGATAACCGCTAATATTACAGGAGTTGCCATTGGATGAACATTAAAGAAATCAGTTGTAAAGTACATTAAGATTGCAAATACGACTAATCCAACATAGAGAACCCAATATAGCAATTCTGCATAGTTACGAGCACGTTCGCGGAGTGGCCCCATGGTCTTTAATGCAATGTAGTTTAAACCATGTAAGTAACATAATAGGGCTACGGCAACACCACCCACAATTGAGAACAAATTAAAGTAGTCAGTGAAGTGTGCCATCATATCGCCGTGCGCGTCAATCGGCATACCCTGCACCATACTTATGAACATTACACCAAAGAAGAATGGAACAATAAAGCTTCCGATACTAAGTGTCCAATTCCAGATATGTTTTTGCTCAAATGGAACACGGTTTCTGAATTCAAAAGAAACACCACGAATGATTAAACCAATCAAAATAACAAAAAGAATTAAATAGTAACCACTAAAGAGTGAGGCGTACCAAAATGGAAATGATGCGAACATTGCACCACCTGCTGTGAGTAGCCAAACCTCATTACCATCCCAAACTGGTCCGATTGTCTCAACAACTAAATCTTTTTCTTCATCATTGTGAGCTAATGTCTGAACTGACATTCCAACTCCAAAATCAAATCCTTCAAGGAAAAAGAAGCCCGAGAATAAAACTCCAATCAATATAAACCATAAAAGTTGTAAGAAAGTCATTAGTTAAACGCCTCCTTATCAAAGGGATCAATGTTTGATTTATCGTCTTTCTTTGCGAGTTCTATCTCATAGTCGGGTCCTTTTTTGAGGGTTCGGATAACGAGATAGACCATGGTACCTCCAAGTGCTGTAAATAATAAGAAGTAGATGGTATTAGAAATTAAAAGAGAAGCAACCGAAACGTTGGGTGAGACACTTTGCATCATTGTGAATAAGCCATAAACGGTCCATGGAAAACGGCCAAGTTCGGTAATCAACCATCCACAAGTATTAGCGATAAACGGCGTAAAGGTTGTTAAGGCAACAATCCACAGCATCCATTTCTGCTTATATAGTGTTTCCTTTCGTTTTCTTGTAAAGAATAGTCCTAATATTGATACTAATAAGATTAGCATTCCAAATGCTGCCATAATACGAAAACTATAGAACAAAGTATTTACCGATGGGTAATAGTTTTTGTGACCGTACTTAACAGTTAACTCTTTATTGATAGTGTTCATACCTTTAACAGCACCAGAAGGCTTATCGTATGAAAGAATACTTAGCATATAAGGAACTCCGATACCAAAAACACGTTTATGCTGTGCTTCATTTGCCCAAGCAACAACGGTCCAAGCGGCTGGGTCACCAGTATTTTTATAGATACCTTCCGTTGCGGCAAACTTCATTGGTTGTTCAGTAACAAGGTTTTTCATTTGCAAATCCCCAGCAGTTAGAACAGCTAATGAACCAAAAAGGGCAACAATAAATCCTAAACGCATTGATTTTTTATAAAAATCACCATTGTTGATGTTCTTTTTCAAAAGTTGAAAGGCAGCTAGCCCAGCGATTCCGACTCCACCAAGTGTAATAGCTCCGGCAATAACATGGGAAAATTCGTACCAAACTTGGGGATTAGTTAGAAGAGCGCTGAAGCTGGTCATAACAGCGTGTCCACCTTTAATTTCATACCCAACAGGATGTTGCATGAAGCTATTAGCAGCTAAAATCCAGAAAGCGGAGACCATGGACGCGATTGCAACTAACCAGATAAACAACGCATGAAATCCCGGCTTGACGCGGTCCCAAGTAAATATCCAAAGGCCTAAGAATGTGGATTCCATAAAAAACGCTAACAAAGCCTCAACAGCTAATGGCGCACCAAAGATGTCACCAACAAAACGGGAATAGTCTGACCAGTTCATACCAAATTGAAATTCTTGAATAATACCAGTAACAACACCAACGGCAAAACTGAGTAAGACAATATTTCCCCAAAACTTAGTCATTTTGAGGTATTGTTCGTTTTTAGTGCGAACATACATTGTTTCCATGATAGCAACCATGAGAGCGGTTCCAATAGAAAATGGAACAAAGAAAAAATGGAATATGGTTGTCATTGCGAACTGAAAACGAGCTAGTGTAACGATACTCATAACAATTCATCCCCTTTAATTAAATTTTTCTAACGATAATGTATACATGTAAAATATACCGCAATTACCGCATATTTAAAAGCATGAGAATATGATTCAAATGATTTTTACCTTGTGTATTACTATTGAAAGAAAAAAGTAATGGTTTAAATCCGATATTGTGATTTGGAAGTTAAGATGGATATAATAAAGGGACTGATCTTTTAAGTATAAGGGGAAAAACATTGGAAGAAAACGTACTTAATATAGTAGAAAAAGAATTAAATCAATATCGACCGATTCAAATAAATGCAACACTTGATATGCTTGAAGACGGTAATACGGTTCCGTTTATTGCACGATATAGAAAAGAACGAACTCATAGTTTGGACGAAGTTCAGATACGAGAGATTCAAGCGACGTACCATCAAGTTGAAACACTTGAGAAACGTAAAGCAGATGTTATTAAGAACATTGAGGAGCAAGGAAAGTTAACTTCTGAACTCAGAAGATCAATCACAAAAGCAACTGCATTGCAGACGGTTGAAGACTTGTATTTACCATATAAACAAAAACGTCGCACTAAGGCAACTATTGCAAAAGAGGCTGGGCTTGAACCGTTTGCTTCATGGTTATTAACATTTCCAACTAATGAAATTAATAAAAAAGCCGAGCAATTTTTAAATTCTGATCAAGACATTAATACAGTTGACGATGTTTTGGCAGGCGTTCATGAGATCTTGGCGGAAGCCTTTGGAGATAATGCTGACTTTCGTGATTGGATAAGAACTTATACTAAGAAAAATGGACTTTTAACATCTGTTCTTAAGTCAAAAGGCGAAGAACATGATGAAAATGAAGTGTACAAACTTTATTATGATTTTTCAGAACAATTTAATAAAGTTGTATCACACCAAATGCTAGCAATTAATCGTGGTGAAAAAGAAAAAGTTCTTAGAGCCAAGATTGACGTTAATGAAGATGGGATTGAACGCTTTTTGCGGTTTAGAATTATTGGAGATAAGACTGGAGAAGCTCTTCCAATTATTGAAGATGCATATCGAGATGCTTATAAGCGTTTTATCGGACCGGCAATTGAGCGTGAATTAAGGGCGGAATTAACCGAAAGTGCAAGTCAACAAGCAATTAAGGTGTTTGGAGATAACCTATATCATTTGTTGATGCAAGCACCCTTAAAGGGAAAGGTAGTTCTCGGATTTGATCCTGCATATCGTACAGGATGTAAATTAGCTGTGATGGATGAAAACGGGAAATTTTTGGATAAATTGGTAATTTATCCACATAAACCAGCATCGGCATCAAAAAGGGCTGAGGCAGGAAAACTCTTCAAAGATTTTCTGAATAAGTATCAGGTTGAAATGATTGCAATTGGAAATGGGACAGCCAGTCGTGAGTCGGAAGAGTTTGTTGCGCAGAAATTAAAAGAAATTGATCGAAAGATTTACTATGTCATTGTGAATGAGGCTGGGGCATCCGTTTATTCGGCAAGCCCAGAAGCACGTAAAGCATTTCCTGAATTACAGGTTGAAGAACGAAGTGCCATCAGTATCGGGCGTCGTTTGCAAGATCCACTAGCAGAGTTAATAAAAATTGATCCACAAGCAGTTGGCGTAGGTCAATATCAGCATGATTTGCCACAAAAAGAGTTGACCGAACAGCTTGATGGAGTTGTGGAAACTGCGGTTAATCAAGTTGGGGTTAATCTTAATACAGCTAGCCCAGAATTATTAACACATATTTCTGGTTTAACTAAAACAACGGCTCAAAACATTGTTAATTTTCGTGATGAAAACGGACGTTATGATGCGCGTAATCAGCTTAAAAAGGTACCACGTTTAGGACCGAAGGCTTTTGAACAAGCGGTCGGATTCTTGCGAATTGTTGATGGCAAAGATGTGCTAGACAATACTGATGTTCATCCAGAAAGCTATAAAGCTGCTAAACAGTTATTGAAAGACTTAGGAATTGGAATGGATTCTTTGGGGCAGGATGAAACTATTCAGAAGCTTAAGAATGCAAATATTCAGCAGTTATCCAACCAACTTAAGATAGGGAGTGAAACCCTGACCGACATCATAGAAGCTTTACAAAAACCAGGTCGTGATTTACGTGATGCTATGCCGGCACCGTTACTTAGAGCGGATGTTTTGACTATGGAAGACCTTAAACCTGGAATGGAGCTACAAGGTACGGTTCGTAACGTGATTGATTTTGGCGCTTTTGTTGATATTGGGGTCAAGCAAGACGGCTTGGTACACATTTCCAAGCTAACCAAACAGTTTGTTAAGAAACCAAGCGATATTGTGTCAGTGGGCGACATCGTCACAGTATGGGTGGAAAGCGTTGATTTAAATCGACATCGTATTCAGTTAACAATGATACAGGATGAGAATAAAAAATAATGACAGATCAAGAGTTACAAGTGTTGACCGAGGAGATAGCTCACAGTAGTTTTCACCATGAATTTAAACATCAAATCTTCTTTAATAGAAGATTAAAAACCACTGGCGGACGGTATCATTTAAAAGATCACCATATTGATATTAATCCGCTAATGTTGGAACAACATGATATGGAAACCTTAATTGGGGTTATAAAACATGAATTAGTACATTACTTTTTACATTTAAGTGGCGAGAAGCCTGCTCATAATAATCCACATTTTAAACAATTATTGGTGCAAACAGGTGGCTTACGATACGCGCCGGATTCTAAAAAGCGTCGCAAGAACCAACTTAAGCTCACATATCAATGTCAAAAATGTGGACAGATATATATACGTCACCGGCATATTAATACCGAGAAGTACAGGTGCGGAAAGTGCCACGGCAGGCTTACTCTAATTGAAGAAGAACGAAGTGCATAATGTTTTTTAATAAAAAGCTTGCTAGATGGGGCTGTTTTTGCTAATATTATCTGGTAAGCTTTTGCGGCCATGGCGGAATTGGCAGACGCGCAGGATTAAGGATCCTGTCCGGATTTACCCGGGTGGAGGTTCGAACCCTCTTGGCCGCATATTTAAAAGGACTTGGAAAATTTTCCAAGTCCTTTTTTGTTGCACATAATTAATATGGTATCTTTTTGTTAGAATATCGCTGAATTGTCTTGTGAACCTCTTCTTGTAGCAATTTTTCTTGAACATTCTTTAACGCCTGGGGATTACGAGCCTGCTTAGGATTAGTTATTGAATAGGCTTTTATTTTTGCCATCATATTAATTTTAAGTTGCTTTTGGTTCTTTTTTAAATCCTGGCCAGCTTTAGAAAGCTGTGTAGTAGATAAAGCAGTCCAGTTTTTTGGAAGGCTAAATGTAACCGTAGTATTTTTAATTTGATGTTCATTCTGAATTCCAGCGAAGAGAAATTGTGCGAATACGCTTTTATAGTGATAATAGGAAACTTTTTTTATTTTTCTTGCCGTCATTGTTTTAGAACGAATTAATCTAACACTTAATCCATCTGAATAGGTCATGGATTTTTTATTAGAATTACTATTTGTTTTATATACATATATTTGGTGCATGTTCCTTTTCTTACCAACATTACGATATGCTAATACCTTATTATCTCCAGGAAAAGTAGCAATTGAATCAATCTTTGTAGAAGTTGAACTAGTGTTAATTTCGGTTCCCCAATGTGCATTGACGTTTGCAATAAGTATAACTTGAGAAAGTAGAAGCAACATTCCTAAAATGGAGCCAATTAAGATTTTATGTGTGATTTTGGAATTAACTGTTATAAAGATTATCCCTGCAATGCAAAGTAAACTTATGAATATTAACATTATTTCGCTACCTCCACTTTTTTTGAAATGTTATGGGATAAGAACCAGGCCGGAATGGCAGCAATTAATGTAATCACTATCGACCAGATAAAGGCAGTATGATAAGCAGTGGTTAAATGTGCAACCGTTGGAACGACGCCGTTAATGTTGTTTTGAATGACAGTAGCTAATATCGCAGAACCAAATGCTCCACCAACATTTTGAAACATTCTCGAAGCACTTGTTGCATCCGCAATTAATTTTTTAGGAATACCAACGTACGAATCTGCCATAACAGGAATTGTAAGCCCACCCTGTGCCATTCCTCTGACAAACAAAGCAATTAATAGATACCAAATATTAGTGTTTTTATCGAAATAAACAAATGGAATAGTGCTAGCAACTGCAACGAGGATTGATACTAGGACAACCCATCGAGCACCGATGCTATCAGTTAGCTTTCCAACGGTTGTCCGGGTAACCAACATCCCCAAACCTTGTGCAATCAAGTAAGTTCCAGACCAAATGACACTTAAGCCTCGAACGTTTTGTAAATATAACGGAAGTAAGAACATTGCTCCGTTTACGGCGACTCCAGACATTAAAAGAATTACGGAAGCTCCGGAGAAGTTGGAGACTTGAAACATTTTAAGGCTTACCAATGCCTTATCCGGATTCTTACTTGCAAATATAACGTACGCAATCATTAAATCTAAACCAATGAAAATGGGAATTAGGACATCTAGGTTTGAGATGGTGTTATTACTGCTAAAATTAACAATTCCGATTAATAGCCCACTGAACATACCACTTAGCGAAATGAACCCAAACCAATCAAATTTTTTATCCGTTTTTTGAGGTTCAAACTTTGGCATCATGAATTGAAGTAGAACTAAGGCAATGATAACGATCGGTATGTTGATGTAAAAAATCCAATGCCAATCTAACTTGTCAATGATGAATCCTCCACCCACAGTTGGTCCCAATATTGGAATTAAAACCATTGGAAGACCAATGGTTGCTGCTATTTTTCCGAGTCCTTCACCATTAGCTGCCCGAATTATAAGTGTGGTTAGGAGTGGGATTATTACTCCAGAGCCAGCCCCTTGAATTAATCGTCCTAACATTAGAATTGGAATATTGGTTGCAACTCCAGAAACGATAGATCCAGCTAAGAATAACAATAAACCAGAGATATAAAGTTTCTTTCCGCTGAATTTGTCAACCGCCCATCCGGTAAATAATATGACAATTCCAAGCATCAAGACGTATCCAGTAGTAACCCACTGGGTAGCACTTACCGTGGCGTTTAAATCATTCATAATAGTGCTGATTGCAATATTTGTCATTGTTGTATCAAGCATTGGTGCAACAGCTCCGACAATTAATATCATTGCAATTTTAGCTAAATTGTTTTTTTCTTTCATTTTAATTACCTCACTTTTTAAGACACCGTGGTTTCTATTTCAAAGGCTTTTGTTATAATGTATTTGTACAAAATAATCTAAAATAAGATACCACCGTATCTTCAATTTAGAATCATATAACTTATGTAAAAAAATAGCAAGGGTAAATTGAAAATGGAAAAGAAAACTACTCGTAGACGAGGAAAAGAATTAGAACACGACATATTGGAAGCTGCTTGGAAAGAGTTTCAGGATAAGGGATACGGAAAGACCTCAATGGAAGGAATTGCAAAGAGGGCAAAAACAACTAAAACGGTTTTATATCGTAGATGGCCTAAAAAAGCTATCATTTTCTTAATGGCATTTAGGAAATTTGGTCCCCAAATTAGACAGTCAGATGCTGATACTGGGAATTTGCGTGATGATCTGATTGAGCTTTTAGAACCAACAATTCAATTTTTAGAAATTGTTGGTAAAGAAGCAGCCCAAGGATTGGTGGTAGACCAGTTAGGAAGCCATGTTTTTGATCTTTTTAAACAAATATCATCAGAAGAAAATGAAACTGTTGAGAGGATAATGAAAGTTTTGACCCGGGCTGATAAACGTGGTGAGGTGAATATTAGTAAAATAAGCAAACGTGCAGTTCGTTTACCGGTAATGCTAGTTGTGGATGCTCTATTAACAGACGGTTTTATAACAAAAAAAGATTTGCTAGAAATTGTGGATAACGTACTGGTTCCCACGTATAAATATAGTTTGAATAAATAAAGACGCGCTAAATTATTGATTTTTTACTAACTAAAATACAAAACAAACCGATTTTAAGATGTTTTATCAATAATATTTATTGATCGAGGTACTACAATTAAACTCTATACTAGAGGGTCAAAGTTATAGATAAACACGGTTTTTGAATTGAGATAAGTGGCACGGATTAATAGAAATATACAAAAAACAATCTGATTATGAAATTGAAGATGGTTATTTTTTTGTGGCGTCGAGGCATCAAAAGGTCTTCTAACTAGTCAACTTTAACAAAATAAAAAGTGGTGAATCATAATTTCTTTGAATTATGATTCACCACTTTTAATCAATTCCAATGATGTGAGGATAAGATCATGTAGCAACGCCACTTTCAATTAGGTAATAGTCAACAGGGCCGTGAGTCGAAAACGTTAACTTTAATGAGTAGCTCATTTCTTTAATAGTTGGAATGAAAGATTTTGAATAATATTGAATCTTTAATCGTTTTATTGGTTGAATTTGTGACTGCTAGATTTTTATTTACAGACTTTCTCTGTTTATATATAGGTGCTTATAATGAATTGTCTGAATGAAACATCATTTTTTTAAGGATAGCGATAATTAAAATTGCAATCAGTACCATAACTACCCCAAATAATGGGGTTAAAGTAACCGAAAGCGAAGAAGTAACCTGGCCGCCAACGAATGATCCCAAGGTTATTCCGACATTAAAGGCAGAGATATTGAGTGCTGAAGCGAGGCCAATGTCATCGGGAGTGTAACGTTCGGCAAGTTGAACAATATATAATTGGAGACCTGGTACATTCATAAAGGCAAACAGTCCCATTAATAATACTAATAGCAATCCTGAAATGCTCTCATGAATGAAGACAAACAGTAGGAGTAGGGCAACAGTCAGACCTACAAACATTGCGATTAAGGCATTAAGTGGTTCACTATTAGCAAATCGTCCTCCAAGGGTATTTCCAATTGCTACCATTACTCCGTAAATAATCAAAATTATAACAACGGCACCTGAGCTAAAGTGCATGTACGATTCTAGTATTGGTGTTAAATAAGTATATGCAGTAAACGTCCCTCCGTATCCCAATGCTGTAATAATAAGCATTAACAGAATCGGTTTGTTAGATAATACACGACTAAATCCGTGTAAGTCTGGACGCTTTTTGGGATGAGGTAAGTTATTTGGAATTAGAAAATAGTTGGAAACTAAACCGATTAAACCAATAATAGCAATAAAAATAAACGACCAGTGCCATGTGAAGTGTTGTCCAATAAAGGTACCAAGAGGAACACCAGTTACGGTGGCAACAGTCAGCCCTGTAAACATAATTGCAATTGCACTAGCGCGTTTGTCTGGAGCCACAACATCGGCAGCTATAATGGAAGAAATTGACATAAATATTCCGTGTGCAAGTGAAGCAACAACTCTACCTGCAAGCAACATGCCAAAACTTGATGCGGTAGCGGCGATTAGATTACCTATTATAAAAATGGTCATAATGACTAACATTAAGCGGCGACGGTCCCAATTTGCTGTTAGAACGGTTAAGATTGGTGCACCAAAAGTGATACCAAGTGCATAAATTGAAACGGTTAACCCAGCTGAACTAAGTGAAATACCAAAGCTTTTTACGATCAATGGCATTAATCCGACACTGATAAATTCGGTAGAGCCAATTGCAAAAGCACTAATTGCAAGGGCGGCTAAAGTTAAACCTGGTGAAATTTTACTTGATTTCATATTATCTCTCCTTTAATTTGTTTTTTGTGACAATGATATGTATTATACTGGTACGTAATAAATAGACAACTACGTACTTTTTAGTGCTATAGGTACAAAAAAGTAATAATTTGATATAAGGGTGATTTAAATGGATGCAAATGAAGGGAAAACTTATAATATAGGGGTGGAGGCAACGATGGAAGTGATTGGTGGAAAGTGGAAACCAATTATTTTATGTCATATACGGCATCAAGCAATGCGAACTGGCGAGCTAAAACGTGTGATTCCAAACATAACGCAAAAGATGCTTACGCAGCAGTTGAGGGAGCTTGAACATGATGGGATTATCAACCGTAAGGTTTATAGTCAGATTCCTCCTAAAGTGGAATATTCTTTGTCTGAATATGGTCATTCTTTAAGCACAGTGTTGAATTTAATGTGCAAATGGGGAGAAAACTACGTTGATCGACAGGTAGAAAGTGGATGCGATGTACAGCTTTTGAATAGAGATGACGTGGTACAAAATTAATAGAAATGTATAGGAATAAGAGTAAGACATAAATCGAAAAATGACGAGCATTAATAGCTTGCTAACATCAAATGTTTTGTTATACAGAACTTTAATACTCATAATGCTGTCCATTCCTATGGGCGAAGAAAAAGGGCCAAATGATGATGGGCTATTCGTCGTTTGGTCCTTGTATTTAAGTGGAATCATTCGACTTGTTTTCTTACGCCTCCGCTATTTAGTTCAAAAATTAAATTTAGATTTTGTTATACTTCAGATCCGTTTTGGGGGCTGAAGCAAGTGCGCCATTGACGTGATGTTCATGGTTAATGCGCATTATACATAAAAGCAATTGGTTGTTGCGGGTCTTATATTGAGATTTGTTGGAATACTGTGGCCAGTTTGACAGTAAAAATTGAAAAGTATATTCTGAATTTCAGGCGATTATATGATTTTACAGCGTTGCTTCCGAACACGGCTGTCTAAAAACAACTAAGGAGATTTTTACATTATGAAAAATAGTACAAACTTGCCTCAAAATATTTCCAATACACTTTTTTCGAAATTATTCACGAGCATAAAGAAATTACCCTATGCCGTTGGACAGGCATTTAGTTTTAAGCGGAATGTTAGTGAAATAAAAACGTTGCGAAAAACTACTAAAGTTATAATGCTTATTATGCTAATTGCAACTTTTGCAACATTTATTTTGGGACACGATTTTAGTTTTGCCGGTTGGATCGGTCTCGTTACCAGTACAGCAGTGGTTTTAAATCTAATACTTGTTGATCAAGGGAGATTGACCAATTATAGTTGGGGAGCTCTTGGGTGTGCCGTTTGGCTTATCATAGCTTTAAATAATCGACTCATTGGAGATATTGCTTCCCAAACATTTTATTTAGTTATGCAGTTTGTTGGGATTTCAGTTTGGAACAATAAAATAGAACAACAGACAGATAAGCAGGAATTAGTATCACGGAGTTTCAGCTGGTTAGAAGGATTATTCTGGCTTGTAGTCACAATTACAATTTATTTAATTGTTTTATTCTTTAGTAAGCAACTTAATGGAACTCAAGTTTATTTGGATGCTACCCTGTTACCTTTAGGAATTGTGGGAATGGTATTGATGACATATGGTTATCGATCTCAGTGGGTGGCATGGATTGCATTGGATGGTATTAATGTGGTTATTTGGTTTAACCAATTACAAATATCAAGTCCGGCTTCAACCTCAATGTTTATCTTACAAATCATTATGTTAATAAATGCTATGTATGGTGCCTATCTTTGGTTCTTTGGCCAAAAGGAGGCAAAAAAATAAAGCTTTATTTCTATATGTCATAGCCGTAACATATAATCCGTGGGTAAACACCTATATATCATATAATCGCCAATGTCTTTCTAAATTATTAATAAAAGATATGTAACCCGTTATAGATGGTGGATCTTAATTAACCATTGTAATGGGTTTTTATATTGCGTTGGAAAAATAAAAAAACTAGTCAAAAGTAAATGACTAGTTTTTAATGAGAAAATATTAAGTACGTAGAAAAAATTTGATATTACAAATCTTCTAAGAATTGTTTGGAGTTATCATCAGTCTTTGCTGCAGCGACCTTTGATAGTTCATCAAGTTGAGTTTGAATGCTCTTGCGAATATCCTCCAAGGAACTCTTCTGAAAGAAAGGAGCAATGACTTCATGTGTTTTCCCATTAGCATCGTATGAAAGTGCACTTTGAAATGCGGAAATTCCAATCAAAATGCCAATAATAGCGAGAATAATTCCGAGGATCATTCCGTTTCCCATCATTTCAAAAATTCCCCAAGCAAGTAATATTATTCCAATCAATAATGGAATAAAGCTGATTTTTGAATGGACCTTTGGGTTAGAAATTGTGTTAATGGAAACGTTTTGACTGGTACGACCAGATGGAATAAATCCTAATAGTAGATTTGGCGTTCGGACATTCAAAGCAGTTGTATCAACATCGACACGTGCCTTGATCCAGAAAAAGATAAAGCTAACTGAAAAGTTAAACATGTTAATCCTCCTATAAATATGTAATTGCTAAAATATAGTATACATTATACTCGCTTTAAAAATAGACTGAAAAGTTTGTTGTAACTAATACACAATAGTAAATAAAACCTTAAAAAGCGGATCAGAAGTTCAAAAATACTAAATTTTGCTTAAAAAATACACAAAACTAATACACAATACTGTATTAAGTGAGTTAGTGTATTTATGAAAAGCCTTACAAAAAGCACTTATAGCGATTAGTGTATTTTGGCACGGTATTTGCTTATATATAAGTGGGTGGTCAAATTGACTGTGTGTCAGTTGATACCGCAACAAGATGAAAAGGTTACGGATTGGTTTTGACATTATTCGATATTTTAATTCAACCGTAGCAAGACAAAATAGGAGGTATGAAAATGGTAGGGATTATCATTGCTAGTCATGGCGAGTTTGCTAATGGTATCTTGCAATCCGGATCAATGATCTTCGGACAACAAGAAAATGTAAAAGCTGTTACATTGATGCCAAGTGAAGGACCTGACGACATTCACGCAAAATTGGAAGAGGCAGTTGCTTCTTTCGATAACCAAGACCAAGTATTATTCTTGGTCGATCTCTGGGGTGGAACTCCATTCAATCAAGTTAATAACTTGTTTGAAGAACACAAGGACAAGTGGGCGATCGTTGCTGGCTTGAACTTACCAATGCTAATTGAGGCATACGCATCACGCTTATCAATGGAGAGTGCACAAGAAATTGCTGCTCATATCATTGAAACAGCTAAAGATGGTGTCAAAATTCGTCCAGAAGAATTAGCACCAAAGGAAGCTCCTAAAGCTGCCGCTGCTTCTACTGCCAATGCTGGACAACCAGGAAGCCTTGAATATGGATTAGCACGTATTGATTCACGTTTATTGCATGGACAAGTTGCAACAGCTTGGTCAAAATCTGTTAATCCAACTCGGATTATTGTTGTATCCGATGCTGTTGCAAAGGACGAACTTCGTTCAAACTTGATCAAACAGGCTGCTCCTGCTGGGGTCAAGGCACACGTTGTTCCGATTGAGCAAATGATTAAAATAGCTAAGGATGACAAACACTTCGGTGGACAAAAAGCACTTTTGCTTTTTGAAACACCAGAAGATGCTTTACGGGCTGTTGAAGGCGGAGTTCCTTTGAAGGAAATCAATGTTGGTTCGATGGCTCATTCAACAGGAAAAGTTCAACCTAATCAGGTTTTAGCTTTTGATCAAAAGGATATTGACACATTTAAGAAGTTAGAATCAGATGGTGTTAGCTTTGATGTTCGTAAGGTTCCTTCAGATGGTAGGGGTAACCTTGATGATATCCTTAAAAAAGCTCAAAACATGTTAAATGAACAAAAATAATTAATTAAAATATGGAGGAAAAATTACCATGAACTTAAATGCTATTCAGATAATCTTAGTTATTATTGTAGCGTTCTTAGCTGGTATGGAAGGTATTCTTGATGAATTTCAATTCCATCAACCGGTTGTCGCTTGTACCTTGATTGGTTTGGTAACTGGTCAACTAATTCCCTGTCTTATGTTAGGTGGCTCACTTCAAATGATTGCTCTTGGTTGGGCAAACGTTGGAGCTGCCGTTGCTCCTGATGCCGCCTTGGCATCTATTGCTTCTGCAATTATTTTGGTACTTGGTGGACAAGGAAAGGCAGGCATTAGTTCAGCTATCGCTCTTGCTATCCCTCTTGCCGTTGCCGGATTACTTCTAACAATTATTGCACGTACTATTGCTACAGCTATTGTTCATTTAATGGATGCTGCAGCAGCAGAAGGTAGTTTTGGTAAGGTTGATATGTGGCATGTTATTGCTATCTGCATGCAAGGTGTTCGTATTGCTATTCCCGCAGCATTAATTCTTGCAATTGGTGCTGGCCCCGTTAAAGGATTACTTGCTCAAATGCCAACTTGGTTGACAGGCGGCTTATCCGTTGGTGGTGGTATGGTAGTTGCCGTAGGTTACGCAATGGTTATTAACATGATCGCAACACGTGAAGTTTGGCCATTCTTTGCAATTGGTTTTGTACTAGCTACAATCCAACAACTTACACTTCTTGGTCTTGGTGCTATTGGTTTATCATTGGCTCTTATTTACCTATCACTTTCAAAACAAGGTGGTAGCGGTAGCAATGGTGGTAATGGTAACAGTGGATCTGGTACTGGTGACCAGGTCGGCGATATAATCGATAACTATTAAGGGAGGAGAAAAATAATGGCTGATAATAAAATAGAGTTAACTAAAAAAGATCGTCTCCATGTTTGGTGGCGTTCAACATTCATTCAAGGTTCATGGAACTACGAACGTATGCAAAATGGTGGTTGGGCATATACAATGATCCCAGCTCTTAAAAAACTATATACAACTAAAGAAGACCGTGCTGCTGCTTTAAAGCGTCATTTGGAATTCTTTAATACTCATCCTTACTTGGCTTCACCAATTATTGGTGTTACCTTAGCCCTTGAAGAAGATCGTGCCAATGGTGCTCCAATTGATGACGTTGCAATTCAAGGTGTTAAAGTTGGTATGATGGGTCCTTTGGCTGGTATTGGTGATCCAGTATTCTGGTTTACTGTAAGGCCAATTCTTGGAGCAATTGCTGCTTCATTAGCTATTAGTGGTAATATTCTTGGACCTTTGATTTATTTCTTTGGTTGGAACTTAATTCGTATGGCATTTACTTGGTATACTCAAGAATTTGGTTATCGTGCAGGTTCACGTATCTCTGAGGATATGTCAGGTGGTCTATTGCAAGATGTTACCAAAGGTGCTTCAATCCTTGGTATGTTTATCTTGGGTTCCTTGATTAATCGTTGGGTTGTTGTGAAGTTTCTTCCAGTTGTCTCAACTGTTAAGCTTCAAAAGGGAGCATATATTGATTGGAATAATCTTCATGGAATGAAGGGTGTTCAAACAGCATTGACACAACAGGCTGCTGGTTTGTCACTAACAAGCAATAAGGTTACTACATTACAAAATAACCTTGATGCCTTGATCCCTGGATTAGCAGGCTTGGGTATTACTCTTATCTGTATGTGGTTATTAAAGAAGGGTGTTTCACCAATCGTCCAAATCCTTGGTTTGTTCGTAATCGGTGTTGTACTTCATGTTATTGGTTTAATGTAATATTAAATTGATTTTAAAACTCTCGTGATGGTTTAACGTTACGAGAGTTTGTTTTATAATTAACGTAAATTAAGAATGGAGTTATTTTAATGGTTCAATCAATTAATACGAAATCCGATCTAGTAGTTAAAGGCACTTCTCATCTTGGACTTACAGATTATGGGCAAATAATGGTTGGAGATAAAGGATTTGAATTTTTTGCTGATAAAAATTTGAAAAACTTTATTCAGATTCCTTGGGAAGAGCTAGATACTGTAATTGTATCTGTTATGTTCAATGGCCGTTGGATTCCTAGATTTGCACTTCGAACAAAAAGAAATGGCACATATTCCTTCTCTGCACGAGATCCTAAGGCTGTTTTACGAGCAATTAGGATCTATATTGGACCTGAGAAAATAGTTAAATCTTTGACATTTTTCCAGGTGCTTGGACGGGGAATAAAAAATTTGTTTCGGTTTGGTAGAAAAAACAAAAAGATTTAGTAAATAAAATAATGCAAAGCATTTGATTAGGGTATACACCTAATTAGATGCTTTTTATTTAATTCGAACGTACCCAAGGGTATTACTAATCCATACATATACTCTCGAAATGGAATGGTTAAAAGCATGGCCCAATTGTAATTAGCTTTAATTGGTAAACACCATAGAGTTTATGCAAGAAAAGTTGCAGCAGTTCTGACACACTAAAACACTTGCACTGTGCTAAACTGTATTGTATCAATTAGTGTATTAATACAGTTAGGACGAAGAAATGACAAGACAAGAGCGTATATATCAATATATGGTTGAGAATACCATGGCAGTACAAAGTGTGGACGCAATGGGCAATGATGGGCTAACAACGGCTGCGGTGGCTAGTTCATTACAGATTGCTCGACCAAACGTTAGTAAGGAGCTTAACGATCTAGTTCGTCAAGGCAAGTTGTTAAAGTCTGCGGGGCGTCCAGTTCAATATTGTGTGGCGTTGGTTGATATGTTATCTGACACACTCGACGAAACTAGGAATACACAAGAACATGAATCAGGGTTTGCTCAAACAAATAAACATACAGATGAAGAAATAAAAAATGAACCACAACAGACAACGATTCTTCAGTATTCAGATGATTTGCTAACCCACATGATTGGTGGCAATTCCAGCATGCATAATCAAATCGAGCAAGCAAAGGCCGCCATGCTGTATCCTCCACGAGGATTGAACACTTTAATTATCGGTCCAACCGGTTCTGGTAAAACGTTTTTTGCTAATGCAATGTTTGAATATACCAAAAGTCAGAAGTTAATGCCTGGAGCAAAGGGATTAATAACTTTTAACTGCGCAGACTATGCTCATAATCCAGAGTTATTGATGTCGCATCTTTTTGGTTATACAAAAGGCTCATTTACCGGAGCTAACGATGACCAAGAGGGTCTCATTCAAGAGGCAGATGGTGGCATGCTTTTCCTTGATGAAGTTCATCGACTTCCACCAGAGGGTCAGGAAATGATTTTCTACTTTATGGATCATGGAACATATAGTCGATTGGGGGAAACAGCTAAAACACATCATGCAAATGTGCGTTTGGTATGTGCTACAACGGAAGACCCCGAAAGTTCATTATTGCAAACCTTTGTACGACGAATTCCAATAACAATTCAACTTCCTTCGTTTAACAAACGTAGTCCACAAGAACGAATTGAATTACTTCGTTCACTATTAACAATCGAAGCTAATCGGACCAATAAGCAAATCACTTTAACTGAAGATGTTGTTCAAGCACTACTGGGTAGTGTAACTTACGGGAATGTTGGACAATTAAAATCAAACGTTCAGTTAGTTTGTGCACAGGGATTTTTGAACAATATTGATAATGAAGATGAGATTGTTATTACGTCTGACAAGTTACCAAGCAATATTAAAGATGGATTATTACATCTTGCATCGGATCGACGAGAGCTTGGCGAGATTTCAAAGTTGCTACAACCCTATATGACAATTAAACCTGATTCCAAACGTTCACTTCCCGTTAATCACAATGATAGTTATGAACTCCCGTATAATTTATATGAAATTATCGGCGATAAAGCTACCATGTTGAGGGAGGAAGGTTTAGATCAGGAACACATTAATAATTTCATAACAACGGATATTAATTTACATTTAAAATCTTTCTATAAAGAAGATGCTATTACACAGTCCACTGAAAATAAATTAGCAGAGATTGTGGACTCAGACATTATCGAGTTTTCAAAGGAAATTCAACCTCAAATCGAAAGTAAGCTGAATTACCAGTTCCGAGATAACTTTATTTATGCAATGAGTTTACACATTAGTTCGTTTATCAAGCGAATTCAATCTGGGAAGCCAATGCGTTTAATGGGCAATGATTTAGTTGCAATGGTTAAGGATTATCCGGACGAATTAGAAGTAGCGAATACCATTAAGGAACAATTGGAAGAACGGTATAATATGCCAATTCCTGAATCTGAGAGCTATTATCTTGCAATATTGATAATTTCACTCAAGATGGCGCCTTCGAAGGGAAATGTGGGAATAGTTGTTGCAGCACATGGTAGTAGTACCGCTAGTTCAATGGTTCAAGTAGTTTCACAATTATTATCAGATAATTCAGTAGAGTCCTATGATATGCCGTTGGACGTTGATCCGCAGGTTGCTTACCGCGGAATTGTTGAAAAAGTACGCGATGCTAACCAAGGTAACGGTGTGTTGTTATTAGTGGACATGGGATCGTTAAGTACTTTTGCTCCTAAGATTACTGAGGAAACTCAAATCCCGGTTCAAGTAATTGACATGGTTACCACGGCAATGGTTTTGGAAGCGACGCGAAAGGCCTCATTTATTGAAAGTGATCTGAACGGAATTTACTCTGAGTTACGTGAGTTTCATGGTTATTCAAGGGTTGCTAGTTCAAAAAAAGAAATTGAAGATGATGACGCGGATGTTAAACGTCTTTTGCCAAATAAACCGAAGGCCGTTATTGCTATTTGTTCAACCGGTGAAGGGACTGCCCAGCGGATTAAGAACTTATTGGATCAATTGTTAGTTCAAAATTTAATTGAAGATGTCAAGATCATTCCAATTTCAATTGTTAATATGAAGGAAAGAATTACTGAGATTAATAAACAGTACACGGTTATAGCAGCAACTGGTGTTATGGATCCGGAGATTGGGGTTCCGTTCATGGCATTACAATCCTTACTTCAAGGAGGCGGCGAGCAGTTTGTGCGTCAACTGGTTGAACGAAGTGAAGTGGCTTGGGTAACAAACATTGGTAATACAGAAGTTTCTAAAGAAGTATGTCGCAAGTATTTGTCTGATTATTTTATGTTTATTAACCCAGATAAATTCACTTCAATTTTGTGGAATTATGTGGGTTATCTTGAAGAACAACGACATGTTAAGTTCAATGATCCATTTAAGATTAGTTTGATCATGCATTTAGGTGGTGCAGTTGAACGGGCGTTGACTAATACTGCAATTCCAGCGACAGAAGATGAGATTCGTGAAATTCAAGGGCAGGAATGGCTTAAGTTAGTTCAAAATGCTAACCATGAATACCTTGATAAAGTGCAAATAACACTAACTAGTAGTGAGGAGTTTTATATTTATAAATTGCTTGAAACTTGGCAAGAAAAAAATGATACAATGACTTCAGATACTTTAGTTCAGTAATTTGATATATGACATTTAATCTCAAATTAAAAAAGGAGTTTCAATTTTATGATTGCTTATGTTGTTGCTAGTCACGGTGATTTTTCTGAAGGTATTAAGAACTCAGCTTTTATGATTTTCGGAAAGCAGGAGAAAGTTGAGTCGGTTATTTTTGAACGGGGAGACAGTCCTGATGAGTTGGCCAATAAATACCAAAAGGCATTAGATCAATTTGATGCTGATGACCAAGTGGTTTTTTTAGTTGATTTATATGGTGGAACTCCATTCAACATCGCTAGTCGAATTGTTGCAGACAATATTGATCGGATGTCATTAGTGACCGGACTAAACCTTTCAATGTTAGTAGAAGCTTTTACAGTTCGTGATCAAGATATTAAGCAGGTTGTACCTCACCTAGAAGCAACAGCCAAGGCAGGGGTTCGACATCTTGAATTACAAAATGGTAGTGAGGATTAAAACATGACAATGGATATTCGTTTGGCGCGTGTTGATAGTCGTCTTTTACACGGGCAAGTTGCAACTTCATGGGCAAAAACTATTATTCCAGATCGTATTTTGGTAGTGTCTGATGCTGCTGCAGATAATGATTTACGTAAAACATTAATTACGCAAGCGGCACCTCCAGGGGTTGGGACAAATGTTATTACGGTTGATCGTATGTTAGATATTTATGATGATCCTCAGTTTGATGGTCTTAAGATACTACTTTTAACAGAAACAGTGCAAGATATGCTGAAGCTGGTTAATGGTGGCGTACAACTTAAAGGATTAGGTATTGATATTGGGAGCTTAGCATTTTCTGATGGAATGACGTTGATTACTGATGCAATCGCGGTTGGACCAAGTGAGGCAAAGTCTATTCGTGATCTCCATAATTTAGGACTAGAGGTTTTTGCACAGAAAATTCCGAATGATGGCAAGAAAGATGTACTTCCAATGCTAGAGAAGGCGGGATTCTAGATAGTTTAAGAAGGAAATAGTAGCAAAGACTGTGAATTGGTCTTTGCTTTTTTTGTAAGGATTTGGTGATACATTATGAAGATATAAACATAAAAAAACTAATTATGACTAGCAAATTTATGATTTTTAGTAAAAATGTAATTATAATTACAAAACTTTTGAAAACGAATAAAACTGGAAGTACAATTACATTTTCTTCGAAACACTTCATATATTTGAGAAGTTATATATGGGAAACTCTAAAGATACTGAATTTGAAAAATGATAAGTGAGTGCCGGCGATTTTGAAGGAATTAAGATTGAATACATTTTGGGTTAATGTCAGGAGGAACATGGGATGAATGAAAAGAAAGTTACACTATGGGACAGCATGAGGGCAATGTCCACGGATATTACGATACCTGACAAAGAACGAATTCTATATTTGAATGCACAGGCCAGTTTAGATAATGGCGAATTGGATGAAAGAATTGCTAAAAGTCTGAAAAGGAACTTGAGTCGCATAGCTATGGAAGCAAAATTATCTGCATCAGGGGTACAATTCTTGTCACAACTCTCAGATCTGTATATGGGATACGGACGTAGAGATAATCTTAGTTTATAAAATACATTCTAAAACTGCAAAATCGTCGAGATAACAACGATTTTGCAGTTTTTTAATATTGTTAATTAATCTGCATTAGCATTAACTGAATAATTATATTGCGTTTCGTTTAACTTTTATGGGGGATAAAGGATATGAAGATGAAAAAATAATGGCAGTCTGTTGTGTTATTAGTAGTTTTAGGTGCGCTGATAGCAGAACGAGAGATGTTAATGAGTGAAATGTTTGCTGAGATATTTAACCCTAAGTTGTTTAATGGTATATTTTATGTAACTAAATACGTGTGGGGGTAGTTACGATGGACGAAAAATATGACCAATTATTTGATTTAATCGATAAAGCTTTTAAAAATGAAAAGATTATTGAAGACGAAAAGATGAAGGCAGTTCTCTTTAACGTAGCTAAATTAGTTCAAGATCATGAGGATTACGAAAGAATTGCAGCAGATTTAACACGAATTATTTCAAAATCTTATATTAAAAATCATGAAATCGAGCCAGAGTTGGTCAATATTTTTAATTTTGTCAAAGATGACGTAGATGAAACTAAGATTGATAGTAAGAAATATCGTGATCGTGCGTTGGCGGTGGGGCTAATTATGACTGGTATTACTTTTCATTAATGAGGATATGACAAGGCAAAAAAGGATGTATCAAGGTTAAGACGATCTATTGATAAAGCAGGACTAACGTTGAAAACTCACTTTTAAGAGTAGGTGCGATTTAATGAAATTGAGGAGAAAGATGATATGTTAGAAAGATTGACAGGTATTGTATTTTTATTACTAGGTGCTTGGGAGTTTTATACAATTTATAAATCGTTTTTAACTTTAAAGGGGAAAGGTGGTAAAAGTGCATCAAATTTTATACCGCTAGCATTATTAGGATCTGGTTTTTTTGGAGTCGCCCTATTTGTTGTGGGAATTTTATTAATGTTTAAGCAATTTTAGCGGGGATTTTGTTTTATTATACTTAAATTCTTTGTAAAAAAATGCAAAATCGTTTTGAAAGCGGCTGATTTTATGAAAGAAAAATATTTAATGATTTTTTCTGGAATCATTTTGGTAATTAGTGTGTTAAGTACATTTATTTTCCCAAATTGGATACCAAAGTTGGTTGGAACTATTGTAGTTGTATCAACGGTCATATACATATCATCTTGGCTAAAGCATAAGCAAAAAGTCAATAAATAAAAATTGACAACGGGTTATCCTAATTAGGATTTAGCTTCTTTTAGGAAAGACAGTTTTAGCAGAATGTTTTTATTCAGAAGATACTTGGTAAGTGTTAATTATTTTTACAGGTGTTTTCTCATATATTTCAATTAAGACTAGAGATATAAAATTTATAATTCGAGAGTATTTGGTTAACGGTTGGAAAAAAGAAAAACCTGAAGATTTAGGATTGAATGATAACCATTTTTCAGTAATTTACAAGAGATAAGTAAAGTACCCCTTGAGTGTTAGACGGAATAATATAACACTCAGGGGGTACTTTAAATTTTTTAGTTCCTGTTAATTATAAAGCGCAACTTATTTAGTATTTATATTGTGAATCATAATGAAATTACTCAAACAATGATTGGCTTATAGATTTTATTTATTCTCTCTTAAACGAACGTATTGATGCGATTAAATTAAAAATAATTGTAATTGTAGCCAATGCGTAAAAAATTTCAACAATAATATTATCTGTGTGATTTTCTGTTATATACATCATTAATAAAATTGATATCAAACTAATTTTTGTCAAATGCTTTTTTTTATTTTTCATGTATTAATCTCCTAAGTAGATATTAGGCTAGTTTGTTATAAAAAAAGTACAGCATATGCTCCTAATAAAACGGCCCCAGCCTGAACACTTTTTCCGGTATAATATCCGGCGGTATATGCCCTGCTTTTTCTTTTGCCACCATCAATATCAACTAATTCTTTAGATGACAAACTTGCAAATTGATTATTCATGATTAATGTATTTTCCATAATTTAAATTCCCCCTATAATTTGAATAACTAAATACGATGATATCTAATTTTAAATTAGAATGAATCAAGAAATCCTTGAGCAAATTGAACACACGGAGTCCACCAATGGCTTTTCTTTTTGGATTTTCCTCCAATTACTGATTTTAAATCTTCTTCAGCAATTTCTTGATAAACTAAATCAATCGTTTTAAAGGTCAATGTAAGTCATCTCCTTTCAAAAAAGTAAATTAAACTTAAATAAATTAAATTTAATAAAGTAAATTGTAAACCGACCTTTGGTACTCTGCACAAAAACTGCAAAATTGTCATTATTTCGACGATTTTGCAGTTTTTATCTTTTTTAAACATAAACCATGTAAAATTTAACATTATAACTGTTAGCCATGGAGGCTTTAATCATGAAAGGAGAAAAAATGACTATTCACTACGTACAACAACTAGACGAAGCCGACTGTGGTGCTGCTGTTCTAGCCATGATCTTCAAAAACTACAAATCAAATATTTCGATTGCTTCCATTAGAGACGTTGCACAAACTGACAAAGATGGAACGACCGCTTTAGGACTGGTTAAAGCTGCGGAACATTTAGATTTTGAAACTCAAGCCGTCCAAGCTGATATGAGTTTGTTCAAGATGAAGAAATCCGAAGTACCATTACCATTTATTGCGCATGTGGATAAAGATAACGGCATGTTACATTATGTGGTGGTCTTTGAAATACATAAAAATTATCTATTAGTAGCTGATCCAGATCCAGTAGATAAAATTAAGAAGATGTCGTACGCTGATTTCGAGAAGATTTGGACGGGTGTTACGATTTTTATGGCACCTGCTCCGGAATATAAGCCCACTAAGGATAATAAAGATAGTTTGTGGTCACTGGCAGGTTTAATTTTTAAACAAAAAAGCTTAGTCACTACGATTATTTTAGCGGCAACCCTCTCAACATTAATTTCGATTGGTGGCTCGTTCTTTTTGCAACAATTAATTGATACATATATTCCAGATGGCATGGTGGGAACGCTAAGCATTGTTGCATTAGGACTGCTAGTTGCATACGTTTTTCATGGTATCTTTGGCTATGTGGAGGGTTATCTTTCGACAGTATTAGGGCAGCGACTTTCAATCGATTTACTGCTAAGCTACATTAAGCATCTTTTTGAAGTGCCCATGTCATTTTTTGGGACACGAAAAACAGGGGAGATAACTTCTCGTTTTGAAGACGCCAGTAACATTATTGATACCCTCGCCAGTACGGCCATTTCGACTTTTTTAAATGTAGGAACGATCCTATTAGTGGGAATTACACTAGCCATTATCAGCGTTAAACTGTTCTTGATTTCATGTTTAGCACTACCGTTATATCTAATCATTGTGTGGTCTTTTGTGAAATTATTCGATCGTCTGAATAATGAGCGGATGGAAAGTGGGGCTGTACTTAGTTCTTCAATTATCGAAGATTTGAATGGAATGGAAACAATCAAGTCACTTAATGTTGAAAAACAACGATATCGAAAAATTGATCATGAATTTGTAGATATGTTACATAAAAATTATTCATACGGAATTACCACGATTGTGCAAGAAAACTTAAAAGACGTGACCCAACTGGTAATGGATGTGGCATTCTGTATTTCGGCGCTTTGCTTGTAATGCATAACAATATCACAATGGGGCAATTGATTGCTTTCAATGCATTGTTGGGATATTTCACGCAGCCAGTGGAAGCGATTGTTAATCTACAAAACAGTATTCAAACGGCTAAAATAGCGAATATGCGTTTAAATCAGATTTTCATGGTACCTAGTGAACAACATGAAGAACGCGAAGTGAGATCTTTAAAAGTTACTCAACAAAACGGTGATTTTAACTTAAAAGATGTCTCCTTTGAATATAAATATGGGCAAGAAGTCATACATAATATTAACTTAAAGATTCCGTTTGGAACTTCATTAGCAATTGTTGGTTTTAGTGGCTCTGGTAAAACCACTTTAGTAAAACTGTTAGTGAATTTTTACAACCCGACAAGTGGTGAAATTGCGCTTGGAACTACTAAACTAGCTAGTATTGATGTAACTGTTATTCGGGATAATGTGAATTATTTACCACAAAAACCCTATATTTTTTCCGCTTCGGTTGCCGAAAACATTGCCTTGGGATTGAAGGGTGCTTTTTCCATGGATAAAATTGTGTGGGCGGCTAAAATGGCGGAAGTAGACGCGGATATTAAACATTTACCAGACGGATATAATACCAAAATATCGCAAGATAGTGGCTTGTCAGGTGGACAGCAACAACGGATTGCGATTGCACGGGCATTACTAACGGATGCACCGATTATGATTTTTGATGAATCAACGAGTAGTTTAGATGTTTTAACTGAGAAAAAGGTGGTTGAGAATATCTTAAATATGCCGAATAAAACGTTGATTTTCATTGCCCATCGGTTAAACATTGCTAAAAAAGTTGATAACATCCTAGTAATGGAACACGGCGAAATTGTTGAGAGCGGTTCACATGAACAATTGTTGGCACAACACGGCGAATATTATCAATTATTGGAGGAGTAATGATGAGTAGACAGGAAAACTTTGAAAGCTCGGAATTTTATCATCGTAGATACAGCAATCCCGCTACCATGATTATTTTACCAATTGTGATCGTATTATTGTGTGGATTGCTATTCGCGTTGTTTGCCAAAAAGGAAATTACAGCCCAGGGAGTGGGAACCGTTGAGCCCGCCACCATAATCGCTGATATTCAGGCACCAACGGGAACTAAAATTATCGCCAATAAACTGCAAGAAGGTAAAAAAGTCCATCAAGGTGAAGTGATTGTGAAACAGGATGATTTTGAGGGATCGGTTAATTTACAGGCTCTTAAACAAAAACAGGCCGATTTACAAACCCAGTTGGATACCATTCAAAGCTTACAACAGGGAGTTTCAACCAATAGTAATACGATTCCGCAACAAGATTTTTACGGATATCACTGGTTATTAGCTAACTATTTGAATAAAGTGCAAGAGCTAAACGGACAGTTAAAACCGAATGCCAGTAGTCAGAAGGTTACGTCAATAAATGAACAGTTAACTGACTTACAAACAGATCAGCTGGAACAAGTCGCAAAGTTACAAGATAGTACCGCGCAGTCGATACAGGATATTGATGCGAGTATCGAAGTGGCAGAACATAAACATCAGGAAAGTGTAATTAAGGCACCAGCTTCTGGGGTACTGCATTTAAATCAAAATGTGCAAAGTGAAAAATACATTGCCGGTGGCACCACCGTGGCTAGTGTTGTTCCCCCGATTAACGAACATACTAAGTTGGAACTAGATGCCTGGGTGGATGTTAACCAGATTGCTGGTGTTACTTCAGGGCAACCGGTTAAATTTAATATTCAGGGCAACCAGTATATTAACTCTAGTATTAAAGGAAGAATAAAGAGCATTGCAAGTTCACCAGAACAACGTGGCAAAGACATGTTATACGAAGTTAAGGTGAAGTTAAACCCTACTAAGAAAGTAAAGCGCGAACTACGATATGGAATGAGTGGTAAGATGGCGATTGTGGTGGGGAGGAATACTTACTTTAATATTTGGAAGCAACGAATATTGGAGGGAAGATAAACGATGATTAAGCATTTATGCTGATTTCATAGGGTGCGAATGGAAATTCGTTAACCCTATTTTTAAATTCTTAAACAAAGATTATAATAATGTTAATAATATGGATGGTAGAAGTAGGGTGACTATTATGTTGGAAGTGGTTTGGTGTGAAGATGATCCGCAACAGCGTCTACAATATGAAAAAATCGTGAAAAATTATTTGTTAATGAAGGATGTATCTATTAATTTTCGAGGTACATATAGTAATCCAAATGAACTTCGTTCAGCTATCGCAGGTTTAAAGATTAAGTATCCATTGTTTTTTTTAGACATTGAATACAGTGGCTTTGAGGAAGATGGTTTGGACTTGGGACAAAGCTTACGAAAACAATTTCCATTTGCTGAAATTGTCTTTGTTACAACCCATAACGAATTATTGCTTGCAACAATGGAACGAAGTGTGGAACCACTCGGATTTGTTATCAAGGACGATGGATTGGATGTAATTCAGAAAAAAGTTGGGGAGCTACTGACTCGGGGATATGAGAAATATACCAACGTTCTTGAAAGTGGGGACGAATTATTTCGGTACAAACGCGGGAATAGTAATAAAGTAATTCCATTATCAGACGTTTTCTACTTAGAAACTATTAGTGGGGAGCATAAAAATATTTTGTACACCAAAAGTGGAATGACAACATTCGCTGAATCGATTTCACAAGTGGAAAAGGATAATCCAGATCTGTATAGGTGCAGTAATAGCTTTTTAGTTAATATGAAAAATGCAATTTTAATTGATACAGTCTTAAGATTACTAAAATTTGAAAATGGTGAAAGTGTCAACATTTCTGTTAGAAATTTAAAAAGCGCAAGGATTCTCTTTGGAGAGACTCATAAGGAAAGAACACATGAATAGTCAAATTCTTTTTACAACTTTTTTGCCCGATATGATTTTGGGTGTCTCATTTATCTTAATAACCTTTTTACTAATGGAAGATGCTGATGATGAATTGAGTGTTAACAAGTATTTATTAGCAATTTTTTCAGTTGTTGGTGGAATACTCTATTTTGCTACGGATTTTATGTTGAATATGGGAGACTGGTTTTTACTAGTTATTGTTTTGATTTCAATACTATATTTAGTAGTAATTAAGCGAAGTCGTTTCATAATGTTGTTTATTGGAGTCGCTTTTTTTACTTTTTTACTCGTTATATCCTTATCAGCACTGATTGGAATGGTGTGGTATCAAGCATATATACAATTTAGATTAAGTGATAATGCCTATGGAATAATGTTGTATCTAACCACTATAGTCGCTGTACTATTAGTATACTTTGGAATACAAAAATTCGTCAAAAAGAATCTAAAGGGATTTAATCAGGTAATCGATAATTTTAATGAGGGATATTTTGCATTTTTTATAGTGATTTTGGTTGGAACATTCCTTTTTATTTATTATTCGTTTAGAGATAAAACAGGGCCCATTTTCTTAGTAATAGTGCCAACTGTAACATTGTTAATGTTAGTTGGTGTGTTACTTTCCATTTTTGTTTTAGTTAAAGCCAATAGGCGAATGCTAGCAGAACAGGAATTGGGCAAAAATCGAGAATCGATTCGGGCATTTGATGAAGAACTTGAAAAACAGATTGTAAGTACCAGAAAGTTTAGGCATGATTTTAAAAATATTATGTTGAGTTTGGACGGTTATGTTCACGAAAAAGATTGGAGTGGTCTTCAAAAATACGTTGATGATGTTAATAAGAGTAGTGAAAGTTTTATCAACGTAAATGAAGAAGTTAGTGCTTTAAATTATATAAAAAACGTTGGAATTAAAAATCTTATTTTGCAGAAATACATATATGCAAAGCAAAATAAGATTAAGTTCAGTATTGAAATCAAAGAAGAACTACCATTACTTGATAAATATGGTATAGATTTAATTAGAATACTTGGTATTTTAATTGATAATGCAATTGAAGAAGCTGAACTATCAGAACAACGAAAAGTTATACTAGCGTATATTTCATTTAATGATCACAATGAATTGATTATTGCAAATAGTATTCAAAATGTTGAAAACATTTCTATCTCCAATTTGATAAAAGACGGTTTCACAACCAAAGGAAATGGACATGGAAACGGACTGAATACGGTTTCCGTGCTAGTTGATAAAAGTGAACTTTTGGATTTTGAAATACAAATTATAAATCAAATGTTTTATGCAAATATTATTCTAGAAAAGTGATTATCTTCTGCGTTTTCTTGGGCGATAGAATGAAATACTACCCAGTAAGAATGAAAATCGTGACTTCCCACCATTGACCTTACTTAGTTCTTTTTCATTAAGTTTTTTAAACTTATTTTTCATAGTTATACTCCTCCTTGTCATATTCTTTATTCGGTACTAATGATAATTCGAATTGAGTATAAAGTGTTGTTTTCTGCAAAATCGTTGATTATTTGACGATTTTGCATTTTTTATGTTAAACATTCACTATTGTGATATGATTCCTACATTAATTTTAGGGGAGCAAGATGAATGAAAAAATCGCTGTTGACTAGTGCTAATGAAAGAAAACAGTTAAATATCATTATTGAAAAACTTGAAGCAGCTATTCTAAGCTTGGATGACACAACACACGCTGATTTGATTAATGAACTGGAAAAAGATTATTATGAACTAAAAAGTGGTGGAAGTCGCTTTGAATTAGGAATGTTGCAAAAGGAATTAATTATCGATCAACTTAATTCACATTTTTCGTTACCAGAAGAGTTTAACGATCTAATTAATATGTTAAATAACTACAAGCAAGAGGATACTAGTTACAAAAAATATGGATTGAGTGGAATTATTGGCTCATTATTAGGAATGGGTAGGTAGGTAAATTGAATTCTTCTTTTTTTAAGACACATCAGAAACTGATGTATTGGTTGTTGATAGTACAGTTGTTAACGTTTGAGCTTATCGTTGCTGGTACGACAACATATGAATTATTAAAGGGTACTACTATAAGATTTGAAAATATTATTGGACTAATTGTGGCATCGGTCCTAGTAGCGATGATTATATTAGTACGTCATTATGAGAATAAGTGGTTACGATCTAGTAATAAACTAGTAAAGTTTTTCATGGAAATTTACTATATTGTAATGACCCTTGTTCTCATGTTTTCAATATTACCGACGGAAAATATATTTGTTATGGGCGCCCTGCACAAATGGTTACATTTGAATGTAACTGCAGTTTTTGTCTTACTGTTTATTTACGGAATTTTTATGTATATCCCAACCATTGCTGTAATTACAAAGAACATAAAATGGGTTGTTAGTAGAGTATTAATGATGGCATTAGTTCTATTTCAGTTGGTGGGAATGTATAGTTTTTACAGTAGTATGGACATGGGAAATAAGACACTTTCAATGCTGGAAAATACAGGAATAGTCGGAGCCGTTGCATTTGCTGTGATGATTAGTGTTTTAATGATTGAATGGGGATTTCGATTACCTAAATTTAGCTTTAGTAAAAATTCTAGTTGGTCAACCAACTTATTTTTACTTCTGTTTGCGGCTTGGTACGTTATTTATAATGCTTTTGCATATAGTGAAAAACTTAGTACAACTTTGTTTAAATATGACTTTAGTGTTAAGAGTCCAACTTGGCACATGGCGTTTCAAGGCTTAGAGGCGGGAATAGCCGAAGAGTGGCTTTGGCGGTTTGCTGTAGGATTATTACTACTATTCGCGTTTAAAAATAGTAAACATTCTTTCTTGAGAAGATACTTTATTGAATGGAGCGTCGGAATTGGCGGACTTCTGTTTGGTCTTTGGCATTTCGATAATATGTTTGCAGGACAAAACGTTTTGGGAACTGTTGATCAAATGTTAAGTGCCGCTGCTGCTGGCTGGTTGTTCATGGTCATATACTTCTATACAAATAATTTACTATCAACAATTGTGTTTCATTTTCTAATTGATGCTCTGTCTTTCATCGCTTCTGGTACAACATTTATGGATAAACCGAACCTTTTTGAATGGGAAACAACGGTTATTCAAATTATCGTTTTTGGGTTAATCACTGTATTTATGTTGACGGGCAAACGGCGAAAAGTAATCAAAGAAAATGTTTCAGGAATGCTAGAACGAAGTTAAAGAGCTTGGTAATTTAGCTCTTTTTTTGTCGATATATAGTAAAGATTAAGGAAAGTTTGTGAAAAAAACAAATTCAACCCCTTAATTGTATTTACTGGTAAAATATATAGGACTAAAAAAATGGAGAACAGCTATGAATTTAAAGATAACGGCAACGGCGCACTATGTTCCGGATCGTATTGTGAATAATGATGAATTAGCCCAGATTATGGATACTAATGATGAGTGGATTCAGAGCCACACTGGGATACAAACTCGCCACTACGCAATGAATGAGGAAAATACTTCAGATCTTGCAACCCAAGTTGGACAACAGCTTCTTAAACGAAGCGGTTTAGAACCTGATGATATTGATTTAATAATTTTATCAACAATCACACCTGATTCGCTAACACCAGCTACAGCAGCAATTGTGCAGGATAAGCTTGGGATAAAAAATGCCTTTGCTTTTGATATTTCAACGGCATGTGCAGGCTTTATTTTTGGGATGAGCACAGCAGAAAAATTTATGCGTTCAGGTAGGTACCAACACGCTATGGTGATAAGTGCCGAAGTAAATTCTAAAATGATGGATTTTAAAGATCGCACTTCAGCAGTCTTTTTCGGCGATGGGGCTGGAGGTACCATTATTTCAGTTGATAACACTGCAGATAATGATTTTTATATTGATGAAGAGCTGGCAACTTTGGCAGAAAAAAATCAAGTGATTCACAGTGGACGGATACCGGCTATGCAGGAGGTAAGTGCCAATAGTTATCCAACGTTAGACGCTTTTCATCAAGATGGGCGGGATGTATTTCAGTTTGCAACGGAAGTCGTTCCATTACAAATGGAGATGGTATTAGAACGTAACCAACTAGTAGAGAAGATCGACTATGTGATTTGCCATCAGGCTAATTTACGTATTATTGAAAAAATTGCAAAAACACTTAATTTACCAATGAGTAAGTTTATTACTAATGTTCAAACGTATGGAAACACTTCATCTGCAGGCATTGCAATGGCACTTGATCAACTACAGCAAAATCATCCTGAAGTTAAAACGATTTTAATGTGTGGATTTGGTGGGGGATTAAGTTACGGTAGTATGTTAATAAGATTGTAGGAGAACAGCATGGATATTGAAGATGTTTTCAAAGTTATTGATCGGCTAAAAGAATATCCGTATGATGACATTGATATTGAAACAAAAGAGTTGAAGCTACACCTCAAAAAGCACTCCACGAACGAAAGAAGACAACCAAAACTAAAAGAAACCGAAGTGAATACAACGGTCAATAGCCCAATGGTAGGAATTATTCATTTAAATGACGAAATAAGAGTTGGGACACAGGTTGAAGAGGGTATACCAATAGCTCAAATAGAAAGCATGAAACTTTTCAATGATATAAAGGCACCGATAAAAGGTAAAATCATTGAGATTTTGGTGTCTAATGACGAAGGTGTAGAATTTGAACAACCAATATTGACAATTAGTGGGGATTAATATGTTTCAAAAAGTTTTAATTGCAAATCGTGGAGAAGTAGCAAGAAGAATAATAAGGGCATGTCGGCAACTATCTATTCAGACGGTCGCCGTTTTTTCAACTGCTGATCGTGATGCCTTATTTGTTAAAGAGGCAGATGAAGCGGTTCAAATCGGTCCAGTACCAGTGGCAGAATCGTATCTTAATCGGGAGGCTATTTTAATGGCCGGAGTAATTAAAGATTGTGATGCTGTTCATCCAGGGTATGGTTTTTTATCAGAGGATGCTCTTTTCGCGGAAATGGTTGAGGAAAGTGGAATGACTTGGATAGGCCCTCAACCTGCAATGATTGAAAGATTTGCTGACAAAAATAAATCCCGACAGTGGGCAATCGGTCGTAATGTTCCTGTGATTCCCGGCACGTCAGTAATTACTAGCTTAAATGAACTTCATGATGAAGTTAAAAAGATTGGATTTCCGGTGCTAATTAAGTCAAGTCTTGGTGGTGGAGGAAAGGGAATTAGGAAAGCTCAGAATCAATATGAATTAGAGCAGGAGTTCAATACTGTCCAACAGGAGGCCACAGCTTCATTTGGAGAATCTCCGATCTATTTAGAAAAAGAATTGGCTAATCCACAGCATATTGAAGTACAAGTGATTGGAAATAATGCAGGAATACAAATTCTTGGAGATCGAAATTGTAGTATACAGATACATAGGCAAAAGGTAGTTGAAGAGAGCCCTGCACTATTGCCTGCAAAACAGCGAAGAGAATTATATAGACTGGTTCATCTTTTATTAGATAACAGTGGATACCAAAATTTGGCAACGGTTGAATTTTTGTATAGCCAGAAACAATTTTATTTTCTGGAGATGAACACAAGATTGCAAGTTGAGCATGGTGTAACAGAATTAACCACACAAGTTGATATTGTTCAAGATCAGATTAAAATAGCCTCAGGAGAAGCAATTGAATTTTGTTTAAATGAAGTTCAGAATCACGCGATTGAAGTTAGAATTAATGCTTTAACACCGGGGAACCTAGAGATTTTATGTTTTCCGACGGGTGTCAGAATCGATACTGGTGTTCAAGAAGGGGATCGGCTTTTATCATTTTACGATCCTTTAATCGCCAAAATGCTGGTGACAGGGGAAACGCGGGAGGATGCTGTTTTTAATTTAGAACGTGCCTTGAGTAAAGTTGAAATTAGAGGAGTTGCCACTAATATCGACCAAATTCAGCAACTTTTAAATTCAAAGGTATTCCAAAGTGGTTCATATGATATTCATACATTTCAGGAGATAATAGAGGAGGAACAGAAATGAGTGAACAGTTAGCACAGAAATGGTCTAAATGCCCAAATTGTGGAAAACATGTTCATGTTAAGCAATGGGGCACTTTTCGCCGTTGCCCTTTCTGTCGCATGCCACAAAGGTTGTTGGTTAGTGAACGCTTGGATATTACTTTTGATAAGGGTAGTTTTGAAGCATTGAACTTTGAATTAAATCCAGTAAATAAGTTGGATTTCCCACATTATACCGAAAAGATAAGAAGAGCACAGGATAAAACAGGAATAAAAGATGCAATTGTCGGTGGAAAAGCTCAAATTAAGGGAATTGATGTTGCAGTTGGTATCATGGATAATCAGTTTATGGTAGGGACTTTAAATACAGAAGTAGGAAGAGCAATTCGTAGCATTATGGAATACGCACATGATCAACATTTACCGCTCATTTTATTTACTGCTTCTGGTGGGGCACGAATGCAAGAGGGAATTTTTTCATTGCTTCAGATGAATACCATCTTGCACACTCAGAAGTTATTAAGAGATGCGGGTAATTTAACAATTAATGTTTTGACAGATCCTACAATGGGAGGTGTATCCGCTAGCTTTGCGTTTGGGAGTGATTATGTTTTTGCCGAGGACCATGCACAAATCGGTTTTTCTGGGAAACGAGTAATTGAACAAGCTACCGGAGAACAGTTACCCGATAAATTTCAAACTGCTGAGTTTTTGTTACAACATGGACAACTTGATGATGTGGTTCAAAGAGAGCAATTGCGTGATGTCTTATATCGTATGTTAATTTTGCATGGGTATGGTGATAATTTTGAAAAATGATTTAGCAACTAAGATTAAGTTAGTGCGTTCATCTGACCGAGTGACTGCACAAAGACTGATTAAAAGTATGTTTAATGATGTAATTGAGTTACACGGTGACCATATTAACGGAGACGATCACGCATTATTTTCTGGAATTGGACGCTTGGGCAAAATACCAGTAACGTTGTTTGCTGTTGATCGTGGACAGACGGTTACTGAGCGACAGGATAAAAATGGTGGAGCAGTTCGAGCAAGTGGATATCGAAAAGCTATCCATGGTTTAAAGTTAGCTGAACGATTTAATCGACCGGTTATTAGTTTTCTGAATATGCCCGGTGCAGACGCCAGCGTTGATTCGGAAAATGAAGGGCAAAGTAAAATGATTGCTGACATGATTGCGGCAATGGGAGCTGCTACCGTTCCTAATTTAGTGATTATTGTTGGGGAAGGACATAGTGGGGGTGCACTTGCTTTTGCTAATGCTAATCGAATAATTATGCTGGAGAATGCATTATTTTCTGTAGCGGCTCCGGAAGCAATGGCAGCAATTTTAAGAAATAATGATTTAAAAGAGGTTGTGCCAATGACCGCGTCAAAGCTATTAGATATTAAACTGGTAGATCAAGTTATTAATGAAGACCAGAATTTAGTGAAGAATTTGCGAGTTGCTATTGTGGAGTGGCTTGATGATTTTAGTTCGGTAAGCGAGGCAAAACTAGTTGATCAACGATACCAAAAGTTTATTGATGTATTGAATTTCTGGAATGAAATGTAACGTCTGGTGCTATACTATTTTTAGAGAGATTTGAGATAAGGGGACAAAAACATGGTGAAATTAGTTTTGATCCGACATGGTGAAAGTACAGCTAATAAGAATAATGAGTATACCGGTTGGACGGATGTCCCTCTTACAAAAAGTGGCATTAAACAGGCACATGTGGCGGGTAAGTTACTTGCAGATGCGAATATTGATTTTACTATGGTGCACACTTCAATGCTGAAAAGAGCAATTGTAACTGCTAATATTATTTTAGATGAAACTCGCCAGAACTGGTTACCAATTCAAAAGTCATGGCGATTAAATGAACGACACTATGGCGCGCTTCGTGGATTAAATAAATCAGATACGAGAAAAGTTTATGGCGCCGAGCAAGTTGCATTATGGCGGCGAAGCTTTTCTGCAGTTCCTCCGTTATTGGATCATGCAGAATATGATAGACGGTACGCTATAAACGGAATTATGCAAGAGCCCTTAGGGGAAAGCCTGAAAATGGCTTACAATCGTTTAATACCATATTGGATCGATCAGGTTGCACCACGACTGTTAGATAATCAAAATCAACTAATTGTGGCGCATGGAAGTACATTGCGGGCGTTGATTAAATACTTGGAAAACATTTCAGATGATGGAATTGACGGTGTTGAGGTTGAAAATGGTCAACCAATTGTGTATCAATTTGATAGTCAGCTAAAAATCCTTACTAAGGAAATATGGGGTAGTTGATTTAGTGATTATTGAACGAAACATTTTCAATTAAAACTAAATTTTATGTTAAAAAGGGGATTACGACAAAGTTGTATTTTGTCGTAATCCCCTTTTTAAAGTGCTCATAATAAGTAATTACTTTTATACTGAACAAAGTGCTAAAATTAAGCTAAGTATAGGTATAAGGGGAGTGAAAGTAATGCCAATAATTGCATTCGTACATGTAATAACAGCAATTTTACTAGCAACGTTGACTTCAATTGGATTGATGGCAACTAATAATGGAACAATAACAGCATCTAAAATGACTAATCGAATTTTATATCTAGTGTTAATTTATACTGGATTCGTAATGTTGATGCATACTTTTCAAACATCTCCAGTCTTAGTGATTTTAAAAGGATTGGCTGGCCTTGGTGTGATTGGATTGATTGAAGTGGCGTTTGCACGTAAGCAGCAGAATAGTGAACAAGCTCATACAATATTAGTGTGGTTAGTGGTTATTTTTGCTGTTACTGCAGTTCTTGGTATGGTTATTTCTAAGTTCTTTCTTTAGTTCTTTTTTACATCCATACGTATATTATGAAAAAATATAATGATACGCCAGAATGAATAAAAATTAAGAAAAGGCAGTTTGAAATATGCGTAAATAGTCAAATTACTAAAGCAAACGGATAATACAAGCCGCGAGGCCCGTGAAGAGGGACTCACAGCTAGCGGGCTTGTTCTACGCAATATTCAAGCTGCCTTTTAGACGCAAATAAACGTAAAGAAATTTAGTATCAATGCTGTCCTTTACTAATGAGTTAACTGACTTGCCTAACAATTGTAGGGCACTTCAACCCGTCATGGTCTCCTTTTTGTTAATCCTCACAAGCAAAGCGGCTTGTTTCACTCTCTATTTGAAATGAGTTGTGCAAGCCAGCTTCTTCCGGTTAACCTAAAAAGGAGACCATGACCAAACCCGTCATAATCTCCTTTTTCTGTTAATCCTCACAAGCAAAACGGCTTATTTCACTCTCTAATCTTTGTAAGCTAAAGCTCCCATTGGATCCCAAGGCTTTAATTGAACAGGCTCGCCAGATTGTGCTTCACGTTGTGCCTCTGTTAGATATTGTTTTTCGACAACAACTTGGTAAACATATTCGTCCATCCAAGCATCTGACATTACCATATATCCTTTTTGTCCAATCTTGTCTCCCCAACTATTTTCAACTTTCCATTTAGTTGGTTTGTCATCAACGAGGTCAACACCGGTAATAACCATGGCATGTGTCATAAGACTTTCTTTGTAGTCAAGACGTTCTGCCTTCGACATTGCAATATCAATATCAAAAAGTTCATCTTCTGCAAAGATATCAAGATCAAGAATACCCTTTTCACGAGGTTCAGAATGTTGACCGACGTCACTACCAAACCAAACTGATTTACCAGCCTTAAGTTGGTTAATGGCAGCCCTTTTAACGTCGTGCATTGATAAGTTAAGATGCTTAACTTGGCGTCCGCCAACAACATTACCAAGCATTTCAATTGAGTAAGTTTGGTCGAATGGCTTGTCAGTTGTTGGTGCATTGATAAGAGATACATATTCTTTTAGATCCCAGCCAACATACTTTTTAAAAAACTCTTTTGGAGTGATACCAGCTTCACGATGATAATTTTTATCATCATCCCTAAATTCCCAGTCAAATTCAACTGGTGGTTCTCCAAAACTGTAGGATGCCATACGGTAAACTTCACTTAACATCTTTTCTTTGCGAGCTTGAACTTCTGGTTCACTAGTTCCGGCGTTTACAAGTTCGCGCAATGTAACAGCATCTTTGCGTAGCTTTTCGTTTAATAATGTGTCGAATTCACGTGATTTAGAGCTGCTATATGTTTCTGGATAAACTGATTGAGGGACAATACCATACTTTTCGATCAATGCACAGAGCATATCCCATTGGCCACCGTCGCCCTGGGGTTCATTTAATAACCAAGCTACTTTACGATCATCAGTATCCAAAGCGGCAGTTTGAATAATATTTTCGTAGAACCAATTTGATTTTTCAAATTTATCCCAGAAAAAAGTGTAGTTTTGAGATAGTTCAAAGTCACCTTTAACACGAAAATGATCTTTCATGTCATGACGCATTGTGTTTAATGCGGCAAACATCCAACAACGACCACTTTGTTTTTGATTAGATACATCGCCAGTTTGTAAGTCAATTGAGAAGACTGGAGTACTTTGAATATCAGCTCTAAGATCTTGTGAAGAAGCTAAAATACCGTTTTTAGTAACAGTTCGTTCTAAAACTTTTGACTCTTTTCGTTCGCTATATTCCGTTTTGAAACGATTGATTAAATCTGATGAAATTCCTTTATTACTCAAATCATCAACTCCATTCTTAAATTTTAAGCATAATTGCATTGTACTATGATTAGAAAAATTAGTAAAATATGAGAATAGCTAAGGACGGGCTTGTAATACTTCAGGGCCATTTGAACGACCAACAATTACTGTATTTACCATATCTAGGAAGAGACCCTGCTCAACTACTCCAACCTGTTGAATAAGGTAATCAGCAAGCTCATGTGGATTGTCAATTTTACCGGTATGCAGGTCAATAACGTAATTCTTAGAATCTGTCAGAACGTTGTTGCCGTCTTTGGTCATGCGGAACTCGGGGTGGAGACCCTTTGCCTCTAATTTTTTAAACAATTGTCCACTGCCGTAAGGAATAACTTCAAGTGGTAGGGGGAACTTGCCAAGCGAGTCAACCATCTTTGATTCATCAACAATCCACATTACTTTACTTGAATTAATAGCAACAATTTTTTCAAAAAGATGAGCAGCGCCTCCACCTTTGATACCTTGGAAGTCAGAACTGATTTCATCGGCACCATCAATTGTTAGGTCAATGTGATCAACTTCATCAACACCTTTGACTGTAATCCCTAAAGAACGAGCCTGTTTTGCAGTTCGATCTGAAGTAGGAACTCCGGTGATTTTGATTCCTTCATTCTTAACACGTTCACCAAGAGCATCAACCATGAACTTGACGGTTGAACCGGTTCCTAGACCGACGACCATGCCATCATCAATAAATTTAACGGCTTCTTTTCCCACTAATTCTTTTAGTTCATCTTGAGTCATTATTGTTGCTCCTTTTCATTTTGCATATCACGAATTTTACTTTCAGTTAAATCGTGTTGGATATTGAGACTATTATATTCTGGATATTTAGCGAAAAAACGTTTGGCATAAGGGCACAGTGGGTAAATCTGCTGCTGTTGTTCTTTGACATAGTTAATAAATGCAAGCATTAATTTTTCCGCAACGCCTTGGCCTCGTAATTCAGGTGCGACAAAAACGCGCTCGCATACGAGTGCATTATATTCAGGAAGAGCAAAGTAGCTAACTTCACCAGCTAAGCGATTTTGTGCGTCATTAAAGTAAATGCGTTTACCATCATTCATAAAGTCCAAATTTTTCACCTCGCAATTTTTTTGTACATCTTATTTTCCGTCAAAATGAATCCTAAATCAATTCTCCAAATCGATTTACAAACAACACTTTCAATCGGATAATAGAAAGTAAAGAATTATGGGAGGAAAGACTAGATGAGTAGAGGTTTTGAAGTTATTACTAAATACCAAAATAAAGGAATTAATTTACCGGAACGGCAAACTAAAAATGCTGCAGGGTATGATTTTGAAGCTGCTGAAGATTTTACACTTCCGAGTATTTGGAAATTGAACTTTATAAAAATCTTATGGAATCTGTGGCATAAAAAAGATAATGACACAGTTACAATTGAGAATGCACAAAAAGAGTTAAAACCACTGTTAATTCCAACTGGTGTAAAAGCATTTATGGGTGAAAATGAGTATTTACTTTTAGCGAATAGGTCTAGTAACCCGTTAAAAAGAAGAATGATATTACCAAATGGTGTTGGAATAATTGATGCTGATTACTATAATAATTCCTCTAATGAAGGAGCAATTTTCTTTCAAATGCTCAACTTTGGGGTTACCGATATTCATATAAGTAAGGGTGAACGGATCGGACAGGGAATTTTCATGCCTTTTCTTACTGTAGATAACGAAAAAGTTATTGAAAAGACGCGTGATGGCGGTTTTGGATCAACAAAGAAATAAGAAAAATAAAAGAATGGTAGGTATTGGTTAACATTGGTCAAAAAAGTGATATGATGGGTTAATCAATTTTTATGGGGGAATTACGTTGGCAAAGACAAAAACGCAGTTTATGTGTCAAGAATGTGGATACGTATCGCCACGATACTTGGGTAAATGCCCTAATTGTGGACGTTGGAATACTTTTGTGGAAGAACGAATTTCAGAGCCTAAAGAAGAACGCAAAAGTCGAGTCAGCTTTGAGGGTAAGAAAAGTAAACCACAATTAATCAAACAAGTTAGCATGGCTGAAGAACCCCGAGTTAAAACTGCAATGGAAGAATTTAATCGAGTACTTGGTGGTGGAGTGGTTGCTGGTTCGTTGGTTTTGATTGGTGGCGATCCTGGAATTGGTAAGTCAACTTTATTACTGCAAATGTCGGGGCAACTAGCAGCAACTGGACGAGATGTGTTATATGTTTCTGGTGAAGAAAGTGCCACGCAGATTAAGATGCGAGCAGATCGACTAAAAGTGCAGAGCGAAAACTTTTATTTATATCCAGAAACAGACATGAAAAATATTCGTGATTCAATTGAAAAGCTACATCCTGGATTTGTTGTGATTGATTCGGTTCAAACGATGCAAGAACCAGATATTGAATCTGCAGTTGGTAGTGTGTCACAGATTCGTGAAATTACGGCAGAGCTTCTTCAAATTTCTAAAACCAATAATATAACAATCTTTATTGTTGGACATGTAACGAAGGGCGGAGCAATTGCGGGTCCCAAGATTTTGGAACATATGGTTGACACCGTTTTATACTTTGAAGGTGATTTACACCACACATATCGAATTTTACGTGCGGTTAAGAATCGTTTTGGATCAACCAATGAGCTCGGTATTTTTGAGATGCGAGAGGAAGGCCTACGGGAGGTATCTAATCCGTCCGAAATTTTTCTGGAAGAGCGTCTAACTGATGCGAATGGCTCTGCAATTGTTGTTTCAATGGAGGGAACGCGTCCAATTCTGGTTGAAATTCAGGCCTTGATTACGCCAACTATCTATGGAAATGCCCAAAGAACTGCAAGTGGATTAGATCGAAACCGTGTATCTTTAATTATGGCAGTTTTAGAGAAGAGGGCTAACCTCACATTACAAAATCAAGATGCCTATTTAAAAGCGGCAGGTGGAGTGAAACTAGATGAACCAGCAATTGATCTAGCAATTGCGATTAGTATTGTGTCTAGCTTTAGAAACCAAGGAACAGAAGCAACGGATAGTTTTATTGGCGAGATCGGTTTGACTGGTGAGATTAGACGTGTGAACCGGATCGAGCAACGTGTTAACGAAGCTAAAAAGTTGGGCTTTAAGCGAATCTTTATTCCCAAGAATAATCTACAAGGGTGGTCAGCACCTAAAGGAATTGAGGTAGTTGGAGTTGCAACGATAACTGAAGCAATTCATAAGGCTTTTAATTAAGGGAGGTGAAAACAAATGAAAAAACGTATTATTAGAGCGGTATTCGCTCTTGCTGGTGGTGCTTTGGGATTGATTTATTTTCCGATGGTTTGGGAAATATTTGGGTTGCAAAACCAAATGTTAGCGAACAATGTTGTTACAGATTTTATTTTAGGTGCACTTATTCTTTGGCTATTGTCATTATTCTTATCTGGATACGTTGAGCGACTAGTAAACCGCACAGAAAAGGTTCTTTCTGAAACCCCACCGCTAAATCTTTTAACAGGAAGCTTAGGCACTGTTGTTGGCCTGTTGATTGCAATTTTAATATCAACATTATTTTACCGATCAAATATCTTTTTGATCAACTCAGTAATTCCACTTATTTTGATGCTCTTTCTGGGATATATGGGATTTAGGATTGGTACAACTAGGCTAGGGGAATGGCGCAAACTTTTTCAGATTAGAAAAAAAGATCAGAATAATCAAGTGTTGGAACGACGAGCAGATGACAATTTCCATCACTACAAAATTTTAGATACTAATATTTTGATTGATGGACGTATTTATGACCTGATTAAAACGGGATTTTTGGAGGGGACTTTGTTAGTTCCTAACTTTGTATTATATGAACTTCAATATATTGCTGATTCTGCTGATAGTATTAAACGAGTCAGGGGTCGTAGAGGATTGGATTTTCTTAACAAACTTCAAACTGAAAAAATCATGCCAATTGAGATGTTTGAGGGGGACTATGAAGAAATTGAGGAAGTTGATAGCAAATTAATTCAACTTGCTAAGGATAAAGATGCGGTTATTGTAACTAACGATTACAATTTGAATAAAGTTAGCCAGTTTCAAAATGTTCAGGTTCTAAATATTAATGAGTTGGCTAATGCGCTTAAAGCAAGGGTTATTCCCGGCGAACGAATGAAAGTACATGTTGTGAAGAATGGAACGGAACGACAACAAGGGGTAGCTTACCTCGATGATGGAACGATGGTGGTTGTTGAGGATGGTAAGTTCTATATTAGCCAAACGATCGAGGTTGTTGTGACAAGTGCACTTCAAACTGACGCTGGAAGAATGATTTTCGCTAAACCGATCCATTCAACAAGAGAGCTTGAAGAGGGTAAACAAGATGATTAATCCTTTATTTATGGGATTAACACATGTAGAATAAAATATGTTGTTTGATAAATTTTGAAGAGGTGTTAATTTTGGCAAAGCAAGAAATTCGCGTTCGTTATGCTCCAAGTCCAACTGGACATTTACACATTGGTAATGCTCGAACCGCTCTATTTAATTATTTATTCGCACGTCATTATAAGGGAAAGTTCATCTTAAGAATTGAAGATACGGACCAAAGTCGTAATATCGCTGACGGTGAACGAAGTCAGTTAGATAACTTGAAATGGCTAGGTATGGATTGGGATGAAGGACCTGATAAACCTGGTGAATACGGACCATATCGTCAATCAGAACGTAAGGATATTTATCAGCCACTTATTGACCAACTAGTTGCTGAAGGTAAGGCATATGAATCATATATGACAGAGGATGAACTTAGTGCTCAGCGTGATGAACAACGGGCAAATGGTGAGATGCCTCATTACGTGGATGAGTATGCTGGTTTATCGGCTGAACAAAAGGAACAAAAGATAGCCGACGCGAAAGCTGCAGGAATCACACCTGTTATTCGTTTTAAAGTACCCGTTAATCGAGAATACGCTTGGGATGATATTGTTAAGGGAAATATTTCCTTCGGTTCTGAAACCATTGGTGGAGATTTTGTTATTCAAAAGCGTGATGGAATGCCTACTTATAATTTTGCTGTAGTAGTTGATGATCACATGATGAAGATTAGCCATGTTTTCCGTGGTGATGATCATGTTGCCAATACTCCAAAACAGTTGATGATTTATGAAGCTTTTGGATGGGATGCTCCACAGTTCGGACATATGAGTTTAATTATTAACAGTGAAACTGGTAAAAAGTTAAGCAAACGTGACGAAACGGTTCTTCAATTCATCGAACAGTATCGTGATTTAGGTTACCTGCCAGAAGCAATGCTAAACTTTATCATTCTTTTGGGCTGGTCCCCAGTTGGAGAAAGCGAGATTTTCTCATTACGTGAATTTGTGAAGATGTATGACGAAAAACGTTTGAGCAAATCACCAGCCGCTTTTGATGGTAAAAAGCTTGAATGGATTAATAACCAATATGTTAAGAATGCTGATGAAGATCGTATTATGCACTCGTCATTAGAACAATTAATCAAGGCCGGAAAGGTCGAAGAGGCACCCAGCGCACTTAAGCTTGAATGGACACGTAAGCTGATTAATTTATTCAAACGTCAGATGAGTTACACTGGACAAATTGTTGAGTTTACTGACTTATTCTTCAACGGACCTGAAAAAATTGATGAGGAATCTAGGCAAGAATTAGCGGCTGATAATGCGTTACCAGCATTGAAAGCATTAGAAGTTCAATTTGAAAATATTAAGCTATTTGATACAGTTAATATTTTGGCCGCAATCAAGGCCGTTCAAAAGGAAACTGGCATTAAAGGACGTGCTCTTTGGATGCCGATCCGAATTGCAATCACGCATGAAATGCATGGCCCAGAATTACCAGAAAGTTTAGAATTGTTAGGTTATGATTTATCAATGAAACACTTAAAAGAAATGATTAATGATTTAGAAAATGCATAATTTTAATAGTTCGACTGTTGAATGAAGGTTAGCTATCTTGATAGATATGCAACACCGTAGAACATCTGGCAATATGACAACTTAAATTAAAAAAACACAACGAGGCTAGGCTTTTGTTGTGTTTTTTTATACTAAATTTGGTCTGAATCATAATAAAAAGCAATCTAATCTTAGATTGCTTTTTTGATTCAGCTATATAGAATGAGCTACTAAGGAAATTCCGATTATCATAAATAATAAAGCTATTAGAAACGAAACTGAAAATGCTGAAAGAATTGGCGAAATAAGAAGCATAACGCCTAGAATAATTCCGCATACTGCTAAAATAATATCAAGCCAATAGTAGTTCCGCGTACTAAAATCTTTGATTATACGTGTGAACCAAAGGGCAGTAAAAGAATCTACTAGGAACATGATAGCAAATGAAATGGATACGAAAAGCATTCCAAATTGAATGTTAAACAGCATCAAGATTCCAACTACAATATCTAAAATACTATTAAAAGTAAACCAGCCAGACACTTCAAGCAGTGGTCTGATCGTAAATAATTTATAACAGCCAATTAAAATAGAAATAATTGCTGCAATAATAACGACAGTACTAAATGTTGGCAGAGGGTTACGCAAGCAGATAATTGAAACTATCACACTTAACAATCCCAATAGTAGTGCAGGGAGATCAAAACTATTAACTTTTTTCTCCATATACAAACGTCCCTTCTTTATTTTTTAGAAACACTTTTTCCCTGGCAATCAGGGCAAATCCCCTCAACCTCGATGTGATTCCCCGTAACTTGGATTCCGGTTTTTTCAACGGCAATTCGATCGATTTTAGCTAAATCAGCGGCATATTCAGGATAATCAACGTCAATGATTTTTCCACAATTAGTGCATATTACATGGAAATGAGGATGCCCATAGTAATCATAGTGAACGCTGTCATCAGTATTGGCTAATTCGATGACCAAACCTTGTTCTACAAACATTTTTAACGTATTGTAAACAGTTGCTAAACTTAGTGAGGCATCATTTTTAGTTAAGTCTGAATAAATAGTTTCAACGGTTGGATGATTCCTTTTTTCAATTAGGTACTGCAAAACATCTCTTCGCTGAGGTGTTATTCGTATATGAGAATCACGCAGCCGTTGAATTGCATCTTCAAGAATTTTGTTAGCCATGTAATTAACCCTCCTAATCAACTTAAATTCATTCTAATTTGTGTACATTATAACATTATTTTAAATTGTTTACTTTACTTGAAAGTTTGTGTAAATAAATGTAGGAATGACCTTTACAACAATTGTTCAAATTAATAAAATTAAATTAACGTCAAGGGAGAGAAAGTATGTATAATAGCCGAATTACTATTAAGGAATTAATTAATTCAGAATATCGAAATGTGCTTGTGTTTTTGTGTGGTATGCTGGTTATGGTTGCAGGGATGTTTTCAACGGTGGACATTGTCCCTGAGTTACTTAAATCACAAGATCTGGGAGTCACTTTGCTGCAATTAATCAATACATTGCCACTGGTTATCTTAGCAGTCATGTTTCCTCTAGGGCGTATTTGGGTGCAGTTGCAATCTGTTAAAAAGACGTTTCAGTTTACGTTACTTGGCTTCTTTGCCGGCTCGTTAATAATATCGGTTTCCTCAGAATTTGATTTGATTTTGCTTGGAAGGGTTGTACAGTCGGTTAGTTGCGGTATGTTATTTCCCATGATTTTTTCAATTATCAGCGCGTTAAGCAAATCAACGAATGTAACTACTAGTAGGAAAAAACGTGGGATAATTGTTGATAGAGCAATACTTTTGGCTACTATTATCAGTATTGGTTCTTTATTATTAGGTAACTGGCAGTATCAGGAATGGTTTTTTGCAGGTGTTTCTCTCATAACATGGGGCTTTTCTTACAAAGTTAAATTCAATATTCAAGCAACTAAGTATAAAGTTGATTGGCATGAAGTTGCACTCTCAGTTGGGGCACCGATTCTGTTGGTGTGGGTCACAAGTCTTGGAATAGGGGCTCTACCGGACTGGGTAAATCCTTTATTTGGTGGGTTTAGTTTAATTCTATTAGTGGGTTATATCGTTTACGATTTAACGTCTTATCAACCACTTTCCGGTTTAAGGCAGTTGATTCATTGCCAGTATATAACACATGTGTTCACTACAATTATTGGTTATGGTTCATTTTTATTGTTACTCAGTATTGGAGATTTGTACCTGGTTCAAGGATTACATTATTCAACATTTTTCACTGCACTGGCACTTTTACCAGCAATAGATGCATTTATATTGATGAAACGGTCGGATCTAGTAATTATAAGACGTTTGACAGTAGCCAGTCTAACAAAAACCGGTATGACTATCCTGATGATTGGTTGGCTACTGTTGTCCGTTTTTTCCAGCTACTTAAATTTAATCGGATTTATTTTTGTTTCTGTAATAATTGAGGTGGGACATGGGTTGATTGCACGACATGCCTTGAACTATGCGGTTTTTTCACTTCCTAAAGAGAGTAGATATGCCGGAACTTTATTTTTTCAGCAAATGAATTTATATGTTCCGGCTATAATATTAGAGATATTTACAGTGATTTTACAAAATAACACAGAATTGAGTATGACAGGTTCATCATTGCCAGGTGTATTATCTTCTCTTTCAGGATATCGTGCAGTTTTTCTTTCCTATTTATTAATTGTAATATTGGGATGGTTTATAACGATTTTTGATGATTTTAAAATACAAATTAATTTAAAAAATATATTTAAATAGTGGAGAGTTACGAATGGATGTCCAGAAGATTTGGCATAAAGTTGGAACTTTTTCGCGAGCTTTGTTGCAGCGGTTTAATGATTCGGAAGTAGTAAATAACTCAATTGTTTTGGCGTATTATTTGCTACTATCGATTTTTCCAGCACTTATATTTTTAGGTAGTTTATTACCAATTTTGCAAGTCCATATTGCAACTGTTTTAGAGTACATTGAGACGGCAGTTCCGGACACTATCTATACTATGACAGCTCCAATTGTGAAAGACTTTTTAAGTCGAGGTAACGGTGAGCTTCTGTCATTTGGTGCGATTTTAATGCTTTATTCGGCAAGTCAGGCAGTTGCTGCTTTTCAACGTACTGTGAATCGCGCATACGGTGTCGCCAAACATCAGAATCCAATAACTAATCGAGTAGTTTCTTTTGTTTTAACGGTGATTTTTATTGTGATCATGGCAACTTTCGTATTTCTGTTTAGTTTTGGGCAAACACTGTTACGGTATTTAACGCCAATCTTTAACTTACCAAATGATTGGTTTTTATTACTCGGACAAATTAAATGGCCGGTTACGATTCTTGGAATTTTTATTAGTTTAACATTGCTATATTATCTAGTACCAAATGCAAAAATAAAATTTAAATATGTTATACCTGGCGCGGTTGTGGCCACTATCGGATCAATTTTAATCTCACAATTTTTTTCCTATTATTTGCGTTATTTTGCACATTCAGTTACAAGTTATAAAACATTAGGAACTTTTATCGCAATTATGTTTTGGCTTAATTTTTCATCGATGATTGTAATGCTTGGTGGGGTTGTAAATGCGACTTGGCAGGAGTTAAAACTTGGTGACATTGAAGAAACATCTGGTAGTTTGAAAAAAGTTGCTGGAAAATATAAAGTGAGGATTAGAAAAACCACACGAAATACCAGAAAAAAAACTTGGAAACATCGACGGGTAAGATAGGGTTACTTTGATTTAGAGAAATCCAAGTTTTTTCTTGATTATTGGGAAATGGTTCTATAAAAAAACGAAGAACGAATGATTTTAGATAATCACGAGTTCTTCGTTTTTAATATTGTGAAATAATGTTTATGTTTAATATATAAAATAATAATCTAATATTTTTTGTATATTAAACATGGTGGCGAAACTAAAAACCAAGTTTAGCTTTGATGCTATCCAAATCACTTTTGATTTGGTTTAAAACATTATTAGTATTGGTACTATCAAACGTTTGTTTTGCTTCATCAGCAGACTGTGCCTGGCTGATCTTATTGATTGATTCTGATAAAGCTGCAACTGCCTTGGAGGTCTGTTTAGCCTGAGTGCTTTGCCGAAGTTGGTTCAGCTCATTTTGTAAACTTTGATTTTTCTGTTGTAATTCATTCATCTGCTGTTCGAACTGTAGCCGATTGTTACTTTGCTGATAAGCTGTTACAGCTTGTTTTAGATCAGAAAGTTGATTAGTCAATTCCTTATTTGCCCTAGCTAACTCACTGATTTGATTACTATTTGATGTGCTTGCAGAATTTAAGGAAGAGTTTTCCGAGCTAAGAGAAGAGGCCGTGTCATTTGCCATATTGGTTTGATGGATCTGATTAGTGAATGCCCAGATTACACCGCCAATGACCAAAAGAGCAATGACGACCACCCACCAGTGAGATTTTTTCTTGGTAGCTCTAGGCTGCTCTTGAGCTGTACCTAAGTTGTCCTGCGACTGTAAACGACTATTGGTTAGATTGGTAATCTGTGCAGTAATCCAAGTATTGCTTTGGTTACCGTGGCTATCTTGAACCCTAATATTAATCCGATATTGTCCTTGTGAATCGTAGTTAACCTGTGAATCGTCAACGACCAGTTGCCTTGATATATCATTACCTTGAAAGTCAAAAGCTGTTATCCCAGCTAGCTGAATAATGTTGGGTTGATGGTACCCAAGCTGTAGCTGAATATCATAGTTAACAACCCTGATTTGCGGTGCCATCTGATTGTCCATAGTAGTCTCCCTTTTAGTTCGATTATATCAAGTTTGTCGTTTTTTTAGTGAAATGGGAACTCGAATAATTTAATTTAAAAATTACTTACAGATATCTTGGTCACGCATCGCAAAATTAAACCAGATGGCAACTACAACTAAAGCTAAACCAGTTGCAACTAAAATCCATTTGATAGCTATTACATCGGCTAAAGGACCAAAGAATAACATTGCTATCGGATATATTCCGGTTGATACGATTTGTAATACGGAAAAGACACGACCCATCCACTCATTCGGAATTTTTTCTTGAATGAAAATGTTAGTTGTTCCTTGAATCAGTGGCATGCATATACCAGAAGCAAACATAAATACAAGATAAAGCACAAATGGTTTAATCATACCCATGATAGTAAAGCTGAGTCCTGACCCAATAAAGGCTAAACTAATCCATTTAATTTTGTTAGGTATATTTTTGTGCGCAGTAATATAAATGCCACCTAGTGCTGCACCTATTGTCCAAAATAGTTCATTAAACGTTAGTAACCATACACCTGATCCAAAAGTTCTCTTAACAAATAAAGTGGAAAGCTGTGATGATGGTGCGATCAGTGTAAATGCGAGAGCGGTAAACAACATAAAATTTCTTAGACCTGGATTTCTAAAAATATAACCTAATCCATGGCTAATTGAAGAGATTGAAGATTCCTTTTGAGTTGTTTGAACAGGAGTTGTTACGTTCTTGATCAAAACAAGTAATGTTATTCCTCCAAACGCTGTGATTAGATCTACGACAAAAACAAACATGATACCAAGATGTCCTAGGATGTAACCACTAAGTAATGGCGATATTAATAACAAAATCGAACTTGCAGTTTGATTAACACCGTTAACCCTGGTAAGTTCGTTGCGTGGAATGAGCTGGGGTAATAAAGCATTTCCAACAGGGGTTGAAACACCTGTTCCTAACGAACGAATAGCCGCGATGGCAAGTAGTAACCATAAGCTATGTCCTGTAAAAAAATAGACTAAAGCGAGCAAAATTGTAAATACAGAAACAAAGGTACTGGACATAATTAACAAAGAGCGCCGGTTAAAGCGGTCTGACCAGGTCCCAGCCCAAAGTGAAATTAAAATTTGAGGAAGACTAGTTGCAAGCGTAGCAAGCATCATCCATGTACCCGATGATGATTTAAGAGCGATATACCATAAGATGGCAAAATAAACCGCCGAAGAACCGAATAAAAAGAAGTTCTGGGCGGTTATAAAATAGGTTACATTTGATTTCCATGCTACTGGTGTTGATGAATTTTTCAAGTTAATCAATCCTTACGATAAACGACTTTAATAGCTTCAGAAACAACCGGATCATCTTCTGAAAAATGATGGTCGTAGTTCGCCATCAAATCGTTAAATTTTGTACGTGTACGAGCACGCCAATCTTCTAGAGATAAATCTCCTTCACCTTCATTATACGCGTGCTCAGCTGAAATTCGTAAAAAAGGAATTAATTCAGATACAACTGTTTCAGCAACGGCAACGGGCTTCATATCGCCATTAAGTAATACAAAGTAATCCCCAACTTGTGGGACGGCCTCTTGTTCAGCAGAATAGTATGCAAGGGGTTTTGTAGTAGAACGTTTTTTTTCACTTAGAATTAAATTAGCCAATTTGGTAACTTGCGCGGGATTGGTCTGTTCACCAAACCAGCGTGTTTGGAAAGTTTTACCTTCAATGTTATTTTCTTTAACAAAATCATCCCATAGTTGTTCTGATGGAGTTGCCATAATTATCATTCCCCTTTGTTTTATTTTGAATAAGTGTAGCACTGTGAAATCGTTTACGCAAAAAGTTGTTTTGGAATTTTAATTTAGTTGCGCTATGATTGATGTTAAAAAATAATAGAGAGTTGATTAGACATGCGACCAAAATTTTGGGGCGACTTTATTGTAGCAATTGCGACATCTATTGCTTTAATAATAGGATACCTAACGAATTATTTTCAGAAGACTAGCGGATACAGTGAGATCGAGAAGATCTTAATTATTGTACTAGTAATCGGTGTTATTTATAATATTCGACGAGATATGGATCGTGCGAATAAGTGGGAAGCAATGTCGGCGATGCTTTTAGGACTAGTATTTATTGTGGCAGTCATAGTGATCGCGTTTGTATAATATGTTAAACAACACAGTAATTTTATATGAAAAGGTGAAGTAATGTAGTTGCTTCAATTAGAGGTAATCAATAAACTGCTTACTCTTGTTTTTTTAGTTTGAATATTTTTTCGCATAACTACTCTAAATAGATTTTCCTTAAGTCTGTCAAATCACTTTTGGATAGAGCTAGTCCCTCGGTAAAATAATGATCCCAATCACCAAATCGTTTTAAGACGGCATTATTTGCGTTGTCTAGATTTGTTGCTTCAACGGTAAAAACGCTGTTCATTTGATTTATTAATGAATCAATGCGCTTGTTGGTGAGTTGATTACGAACATCGTCTTGATCACGACTACCATAAATAACGTTTGTTAGTAGATAATCTTGTCGGATGGTTTCATAAGGAACTTGTAAAGCTGAAAGCACCATCATTGCGGCAACTCCCGTTCGATCCTTTCCAGCTGCACAGTGAAAAAGAAGGGAATGATGTTCAGAGTTGTTAGCCAGCATGTCATCAAACATGGCTCGAAATGCTAACCGAGAATGGTCACCTAAAACCATCATAATATAGGGATCATAAAAATTTCCTTCCATTGATAGCTTTAATGATAGATTAGCAGGAATATCAGATTTTTCATTTGGACGAATAGGGTAAACAGGATATGAACGATAGGTGACATCATTAAAAACTCGATCGGCACTCCATTTAACCTCTGCCGGCGAACGTAAATCAATATCAAAACGCAGACCATATTCGTGAAGATTCCATAATGCTTGATCATTAAGTCTACTAAGTTCACCAGAACGCAATAATTTATGCCATTTGATAGTTTGATTATTTAGATTCTTATATCCCCCCAGTTCTCTGAAGTTAATGGCACCAGGTACTTTTAAGATTCTTTCTTCTTTCACGTGAATTTTCGCCTACCTTAGATCAAAATATTTTTCTAGGAATGTTGCAATACCATCGTTAATATTTGAATCAGTAACAAAGTTTACGTCTTCTTTAAGCTTCTCAGGGCTATTTTCCATGGCAACGCCAACTCCAACAGCCTTTAACATCTCTAAATCATTCATGTCATTTCCAAAAGCAATAGTACGTTCGACCGGAATATTATACTGGTTACTAATTGCGCGAACTGCTGTTGCTTTTGAAATGCGACGAGGAATTAATTCGATATTTTCACTTGATGATGACGAGATGTTTAATAGGTCACTATTAAGGAGTTCTTTTCGTGCTTGAGATAACATTTCAGGATTATCGCGTTCAATGGTAATCCCGTTAATAATTTGTTCACTGGCTTCATGCAATTTTTCCAACGTGTTAACTGACTGGAAATCACGATTACCAGTTTTATCAGACATAACACGAGCACGAACTAATCTACTCAAGAGCCAAGGCTGTTCTTTTGTGTAGTACACTTTATCCGTTGAAAAGAAGTTCGTTGAAAGCCCAAGATTTCGAGTGATTGTGAAGATCTCTTTTAATGCAGGCCAGCCTAGGTGTTCTTTATGAATATGGTTACCCTTCTGATAAACAGAGCCGTTGGAGGCAATTATCTTAACATCATCATTAATCTTTTGTTGAACTAGTTTGGCTAATGAGAGCATTCGACCAGTAGCGATATAGAAAATGACGCCCTGTGATTGAAGATCTTGAATGACTTTTTTGGTTCGAATAGAAACGTTTTGATGATTATCAATTAAAGTACCATCAATATCCATAAATACTAAATACGGCTCCATATTTAATTACCTCTGTTTCTAAATTTTAATTCAAATTTTAAAGCAATAAAAACTTTTATAATTACACTTCAAGCTTGATACACCGAACATTATACACCATCCTGTGAGCGTTTTCTTTGAATGAGGTGTTGCTATCATTTTTACATAAATGAGCGTAATATTTAGTGTGAAATAATGAGGGGTGATGACCGTATGGAAAACGAAATTTACATTATTTATATATCAATTGCAGGCAACACACGATCATTTGTACAGGATTTGATCGACTATTCAGAAAAAGAACATGGCAAAGATAGTCATCGTCCACTAGTTGTTGCTAAGGAAATTAGTGACCAGAGCGATTTCATGAATGAGACGGCTCCATATTTTGCCTTCGTGCCAACCTATTTGGATGGTGGAAATGGAATTGACAATGGTGTTAAAGAATTAATGACCAATGTTTTGGGTGAATATATTGCCTATAATAATAATCGAAAACAATGTCTAGGTGTGGTTGGAAGTGGTAACCGTAACTTTAATGAGCAGTATTGCCTAACCGCACGACGTTATGCGCGTGATTATGGATTTGAAATGATTGACGATTACGAGTTAAGAGGCAACTCCGTTGATTGTAAACGGATTTATGATAATATGGCCAATCGAATCAGTAAATTAGTGAAGGGATAGTTGATATGGAAAAAGCAAGAATTTTACCAATTAAAAATGGAACTAATTTTAGAGAATTGGGTGGCTACAAAAATACCGAAGGTCGTGTTATTAAGTGGCATAAAGTTGTTAGATCTGGAAAATTAGGTGATTTATCGGATGAAGAATTGGAGTTTCTTAAACAGTATGGGGTAAAATACGATATTGATTTTCGCTCACCTGAGGAACGGGCTGACTCTCCTGATCGTGTACCTGAGGGTGTGAAGTATGAATTTGACCCTGTTTTTAAAATTGATGAGACCCAGAGTACTAAACAAAATGAGTTATTAAAATATAAAATGCAGCAGGATGCTCAAACTGGAATGCGTGAGATGCAAAAGGTTTATCGAGATGTAGTTCATCAGCAACAATCGCAGAAAGCTTATCGTCAGTTTTTTGACTATTTATTGGATAACTCAGATGAGGACAGTACGTTACTTTTTCACTGTACTGCCGGTAAAGATCGAACGGGAATGGGTGCAGTCTTCCTGATGAATGCGTTGGATATTGATGAAGACACAATTAAGGCAGATTATTTGCTAACAAATCGTGCATCTAAAAATCGTATCGATGAAGTAATTCAAAACTTACAATTAAAAAACGCTCCTGCACCATTTATTCAGAGCATGCGCGCTCTTCAATCAGTTCATATTTCATACTATAATGTAGCGACCAATGAGATGAAAAACATGTCAGGAAGTGTTCTAGGGTACATGCGTGACCACCTTAAAATTTCAAATCAAGAGATCAAAGATTTACAACGGATATATTTAGAAAAATAGTAAAAAAGTAAGGAGCTTGCAATGAAAAAAGACGTCAAACTAGGACTTACGATCGTTGCCCCCATTATGCTTGCAACTTCTGGAGTGGCAGCCTTGAGTTCACGATTGTATGATTATGCTTTCAGAAGAATCGATTATGTGCCCGATGCTTCGGAAGATAAGCAGAAATACGCTGACGAATATTTTGCATATGTTGATTGGTTTAAGAAAGTTCCATCAGAGTTGTGGGCCCTTCACCCGGATGATCCGGAAAATTTTGTTTCGGCAACTTATATTCCAGCTCGGAATCTTTCTTCCAAAACAGTGATAATTGCACATGGGTACAAGGGAAGTGGTGAAACCATGTGTAACTTCGCTAAGATGTTCTATGATTGGGGATTTAATGTACTGTGCCCAGATGACCGAGCTCACGGAAAAAGTTCAGGCGATTATATTAATTTCGGCTGGTTAGACCGCTTGGACTATGTTGAGTGGGCTAAAGAGGTGGTCCGAAAAACGGGTGAAAATGCTGAAATAGTGATGTTTGGTGTAAGTATGGGGGGCGCTACTATTCAAATGGTAAGTGGAGAAGCTTTGCCACCACAGGTAAAGGTTTTGATTTCCGATTGTGGTTATTCTTCATTAGATGAAGAACTCTCTTTCTTATTAAAACAGCAGTTTCATATCCCAAAGTTTCCAATGACCCAAATTATTAGTCAAATTAATAAGCATCGACTAGGATTTTCGATTTCAGAGGTTTCATCTGTGAAGCAACTCAAAAAAAATTTGCGTCCAATTTTTTTCATTCATGGTGAAAAAGATAAATTTGTTCCTACGTGGATGTTAAACCAATCATTTGAGGCTACTGATGCACCCAAAGATCGCTGGGTTGTTCCCAATGCGGTGCATGCAGAAAGTTTTTGGATAAACCCGAAAGAGTATAAAAGTAAAATTCGTTCATTCGTATGTAATTATATGGACATGTAAGTTTGATAGAATCTACGAATTATGTTAACAATTTCTTCACATCTATTAGTTATTATATATTACAAGGTTAAGGAAAACCCTATCCTTAACAAAAAACTTTTATTCTGATTACTCCTCCAAAGTGCAGAATTTAGTTTTCAACAACCTACTCCCCTAAGACAGCTGTTACCCGCAGCTGTCTTTTTTTGTTTTTTAAATCATTTCCCCAATCCTTGGTCCTTGCGTCCTCTGCAGATGTTCATGTGTTTTCCTGTGGGATGACGGAATACGATAGTGTGTAAGGGAGATGGTGCACTAAAAAAACACCAATGACGATTTGCTCATCGTTTGGTGTTTTTCAGAAAACCATTGGTATTAGTATTTTTATACTGATTATAAAAGTAAAAATTAATCGTCAAACTCTTCTTCGGGCTCAACCACTGGTAAAACTGAATCTATTTCTTCAGGCTTTAACTTGTGAACTTTGAACCAATCAATATGAGCATTTTCGTTATCAAGAACTTCAAAGTCATAGTTTTCAATCCGAACATGTTCTCCGACCTTGACGTTTGGACGATTATCAATCACATAACCACCAAGGGTAACAACATCCTCTTCTTCAAATCCAGGAACATCAATACCAAAATAGCGTTCAAAGTCATAAACAGTTGTTTTTCCGCTTACTTGGTAGTAACCATTTACTTGTTTATGGATATAATCTCCAGATACATCATCTACTTCATCGTTAATGGTACCAAACACTTCTTCATAAATATCTTTGTCGGTAATAATACCGCTTGTTCCACCGTATTCATCAACGACAACTGAAATCGGTGTTTGCTTTTGAAGCATTTTACCTAAAACATCCTGTAAGGGAAGGGTTTCAGGAATAGTGATAATATTTCTTAGCAGTTTGCTGACCGGAATGGTTGCGTCTACCTGGCTTTGACGAATAATATCGTAGTTGTAAATATAACCAAGAATTTTGTCTTTATCATTATTGGCAACAACGGGAAAGCGACTAAAACGACTTTGAAGATACTGCTTTAGGGCATCATCCACGGTGGAATCTATGTCTAGAACAATTAGTTGCGTACGATCAATCATGATATCACGGGCAACTTTGTCGTTAAAATCAAAAGCACGTTGCATATACACATAATCGTTTTGATCCAATTCACCAACTGAAACAGCATTTTTTGAAAGGCTCAAAATCTCAGCTTGTGAAAAGACCTCGGAATTCTCATCAGCAGGTTTCATACCTAATAACCTGACAATCCCGTTAGCTGATACATTTAAGAACCAAACGAATGGATAAAAGATAGTGTGAAAATAATGCAACGGAGTAACAACCCACATTAAAACCTTTAAGGGAATATCAATACTGATATTTTTAGGAACAATTTCTGTAATAACAACTTCCAAATACGTTAAAACAAGAACACCAACGATGGCGCCAATGATATGGAGGGAAGCTGAATTAACTAGGTGAGTAGCACCAAATCCTTGAACAATAAGATATTCAACGAGTGATTCACCAATCCAACCTAAAATAATTCCACAAATCGAGGTACCAACCTGTGTAGTCGATAAATATTCATTTAAACGTGTAACCATGTACATGGCCCGTTCATACTTCTTACGTAAACGAGCACTAGCTGCTCCCTTGGCAGCTTCTTCAAGAGCACTGAGTCGAGACTGCACAAGTGCAAATTCAGCTGCAACGAAGAAGTAGGCAAAGACGAAAGTAACCAATATCACAATCAGGTTTGTAATTATCTGACCGCTATCCAAAAATAATTCCCCATTTCTAACTTCTTTAGTATCTCTACATTATACAACGACCTATTAAAAAATAATATTGAAATTCTGTCGAATCAGGTAATTTTGCAGAGTATAATTCATATTAAAGTATCTAGTGCTAAGGAGTGAGATTTGGGATGGATAAAATTGTTCGAAAATCAGCTGAAGTTTCAAATATTGAACTATTTTATGATCTAATTTTTGCGTATGCAATTAGTAAGATTACCGCGACTTTACATGTGGTACAAAACGAGCGTATTCCGCTGTTAAATATTGGCGAATTTTTAATGATGATGTTGGTGTTTTGGTCGATTTGGACATATCAAACAGTTTTTGCTAATCGTTTTTTGTCAATAACTTTGTTAATTGGGTGGTTATGATCATTGATATGTTTTTGGTGATTATCTTATCACAATCATTAAATACTAATTTTCAAGCAACGCATCCGACCTTTGCTGGTAGCACATCATTAATAATGCTTAGTGTTGGAATACAATACATGTGGAGAATGTCACATACAAGTGCGCCTAATCAAAAGAGGCTAGCTAAACGGTTGGGGATCCTTATTTTGGTGACTAGTTGCTTAGGCTTCATTACAATAATTCCTTTTGCTGGCTATCAAATTAGATTTGAACTCTACTTTATTTCATGGGTAATCGCCGCTATAGGGCCAATTTTTATGAAAAAAACTCTGGAAAATTTTCCAACTAAATTTGAACATTTAACGGAACGATATTCCCTGTTTACTCTACTTTTATTTGGTGAGTCAGTAATTGCAGTAGCCACTTCTATTCATGTTCATGAGTTACATTGGGCATCGCTTTTTTTCTTTATTTTGATTGTTTTATTATTTAGTTTTTACATATTAACTTACGATCTTGGGTTAAATCGTAAGCTAGAAAACACGGCTGGGATTGGGTTAATAACGGTTCATTATATGATATTTATCGGGCTAGCTTTTATTGCAGCACCGACTGAGTTGTATATTGGAAACGAATTATCGAGCAGTTGTTATCTAACAATTACATTTGTGGGATTAGTTTGTTTTTTTGTAGGAATAATTGGAATGCTATTTTATTACCATAAGGGGAATTTTAATGTAAGGTTAACGGTTATTAAGGCAACGATTTTTGCTCTTTTGTGGTCTTTAGTTAGTTGTTTTGTGGTTATTAATGTCCTGATAGAAATGATTTGGACAGTGGTGTTGTTGACGGTGTGGTTATTTTTATGGTGGAAAAATGTTCTAGGGTCATCAACATATGAATAACAATAATTCACAAAAAGTGTTATTCTTGTTCTGTGTAAATGCTTACATTTTTGAAAAATGACTAGGAGGACACTATGAAGAAGATTAACATAGGTGGGATGGAAGTCTCAGATGTTGCATTAGGTATTATGCGAATGGATGCTTTAACAAAAGAGGAAGCGGCCAAAGCAATTCAAGCAGCCGTTGATTCCGGTATTAATTACATTGACTCAGCTGATATCTATGCGGCAGGTCAATCAAGTATTCGTTTTAACGAAGGATTAAAATTAACTGATATTAAACGTGAAGATTTGTTTATCCAAACAAAGGGTGGAATTGTAAATCCAAATAAGGGAGATATCCCTTATGGTAATCGTTATAACTTTGGAAAAGATCACATTATTTCAGCCGTAGATGGTGAATTACAACGACTGGGAGTAGATTACTTGGATTCCTTTTTGCTTCATCGTCCAGATCCACTGATGGAACCGGAAGAAATTGCTGAAGCATTCGATGAACTTCAAACAGCTGGTAAAGTACGTCACTTTGGTGTTTCCAACTTCAACCCAATGCAAGTTGAATTATTACAAAGTTATTTGTCGCAACGCCTTGAGATTAACCAACTTCAATTTGGAATTATGCATTCTGGAATGATTGATTTCGGAATGCATACAAATATGCATGATGCTCGTAGCATTGACCATGACGGACAGTTTTTAGAATATGCTCGTCTTAACGGTATTACGATTCAAGCATGGTCACCATATCAGTACGGAATGTTTGCAGGTGTGTTTATTGATAATCCTAAGTTTCCTGAGTTAAATCGTAAAATGCAAGAAGTTGCCGATATCTATGGGGTGACTAAAAACGCGATTGCTACTGCTTGGATTTTAAGGCATCCGGCTCAGTTCCAGGTCCTTTTAGGAACGATGAACCCACAGCATATTAAAGAATCAGCTGCTGGAAGTGATGTAAAAATAACAGGTCAAGAATGGTATGACATCTACTATGCGGCTGGAAATGATATGCCATAAAAACAGAGAGTGGAGCAACCCGAATAGCTTGTGAGGAATAACAGAGAACGACGCTTTGACGGTTTAGGTCAAGGCGCCGTTCTTGGTTATCCGCAGAAAGCTGGGTTGAGTAACTCATTTCAAACAGAGAGTGGAGCAACCTGAATAGCTTGTGAGGAATAACAGAGAACGACGCTTTGACGGTTTAGGTCAAGGCGCCGTTCTTGGTTATCCGCAGAAAGCTGGGTTGAGTAACTCATTTCAAAACAGAGAGCGGAGCAATCCGGATGCTATTTTAAAATAAACCTCATTTTTACTGCATTAAATAACGCGAAAAACACGAGACATATTTAAATCCGAATAAAAAAGCGATAAGCATTCATTAGTTTGCTTGTCGTTTTTTCGTGTACTACTCGAATTATGCTTGATTATGGGGTTTAATGCTGATTAAGATGAAACATAAAATTGCTGCAATGCTAAACATTATTAGAGAAGTTGCTATAACACTATTCATGCCTTGGTAGTAGGCATGGAAAACAGCAGTTTTTACTTGACCAAACAATCCTGGAATTTGGTGAAGTTGTTTTGCCTGGGGACTATTAATTATGGCATTTCCTGAGAATGGTCCTGCCGCAAATAATCCCTTCTGCAACCCAGTTTTAGCAGTTTCTGGTAAATTATGAATATGCGATAGGCCGCTCGTCACTTTAGAATTGAAAGTGTTTGTTAGCATAATTCCTAAGATAACAACACCAAAACTAGTTCCGCCTTGTCGGAATACATTTACAACCCCAGAAGCCATTCCAATATGACGAGATTCAACTGATTCTATAGCTGTACTTGAAATAGGCGGGTTAATAAGAGCATTTCCAAGCCCAAAGAGTATAAAAGAAAGGATTAAAACGGTCCAAGTAGAACTATATCCAAGATTGAGTAGGGCAGATAACATACCTCCGCCCATTAACAAAAGAGCTCCGGTAATTAAATAGCGAGGACGAATTCGATTTGTGAGGGATCCAGTAATTGGTCCGAGTACTAACGAGAATGAACTAATTAACATTTGGCGAAAACCAGTTTGAAGTGCCGTATATCCCATATAATTTTGCATTAAAACGGTTAAGTAAGTGTAAAATGCGTACATTCCGCCGCCCAAAACGAATGCGGCAATACATGTACCGATAAATGATGTACTGCTAAAAATAGATAAATCAATCATTGGACTTATTAACTTATGTTCAATCCAAATAAAGAACACAAGTAGCAAGACGCCGGCTAATAACAGAGAAGCAACGTGCCAGTTGGTCCAGTCGTAGTTAGCATGGTTTTCTTTCTGAATTAATCCGAAAATGAAGCAAAAAACCATCAAAGTTGAAACAACCATTCCAATCCAGTCGATTTTAACATGTTCTGTGTGGTTACTTTTTATGATAAAAAGTATGGACATGATTATAGCGATAATGCCAATCGGAACGTTTACTAGAAAAATTGCTCTCCAACTAAAATATTGCACTAGCAAACCACCAACTAAGGGTCCGGATGCGGTTGAAAGACCCGCAATACTACTCCAGATACCGAGTGCTAATCCGCGTTCACGTCCTTGGAACATTGTGGCAACGATACTCATGGACAAACTCATCATACCTGAACCACCGATACCTTGAATGCCTCGGAAAAGAATTAAAAGACTATCATTTGGTGCCATACTACCGGCAAGTGATCCGACAGTAAATAATGATAAGCAAAGAATAAACATTAGCTTTCTTCCAAAAATATCTCCAAGCTTGGAAATTAATAAAAGACTAATTGCATACATTAAAGTATAAGCGTTAACAATCCACTGTAATTGATCAAATGTATCATTGAAACTTTTTTGAATTGTTGGAAGAGCAACATTGACAACAGTAACGTCCAGTAGAGCCATGAAAATTGCTATACAAACAGCGGCTAATGCCCACCATCGTTTTGCATTATTTTGTGCGTTTTGCATCGTTAGATACCTCGTTTATTATTTTGTTTGCCCAATCCAATCCAGCGCGCGATTGAGCTATTCTTAATCCTGTCACTCTCTGTGTATCTTTTTTGTCACTTTCTGACATAAAATTATAATTATGCATTTCTTTTGCGACTTGTTGATTGTGTTCAATAGTATTCTTCTGAAATTCAGCATATTCGTTAAGAATTTGAATCTGCTGTTCTGTCGTTAAAAATCGAAGAGAACCAAACTTAAATTCATAAGTGAAATCAAGATTACCATTTATTGGAACAGGTTCCATCATTAACTCGAAGAAACGCTCTCGCCCCTTTGCTGTGATATGAGCAACCTTACGACTTCTAGGATTGTTGTCTTCTTTTATAAGTTCAATTAGACCGTTTTTTTCTAATTTGCCGAGTTGCGGATAAAGGGAACCGTAACTAACTTTTCTTTTGTGACCAACACGATTCTCCAAAATGTATTTTAGACGATAGCCATCAATATCATGATCAAAAATTTCACTTAAAATAAATAATTCGTACATCAAATATCACGTCCTTATATAGCAATGTGATATATAATATATCGCTTTGATATATAAGTCAATTTGGTTTAACCTAAAATGGATTTTTACGTGGAGAATAAAGTATGGTATAGTTGTAAAAACGCCATGTTACATTTTGTGACATGCAAAAGGATGTGTACATATATGCTAAAAAATAAAAAGTGGCTTTTATTAGTATTGTTGTCTTTTGTGGCTTTAGCAACCGGAATTAGTAGCTATGGATCGTCGAATAAAATAAAGGCAGATGAAAAGACATATCAAATTGGTACAGATGTGACTTATCCACCGTTTGAATTTGCTAATAATCAGAATAAATATGTTGGAATTGATATTGATTTAATGAAAGAGATTGCCAACGAAGAAGGATTTAAAGTGAACATTAAACCAATTGGATTTAATGCGGCTGTTCAATCTTTGGAATCTGGTCAAATCGATGGAATGATTGCTGGTACAACAATCACACCAGCAAGAAAGCAAAAAATGGATTTTTCGGATCCTTATTTTAAAACTGGGGTTGTCATGGCTGTTTCACCTAAAAGTGGTATTAAAGATTTAAAAGATCTTAAAGGCAAAAGAGTAGCGATTAAAACTGGAACGGCTGCTGCAGCTTACGCACAAAAGCTGCAGTCTAAGTATGGTTTTAAAACTGTAACTTTCGATGATTCGGATAATATGTATAGTGATGTTGTGAATAAGAATTCGGTGGCGTGTTTTGAAGATGCTCCAGTAATGCAGTATGCCATTAGAACGGGTGTTAAATTGAGCATTGCAACTAAACCTGCACAAGGTGGAGCTTATGGATTTGCGGTCAAAAAAGGGCAAAACCAGGAATTGCTAAAAAAATTCAATGAGGGTTTAAAGAAGTTAAAAGCAAATGGACAATATAACAAAATTGTTTCAAAGTACTTAGGAAAAAAAGCAATCAAGCAGCAAAAAGAGCAAAAGGATGATAACTCTATTTTTGGTTTGTTAAAACAAAATTGGGGCGCGCTAATGGGTGGGCTCCAACAAACGCTACTTCTAACAGTTGTAGCAATTTTATGTGCGACAATTTTTGGTGTTCTACTAGGTTTACTTGGAGTTATGCCTAATAAACTTGCAAATGGAGTTTCGACGATAATTATTTATATTTTTAGAGGATTACCATTGCTAGTACTTGCGCTTTTTATTTATTCAGGAGTCCCTAATTTGACAGGAGAAAAAATTCCAGCCTTTATTGCAGGTATTATAACATTGACTTTGAATGAAGGCGCCTATACTGCTGCCTTTGTAAAGGGAGGAATAAAAGCAGTTGATAGCGGTCAAATGGAGGCAGCTAAGAGTCTTGGACTTCCATATTGGAAGTCAATGAGACGAGTGATTTTACCTCAAGGCTTGCGAATTATGATTCCATCATTTATTAACCAGTTTATTATTACGCTAAAAGATACTTCAATTCTATCGATTATTGGTATCCTAGAACTTACACAGACAGGGAAAATCATCATTGCAAGGAATTTTGAAGGATTCAAGATATGGGCAATTGTGGCTTTAATGTACTTGATTATTATTACATTGCTAACGTGGCTATCAAACTGGTTTGAAAAGAGGATGAACGCATGAGTGCAAAAATCGAAGTAAAACAATTAAAAAAATCATACGGCAGTAACCAAGTTTTAAAGGGAATTGATTTAACAGTTCAGGATAACGAAGTAGTTGTCATGATTGGCCCGTCTGGTTCCGGTAAAAGTACCTTTTTGCGCACCTTAAATAAATTAGAAGAGCCGACGTCGGGATCGATTGTAGTGGATGGACATGATCTGGTAGATCCTAAAACAGATATTAATCATGTTCGTGAAAAAATAGGTATGGTGTTTCAACATTTTAATCTATTTAATAATTTAACAGTTGGAGAAAACGTTATGTTAGCACCAACTGAGTTGAATAAGATGAACAAAGAAGAAGCTGAATTCACTGCTAAGGAATTACTAAAAGAAGTTGGATTAGAAGATAAGTTTGATGCTAAGCCAGCTTCTTTATCTGGTGGTCAAAAGCAGCGTGTTGCGATTGCGCGAACGTTGGCAATGAAACCAGATATGATTTTATTTGATGAACCAACTTCGGCACTTGATCCTGAAATGGTAGGGGATGTACTTGCTGTTATGAAGGCCCTCGCTAAAGAAGGAATGACCATGATAGTCGTTACTCACGAAATGGGTTTTGCCAAAGAGGTAGCAGATCGTGTAGTATTTATGGCTGATGGTTATATTATGGAAGAGGGGACTCCTGAACAGATATTTGGTAATCCACAAAATAGTAGGACTCAGGAGTTCTTAGATAAAGTATTGAATATATAACTGTTAGTTAGGAGCATTGGAATGAATAATCAAGCAGTATCGAAACACGTAGGAAAAGGGATTTTCTGGGCGATTTTTGCTTCGACCCTGTGGGGAATTTCCGGAACGGTGTTACAAGTAATTTCGCAGGGACAAAAGATTCCTGCCGAATGGTTTTTATCGGTGCGCACATTAGGTGCAGGCCTTATATTAATAATAATTAGTTTTGCACGTTATGGGATGAAAATATTTGATGTTTTCAAGTCTTGGAGGCTAGTAGGTTGGTTAGTTGCGTATGCTGTGCTAGGACTAATGGCTAATTTATATACTTTTTACATGAGTATTCAAACTGGTAACGCAGCGGCATCAACTATATTACAGTATCTTAGTCCATTGTTTATTGTGTTGGGAAGCTTATTATTTCAACACGAACGGCCTTTACGTAGCGATATGATTGCATTTGGAATAGCTTTATTGGGAGTATTCTTGGCAATTACTAAGGGGAACTTGAATACTTTGGCGATTCCAACTAACTCATTGATTTGGGGGATTTTGTCAGGTGTAACTGCTGCCTTTTATATTGTATTGCCTAAGCCAGTTACTAAGGAACATTCACCAATGATTGTATTAGGCTGGGCGTTAATTATTGCTAGTGTTTTATTTAACTTGAAACGCCCTGTCTGGGTTGATGTTCCGCCAATTCATACTAGTACAGTCCTGTCGATTGGAACTGTTATTTTGATAGGAACGATTTTAGCGTTCCTTTCATTGCTTCATAGTTTAAATTTTGCGCCGTCTTCAGTTGTCAGTATTTTAGACGCTGTGCAGCCGGTGGTAACATTTATTTTGAGTTTAGTCTTTTTAGGATTAGAATTTAATTGGGTGGAGTTATTAGGCTCAGTATTAGTTATTATTGCTATTATTATTCTGCAAAAATATCGACCTGATATCTAAGACATTATCCCTAGAAAGAGATGACTGCGATGGAAAACGAAATTTTTCAACTTTTAATAAAAGCTGACGAGTTAGCAACTGAAAGAGACATTGAAGGATATCGTGATTTATTTATAAGTAATGGTGAAATTTTATTTAATAATCGTATAATTGCAGGTAAAGATAATATTGCTGACTTTGTTGCGCAAACGTGGGATAAAGAACCTGTTGGAAGTGTTCATCTATTATTTAATCCACTTGTACTTAGTGATGAAGGGGACAGCGCGTTAATTACGACGCGTTTACTAATCCTAGATCCGTCGGACAATCAAATTTGGAATAGCACTAAAATTACGCATACCTTAGTTAAACGCAACAGTAAATGGCAGTATAAGAAACGCAAAGTTGAGTAGTGTTTATTAAATTTTAATGGTAGTTGTTAAGTAAAGAAAAAGAGTTGCAACAAAATGTTGCAACTCTTTTTCTATTTAATGATCGCGAGGAATCCTATAGAGACTGCTCAGGTTGGAATCGAACCAACACACTCTCGATTAACAGTCGAGCGCAGTACCATTGTGCCACTGAGCAATAAGTTAAAACTTTATGATAATTATATTACCAATTTTTAATTTATAATGCAACCCTTATTTTAAAATTTGTCAAAGAAATTTAGATGCGATAAAGTAAATATGTAAACGTTTTCTAAAAGTAAAGGATGGTGCTCGCTTTGAAAGAACCAGAATGGTGGAAAAAAAGTGTGGTTTATCAGATTTATCCCAAGAGTTTTCAGGATTCAAATGGAGACGGAATTGGTGATATTAATGGAATAATTGGACACTTAGATTATCTTGAAAAATTAGGGGTAGATGTTATTTGGCTCAATCCGATGTATGTGTCACCACAGATTGATAATGGGTATGATATTGCAAATTATCGAGCAATTGATCCGATTTTTGGAACGATGGAGGATTTTGATCGTTTGTTACAGGCTGCACATCAGCACCATCTTAAAATAATATTGGATTTAGTAGTAAATCACACTTCAGATCAGCATCCCTGGTTTAAAGCTGCAGAGGACAAGAATGATCCACATCATGACTACTATATTTGGAAAGATGGTAAAAAAGGAAAGACTCCGAATAACTGGGGAAGTTATTTTGGTGGATCAGCATGGACTTATAATGAAAATCTTGCACAATATTACTTACATCTTTTTGCAAAGCAGCAGCCAGATCTTAACTGGAAAAATCCTAGAGTACGAGAAGAAGTTTATGATTTGATGAAGTTTTGGCTTGATAAGGGAATTGATGGTTTCCGTATGGATGTTATTAATTTAATTTCGAAGCGTAGCTACAAGGATGGTCCCCAAAATGGTGATGAAAAATATGGTAGTTCCCAACCAGAAACGGCAAACGGACCCCGAATTCATGAGTTCTTACATGAAATGAATCAAGAAGTATTGTCAAAATATGACATTATGACAGTTGGTGAGATGCCACATACTAACCCTGAAGAAGCAGTTAGGTATACTCAACCAGCTAGTGAAGAGTTAAACATGATTTTTCAATTTGAACACATGGGACTTGATACAGAAAACTACGGAAAGTTCACTCCTAAACGTTTTAAATTAGACGATTTGAAGCGTGTTTTAAGTAGGTGGCAAACAGAATTATCTGCTAAGGGAGGATGGAACTCACTTTATTGGAGTAATCATGATCAGCCACGACCGACTACTCGTTTTGGTAATGATAAGCAATATCGAATCGAATCCGCAAAAATGTTGGGAACGTTGCTACATATGATGCAAGGAACTCCGTATGTTTTTGAAGGCGAGGAAATTGGTATGACCAATGCTAGATTTAATTCGATCGATGAATATCAAGATCTTGAAACTTTAAACGGATATCGGGAGTTGATTGAAGTTCAGAAGCAAACACCTGAACAGGCACTAGCTGGGATATATGCTAAGTCACGAGATAATGCGCGGACCCCAATGCCGTGGAACGGGGAGGACAAAGGTGGATTTACGACAGGAACACCATGGCTAAAGTTAAATCCGAATTTTAAAGAAATCAATGTTCACGATACTCTGAAAGATCCAAACTCAGTTTTCTACTATTATCAACAGTTGATTGAGATGCGACATAATCTGGCAGTCATTACGGATGGTATATATGAACTAAATGATGACAATCCTGAAATGTTTAATTTTATACGTGAAAATAAACGACAAAAACTGATTGTTCAGTGTAGTTTTGCAAACCATGAAATTAGTTATAGATCGTCTCAATTGCGGGCTAACGATAAATTAATACTTAGTAACTACGAAACCAATAAAGAAAATATTTTTAACCCCTATGAAGCACGAGTATACGTTCAAAATAAAGTTAAAAATGTGATAATCATTTAGTGTAAGCCTTTACATTTTAAGCGAAATGATTCATGGTATATATAAGTCAAAAGACAAGGGAGATTACAAGTATGATTAAACCTGAAAAATAACCGATTAGAAGTTGAGATTGACCAAATGGGAGCACAGTTAACCCACGTGGTAGGAGTTGAAAGCCAGTATGATTATATTTGGAATGGTGAAGCTTGGAAACGTCATGCACCGATTCTTTTTCCATCAATTGGGAAGTCGAACAATGATCAGTATGAGTTAAACGGACAGACATATTCAATGCCACAGCACGGTTTCGCACGTGATTTTGCTTGGGAAAAAGTGAATCAATCAGAAAATGCCGTTCTACTTGAATTAAAAGCTAATGATAAGACAAAAGAAATGTTTCCGTTTGATTTTATGCTACAAGTTGAGTACAAACTAGAAGAAAATAAATTGTTAACAGGATATCGTGTTATTAATAATGATTCAAAGGCAATGCCATATGCACTTGGTTCACATCCAGGATTTAATGTGCCAATTGATGATGATGGTGTGTTTGAAGATTATTCATTAACCTTTGGACCAAATCAAAAAGAAGTTGTTAAATTAGGTGTTAATCCTGCACCATTTAGAGATGGAACTAAGGCGCCATACGATCGAGTTAAAGATAGCATATTACCGCTTGATCATGAAATGTTTGATGATGGTTTGATAATTTTAGATGCAAAAAAGATTGAGAATGTAACGTTACGCTCAGAGCAGACTGCACATGAAATTAAACTAGATATTAAACAATTCCCTTATGTGACATTGTGGGCAATGGAACATGAAACAGAACCATTTTTGTGCATTGAACCATTTGCAGGATTACCTGATGAGGCAAGTGATACTCCAACTGATTGGAAGAACAAAAAGGGTAACAATTTATTGGAACCAGGCGAAACGCACACATTTGAGTATGGAATTGAATTCAAATAGAGAGCGTAACAAGGCGGTTAACCACCGAGTATTAGCAAGGTACGGCGTTATGACGGGTTAGGTCATGATGGTGGATTTGGCTAAACGGAGGAGGTTGCCTTGTGTAGCTCATTTCAAATAGAGAGTAAAACAAGGCGGTTAACCACCGAGTATTAGCAGGGTGCAAACCGTTATGACGGGTTTAGCCCTTAGCTCTGCAGAACAAAAAGACGCAGAATATAAGTCAAATCGACTTATATTTTGCGTCTTTTTAACATTAAAATCTACATTAAGTCTCACCAAACAACATTAATTTGTTGATTCTGATATTTGGGACTTTCAATCTCGTCCATCAGTGCTACCGCGTAATCAGCGTAACTTATTTCACTTTTACCAGCTTTGTCTACCTGTAATTGGTCAGTTCCAACTTGATAATGATTAAGAAGTGGACCATCTGGAATGAAATTGGCCGATGGACTAACGTAGAGCCAGCTAATATCAGATGACTCTTTCAAGAATTCTAAGCTAGCCGCCATATTTGACGAGGTAGGGAAGGCTACAGGTGGAAATGTAGGAGTTTGATATAACTGCGTATGACGGTCTTCGTCAATATACAAACTTCCTGCACCGCCAACTACCACTAAACGAACTTGTGTCGTGGATACTATTTCAACCAGATGTCGAACAGATTTTTGGTGAAGGATTTCTTGTTGACGAGGGGCGTTAAAAGCATCAATAAGGACATCGAAAGTAGAAACATCATTAGTGGTTAAATCGAACAAATCTTTTTGGATAAAGGGGATTTTGAGCTTTAGTCGATTTGGATGTCGGATAATAGCAGTGACTTGATGTCCTCGTTGCTGTGCCTCTCTAGCAATTAAATATCCGGCTTTTCCGGTTGCTCCAATAACAGCTATTTTCATAATATTCATACCTCCAATAAATTTTTAATCAAATGGAACTAAGTGATTAACTGGACCGAATTTATGTCCTACTTCAATTTGATTTGCAATTGCTGCAGTCACAAATTTCTTTCCAACTCGAATTGCGTCTGAAATCGAACTACCTTTAGCAACTTCCGCAGTAATACATGCAGATAAAACATCACCAGTTCCATTGACACGGTTGGTATTGACAAAAGGTTCACTAAGCCAAAAACTACTACCATCCTCTAGTAAGATAAAGTCACGAACTTCACTTTGCGTGGGGTCTTGGTGACGACCTTTTAACATAACATTTTTGGAACCCATATTTTGAAGTGCATGAGCCGCTTTTATAGTATCGTTGTCATTTTTAATATCTACTCCAATTAATTTTACGGCTTCAAAGTAGTTAGGAGTAATTAATGTTGCTAGAGGTATTAGTTTTTGCTTAAGGGTCTCAAATGCCTCCTCTTCCAGTAACATTGCACCATGCTTGGTAATAATAACGGGGTCCAAAATTAATGGACCAAAATCATTTTTTTGAAGATTATCAACGACGGTTTCAATCATTGGAGTATCAGCTAACATGCCAGTTTTTGTGGCGCGTATTTTGAAATCATCAGAGATAGATTGAAATTCCTGTGTAACGAAATCCAAGGGAAATGGATGACTAGCTTGAATACCGTATGAATTACCGGCAACCGCCGCGGTTAAAATGGAAATACCATAAACGTTTCGGCGCTGAAAGGTGTTCATGTCGGCTTGCATACCAGCACTTCCGTCAGAGTCGGAGCCAGCAATTGTAAGTGCTTGAGGGAAATCATTTACCATAATAAACACATCCTTATTAGAATAATTATTTCAAGAATAACACAGAAGTTAGAAATGGGACGGTATTTAACTTTTCAAAATTAAATACTTTGACACACATAGTAGTGTGTGATAAATTTGTTTTGTTAGGGAGGTTATTATGACCGAAAAGATAACTAAAGATTTAATAAGAGGTAATACTGACATGCTGGTTTTACACTTTTTGGAGCAAGAGGATAGCTATGGGTATGCAATTGCTAAAAAAGTTAAAGAACGCAGTGAAAACGAATATACGATTAATGAAGCAACTTTATACACTGTTTTTAGACGTTTAGAAAAAAATGGTGAAATCGTAAGTTACTGGGGAGATGAGACCCAGGGCTCCAGAAGAAAATACTACCAAATTACGGAAGACGGTAAATCAGATTTATACCAAAGTAAGAAAAATTGGGAATTTGCTAAAAAGATAATCGACCATCTATTGGAGGATGAAAAATGACAAAAATTGAAACTGAAATTCGTACAAGGTTGGATCAATTATTTATAAAAGCTAAGCCATCAACCCAGTTAACAGAACTAAAAGAGGAACTGATTGCAGATTTAGTTGAATTTACTAGAGATAATGTCAATGAAGGTATGAATGAGGATGAAGCAATTGATGCGGCCTTTAAACAAATGGGATCAGTAGATGAACTAATTCATGAGATTAACGAGGAAGAAGATAATAAAGATGAATCAGGGGATTCCCAAGCTGAAACAAGCAGTAGATTCAAACTTGGTGAGCTTGAAGTTAATGATTCACAGGTTAAGCTTGGAAACCATATAATAATTGATGATGATCGTGTTGATATGGGAAAATTTTTACAAGTTAACGGCGATCATGTTAATTTATTTAACGGATTTATTGACGTTGATAGTGATCATGTCCACATTGCAGGTATTGATGCGGTTGACAGTTTTTCTGGAAATCTTGATTTGGTAAATACTGTGGAATTTAATCTAAAAAATATTTCGGATTTAGACATTGCATACCGTTCAGCGAGCATAATTGTTACAAATGGTGATTCTGATAAGCTAGTTGTTAAAGAATATATGAGCCGTTTTAATGATCAGTACAAATTAAAGTCGGCGCAATATGATAATCGTCTTGAAATTCGCGAGGGAATTCGACCGAGATTGCATTGGATTAAGGTACGAATAGAGGTTCAACTACCAAAGGACTATGATGGGAGCCTTAATCTTGAATCCCGTGATGGAAAATTGGTAGCTAAGAACTTGCATAATGAAAAGATGAAGTTAAATTTGAATGATTATAGTGGAAGTATGCAATTGGATTCCGTGGCTTCTAACGCACTTACGGTGTATGTTCATTCAGGCAGTTTAACAGGTGATACAATTTTTGCCAATACTATTAAAATGAATGCGCATAGTGGCTCAATGCGGTTAAATTATATAAGTGGAAAAGTAGCAATCATGGCCCAAAGCGGTTCAGTTAAGATAGATCACTTTGCTGGTACAGGTGCATTTGATGTTAATAGCGGATCACTACGGTTAGTTGCGGATCAGTTAATTGGGAGCAATCTTATTAATGCTAAAAGTGGTAGCGTGCACGTCGAGTTGGCAAAAGGTGTTAATGCTAAATACCAATTAATTGCTAACAGTTCAACTGCTAAGATAACTGGTGCTGCCCATATTGAGAATCAAACCAATTCTTATTTGGAAGGAACAGTAGGAACGGATCCAACTGCAGAGTTGAAGATTAAGGCACATTCTGGTCGAATTAATGTTAATGTTCAGTAAGCGAAAAAATTGTTAAAATACTCTTTCTTTTTTATAATGTGTTTGTTATAACTAATTAACGGAGGGGATAATATGGCAAAAGAAGTATTGGTAACAACAACTGAAAATATTCCAGGCAAGAATTATGAAATTATAGGTGAAGTTTTTGGCTTAACCACACAGTCAAAAAATGTTGTCAGAAATATTGGTGCAGGGCTTAAAAATATTGTTGGTGGGGAAGTTAAGGCCTATTCTGAACTACTGAGTGAGGCCCGCGATATTGCTATTTCACGTTTGAAAGATAATGCGGCAGCAATGGATGCTGATGCTGTCGTGATGATGCGTTTTGATTCTGATTCAATTAGCCAAGATATGGAAACCGTTGCAGCTTATGGCACAGCTGTCAAATTTATATAAAAATTTAAGAAAAAACAGCTAAAACAAATTATATTAATGTATTTTGTACATTGATTTTAATTCGTTTTAGCTGTTTTTAATTATCTATGTCTCTGTCTTGTTTCTCTTTTGTCGTATGCGGTTGTTGCAGGCATGGCCTCTGGGAACAAGTGGGTTGCTTTTTGCCAAACGAAACCACGTTGAGCCCATAGAGAAATTCCAATGTAAATGAGCAAGGTAACATTACTCCCCTTCCAAATTCGATCTAGGATAAGGTGGAATACAATGCCAACGATCCAAAGAGTGACGGTTAGCCAATTTCCTTGTCGCATGACTAGTCCGCGATTATCAACCCATAGATGATAAGATAATACTCGTAAAAATCCAAAAAGGATGGCACCAATAACCATTCCTACAAGGAAGATCCAAAAATTAGTTGGAAGGTTTAAAAATTTAGATTGAATTGCCATGAGGGTTTCATAGGCGCCAATCCCTATTAAGATAATATAAGTCCGCATACGAAACTTAATAACTTTTATTTGAAGTTGTCGCCTTATGATTATAATCAGAATGAATAAAGTTACTAAAAGATTTGTATAATCGATATTTTGCCAGTTCATAGGTTTATCCTCACATAAGTAGAATTTTAAATTACAAACTAAAGTTTAATGCAATAAATTTTAGAATAATAGTGAGGAATATAACTAAATTTACGAAAAATACGAAAGGATGGTATAGAGCGTATTTAAAAACGTCCATTAATTTTAGCCATAAGGTGCTCTTTTTTGTCGCCCGTACATGGTTCACAATTTTAATTGCGCTGAAGACTTTGTTCCTGATTAGAAAAGGCTTCAATGGCAACTATGATACTTAAACCAACGGCCAATAGATAAAGAGCAAAAGATATTGGGAGAAAAATGGATGTAATAATTATGATTAAACCAAGTAGCTTAAAAAGGTTCTCTATGGCATTCCATCTAAAATGAGAATTTTTATTTAATGAAATTGGTAAAAATATCATAGATAGCACCATCGTAATGGTTGATATGGCTAATGCTGTTTGAATAAGATGTGAAGGTTCAAACAGGATTAAGTGAATAAAAAGAATCTCAAGAATTGAGTTTAGGGTTATTACCACAAAAGATTGGCGATATAGATACATCCATCCGTAACCCTTTTTTATAAGTATATGATCAAAATTAATATAAAATAGTAGATATATAAGAAGGGTTATGAATGCTGAGGTAAAGAACAAAGACAACATACTAACGGTTTTATGGACATCTGACATAGAATCAATCAATTCGGCTAATGATTCTCCCATGACAATTATCATCAACTGTGAATACCTTTCAGATAAAGCAGGTGATATTTCAAATTCAATTCCGCGCTTTTGAAATTCAAGTTGAGCGGCCTTACGTGCAAAATATCCCGCTGAATAATTTGAAATTATTGAAATAATTATTAAGGCAAATTGAATTTTGCTATTTGGAATTATTGCTGCAACAAGTTGAATCACTAAAGAAATCCAATACTGACGATTATGGTCATGAGCGTACTGATGGTGATCAGGATCAAAATGCCCTGAGCCCCACCAAAGATAGGTAATCATTAGTTGATTTAATGCAAATGCAAGAATGAATGAAGTATAATGGCCATGGAAAAATTCAGGAATATAAAGTGCAGAAAAAGAAATAGCTGCCATCTGTAAAACCGATAAAGTGGTAGTTCTGAGGCTAGTGTCGCCATGGCTATCAAAATAAAAGTTAAAATCGCTCCAAGTCCAGTAAATTAAGAGAAAAAGGATTAAAAATTTACCATAATTTTCAAAATTATGACCCTCCATTAATCCAACAGTTAGTTGGTGGAAAATAACAACATAAATTAAGTCGGAGAAGACTTCTAGCCATGAAATTTTTCGCTTATATCTACTAGCAGAAATAACTTGAGGTGACTGCCACCATTGACGTAACATGTTTTTACTCCTCCTTGAATTACTATACCAAGTTATTTTAGCATAAAGGAAATGGCAAAGTTAAAAATAGGGTGGTTCGTTGAGTTCTAAAAAGCTTCACAATTGTTAGAGAGTTTCTAACAGTTGTGAAGCTTTTTAGATCCCATTTAATGGTTCAGAGATGAAGTTTATATTCTTATTTAATAACTCTGAATCGATCTTCATCAGTCATGAAGTCTTTTCCATCTGCTGGAGCTTCAATTGATCCAAATGGCATTTGTGATTTTAGAGTCCAATTTGCTGGTACATCGAAGTGGTCTTGGACAAATTTATCGACGATTGGATTGTAATGTTGTAATGAAGCGCCAACTCCTGCAGAAGCAAGTGCTGTCCAAACATTTGCATTAGCAATACCTAATGCATGTTCACCGAACATATCAATATTGTCACTAAAAATTGGGAAATCATTTTTAAGTTTGTCGATTATTTTTTCATCTGTAAAGAATAGAACTGTGCCTACACCAGATTTAAAAGATCCTTCTACTTTATTTTTTGTATTTTCAAAAGCTGTTTCATTTGGAACTTCGCCGTGTAAGATATCGAGAGTTCCTTCCCAAAACTCATCATGTGCCTTATCAAAAAGAATGATTGCACGAACAGACTGACTGTTAAAAGCAGAAGGTGATTGACGAATAGCTTCTTCAATGATGTCAACAAGTTCATCTTGCGTTAGTGAAACGTTTTTTCCTAAGTTATAAATTGATCTACGATTTGTAATCTCATTAATGTAGTTATTATTCATTTTAAATGTTCTCCTATGAATGCTTATTTTTTGTAAGTAAAGTAAGTTTACACAAGTTTTGAAAAATTAGCAACTTTCAATTTTGCCTTGCATTTAAGAACATACGTTCGTATAATGTGAAGCAAGAGGTGAGTTATATGCTTGAATATAATTATTCGAATGAACCGCATGGATTGGTTTTTATGATTGATTCGAAGTCCTTTTATGCCAGTGTGGAAAGTGTGGACCGTGGATTGAATCCATTAAAATCGGTTTTAGTAGTTATGTCATTGGCAGATAATACAAATGGTGGGCTGGTGTTGGCGGCATCACCTGAAGCAAAAAAGCAATACGGAGTTAGCAATGTTATGCGAACTAGAGATGTGCCTCGCACAGATAAGATCATAGTTGCTGAGCCTAGAATGAATTATTACATAGAAAAAAATGTTGCAATTAATAATATTTTTAAAGAATACAGCGCAGAAGAAGACGTTCATCCTTACTCAATTGATGAATCATTGCTTGATATGGAAAAATCATGGCGTTTATTTGGTAATACTCCAATTGAGGTGGCACAACGTATTCAAAAGGAGGTACGGGATCAACTAGGCATTTATTTGACAGTTGGGATTGGTGATAACCCCGCAATGGCTAAACTAGCCTTGGATCTTGGTGCTAAGAAGAGTCCACAACTACTGTCACGTTGGCATTATGAAGATATTCCACAGAAGCTCTGGCCAATTACAGACCTTTCATCTGTCTGGAGTATTGGAAAACGAACTGAGAAACACCTTAAACGAATGGGAATTAATTCGATGTATGACTTAGCTCATACTAATCCGTATGCGATTCGTGAGGAGTTGGGTGTAATTGGTTCACAGCTTTTTGCATTAAGCTGGGGAATAGATCGATCAGTTATTCGTCAACACTTCACGCCTAGATCTAAGAGCTATGGCAATTCGCAAGTGTTGCCTCGAGATTATAGAACCGACGCTGAACTAAGAGTAGTTATTAGAGAACTTACCGAACAAGTGGCAGCACGTATTCGGAAACATAAACAGTTAACCAAATGTATTTCACTTTCGGTTGGTTTTTCATATCATGAGCATGATTTGGGACATCATGGATTCTCTAAACAAATGAAGATTGATGCAACTAATCAAACTACGAGACTAGTTTTGTATACTGAACAATTATTTGAAAATAATTGGAACGGAGAAGAAGTGAGAAATATTGCGGTCTATTGTACTCATTTACAAGATGATAATGCGGAACAATTGGATTTATTTCAGCAAATGGAAATTAGTATTAAACAGCGCAAGCTGGATGCAACGATGGATCAATTGCGAAAGCGCTTTGGTATAAAAAAGCTAGTTAAACTTTCGAGTCTAACGGAAGGAGGAACTGCGATACAGCGTGCTGGGTTAGTTGGGGGGCATCGTGGAGGAAATGCTTATGAATAATCAGGACTATCAGTTTGATCCGAAAATTGTAGAACGTTTTCTAACTGACTACCAAGATCGTGGCATGGTCAAATGGCAAGGATTTTACCTAAGTGACCATACTCAGCGGATTGAACGAGATGCCAAAGTTGAGAGAAAAAGAGCTGAACGCATAAAAAAACCACCAATGGAGAGGGGCGAAGTTCTTGAATTTATTCAAGAAGCCTTTCAAAAGGGACTACGGGTAGCAATTCAAATGAATTGGTCTGATCGTAATCAACATATTCCAGATTTAATTGTGGGATTAATTGAAGGACAATATCAAGGTAGAATCGTTGTTAATGGAAAGTTAATTATGATCGAGGATATTTATTTTATCAAAAACGGAAGCGAAGTATAATTATGGTATGAAGTATTATTGGGGGAGATAGTCATGAAACGAGTAGGAATGATTTTGTTATTGGTTATTGTGCTAATCGTGGCTTTTTTAGGATTTAAAAAATATAATACTACTGACTCAATTCTAAAAAAAGTACAAAGTGACGCCGGGAATAACGACACTGTAACTATTTTTGTTGGAGGGTACGGATCTTCACCTAATGCATTTAATGATATGGTAAATGCGTTTCATAACAACGGTTTAACAACGGAAAAAATTAGGGTGAATATCACAAATAATGGAAAGATTGATGTTGATACTAAACAAAAACAGTTAAAGAATGAAACAATTCAAGTGGCATTTAAACGAAATAAAGATCCTCTATATCAGGAAAAATTATTTCCAAAAGTGATGAAAAAATTACATCTAGAATACAATGTTAATAAAGTTAACTTAGTGGGGCACTCAATGGGTGGATTAATTGAACTTGCATACCTAACTGGGAATCATAGAAATGAGTATCCTAAAGTAATAAAATTTGCGACAATTGCTACGCCATACAAACGATTTTTCAAAACGAACAATAATATCAGTCGTTCAGTGGATCAGATTGAATCTAATCTTAAAAATGTACCGTCCAATTTACAAGTTTTGAATATGGGCGGGCATATTAATGGCAAGGATAGTGATGGAGTGGTACCAGTTGCCGGTATTAAAGAATTTGGTCCAATGATCAAACCGCATGTTGCGAGTTATAAAGAACGGATATTTGAAGGAACAGAGGGTCAAGTACAACATTCAAATTTAAGGCATAATTCTAAGGTGATTGATACACTTGCTGAATTTTTATGGAAATAAATTGAATGGTTTAAAATTGATATAAATCAAAAACACAAGCTAGGTGATTGTCCCTGCAATAAAATCTACTGTAGGATAGTCACTAACTTGTGTTTTTGTTTTTTAATGGATATGTTTCAAATATAATTATCCACGACTTGGGATTTTTATTTCCGTTTTTTCGATAGTGATTGGCTCGGTAGCCTTCATTAGTTCGTTGAGATAGAAACCTGGCTTTAAACCGGTTGGCTCACTTAATGCATATACAGTCAAAGTGTAGTTGTGAGTTTCAGGTGGCGTTGGACCAGTATATCGTTCGTTAACGTTAATGTCGTGTTCGTTTACATAGCGGGAAATGTTGCTGTTTTTACCCTGAACAACACCTTTGTTTTTCTGACTAAAGTCTTCTGGAATTAGATCGGTTGGGGCAATGTCAGTGGCAATCCAATGAATCCATGGAAAGCCAGCCACAGGAACAGCATCATAATCAACGAGTGAAAGTGCAATGGCTTTGGTATTTGCTGGTAGATCTGTAATATGAATTGGAAATGAACGAATTGGTCGTGAGTTCAGCTTAAACTCTTCGTTAGCATGCTTACCATAACGATCTGGCAGAAATCCGTTTTCAAAATTAACTGTAATTTTCATGGTTATATACCACCTTTCAGACTATGATTATACCGCAGAATATTGAAATGAAGTGTTATGATAATTGTAAATTAATTTTAGTGTGGTGAAAAATATGAAAATTTGGCAAGTAGTAGCACTTGTGGTTCTAGGGGTAATCACTTTAGGATTGGCAACTTTGACAGTTGAACTCTTATTTAAAGGAGTATTTTCAGATCACTTGTGGGTTGGGATTGTAGGCATGATTACTTTTGGATATGCAACATATTCTGTGTATAAAGCCGCTAAAAATAAGGGATAAACTAGTCCTTTTTCTGGAACGCCCAATTAATATAGGTTATAATTCATGCACATTATAAATTATAAAGATGTTCGTTTCGGATTCAAAAGAAGCTTTTGAGAGAATCAAGGATGCGGTAACTTGTGTAGGTTAGATGGTATCGAATAATTTTTAGAAGATCATCAGATGAATATCTTAATTGGGCCAATGATTTATTTGATGGTGATAATTTACTTAATCAAGTAAGGAAGTTCTTTGGTAACAGCGATGTAGAGGAGTGACGAAAGCTTTCGTTTTTGGTTGCTTTTTTTTATAATCGTCATTGACCGACTAGTCATTGACTGGTAAGTCAATGAGGCTTATGATGTACATAAATACAAGGAGGGATTGACATGGCAAGTGATGTGGTGGTACTTAGCGTAAAACATATCCAAAAGAAGTTTGGCAATTTTGAAGCACTGAAAGATGTTACTTTTGATGTGCATAAAGGTGAGGTTTTTGGATTTATCGGACCCAATGGCGCTGGGAAGACGACAACAATTAGGACAATTTTGGGGATAATTAAGACATCGAACGGGTCTGCTACTATATTTGGTGATGACGTTTGGAAAAAGCGGGTATCTATTCACAAAAGGTTGGCATACGTTCCAGGTGATGTATATTTGTGGCCGAATTTAACTGGTGGCGAGATTATTGATTTATTCCTTAAAATGAATGGTGATAAACATACTTCGAGAACGGATAACTTAATTAAAAAATTTGAACTAGATGTTACGAAAAAAGCTCGAACATATTCAAAGGGTAATAGGCAAAAGGTTGCATTAATTGCGGCATTTTCAGCTGATGCAGATTTCTATATTTTTGATGAACCAACATCAGGACTTGATCCCTTGAATGAGGAAATGTTTCAACAAGAAGTGTTGCAACTAAAACAACGGGGAAAAAGTATTTTATTATCTAGCCATATTCTTTCAGAAGTCGAAAAAATGTGTGATCGAATAGGAATTATTCGCGAAGGTCAAATTATTGAAACTGGAACCCTTGATGAAATGCGTCATTTAACGCGAACTCAAATTACAGTCGAAACGTCTAATGATCCAAGTAACATCAAAGATTTAACGGGAGTTCATGATTTTATAATTGACGAAAACGATAAGAACCGAGCGATTTTTGCCGTAGATTCTGAATCAATGGAAAAAGTTATGAAAGCACTTGTGGACAACGGAATTATCACATTGCAAAGTACTCCGCCAACTTTGGAAGACCTCTTTTTACGCTATTATAAACAGGATACAGACCCAAATGAGGTAAGTGATCATGAAAAATAATTTTCAAAAAACTTGGTTTTTAACAAAATTTCATTTGCGTAAAGATTGGTTAGCGTTAACAATTTGGATTATATCGTTGGCAGCTTTAATGGGTGCCGTTGCTTTAAAATTTGAAGCAATTTATGGAACCAAAGCACAGATAGCAACAATAAAAAGCACCTTGAATACACCAGCCATGCAAGCACTACTGGGCACATTCAAGGGATCCATTAAAACAACGAGTGATGTCTTTGCCAACGAAATGCTACTTTTTATGGCAATTGCAATGGCAGCAATGAACATTTATTTTGCGGTACGAGGGTCACGTGGTGAAGAAGATGATGGATTAACTGAACTAATTGCATCACATGCCGTAGGAAAAATGGCTGATTTTTCTTCCGTTGTTTTAGAACTCCTCACAGCTAATATAATTCTAACTGTTTTGTACGGATTTGGAATCCAATTTAGTACGATGCCAGGAGTTGATGGGCAAGGATCTTGGTTAATTGCAATTGCTTTGGGAATGGTTGGAATGTTGTTTGGAAGTATTGCCTTACTAATGTCACAGTTGGCCGATAATAGTAGAGGAGCTACCGCTTACAGTTACGGAGTCTTTGGAATTATGTACATTGCAAGAATGTATACAGATATAAGGCATCCGAGTCAAACTTGGTGGGTGCCATTAGGTTGGATTGAAAAAATAAGTGCGTTTCAAAGTAACGATTGGTGGCCAGTTACTTGTCTTTTAGCCTTAGTATTTGTTGTTTTATTGGTGGCGTTACAGGTTAACCAAAATAGGGATATTGGATCTGGTGTGATTCCCACGAGACCAGGAAGAAAACAAGCAACGTGGGCATTGCGAGGACCAAGCAGTCTAGTATTTATATTACAGAAAAATAGTATTTTAATTTGGACATTTGGATTGTTTGTACTCGGGGCAACATATGGTTCTATTTTTAATTCAGTAGGAGATATCTTAAAAACTAATCCGACTATACAACAAGTTTTGGGACCTGATGCCATTAAAGAAGCTAATCATCAAGTTATTCTTAATTTTATTTCAGTTTTATCGTCTGTGATGGTTGCAATCGCCTCTATACCCGCCATTCAAAATATCAACAGAGTGATGGGTGATAATAATAAGGGATATCTTGAAACAGTGTACGCAAAATCAATTTCAAGAATTCATATTTTAAGTAGTTATCTTGTGACATCAATAATTAGTGGCCTATTAGCTCTATTTGCTTCATTTTTAGGAATGTACGTCGCGGGAAATGCTAGCATGCATTCTGGGAAAATTGCAATTGAGACTTATGTGCATGTGTTCACAGCAAGTGCACCCATACTATTAATAACAATTGGAATTGCGGTTCTTATTAACGGAATTTGTCCAAAATTATCGGTGCTAACATGGATATATTTAGCATACGGATTTTTTGCTGTTTACATGGGTGGGCTCATGAAACTTCCAAGTTGGGCAAAGAAAGTTACTGCTTTTGGTTGGTTGAATAAGGTTCCAATGCACAGCGTGAATCAATCATACGTAATAACTATGTTGCTTATTGCGGTGGTTCTTATTATCATTGGTTATATTGGATATTCGCAACGTGACTTAGATTAGGATGGATGTGAAAGCATGGCTAACATAGAGGTTCCAAAGGACCCCCAAAAGGTGCAGAGAATTTTGGTATCTGCTTTGCATCTGTTTGCACAAAATAAATATCGTAAAACAAAGGTTGAGGATATTGCCAGTATGGCCCGCGTTTCAAAGGGAATTGTTTTTCGTTATTTTGATAATAAATTTGGGTTATATCTTGCAACAATTGAATATGCCAATCAAAATATTTTGGATACTGTAGATTACTCGGTTTGGCAGGACTCAGTTGATTTAACAGAGCTAATCGTTAGAGCAACTGAATATAAATTAAAATTACAGATTAAGTTTCCAGATGAGTTTCAACTATTAACCGATGTTTTTGCCAATGTAGAGGATTTTTCGCCGGAGATGGAAGAAAAAGTGCGAAAAAAATATCAAGCTTCAACGGCAATGACACAAAAATTAGTTGAACCAGTATTTGAAAGATTAGTTTTACGTGATGATGTTTCACAAGAGGAAGTCTATAACATGTTGAATGGTATTATGCTTCAAATCGGAGAAGAAACCAAAATATTTATGAAGAACCATCCAGACGGAGATTTAAAGGGAATGACTGGAATCATTGAGCATGCAAAGGGCTATATGAAAATTTTTGAAAGAGGTATCAAGAAAGACAACTAAATACTGATAGTCGGATTTTTAAAATATATTTAACACGATTCGATATTAATATTGAGTTGTAAAGCGTAGTTCATAGGTATGGTAACGATCTTCAAATGATGATGTTTTCTCATTTAAAGATCGTTTTTAAATGGTAGCACTCGTCTTATTTCTTGCATTTTTACTATTTTAGAGTACAAATTAAATTTAGATTCTATTTCCATTTTAAACATTTTTTTTAGCAAATTTTTATAAGAATTTACAATGTAGAAGGAACACTAAATGGATGAAAAATGAGATAATGAATATATCTAATTAACGGAGGTCTGGGCAATGAAACTAATTTCATGGAATGTAAATGGTTTACGAGCAGCGGTTACACATGGCTTTGAAGACACTTTTAAGGACTTAGACGCGGACTTCTTCTGTGTGCAAGAGACTAAATTGCAAAAAGGACAAATTGAAATTGACTTTCCAGGCTATTATCAATATTGGAACTATGCAGAGCGTAAGGGATATTCGGGGACAGCAATTTTTACTAAACATAAACCACTTAACGTTACTTATGGTATTGGGATTGAAGAGTATGACACCGAAGGACGGATTATAACTTTAGAGTATGCCAATTACTATGTGATTACGTGTTATACACCAAATTCTCAGCCCAAACTAAAGCGATTGGAATATCGAATGTCATGGGAAGATGCATTTAAAAATTACGTGGATCAACTTAAAAAAGATAAACCAGTCATTTTTTGCGGAGATTTAAATGTAGCCCATAATGAAATTGATTTAAAAAATCCAAAAACAAATCATAAAAATGCTGGATTTAGTGACCAAGAACGAGCAAAATTTACGGAACTTTTACAAAGTGGATTTACCGATACTTTTAGGCATTTTTATCCGGACTTAACCGGGATCTACTCATGGTGGAGCTATCGATTTAATGCAAGAAAAAATAACGCTGGTTGGCGAATAGACTATTTTGTAACTTCAAATGATCTTGATGATAAGTTAAAAGACGCAAAAATTCATACGGAAATATTCGGTTCAGATCACTGCCCGGTTGAGCTGGATATTGATTTATAAGTACAGGAGCGAACGAAATATGGCAATTCCAAAAGAAATTGATCAGTTGACAGAAAATGAGGCAAATGACCTTGCAGTTCAGCTACGGTCAACCTTGGATAAATGGAGTGACCAATACTACACCAAGGATGCACCAGACGTTGAAGATTATGTATATGATGAAAAATACAATGATTTATTAGAGTTAGAGCAAGCTTTTCCAAGCATTATAACACCGGATTCGATTACACAGCGTGTTGGTGGTAAGGTTTTAGAAGGATTTTCAAAGGTTACTCATGAGGAACCGATGCTTTCAATGGGAGACGTTTTTTCGCGAGAAGAACTGACAGAGTTTGACAATCGAATTCAAAAAAATATTGGACATGCTGTTGATTATAACGTCGAACTTAAAATTGATGGGCTTGCTATCTCACTAATTTATGAGAATGGTGAATTGGTTCAAGGGTCAACCAGAGGGGATGGAAATATTGGTGAGGACATCACTAAAAATTTACGGACAATTACTTCAATTCCACGAACCCTGACTAGACCAGTTTCATTGGAAGTACGCGGAGAGTGTTATATGCCTAAGGAAGCGTTTGCTAAGTTGAATGTCAAACAACTGGAGGCAGGCAAAGAAGTATTTGCTAATCCGCGAAATGCCGCGGCTGGAAGCTTACGTCAGTTGGATACGTCAATTACAAAAAGTCGTAAGTTAGATACTTTTATTTACACTCTGATGGCAGTGGAAAACTTTAATCCAACAACGCAACATGAAGCAATCCAGACGATGGAAGAGCTTGGATTCCACACTAATCCGACGCAACAGATTTGTCATAACCTTGATGAAGTTTGGGAATATATTGCAAAGTATCAAAAAGTGCGAGACGAGTTACCATATGGCATTGATGGGATTGTTCTAAAGGTGAATGATCTAAGTTTACAAGCGAAACTGGGACACACTATTAAGGTTCCTAGATGGGAAATTGCGTATAAGTTTCCACCTGAAGAGGAAGCAACTGTCGTTAGAGACATTGAATGGACAGTTGGGAGAACTGGTGTTGTTACACCAACTGCTGTGATGGATCCAGTACAGCTTGCAGGTACTACGGTTAGTCGTGCAACGCTTAATAACGTTGACCAAATGCGTGCCAAGGATGTTCGAATTGGAGACACGGTTTTGCTGCACAAGGCAGGCGATATTATTCCAGAGATAACTAAGGTGGTTATCGAAAAGCGACCTGAAAACATTGCAGAATTAAGCGTTCCAGAAACTTGTCCATCTTGTGGACAAAAGTTAGTTCATTTGAACGGTGAGGTTGCATTAAGGTGTATTAACCCCGATTGCCCCGCTCAAATAGTTGCGCGATTGGAACATTTTGGTTCTCGTAATGCTATGAATATCATGGGATTGGGCCCTAAACAAATTCAACAACTTTTTGCTAAGCAATTTATCCAGCATTTTGATGATTTATATAAATTAACTCCAAATGAATTGGAACAATTAGATGGATTCAAGGAAAAACGAGTTAATAATTTATTGGATGCAATTAATAATAGTCGCAAAAATTCATTAGAACGTTTGGTAAACGGTCTTGGAATTCAGGGTGTTGGTACCAAGATGGCAAGAACCTTAGCAGAAGAATTCAAAACCATGGATAATCTAATGTCTGCCAGTGTTGAGGAGTTTGATGCAGTAGATACAGTAGGTGAAATATTAGCGCGCAATTTGGTAACATTCTTTAATAGTGCGGGTGCCAAAGAAATGATCGAAGAATTAAAGGCTGTTGGTGTTAATATGACCTTTTTAGGCCAAGCAACTGTTCCAGATGAGAATAATTTTTTCAATGGCAAGCGAGTTGTTATCACTGGTACTTTAGAGCACTTCAAACGAAATGATTTAAAAGAACAACTAACTAATTTGGGAGCAAATGTAACAGGATCGGTTTCAAAAAAAACCAACCTACTAATTGCCGGTAGCGAGGCAGGTAGCAAGTTGGAAAGGGCTAATGAACTTGGTATACAAGTTATGAATGAAGAGGAACTGTTAGAGCAATTGTAAAATGCTTTGCATGGATGATGGATTTAAGGCAAATTATTTATTTTTTTTAAAATTACTTGATGAATGGAAAACTAACCATTTACTAAAGAAGTAGTTTGAGATAATAATAAAGACGTTATCAATAATTTTTACAATAACATCATTCCAATGTAACAGACTGATACCAATCCAAACGATAATAATATCAAATATTAAAGTAATAGCTCTGACGGAGAAGAAACGAAAAGCCTCTGAAAGTAATTCGCCAATCGTTTCAGTTTTTGAATTAAATACCCAGAGTTTATTTGAAATATATGCGACCGAAACAGAAGCGACCCAGGCAATAACGTTCGATACTTGGATTGGCATGTTGGCATATCGAATTAACACAATGAAGACAACGATGTTAACAAGGGTTGTGATTCCGCCCCAAAAAAGATAGGAAATCATAGATTTATATTTATTGAAAAGTTTTAAAAGCATGGGGAACTCCTTAATTTGATGACATACTATAATAGTTAAACATTAAAACTAATTTGTGGCAAACAGTAAAATGTTTCAAGAGTTATAGTAAAATAAATGACAGTGTTTTTCCATGTCAATATTGTGAATTAATTTAAAATTAAACGATACAATAGGAATAATGAAAATTATGGGGTGTAAAATTGAAAAAATTATCTGTGGTTGTGCCAGTTTACAACGAAGAAGAGACAGTTAATATTTTCTATAACGAATTTCAAAAAGTTACGGAAAAAATAAACTATGAAACAGAACTATGGTTCATCGATGATGGATCAAAAGATAATACCTTGGAAGAGATTAGGCGGTTGAACAATAAAGACAATACAGTTCATTATGTCAGCTTCTCACGTAACTTTGGGAAAGAGGCGGGGTTACTTGCGGGGCTAGAACGTGCCAAAGGTGATCTAGTTGCTGTGATGGACGTAGATTTGCAAGATCCACCTGAACTATTACCTAAAATGATTCGGTTAGTTGAAGAGGACGGATATGACGCGGTTGCAACGCGAAGAAAAGATCGTGAAGGTGAAAGCAAAATCCGATCGTTCTTTGCTAGGATGTTTTATAGACTAATTAATAAAATGACTAACTTAAACTTAGTTGATGGTGCTCGTGATTTTAGAGTGATGACCCGACAAATGGTGAAAAGTATTTTAAAAATGCCAGAACGTCAGCGGTTCAGTAAAGGGTTGTTTAACTGGGTTGGCTTTAATACATATTATTTATCATTTGAAAATCGCGAACGAGTTGCCGGATCAACTTCGTGGTCTTTTGGGGGACTGCTTAAATATGCGATTGAAGGTTTTGTGGATTTTTCTACAACACCCCTAACTTTTGTAACGGGATTGGGTGCCACATCGTTTGGTCTATCAATACTTGGTGCAATAATTGTTTTGGTTAGGGCGATTGTAGCACCACATGCATCGGCATTTGGTTGGTCCTCGATGGCTGTCATTATTCTGTTTTTTAGTGGACTTCAGTTATTAAGTTTAGGAATTGTTGGGAGATACATTGCCGAAATTTACCTCGAAGTTAAATCACGTCCTGTTTATTTGGTAAAAGAAGAAAAGTAACAAATTTTTGAAAACAGAGGACTTAAAATTAAAAATATTAGATGCTTTATGAAAATTAGTTTAGTCCGTTGACGATTGAACACGCAAAGATTATACTGTACTGCATTGTGATAACAAGTAAAGAGAAATTATTTTAAGGAGTTAGCATCCAATGAATACTATGTTCAAAACAATTGGTGAACAATTCGCTAATTTTAAAATTATCCGTAGAATGGCTAGATACGATGACCGAGCAACATATCAAAGCCATTATCTAGGGTTGGCTTGGGAATTTTTGAATCCCTTAATTCAAATTGGTATCTACTATTTAGTTTTTGGAGTTGCGTTAAGACGTGGCGATCCAATGCCAGGCATACCATATCTTCCCTGGATGGTTACAGGAATTGCACCTTGGTTATATATGAATAAAACGACCTTAGATGCCTCTAAAAGTGTTTATCAACAGGTTGGTTTAGTTTCAAAGATGAAGTTTCCAGTTAGTGTTCTTCCATCAATTAAAATTGCTGGAAATCTATATAGTTTCTGGACAATGATGGCATTTGCAGTATTTTTGATGTTCACTAATCGAATTTGGCCATCAATTTCTTGGCTACAATTTATTTATTATTTCCTTTGTATGATGGTGTTTATGTATGCACTTGGTATTTTTAACTCAACCGTAAGTATTCTAATTCGTGATTGGCATATTACGTTACAGTCAATTTTAAGAATGCTCTTCTACATGAGTGGGGTACTGTTTAATTTTGTTGGTTCTAACTTTCCACCAGTGTTGGTACGTATACTGGAGGTTAATCCATTTTATTACATTATCAACGGTATGCGTGAATCGTTACTTTCGCGTGGATGGATATGGCAGCAACCGAATATTAATTTAACCATTACTTTCTGGTTATTTGTATTTATCTTCATGGCAGTTGGAACATATCTACACAACAAATTCCGTTCTAATTTTGTGGACTTAATCTAAAGGAGAACAGTGATGGATACTAGTTATAAAATTAAGGTCGAGAATGTAACTAAAGAATATGATTTATACAAGACAAAAAATGATCGATTAAAAAATTTCTTTAATATTGGAAAAGTTGAAGTTCCACACTTCTGGTCGTTAAAGGGTGTCAGTTTAAAGATTAACGCGGGTGAAACAGTAGGAATCATTGGTGTTAATGGCTCTGGAAAATCAACGATTTCTAATATTATTTCCGGTATTATTCCACAAACGACCGGGACAGTTGATGTTAAAGGAGACACTTCAATTATCGCTATTGGTGCGGGATTTAAGCGTAATTTAACTGGAATGGAAAATATTCGTTTGAAAGGATTAATGCAGGGGCTTAGTCTTAGCGAAATTGATGATGTTAAAGATCAAATTATTGATTTTGCTGATATTGGCGACTTTATTAATCAACCGGTAAAGGATTATTCAACAGGTATGCGATCTAGGTTGGGATTTGCAATTGCGGTTCATATTAACCCAGATATCATGATTATTGATGAGGCCTTATCTGTTGGAGATGATACTTTCTACCAAAAGTGTGTGGATAAGATTATGGATTTCAAAAAACAAGGAAAGACGATTTTATTTGTTAGTCATTCCCTCAAACAAGTTGAAATGATTTGTGATCGCGTTGCATGGATGCACTTTGGTGATCTCCGTGAAATTGGTGATGCTAAGGAAGTTATTAATCATTATCGTAAGTTTTCTGCTGATTTTAAGAAGAAAACTGCTAAAGAACGCAAAGAATATCAACAGGACAAGAAGAAAGCGCAGTTAGAGTTTGATATTAATGCTTATGAACAGTCCTTGGTTGATAATAAAGTTGAAGAAGACCATATGGATCGACGTGAAGCGGAAAAAATGGTTAGTCGGACACTTTATCATCAGATCTTACCAGAGAAGATGACTTTAACTACTAAAATTTCAGTATGGGTTGCTGTACTACTGTTTGCATTTTTTGCGATGGTCAATATTTCTGGGCATTCTATTACTAAGTCAATTGAGAATCCAAGTGCATTACTTCACCCGGTGACACATCAAGTGCATGAGAAGGGTATGGCACAGTCATTCAAATAGATTTTTAAACTTTCAAGAGCTCCAACCACATGTTTTTGTGGTTGGAGTTTTTTCTATACATTGACCTTTAATTAGGCCAAAAAACAGTTTATTAAGGAAACATAACGCAGATATCGCCACTAATATAATCGTGTTAAAATGAATTAATTGCGTTTTTCTGAATTTAGAAAAACAGAAGGTTATTTATGGCTTCAATACAGGGGGATTAATAGATGAAAATCAGTAAAAATACACGAGCATTTGGTGTTTTGTTTATTGTTGCTCTCGTGGTGGTATCACCTATTTTTTTTAATAAAATAGGAATTATGGGGGTTGATAGCTACTTTCACTACAATCGAATTTATGAAGCAGCTATGCAAATTAAAAACCATAATTTTAGTTTCTTAAACCTATACTCGTTTCAAGAGGCAGGAAGGGTTGTTAATCAAGTTTACAGTCCATTAATTACATATTTATTTGGGGGACTATTGTTATTATGTGGAAACTGGTTCCGGTTCCAAGTAGTTTCAATCGTTCTAGTTACTCTGTTATCAGGTGAGACATCTTATTTTGCAGCTAAACGGTTAAATCTTAACTTTAAGACTTCAGTTTCAATTGCTGTAGTTTATATGACATCACTTTCAATCTATAGCTTTATATACAGTGCTAACTGGCGCGCTATTGCCATGGCGTTTGTTCCATTACTTGTAGGACCTATTATAGATTTCTATAAGGGAGATTGGTCCCTAAAATCTATGTCAGTCTTAGGTGTTGCGGTGGCATTAATCGCTCAAGCACAAATCTTGGCAGCTGCTTTGGCAATACCAATTTTAGTTCCTTTTTTTGTGATGGGATTACTGAAATCACAGCACAAGTTAAGAAGCTTGGAGTTCACTTTGATTGGTATTGCTATTGCTCTAGTCTTAAGTCTTAACTTCATTATGCCGTATTTAGAACTCGTAAGGGGGAATCATTTGCTTCCGCCTGTGGCTACTCCTTTAGAGAGTGGAGTAACTAATTTGGTAATTCCTTTTACCGGGAAATCAATTCCACTGAGTGATACAATCTTGAGCTTTGTTTTTTACCTTGATTTTGCTGGCTTAATCTTTTTTTGGAAAAGGGTCTCTGGCTTGACTAAAGTTATTAGTATAGTGGCGATCGTGTATATCATTTTAGGAACAAGTATAATTCCGTGGCAAGCTCTTAATGTGGATTTCCCTGCTTTAGGGAATTTTTTACAAATTCCGCGTAGATTTACAATAACTGGGATTTCCTTCCTGATGCTTGGAACTGGATTAATCGTTAAGGATCTAGTTGGTAAAGATGAATTATCCAGTATGGCTGATGTAAGTAACTTTGTATTTACCATGTTTGCTGTTGCTTCGGTAGTTTCATTAACAGTAACTGTAACTGACTGGGTTAAGACAGCTAATAATCCAAGCGTTGGGCTGGCTGCAGGTTTGTCGACAAATCATAATTATATATATCCAAGAACATATCATGGGAAAAAGATTACTAAAATTGCTGAGCTTCAACCAACTTTTCATACCAAAAATTATGGTGCTCTAATTCATGCTGTAGACCGTATTACGCCTGACTATACACCGATTAAACATTACTCATCGAGTACGAACTATTACGCGATTTATAAGAAGAGAGTAGTGTTACCTAAAAATAAATTTGAACATTCGGTAAAAGCTGGAGGAACTATTCAGTTGAAATGGGAAGAGCAACATAGACAGAAGATTAATGTGCCGGTCGTTGCTTATAAAAATTCTCAGGTAAGATTGAATGGACAAATCCTCAATAAGGAAGATTATAAAACCTCCTCAATTGGCACAATTAAAATTCACGGGAAAAAAGGTATTAATAAAGTGGATGTGAGCTATCAACCATCTACAGGAATCAAAGTGGGAATTGCGGTAGCTACATTTAGTTGGCTATGCACGATTCTTGGTTTTGGAGTGGTTATATTGAGAAAACATAGGTAATTTTTTTGAAGAAAATAATGAAAACGTGCGAATTTATTTAAAGAAGCATGTTTTCCATTACATAGATTTATAATCTAGTATCAACGGATGCTGTATTTGATTCGGCTAATCAGTAAGGGAGTAACTAATGATATTTAAAAATAAAATACATCCAATCTGGGTATTATTTTTAGTTGCGATTTTAATTGTATTACCAATTTACTTTAATAATACGGGAATGGCTTTTGGTGATACATACTTTCACTATAATCGTATCTATGAGGCCGCACAGCAGATTAGACATAATAACTTTAGTTTTATTAACTTGTATTCTTTTCAGCAGTCAGGAAGAGTAGTTAATCAGGTTTATAGTCCACTTTTAACATATTTTTTTGGTGGGATTTTATTACTTGTAGGTAACTGGTTTAGATTTCAAGTGATTTCAATTATCGTAGTATGCCTTTTAGCAGGAATTTTTACATACTATGGAGCTCGACGATTAGAATTAACAGCAAAGACATCATTAATAGTTGCCATTATGTATATGTCTTCATTCTCAATCTTTAATTTTATCTATAGTACAAGTTGGCGTGGCGTGGCTGCAATGTTCATTCCACTTCTGGTAGGACCAATTTTAGACCTCTATCGGGGTGATTGGACTTGGAAATCAATGTTCTTCCTAAGCATTGCTATAAGTTTAATTACACAGGCACAAATTTTGGCAGTTACACTGATTTTACCTATTTTGGTTCCTTTTTTTGTGATTGGATTGATTAAATCGACTCATAAATGGCGAGGGGTGGGATTCTTAAGTGCAGCGGTTGTGATGGCGGTGGTTTTAAACCTAAACGTAGTGTTACCGTATGTAGAACTTATTAAGGGGAATACAATCTTACCACCAGCAAACTTCCCATTAATGGAAGGTGTCACTAATATTTTGGTTCCCTTTTATGATGCCGCCCCCCTCAGCAACGTTGTGATAAGCATACTTTTCTTTATGAGTTTTGCGGGTTTGATCTTGTTTTGGAGCCGATTAGGGAATTTCTCAAAATTAGTATCGATTATAGGTATGGTATACATGGTTTTAGGAACCAGTTTAATACCATGGAGCGCTGTTGAAACAAGCGTCCCAGCGTTAGGTAATTTTTTACAGTTGCCACGGAGATTTATCATTGTTGGGCTACTTTTTTTGGTTTTAGGAGCGGTCTTAATTTTAAGAGATTTGGTAGAAAGCAGTATGCACAAAGTTTCTTTTACAATAGTCGATTTTATGCTAACTGTTTTCACAATTGCTTCTGTTACCTCACTTATGGTTACAATTAACGACTGGAATTCGCAAAGTAGAAGTAATAGTGCGGGTTTGGCAAGCGGATTAGCAACGGAGAAAGTAAACGTGTTCGCGCATAAACTTGATGGTAAAAAAATCAGTAAAATTATTGAACTACAACCAGCTTTTCATAGTGCAAATACTGGAAAATTAATTCATGCAGTTGACCGAGTAACACCTGATTACACTCCGATTCAGAAATATTCAAATAAGATTGATTACTATCAACTGTATGTTAATTATGTTATTAAGCCTAAAAATAAATTTAAGCATACAGTTAAAAAAGACGGGGTCATGGAGTTAACCTGGAATGACTCAAAAGCTAAAACCCAAGACGTACCTGTTGTAGCATATAAAAATACTCAAATTAAATTTAATGGCAAAGTTTTAAAGCATAATCATCTTAAACAGACGGCAATTGGTTCTTTACTACTTAAAAGCCAAAAGGGCTTAAATAGACTACAAATATCATACGTTCCTAATAAATTAACGTTAGTAGGTACCGCAGTGGCTTTATTTGGTTGGATAATTGCTGGAATAGTTTCCATTTTTTACTTAATACGGAAGAGGTATAATAAATTTGGATGAACAATAAAAAAAACAATTGCTGTAGAGTGCGAGAATAGGCCAAGCATTTTCGCTTAAAAGTGAAGTGTGCTCAAAGGAATGAACGACGTATCAAGATCTAATTTTTGAAATAGTTAATACGCTTACCACTTCTTAACTTATATCTTGTTTCCACAATAAAGAAGGATTTAAATGACGAAGACGATACTATTAGTTGAAGATGAGAAAGCATTAGCTGATTCTTTGAGGGAAGAATTTCAATTTGAAGACTATCAAGTGTTAACCACATTTGATGGTATATCTGCGGTAGATTGTTTCAAAAATAATCAAGCTCAAATTGACTTGATTATTTTAGATTGGATGCTACCTGAGCTTGACGGACTTGGTGTACTCAGAAGAATAAGGCGAGAAAGCGACGTACCAATTATCATGTTAACTGCGAGAGACTATGTGGGTGATAAAGTAGCTGGGTTAACTGGTGGTGCGGATGATTATATTACTAAACCGTTTGATATCGAAGAACTGTTAGCCAGAATGGACGTGGTTTTGAGGAGATCACGTAAATTTCAGGATTCTGAGCGGAATGATTTATTAGTTTTAGACAATTTGAGGGTTGATGTGAAAAATCAGCAGGTAACTAGAAATGAAAAAGATATTCAACTAACACAACGTGAATTTCATTTACTCACGGAGTTATTAAAACAATCTGGTAAAATCCTTTCTAGGGACGAATTATTGGATGCGGTTTGGGGAATTGACTTTACTGGACAACCTAATGTTGTTGATGTTTACATTCGTTATCTAAGAAATAAAATAGATCGTATTCCTGGAGAAAATGCGTTGATTCACACCGTTCGAGGTAGAGGCTATAAAATTTCAAAGTGAGAAATAATGTTAAAATTTAAACGAAGTAATCAAACGGATAGCACGACAATCATAATGAGGAGCATGATTGTTTTAGTCGTGGTTATTACGTTGTTATCGGGTGTGCTAACAGTTGTCGCAATCGGGCACGAGTTACTAGAAACTAGTAATATTAATTCGAACAGAATTATTAATAGCTTAAAAAAAACGGTTATTGATGGTGACAATGATTGGCAAAATTGGCGAAAAAATAGCACATTGGATACGTCTTCAACCTACGTACATGTGTACAATTTTCGAAAGGATGCGCATACTAAAAACTATTTTTCGCCGAATACATACAAATTATTAGCTTCAAAGCCGAAAAAAATCCCACTAGTAAAAGGTGTGATTTATTCAAAGAAATTCGGACTTTTATACTATAGTTCCGGACATGCTAAGGGAATTGATTATGAATTATGGGTCGATTTAGAAAGTCAGCTTAACCTTTTAGAACGAATAATTTTAGTGACGTTCATTGTTCTTATCTTGATTTTGTTGATCAGTCCCATGTATATTAGGATAATTGTCAAAAGGTTAATGGCTCCGCTGATTGGGTTAACTGATAAAATACAGGATATTTCTCAGGATCAGAGCGAACATGCAGTAAGATTAGAGGTTCCGGGAAAACCCACGGAAGTGACAAACTTAACAAAGAGTTTTAATGAACTATTAGAGCAACTAGATTTAAAATCACAAAAAGAAAAGACTTTTATGTTAAATGCTGCACACGAATTAAGGACTCCCATTGCAACCATTAGGAGTCATGCACAGTTGATAAGGCGTAGGGGAGAAGGACATCCTGAAATTATTAGTAAATCCATTAATTATATTGACGAAGAAACCTACCAAATGCAATTTTTAGTCGACCAACTTTTGCTTTACGCTCGTGCTGAAAATCAGGCTATTCAGATAAAAAAATATAATTTATCCAAATCAGTTGAAGAATTTGTGAGTAAGTTTAATAAGGAAATTTCTCAGACGATTTTTCTCGAGTTGGACAATCATGTTTTTGTATCCGCAGATGAAGGCAATGTAAATCAAATTTTAAAAAATTTACTTTCAAATGCAAGTAAATATTCGGCCGATAATTCGAATATCTTAGTTACTATAAAAAAAGAAGGCTCACATGTGGTTTTGGAAGTCCAAGACCATGGAAGTGGGATTGAAAAAAAGGATCAGGATCATATTTTTGAAAGGTTTTATAGAGGTGGAAAAGTACGTGGTAATATTCCTGGTACCGGTTTAGGGCTTGCAATTTCTGAAAAATTGGCGGAGTTAAACCGTATCACATTGAATGTAAAACAGAGTGGAACAAATGGAACTACATTCGTAATTATTTTTAATGAGATTAGTTAAATGCTTTATTAATTACGATAAATAACCACTAAGCCAGTTTTTAGCGAAAATCAGGCATGAGTAACTGAATTTTATACCAGTCGCTTGTTACCTGATTTTTTATATGGATAATTTAATTATTATAAAATCTCATTTAACGTTTATTTATCACTACTTTTTTTACTTTCAAAATAACAGTAAAATCAAAATGATAAAATATAAATGAGGAAAAAGTATGGAAAAATCATATAAGTTGAATTATAAGAATACTCTATGGATAATCATAACTATAATCTCAATTGGACTCTTTATAGGAATGATGTTGGCAGTGATGCAAGATAGAAATAATATTAATTCTTATGATCTTGTTGCCTTTAGAATTTTTAAAGGATTCATTACATCTACTAATACATCTTTTTTCTCAGTGGTTTCTTTTTTTGGAAGTCCGGAAATTACGTTTTCTTTAGTAATTATTGTTTGTGTACTACTTTGGTTCGAAAATAAAAAATGGTTAGCGTTTAAAATATTTTTGTTGCAATTTTCAGGGGATATGTTGGTTTATATGATAAAGAATATCGTTAGGCGTCCCAGACCAGGAGGACAAATTATTATCGATACTGGTTTTAGTTTCCCAAGTGGCCATATGTTTAGCACCAGCTTGCTGGGGTTAGCTATAGTGATTTTATTATTGCCAGTAATGAAATCTAATAAGAAAAAATTTCTGAGTTATATTTTAATATTCATATGGATGGCGTTAGTTGGAATATCAAGAGTTTATTTAAAGGATCATTATTTTTCTGATGTACTTGCGAGCTTGTTTTTATCAATCGGATATATAGGAATATTTGATTTTATGTTTAATTGTATAAGAAATAAGTTTAAAATAAATGTTTTCGGGGGAATTTAAAAATGGAGAAATTAACCGTAGTTGTTCCTGCATTCAATGAGGAAGAAGTACTACACGACAGTATAAAAAGATTAAATGATATAGAAGCAGAACTAATTAATGATTTATCAATCGACTACCTGTCAGATATTTTAATTGTTGACGATGGTTCTACGGATAAGACATGGCACATCATTGAAGAGGAACATCGTAATAATCCGCGGATTAAGGGAATTAAGTTTAGTCGTAATTTTGGACATCAAAATGCTTTATTGGCTGGCATGCGACAAGCTATTGAAACGGCTGATATTGTGGTAACAATCGATGCAGATTTACAAGATGACCCTAATGCCATTAAGAAAATGGTTGAATTACATCAAAAAGGTAACCAAATCGTATATGGTGTCCGTAACAATCGAGATACTGATACATGGTTTAAACGAAATTCAGCACAGCTTTTCTATAAACTACTGAATATGATTGGTGTACAACTAATTATAAATCATGCGGATTTTAGATTAATGGCAAAGCCGGCTGTTGAAGCCTTGTTAGAGTATAAAGAACGTAATCTATTTTTACGTGGCGTTATACCTATGTTGGGATTTGAGTCAGAACGGGTATACTACAAACGAACAGCACGTACAGCTGGGACATCTAAATATCCCTTAAAGAAGATGTTGTCATTTGCTTGGGAAGGGATTACATCGCTCACAATAGCGCCTGTCCGTTTGATATTGTATCTAGGTGCTTTGGTTAGCCTTTTTGGAATAGGAATGTTTATCTACACTGTAGTCGAAAAACTATCAGGTTCCACTGTTCACGGCTGGTCGTCACTAATGATTTCAATTTGGATATTAGGCGGATTCCAGATGATGAGTTTAGGAATCGTTGGTGAATACATAGGAAAAGTAACCACTGAGGTTAAACGTAGACCACGATATACGGTTGAAAAGGTTTTAAGGTGATAACGGATGAGGCCGACAGCTAAAATAGAAAATATCTTTCCGGCGATATTGATTCTTTTTATGATAATTGGAATCGTTAGCAATTTAGGTACTGATGGTAAATTTTTGGTAAGTACCTCAATCTTGGCATTAGCGGTGATACTATTAATTACTGGCATTAAATTAAAACCAGTTTTGGAAAATATATCGAAGCCAAATTTAAAAAAAATTATCATAGTAGGATTGATAATTATTTTTGTCGTGCAAATCTTAGTGTTGAAATTTTTACCTGCAACAGTGTTTCATGATCCGTTTAGGGTCTTATCACAAGCCGAAACATTAAGTATAGGTAATCATAGTTGGAGTAACTCAACTTATTTCTGGCGCTATCCTAATAATGTTTCGATTGCGTTTCTACTTTCTAAATGGATTGAACTTACTAACTTGTTCAACATCTCGACTAATTTATCAGTTAATATGCTTTCAATAATTTTCTTGGATACTTTTATATTGTTAACTATAAGATTTGTCGAGAGAATTAGTAAAAGTAGTTTTGGACCAATAGTCCTTCTAAGTTTTTTTGTAGTTAGTCCGTTTGCTTATACATACTATTTGCAAGTGTTTTATTCTGATTTGCCTAGTATGTTGGCGCTTCTAATAACTTTCGTGATTTTATATGGGTGGAAGAATTATTCGACACAACTTAAGGTTGTTCAAGGAATATTGTTAACAATTATCATAGCCGTTGGACAATTGTTAAAGCCAACTTTGATTTTTGTCCTAATAGCAATTTTATTGGTTGTGATATTACGTGGAATAAGTAAAAATTTACGTGAGTCCATAAAAAAAATAGCAGTTCCGCTGGTGTTGATTACTTTGGGGATTGGAATAGCTTTTCCAGCTTCTAAGTTAATTGAGCAACAGATAAATTTTCATCAAAATTCAAAATATCAATTGCCTATGGAACACTGGGTGTGGATGAGTTACAGTCCTCAAGGTAATGGCGAATATGTCGGAAATGATGTAGAAACAATGATGAAAATGAACTCCATCGAACAAAGGAAAACCTATCTAAAAACGGCTTTACCAAAGCGAATCGAACGGTTAGGTGTGGCGAAAGTTATTCAGCGATGGGTTACAAAGGCGGGTATTTTTTTGAATGTTAGTGGCATCCAAATAGCTTACACGGGTGGATATATCAATGCTTCTCATGGTTATCAAGTAATTGCACCGATACTTAGTTTGGTTGGGAAAGTTATAATGCAGTCGGGCTTTATCTTATTATATTTAATTGTCATAGTTAAAAGCCTTCGAATAATAAAAATGAAGGAAAAACTGAATATAAAAGCAGAAATAGCCTTGATTCTTGCACTTGGATATTTAGCTTTTCATACACTGGTATGGGAATCAGAAAACAGGTATGGGCAAGTAATAATTCCAATGTTGATATTGATTGCTTCACTAAGGTTGCCCCCCCTGATGGAGGTTGCCCAAGTTAAAAGTGTAAAAAATAAATGGTTAAATATTGGATTAATCAGTAGTGTAGTAGTTTTTGCTGGAACGATTGGAACCTTTTTAGCTACCAAAAGTGGGGAAAGCACCACACTAATTGTTGCGGCGCAAAGAAGTCAGCTGTCCTCACAGTATGGAGCCAAAAAAACCATAATTAGTGCACATAGTAGCGTTAATCAGAAAGTAAATCTTAATTATAATAGCAGTCGCTTTTCTGTTTTAACACCTTATAAGGCTAAGTTTAAATTGTATTTAGTGAATCTTGATACAAATAAAAAGATAAAGTTAAAAAATGGAAGTGAGTTTGCCTATTATGAGGGGGCATTGCAACGGGGACATTATCAGATAATTGTTGAGAATCCCAGTTCTAAGGACCAATCAATGTCAATAACTGTGATGCAAGATTATAAATTGGCACCTTATGGAATCAAAATAGGTAATACTGAATATAAGCATTCGTCACTAGTTTATACAGCAACTAGGATAAATTAATTAATATTTATTTAAAACGCCGAAGGATGAAACTCATCTTCAGCGTTTTTATTTTCTAGCTAGAGGGTAGTGTACGAGAATCTTGACTTTTATATACAAAACCAGCTTAACTTGACGAGCTAGCAGCCCTCATAAGCAAAGCGGCTTGTTTCACTCTCTATCTGAAATGAGTTGCGCAAGCCAGCTTCTTCCGGTTAACCTAAAAAGGAGACCATGACCAAACCCGTCATAATCTCCCTTTTCTGTTAATCCTCACAAGCAAAACGGCTTGTTTCACTCTCTATTTTATTTCATCCTTTTTCGTTGTGTTCGTTTATCGCTTGTTTGTTTTTCAAGGCGATCTACTTTTGCATTTAAATCATCGATTTTGCGAATCAATGTACTCATATCAGCTTCTTGGATATCACTGGTTGCTGAAGTGAAGAATCCAGTTATTGTACTTGTTAATAAACCAATAAAGCCAATACCACCAAACATTAAGAACGCTGCAATTATCTTTCCAATAGGGGTTTTAGGCGATATATCACCATAACCAACGGTAGTGGCGGTAGTAATTGCCCACCAGAGTGCTGAGGATAGGGGAATTCGTTCAACAATTGAATACATTAAAGCACTGAAAGCCAAGATTACAATACTGACCGTGAACAAATTTAAGAATCCGGTATCATAAATGAAACGATGTACCTCGCTTGAAAATCTTCCATCGAGCCCCAAACGCCATAGTAAATGATGGGAGCGAATAATTCTAATAACTCTGGCAATTCGGAAGATAGCAAATATAGGATGAAGAGGTACTAAACCAAGTAAATCAAACGAATTTTGAACAAGAAAATTGATTTTATTTTTTGCGAATCCAAATCGTAAGGCATAATCAAGCGCAAAAATAGCTAGAATGCTATCTAAAAATTTGATTACACGCGGATCGGATAGCGATATAGTTTTTGTTAAAAAGCCAGTCAGCACCGTAAAAATTGAAATTAAAGCGAGAATTGCAAATGAAAAGTCATATATATTTATAAGAAGCCTTTTTTTTGAAGTCATATTATCTTCCTAACTCTATAGTTATTCTTATTTTAACCTTTTTTTAAAACGTGTAAATACTGTGAATTAGTCTTTGAATTAGTTTAACATCTGATATTTTTGGTATGATTAGTTCATTAGTTAATTGGAGGTTAGGACATGAAAAAGATTTTAGCTTTGCATACTGGTGGAACGATTTCAATGTCAGCAAGCAATGGATCGGTTAGTACGAACGAAGAAAATCCTCTTTTGGATAGTCAGTTTATTAGCGATAATATTGAACTTGTTAATGAGGTGATTTTAAATAAACCATCTGAACACATTACTCCAGATGACATGTTAATATTAAAAAAGAGGGTTCAAGAGGCAGAACAAAACCGAGAATGTGATGGAATCGTTATCACTCATGGAACGGACACTCTTGAAGAGACGGCCTACTTTTTGGATTTGACGGTTCCAAATACAATTCCAATCGTTGTAACGGGAGCTATGAGGTCTTCAAACGAATTGGGCTCTGATGGTGTTTATAACTTTCAAAGTGCCATTTTAACAGCCGCTTCTGATGAGGCCTCTGACAAAGGTGTTCTGGTGGTCATGAATGATGAGATTCATACAGCACGCTATGTGACCAAAACACATACAACCAATGTAAATACTTTCAGAACACCAACTTTTGGACCGATTGGAATTGTATATAAGCGTGATATTAGATTCTTTCAAGCATTGATTAAGCAACAGTCATGTGACATCCATTCTCTTGAGAAGGGTGTGCTTTTAATTAAGGCTTATGCGGGGCTTCCTGGCGAAATATTTGAGGCAATTAACCGTCCTAGCACAAAAGGTGTGGTAGTTGAGGGACTTGGGGCTGGAAATCTGCCAACCGAAGTCGTACAACCAATTCAAGATTTACTTGACAATGGAATTCCAGTTATTATGGTTTCGAGATGTTATAACGGTGTGGCGGAGCCTATTTATGACTACCCAGGTGGCGGAATTGACCTTGAACGGATGGGTGTGATTTTCTGCCAAGGGTTGAATGGACCAAAAGCACGATTAAAACTTCAGATTGGTGTTAGTGCGCATATGGATCAAGAAGGATTAGCAAGATACATGCGAGATGCAGTTTCATAGAAAAAAACAAGTGTATAATTAACCCAATCAGATTTGAAAGGTGGAATAGTTTATGGCAACTTCTTTAAAAGACGATTTTTACGAGGCGGTTAACGGTGATTGGATTGCTCAGGCGACCATTCCAAGTGACCATTCATCAACTGGAGGTTTTATGGATTTGGTTGACGGGGTTGATGAAAAGTTAATGAATGATTTTAAGCAAATGCAGTCCGGGAAGCTTAAAGTGGAAACGCCAGAATTGATGGAGTTCTTAAAGTTCTTTCGTTTAGCAGCGGATTTTAAACAGCGTGATGCTGATGGGGTGGCACCACTATTACCCTTCTTGAAAAGGATTGAATCGCTTAACAATTGGACAGATTTGAATGAGCAAATCATTGAGTTAAGTCTTGATGGCTTTGATGTTCCATTAGACTTAGGAGTTGAACCCGATTTGAAGGGCGATGGGGCTAACAAAAAGAATGTTTTGTGGGCAGGTGGTCTGAGTTTGATTCTTCCTGATAAAACGTATTATGAAGATACTAATCCAGCTGGTAAGCAGTTAATGGATGTGTTTACTCAAATGATGATTGCCTTATTTGAAAAATTGGGCAAAACAACTGATGAAGCAACTTTGATTGTGGAAGCAGCAAAACGCTTTGATGCTAGTTTTGCACCTTATCGTAAGAATTCTGAAGAGCTAAGCGACGTTGCTAAGTTGTATAATCCTCAATCATTTGAAAGTTTTACAAGCGCGATTGGCCAATTGGACGCTAAAAAAATGATTACGGGGCTATTAGGAACTACACCAGATCAAGTTATTGTGACAGAACCACGCTTTTTTGAAAACTATAACCAGTTTGTTAATGCTGAAAACTTTGAAGATATTAAGGCTTGGATGATGGTCAATGTTGTTCGTTCACTTTCGCCATATCTAAGTGAAGAGATGCGCCAACTTGGTGGAACATATGGAAGAGCATTATCGGGACAAAAAGAAGCCATGAAACAAGAAAAAAGTGCTTTTTATCTTTCGAGGAGTACCTTTAATCAAGTTGTGGGTCAATATTATGGTAATAAGTACTTTGGTGAAGAGGCTAAGCAAGATGTTCATGATATGGTGGTTGCCATGATTAATGTATATGAAAAACGCTTGCAACAAAATGATTGGCTAGGACAAGCTACTAAAGAAAAGGCAATAACCAAACTAAAATCACTGAAGATTTTGGTTGGTTATCCAGATGAATTAAAAGAAGTATACAAGAAGTTAAAGACAAAGACTGCCGATGAGGGAAGTTCACTAGTAGAAAACGTCCAAAACTTTTCTAAGATTTTCTTGGAAGATAATTTATCAAAATTTGGAAAAGAAGTCGATCGCAGTGAGTGGCACATGAGTGCAGATACCGTAAATGCATATTATTCTCCTGAAGGTAATCTTATTTGTTTCCCAGCGGCTATTTTGCAGGCACCATTTTACAGCTTGAAACAATCTGCTAGTCAAAATTATGGAGGAATAGGGGCTGTAATTGCTCATGAGATTTCACATGCATTTGATCCAAATGGTGCATTGTTTGACGAATATGGTAATTTAGATAATTGGTGGACTGATGATGATCTAAGTCATTTCCATGAATTATCACAGGCTATGGTGGATGAGTTTGACGGATTAGAATTTGCAGGTGGAAAAGTAAATGGAAAGCTAGTTGTAACTGAAAATGTTGCAGATGACGGTGGCATGAGTGCAGCTTTGGAAGCTACTAAACAGACGGCAAATCCAGACTTAAAAGCTTTCTTCGTTAACTGGGCCACAATTTGGAGAACAAAGGCAACCAAAGAACGCGAACAGCTATTATTGTCAATTGATGTTCATGCACCGGCTAAATTACGTGCAAATGTGCAAGTTAAAAACTTTGATGAATTTTATGAAGCTTTTAATGTTCATAAAGATGATGGTATGTATTTGGAACCAGCTAAGCGAGTTCAGATTTGGTAAAGAGGCAGAATAATTGGATTTGATTTCCGAATTTGTACCAATAGTTTGGGAACTGAATTTATCATGTTATTACTATTGAAAACAAATGAAAACAAAAAAATCCTGATAGGTCATTACTTAAGACGCTATCAGGATTTTTTTAGATTATTTAGTTATATAAATGTAAAGACGAGTAGTAGAGAGGCCAATGTTAAATTTGACGCCATTTGAAGTGATTGTTTTCATTGTGGTTTGACCACTTTTGGCCTTTTTACTATATGACTTAAACTGATTCATAACGTCCTTAGGATTAGCGCCTACTTCCTTGGCTGCAATACCAAATGCTGTCCCAAATCCCTTGGCTTGACTAGGGTGCTTCATAGCTTTAGTAGTCGCTATAACGGTTAGTCCCATCATATCACCATTCTGATAATTACCACGAATTTGGTATTCCTTTTGATTGACCCATTCAGTTACACCTGTTTTGGGTGAGTCAGGGATTAACTGATCTTTTTTGTCATTTTTAATTTTATCCATATCAGATTGTAACTGGGCACTTTGTTTCTTTAAATCTGATGCTTGTTGTTGCATTGCCTTCATTTTTTGCATGGCTTGCACACGTTCTGCAGCAGGCATGGCCGCCAATTCCGCTTGTGCTTTTTTGGGATCAGCAGGTGCTTGCTTTTTTAACTCAGCACCTTCTTTTTGTAGCTTTTGAGCTAGTTGCTGATCCGATTTTGACATGTTCATACCAACAATTGCCTGATTAAATGAATCTTTAAATTTTGAAAAATCTGCCAAACGTTTTTCTTTTTCCACAGTTACGGTTTTGCTAATTGTTGAACCGTCATTTTTTGCAGTGACCTTAACTTTTTGTTCTTTAGTAGTTGATGGAATCTCAATTGTATATGCGCCACCAACATTTTTGGTGCTTTGAGTAGCAGCATTATCAATTGAATAAGAAACTTTCGCTTTGGAGGCAACTCGTCCCTTAATGATGGCAACCATCCCATCTGCCTTTTTTGTAGAAGCGCCAACAGTTAAGTTGTCACGGCTACAACCAGCCAATGCAAGTGCAACTGCACCAAGTGATAATAGAAGTCCAATTTTTTTATTCATTATTTCCAACCCTCATTATAAAATATGACACACTGTCATTAGATTCAATTAGTATACACCTTTTTTAATTAAAAGTATTATTGAGCTCATTCTAGTAAAACACGAACTTTAATTAAGCAAAAAAACTTTTAGTTCGTTATTTACAAATTAATGGTCATGCAATATAATTGATGTTGAATTTAAAACAATAAACACGAACAAACGAGGAGAAAACTAGTGAACTCAATTGCAAAATATTTTAAGTTTTCCGAATTAAAAACAAATTACCGAACAGAAATAATTGCAGGATTAACAACTTATATTTCAATGGTTTATATTATGTTTGTTAATCCAAACGTTTTAGGAGCGTCTGGAATGGATAAGGGAGCTGTTTTTACGGCAACCGGATTAGCGAGTGCATTTGGATGTATGTTAATGGGGATTTTAGCCAACTATCCGATTGCATCGGCACCAGCGCTGGGCATTAACGCATTCTTTGCTTATTCAGTATCAATTGGTATGAAGGTTCCTTGGCAAACAGCTTTAGCAGGTGTGTTTGTTGCCTCACTTATTTTTATTTTGATTACAGCACTCAAGTTGAGGGAACGAATTATCAATGCAATTCCATCTGATTTGAAATACGCAATTTCGGCAGGAATTGGTTTGTTTATTGCATTTTTAGGACTACACGATGGTGGGATTATTGTTCCTAATAAGGATACTTTAGTTGGTCTAGGATCGTTTAGCGTTGGTTCAACTTGGTTAACAGTTTTTGGTTTGATCATTACAGTTGTTTTGATGTTACGCAATGTACCTGGAGCAATTTTTGTCGGTATGGTAGGAACAACAATCTTGGGACTTATTACAGGTCTGATTCATATGCCATCCTCGGTTGTCTCTGAAATTCCAAGTATTAAACCAACTTTTTTAACGGCATTAACACATGTTAAGGACATTAATACGCTTCAATTATGGGTGGTAGTTCTGACATTCTTGTTAGTAACGTTCTTTGATACAGCTGGAACACTTGTTGCTTTGGCTACACAGGCAGGTTTTATGCAGAATAATAAAATGCCTCGTGTCGGAAGGGCCTTGGCTTCAGATTCAACAGCAATGTTGTTTGGCTCATTAGTAGGGACTTCTCCAGTTGGCGCATTCGTAGAGTCATCCGCAGGAATTGCTGTTGGTGGCCGGAGTGGGTTCACAGCGGTTACAACGGGAATTTTCTTTATTCTTGGATTGTTTTTCTCTCCACTATTGGTTGTTGTAACTACACAAGTAACAGCGCCAGCCTTGATCATTGTTGGTGTATTGATGGCCCAATCAACTCGACAAATTGCCTGGGATAAGTTTGAAATTGCAGTTCCTGCATTTTTAATAATGATTGGAATGCCATTAACATATAGTATTTCGGACGGAATTGCTTTAGGTTTCATTATGTATCCAATTGCAATGATTGCTGCAAAACGGGGAAAAGAAGTCCATCCATTAATGTACGCATTATTCTTCGTGTTTATTGGATTTATGGCAATTCTAAATAAATAATAATTAATTTAAATCAGTTTTAGCAAAGCCCAGTTTGTGGTTAGCTAGAACTTTTTTATTTGGCGGTGTAATTCGTAAATAATAATCAGTTATAATGGAACAAAAAGAGAATGAGGAATGATATGGCAAATAAGTTTTACGCGGTCCGCAAGGGTAAGAAAACTGGAATTTTTTCAACATGGGATGAAACGCAAAAACAAGTAGCAGGTTTTTCGGGTGCTGAATTTAAGAGCTTTAAAACAAAATCAGAGGCACAAAGTTGGTTAGAAGGAACAGTATTCAAAAATGATGCGAGAAAGTCAGAAAGCTCAAATTTGATGCAAACGGTTTTGTATACGGATGGCGGATCAAGAAACACGGGAAATATTAAAGGTGGCCATGTACGATCTGAAGATTTTGCGGCATGGGCATATCTTCTTGAGGGACATGGGAAAAAGTTTTCAGAATCGGATGGGGAACAAGGTGCAACCAACAATCGCATGGAGATAATGGCCTTGATTAAAGGGCTAGAAGCAATACAAACGCATTTTAGTGAAGATGAACCTGTTTTGGTTGTCTCTGATTCTAAGTATGTTCTTGATGCCATCAATCAAAATTGGTTACGAGGATGGGCGCGTAATGCATGGAAAAAAAGTGATGGAAACACAGTTGCAAATAAGGAACTATGGCAAAAGGTTTGGAAACAGCTACAGAACTTTAAACATTTAGAATTTAAATGGACAAAAGGACATGCATCGAATGAAGGTAATGTTTTTGTAGACGAATTGTTGAATAAAACAATGGATCAGATGGTGGACAATACAAAGGCGCAAAGCAATAGTGAAAAGACAAGAAAAATAGATAAAGAAATCCCACCAGCCAAGAGCAATATTGATAAATCAGTTAACGACTTATCAAAAAGTTTTAGACAAATGGGATTATTTAAACACTAGTCATCTTCAATTTGAAAATGAAGGTATTGAGTGTCACTTTTTTTTACAATGCTAAATCCGGCCTTCTCAAGTAAATGGACGGATATCTTATTTTTAGGTAAGGTAAGAGCTTGAAGCTTTTTTAAATGAAGTTCATCAAAAACGAATAACACCATGCGGGTCAAAACTTCTTGCATAACGCCCTTATTTTGATGCTGGGGTAAGATTTCAAAGCGAATTATGGCAGAATCATGGTCGAAATCCCAGATGGCTACCATACCTAAGAACTCCCCAGTGTGTTTATCAGAGATTCCCCAAATAAGGGCCTGATTGTTCATTACCAAACGCATCATATTATTGACATAACCAGTTGTATCAACAATGGTTTCATCAATATCACGATCACTGTCTGCAGCAATACGGCGATTATGGCGAAGCTCAAAAACGTCACGAACTTTACTCATGGTTAGCCAGTCTAAAACGAACTTGTTTGTATATATTGGATGATAATGTTCAAAATTTTGCATAAATTGCACCTCGTTTGATCAATATTTATACAATACAATAAATTACTAAACTATCAAAATAATATTGTTTGGAATTTGATGAGTATTGGTTTATTATAAGATAAAATTAAAGATTTGAAAGGGTGAGTGATATGGACATTAAGTTTGATGAAACGGCGATTAACAGGGTTAAACCACATTTAGGTAATAATAAGCGATTGCTTTTAACTTTTGAAGACGGTGTTGGTGCTTATTCACAACATGCTATGATTCATATGCAAGTACAATTTTCAATTAACATTATTTCTAATGATATGGCAATTGATGAATATGACACAACACTCACCTCTAATTTAGGGGACGTCTTGATTAAGGGATACTCTAAAGAAGACTTAGATGATGGTTTGGTTATTTCTTACAATGATAAATTGAACACTTTAACACTTACCGGAAACGGCGGAGTAATAGATAGTAATCTTGGATTTATTGATTTTACGGATCCTAATGGGGTTAAGGAGAATCCTGCCCGCTAATTTTTAATGCTACCTTCGCCTGTTTGCCAATGTCATTAACACTGACGATTAAAGGGACGGAGGTTTTTTTATTGGAAAATCAAATTACACAAAAGAAATTTAGCTGGTCACTCTTTCTTAGTCCATTTGTGTCACGATTGGGTGATGAGCTATTTATTTTCGGATTGAATTGGTTCATTGTACAGGCTACTGGGCAAGCAGCATTGCTGGGAATAGTGCAAGGAATTGGTGGGGTTATATTAGTTTTTGGGGATTTAATTGCTGGCCCAATTGTGGATCGGTATAATCGTAAAAAAATAATGCTAACTTCTGATTTGGTCAGTTTTATTGCTTGCCTTATTGCTGCAGCAACTGTTGACGTAAAAGAACCCATTTTTTATCAATTAGTATTATTAACTGTTGTGATGGATATTGGCTTGGCATTTAATTTTCCAGCAGCTAAGGCAGTCGTTCCAGAAGTTATTGTTCCAACTGCATTGGCCAGATTTAATTCAATGGCTAACTCGGGAACAATGCTCGCCCAAGTTTTAGCACCATTAGTCGGTGGTTTTCTGTTGACGATTAGTTGGATTGACTTTAGAACATTTTTATTGTTTAACGCTTTCTCCTTCTTATTATCGTTTGTAATTACTTATGCTTTAAAATACCAACAAAAAACAAAGTTGGTAGAAAGCTTGCCGATTTTACGAAGTTTACGTGACGGATTAGCGTATATAAAGAAGGTCCCAGATTTATTTCGCTTAATTGTGTTTGAAGGCTTTTTCGCAGCCTTTGTAGCTGGGTTTTCGCTATTACTCCCATATGAAATTGATCGTTATTATCATGGAGATGAGAAACTTTATAGTTATGTTTTGACGGCTTTCGCGATTGGCGGGTTAATGGGGGCTCTTGGTTCTTCACTGAGTAAACGGGAACCACATATTCGACAAAACTATTTTGATGCGGGGATACTTGCTGCTGGAAGTTTGCTGGCAGCTTTGTTTCAGTCATATCCTGTTTTATTGGCCGCAGCTTTCGTGATTGGTTTGTTTATGTCCCTTTACGGAATTCGATTAATGACGATTGTACAGCAGATCGTGTCAACGGACATGTTAGGACGCGTTTTTTCAATTTGGTTTTTGATCTTTGATAGCGTAATGCCACTAAGCTCGTTTGTATTCGGATTTGTAGCAGATGCTTTACATCATGCAACTTTTTATGTACTATCACTTTTGATTGCTGTAGGACTTGTTTTGGTAATTTGTATGAAGAAACGATAGGCTTTTCTCCATACTTTTGGACGAATAGTAATGATAATAATACAAGCGTAAGTTTTAATCATACTAAAAAACCCTGAATAATGATGCTCTTCATTGTTCAGGGTTATCTATATATAGTTTACGATTAGTCAATAATTGGTATTGCTCGAAATTAGCAAATGTTATTTCCAATTGCTTTCATTTCTTTACGTTTTTCTTCGGTGCTTAAGTTTTCATCAGGGTGATAGTTAGTAACTGTTACGGCACCATCAAGGATACCACCGTTATCGCTTAGTTTAAGGATACCCATCTTATAATCAAGTGCCAGACCTTCACCTAAAAATGTTAATTCTTCTTTTCCGGTTGTTAGGTTAACATTTTGATCATTATCAATTGCAGTGCTGTAATCATCATCAGCCACTGGAGAAATAACGATTTGGTATTTATTGCCAACCGCACAGGATCCACCTAGTTTTGAAAATTTACTGGATCCGTCATCAAGTGCTAGAAAAATGTGCTGACCGTCAATGCCCTTAGATTTTAGATATTCAAATGCGTTTGGTTTAATATTTAGTTTCATAATAAATCCCTCCCTCAATGTTCTTAATTTTACTCTGTTTTTTCTATAAAACTAATATTTTGCTTGGATTTTTAAATTGGTATAGTTTTAAGCCGAAAATTGAATTATGATATATTATTTTTAATCAAAAGTATGCAAGGAGAGTCTGATGGATTTTAAAACAATTGATCATGTTGCTATTATTGGATCTAATTACGATGTAATGAAGGAATTTTACGTTTTAAAGCTCGGAATGGAAGTAATTAAGGAAACTGTTAGAGCAAAAAAGAATGATATAAAAATTGATTTAAGATTTGGAGAATTAACCTTCGAATTATTTATTAAGAATGATGCTCCAGAAAGAATTACGCACCCGGAAGCTAAGGGACTGCGCCATGTTTCATTTCACACTGATAATATTGAAAATGATATCGCTGAATTAAAAGAAAAGGGAGTAAGAGTTGAGGCAGTCCGGAGAGATGAATTAAATAACCGTAAAATGACATTTTTCTTTGATCCAGAAGGATTGCCATGGGAATTACATGAGTAAGCAACATAATTTTATATACAAACAAGCCCCGAATGACAGATAAAACATTGTTATTCAGGGCTTGTTTTTTGCTTGCTTTAAAGGGATTAATTTTTAAATTTTTTTAGATACCTTATAGGTGGTTACACCTGATTTAGTACTATCGTGAGCATCTTGCGCATAAAAAATGGCATATTCTTTACCACTCTTGTCATCCGTTACCACAACGAGTTCCCGATCTTTAGCAGAATCTTTGTGTTTGAAAATTTGTCCTTTTTTAATGGCTTCATTGTAATCATGAAAATTACCTAATGAGTCACCAGGATTAAAGAAAATAGTTTCGCTCATGAACAACATCTCCCTACTAACTTGGATAAGCTAAATATATCTAATAATTCATGAAAACGCAATCATAGTGCCCGTAGAATGTTAAAGATTTGTTCTCCAATTAATTGCATGCCATTATAAATTGCAATTCGATCGCTGGATGCAGAAGATAGGAATGCTAAGTCAATCTGATGATGATTAAAGATGTAGCGTGCAACATCGTGATCAACTTGGATACCTTCCCCGGTGTAATTCATGATAACAATTGGTAGTTGTGAATATTCAAAGTAGCCACTGATTTTTGATTTATTTTGTTGGGAACGCAATAAGTAATTAATGAAAGATCGGGAAGTAGAATGTGAATCTAAAATATCTGACATCAAATTAGAAGCATCTTGGCCAGAAATTAAATTATCATGGGTGCGATCAATATTGATTTCCTCTTTAAAAAAGCGTTCAAATGAGGTGTCTTGGTACTTACTGTTTCGTAGCCACTGATTAATTGTGCCTGGCCCGACACTGCTAATTAAGAGATTGGCTGCCGAATCATCTTCAACTGTTAAAATTAAAGTTATCAAATCACTTATTTTCCAATTTGAAATGGAGAGATGTGACAAGACACCCTTACCATTTACAATGCTTTGGGGCGCTGTTCCGATGAGTTGATCTAAGTTTAATCGTGTGTGATCGATTTCCTCAAAGAAATATTCAAGGATTAGTAATTTAGACAATCCGACCGCCGGATGCCTAAAATCTGGATTAAAGTTAATGAATTCCTTTCCGTCCAGTTTAACTTGTAAGGTCAGATTGCCTGGTAGGTCATGCAAAAGCTTAAAAATAATATTACGACTGTTTAAAAGTTGATTATTCATGGTTACTCCTTTAAATAGATGCTCAATAATCTTATTATACATGCAAATTAATATCGACAGGTAAATGTAATTTTATCGGGCGCTTTTGCGCTTATCGGGTCGTTTTTGGTCCACGCGGGACATTTTTTGAAAAAAGTTTTATTTTTTTTATTTTGAAAAGAATTAGCATGAAAACTTGAGGATAAAGGAATTTTACAGAAAGCGGTTTCATAAAACTGCTGAAATTGCAATCTATTTGTTTTTGAAAGCCTTTACTTTGAAAAAGCAGTTGATATAATTACCTCGTAAAATAAAATAAGATTTACCCCAAAGAGGAGGATTATTATGGCTGTAGCAGAAAAGAAAGCAAAGAAAACACAATCAGTAGAAAACTACTATTGATGAGATGGTTTCACGCTCGCACGTAGCACTCGATAAGTTGGAAAGTTTTACTCAAGAACAAGTCGATAAGATTTGTGAAGCGGTTGCTTTGGCAGGACTGGAAAATCACATGAAGTTAGCCAAAATGGCTGTTGAAGAAACGGGCCGTGGTGTGGTTGAAGACAAAGCTATTAAAAATATATACGCTAGTGAATATATTTGGAACAGTATCCGTAATGATAAAACTGTTGGAATTATTAATGATGATGATGAGAAACAAATCATTGAAATTGCAGAGCCTCTTGGGGTAATTGCAGGAGTAACACCAGTAACAAACCCAACATCAACAGTTGTTTTCAAAACATTACTTGCCTTGAAAACGCGAAACACAATTATTTTTGGATTCCATCCACAAGCACAAAAGTCTTGTGTTGAAACAGGAAAGATTTTAGAAAAAGCTGCAGTTGAGGCTGGTGCACCTGAAAATTCAATTCAATGGATTGAAGAACCAAGCATTGAAGCAACTAACGCTCTAATGAATAACGATGGTGTGGCTTCAGTTTTAGCTACAGGTGGTCCTGGCATGGTTAAAGCGGCATATTCAACTGGAAAACCAGCACTTGGTGTTGGCCCTGGTAATGGTCCGGCATATATTGAAAAATCTGCAAACATTAAGCGTTCAGTTAATGATATTGTTCTTTCAAAAACATTTGATAACGGTATGGTTTGTGCATCTGAAAATAGTGCAGTTGTGGATGCTGAAATTTACAATGAAGTTAAAAAAGAATTTCAAGCGCTCGGATGTTATTTTGTAAAGAAGAGTGAAATTGACGCACTCTCAGAAACTGTTATGGATCCAGAACGTCATACGGTTCGCGGCCCAATTGCTGGTAAGAGTGCTTTCACTATTGCTAAGATGGCTGGTATTGATGTTCCAGAAGATACTAAAGTTTTGATTGCTGAGATCAATGGTGTTGGCGTTGACTATCCATTATCAGGTGAGAAACTTTCACCAGTTCTTTCAATGTACAAGGTAAAGGGACATGATGAAGCATTTGAACGGTGTGAAGAGTTATTGAATTATGGTGGACTTGGTCATACTGCAGCATTACACACAACCGATGACAATTTAATTACTGAGTTTGGACTTCGTATGAAGGCATGTCGTATTTTGGTTAATACACCATCAGCCATTGGTGGTATTGGTAATATCTATAACAATATGGTTCCATCATTAACATTAGGAACAGGATCATATGGTAAAAACTCAATTTCACATAACGTAACAGATTTTGATTTACTAAATATTAAAACAATAGCTAAGCGTCGCAATAATATGCAGTGGGTGAAGCTCCCCCCAAAAGTATACTTCGAGCGAAACTCGATTCGTTATTTGGAGACAATGGAAGGTATTAAGAAAGCATTTATCGTTTGTGACCCTGGAATGATGAAGTTAGGTTTTACCGACCGCGTTGTTGCCGAATTAAACAAACGTGTTGACGCTCCTGAAATTGAAATTTTCTCTGATGTTGAACCTAACCCTTCAACTAATACAGTTTATCGTGGTGTTGATCAAATGCGCTCGTTTGAACCAGATACAATTATTGCGCTTGGTGGTGGTTCAGCGATGGATGCTGCTAAGGGCATGTGGTTATTCTATGAACATCCAGAGGCATCATTCATGGCCGCAAAACAGAAGTATTTAGATATTCGTAAACGTACCTATAAAGTACCAACCCCAAGTAAGGCTAAGTATATCGGTATTCCAACAACATCAGGTACTGGATCAGAAGTTACACCATTTGCTGTTATTACGGATTCGGAAACCCATGTTAAATATCCAATTGCTGATTATGCCTTAACACCAGATGTTGCAATCGTGGATTCTCAATTTATCGAAACTGTACCACCACGCACAACAGCGCTAACAGGACTAGATGTGATCTGTCATGCAACTGAATCATTTGTATCTGTGATGGCAACGGATTACACAAAGGGATGGTCACTACAAGCCCTTAAATTAGCATTTAAATATTTGAAGCCTGCGTATGATGGTGACTTGGTAGCTCGTCAAAAAATGCACGATGCTTCAACAATTGCTGGTATGGCCTTTGCTAATGCGTTCTTAGGAATTAATCATTCAATCGCTCACAAGCTTGGTGGTGAGTTCGACTTACCACATGGTTTGTGTATTGCAATGACATATCCACATGTTATTCGCTACAACGCTAAGACACCTCGTAAGTTGGCTATGTGGCCACTGTATGAACACTTTACGGCTGATGAAGATTATGCTGAAATTGCTCGCTACCTTGGGTTAAAGGGTCGAACAACGGAAGAACTAGTTGAAAGCCTCTCACAGGCCTATATCGATTTGGCACACAGCATGGATGTAAACTTGAGCTTGAAAGGTAATGGCGTTACTAAAGAACATTTTGATAAATCTGCGCAAAAATTAGCCGAGTTATCATATGAAGATCAATGCACACCGGCTAACCCTAAAGAGCCACTTATTTCTGAGTTGAAAGAAATTATCGACAAGGAATATGAAGGCATTGATGTTGAATAGCAATAAGTAATTAAAATCTGGTTTTGGAGGGACTATTTCCCTCTAAACCAGTTTTTTGTTTGTCCCTTAACTATTTTTAAAATGAGAATTAGTTTAATTTTAATAAAACTCGATTATTAAAAACTGTATTCATATAAATTACTTATATTATTCATAATTTATCCCTGAATATTAATCTAATCTTCACAGTGTCACAGTATAATTATCCATATTAAGTACAAATGTAATATTTTACGAGAAAGGAAATGTGATCTATGACAAAGAAGCCCTTAATTTCAGTGATTTTACCCGTTTATAATGCTAAAAAAACGCTGAAAAAATGTATTGAAAGCATCCTTGGACAAAAATATTCGAATTTTGAACTAATTATTGTTGATGATGGTTCGACGGACGTTTCGGATGTTATTTGTGACGGATATAGGTTTCATCCTAAGGTTCGGGTTTTTCATAGAAGAAGACAGGGAGAAGCATCTGCAAGAAATTTTGGGCTGACAAAGGCTAATGGCGATTATATTTCTATTTTAGATAACCATGATTGGATAGCCCCCGAAATGCTATCTGAAATGCAGTCTGCAATAAGAGATACTGGGTCGCAAATTGCAGTTGTTGGAAGATATTTAACTGGGGATCATGAATCGATCTTGATGGATCAATTTACAGATAATAAAGCTATATTAGATAACAAAATGGCTTTGCGTGAGTTGCTATTGGAAAGGAGATTAGATTCATTAGTGGGGGATAAGTTATTTGCTTCCAAACTATTTAATGAATTTAGATTTCCTACAGGACGTTCACACATTGATATTGGATCGACGTATAAACTGTTAGCAAGAGCAAATCGGATTACTCACATTGGGGATCCACTGTATTATCGCAAACGTGAAGAGTCAGATTTAAATTCACCAATGGGTCAAAGAAATTTAGATTTACTACTCTTTTCACAAGATATAGTGGGCTTTATCAAGAAGAATTTTCCCTACTTAGAGAGTGAAGCGCGATATTTGTATTATCACAATCTAAAAAACTATAGAGCTCAGTTGTCACAATACGGTGCTGAAGATTCTTATACAAACTTTTGGATTAAAACTTATTTTAAACGTTCTTTTTTATCGGCAATGTTAAACAGATATTTTTCCCTTAGTGAGAAAGCTACGATGGTTCTTGCACGTGTAGGAGCGTATAGGTTAGCAAGGCCTAGTGTGGACTATTATTCAGTTAATTCGCGAAAATAAATGTGAGTAAATGATGTTTTAGCTTGCAATTTGGTTTAGACCATTCTATAATTGGACTATACCAAAACATAAAGGAGATTTCGTCATGAAAGTTATCGTTGTTAAAAGTGATGTAGAAGGCGGAAAAGAAGGATACAACGTTTTCGCAGAAGAAAAGAAAAATGGTGCAAAGACATTTGGTTTGGCAACTGGTAGTACACCAGTTACAACTTACAAAGAAATCGTTGCAAGTGATTTAGACTTTACAGATTCAGTATCTGTAAACTTGGACGAATATGTTGGAATGTCAGCCGATAACGAACAAAGTTATAACTATTTCATGAAGTCACACTTGTTTGATTACAAGCCATTCAAGACTTCATATTTACCAAACGGTTTGGCTGAAGATTCTGATGCAGAAGTTAAACGTTACGACAAAGTAATCGATGACAATCCAATTGATTTACAGATTCTTGGAATTGGTCGTAATGGGCACATTGGTTTTAACGAACCAGGTACACCACGCGATATTACTACTCACAAAGTTCCTTTGACTCAATCAACAATCGACGCTAACGCACGTTTCTTCGAACATGAAGAAGATGTTCCAAAGTTCGCTTATTCAATGGGTCTTGCTTCAATTATGAAGAGTAAGCACATTTTGCTCGAAGCATTTGGAGAAGACAAAGCAGATGCTGTTAAGGGCATGATTGAAGGACCTGATACTGTTGACTTACCAGCAAGTATTTTACAAAATCATCCGAACGTAACAGTTATCATTGATGAAGCTGCTGCAAGTAAGCTTGAAGGTAAATACTAAAATTAATTAATTAATTAATTAATTGATTAATTAAGACAGAATTCTGAGCAATTGCTTGGAATTCTTTTTTTGTGGAATTAAGTTTCGAAGGTGTGTTACTTCAGTTTACTCTGAGTCTTTGTACTGATTAACCACCTGCATTTGAAAAATAACCTCTTATACAAAAAATATTTACTTAGTTTGTTTCTTGTGGAAAACTATTATCTGAAAGGAACGTAGATATGAAATTTCGAATTGTTACTGATGATCAACTTGATGAAACTGAAATAATAATCAAATCTGCAAATCCAGATGACGTGGAAGTTCGACGATTGAAGCAAATTATACAAAAGGCAATCAATGAACCGTTACAGTTAATAGTATTTCAAAATGATATTCAAATTTTTTTAAATGCTGACGAAGTATTGTTTTTTGAAACAGATGGCCGACAGGTCCAAGCCCACACTGAAAATGCCGTTTACCAAAGTGGCAACAGATTGTACGAGTTAGAAGAAATATTAACATCCAATTTTATTAGGGTGTCAAAGTCGGCAATTTTAAATGTTGATCGAATTTATTCAGTTGATCATTCTGTTTCAAGTAATTTGGTGCATTTTGGAAATTCAAATAAGCAGGTCTACGTCTCTCGTAGATATTACAAAAAATTAAAGGAAGTTTTGGAAGAAAAGAGGTAAGTGTAGTGCATAGAAGAAGCAGTAGGTGGTTTTGGGGATTGTTTTTTGTGATTGGTGCAGTATTACTTGGTGCAAGTAAAATGGGACTAATCGATTATCATTTTGGTATCTGGCAAGTTGTTGCTACTGTTTTTTTTGGCGGTATTTTTTTAAGAAGTTTATTATGGTTGGCTTTTCCGGGTATCTTTTTCTCCGCCGCCTTTTTAGCAATGATCTATGCCAAGCCATTGGGAATAGGGATACTCGTTCCGTGGACAGTATTAGGCATTGCATTACTATTGACCATTGGATTTTCGATAATATTTGGACCATTTCGTTGGAAAAGGTACGGTAACGACTGGTCGCGGCATGGTCACGGATATCAACATAATTGGCATTATCAGCATTCAGGCAGTGATACGGACGAAGTTGTTAATATCGAAAATAAATTCGGTACAAATATTCGTTATGTACGCTCAACAAATTTAAAACAAATCAATATTCAAAACACGATGGGCGAGACAAAGGTATATTTAGACCAAGTTAAAGTAAATGATTCAAATGAAGTTTTAATTAATGTTGACGTATCATTGGGTGGTATTGAATTGTATATTCCGAGTGATTGGAAAGTTGATGATGAAACTAACCTAGTCATGGGTACAATTGAAAAAGATGGTCCTCATGGTGGTGATAGTGTAGTAAAAGCCATTGTGCAGGGGCAGGTTAAAATGGGTGGAATAAAAGTGGTTTATGGATAAAATAAGAAGAAGGTTATTCCTATACCCTTGAGGTTGTGAAGCGGTGTTTAATTTAGTTATTTTCATTTGATGTGAAATGAGAACAGTGTTATAACAAAGCCGTGGGGCGGACTAAAATATATAGAACCACGCAACTAATCATTGCGATAACCCATTTTTTTGGAGGCATTATTATGGCAAATGTATTAAAATTAGAACTTCTCGATAAGGCGGTTAACGAGGTTTTTGATTGGAGTGATGATTCAACACCATTACGTGACGCAATGTGGAACCATACGATGGATGCTAACGGGCGTGATACATTAAAAACGACTGCTGAGGCAAAAAAATGGGAAGGAATGTCCGCTGATGAGTTAAAAACAACTGCTGAAGCGATGCTAAAAAGTTAGTTCAATAAATTTGTGCTTAGTGTATAACCTTGATTAATTTCATTCTGAAATTGGTCCGGGTTATTTATTTTGTTCTGAAATTAAATTTAAGACTTAGTTATAGGCCAAACTTATTAAAATTTTTTGATGAGTAATGAAACAGTATGAATTTAATTTTAGATATTGTCACTTACCTAGTGACAAAGAGTGTTTTAGTTTTTATTGAAAACGCTTACTTCAAGATGTACGATTACTCATGTTGAAAGGGAAAGGAGATTTAGATATGCAAAATACTATTTCCGCTGACAAAAAAGTTGAAGCAAAACCGAAAAAGTCAGTCAAAGCACGTATGCAGAAATTTGGTAGTTTTTTAAGTGGTATGGTAATGCCTAATATTGGGGCGTTTATTGCTTGGGGACTTATTACTGCCATTTTTATTCCAGGAGGATGGTTTCCAAATGCTGGCTTAGCAAAGCTTGTTACACCAATGGTTACTTATTTACTTCCACTCATGATTGGATACACCGGTGGTGAAATTGTCGATGGACATCGTGGAGGCGTAGTAGGTGCCATCGCAACAATGGGTGTCATTGTTGGTACCACTATTCCAATGTTTATCGGTGCTATGGTAATGGGGCCACTTGGAGGATATTTAATTAAAAAGTGGGATGATGCAGTTCAACCACATATCCACCAAGGATTTGAAATGTTGGTTAACAACTTTGCCGCAGGAATCTTAGGAATGATTTTAGCAATTTTAGGATTCTTCATTATGGGTCCAGTTGTTTCTGTGGCCAGTGAAGCAATGGGACATGCTGTTAATGCAATCATTGCAGTTCACTTGTTACCATTAGCCAATGTATTTATTGAGCCAGCCAAAGTTCTGTTTTTAAATAACGCAATTAATCAAGGTATTTTAACTCCATTGGGAATTCAGGCTGCAGCTCATGCTGGGAAGTCAATTCTGTTCTTGCTTGAACCAGATCCAGGTCCAGGCCTTGGGTTACTCTTGGCATTTTCTTTCTTTGGAAAGGGTACCGCAAAGGCATCAGCACCAAGTGCAATCATTATTCAGTTCTTTGGTGGTATTCATGAAATTTACTTCCCATATGTATTGATGAAACCTTCACTATTTCTTGCAGTAATTGCAGGTGGGGTAACGGGTACAACAACGTTTTCAATTTTGGGAGCCGGTTTAAAAGCAACACCATCGCCAGGTTCAATTATTTCGATTTTGCTAATGTCACCCAAATCAATTACTAACTATATAGCATTGCTACTGGGTGTAACTTTAGCGGCTGCTGCTTCATTCATTGTTGCGTCAATTATTCTTCGTCGTGATAAAACACCAGATATTGAAACAGATGATCTGGAAGCAGCAACTGCGCAGATGAAACAAATGAAGAATGGTGATGTTTCTGAAGCAACGCAGGAGAACATCGATAATGCTCGTAACGTGGTCGCTAATTATGACAATGTTAACAAGATCATTTTTGCTTGTGATGCTGGAATGGGATCATCAGCAATGGGTGCTTCATTATTAAGAGATAAGGTAAAAAAAGCTGGAATTGACATGTCAGTTACTAATACAGCTATTAATAATTTAAAAGATGAACCAGGTTTATTAGTTGTTACACAAGATGAGCTTGCAGAACGTGCTGCACAAAAGGCTCCGAATGCAATGAGAATTTCCGTAGATAACTTTTTGAGCAGTCCTAAGTATGACAGTATCGTACTTAACTTAAAAGCACGTGATCAAATGGATCCAGAGCCTGTTAAAGCGCAAGAGACTTCAGAGCAAAAGAAAGATCAAGTTAAGAAGGTTCAGATGGATTTGGCGGGCGTTAAAGAAATTACATTCCTGCGCGATGATGATAAGGTCGGAACAGCTACAATGGCAACGTCTTTGATGAAAGATCGTGTGAAAAAGGCCGGTTTAAATTTAGATGTTAAAAGTCTAGGAATTGATAAGGTTGAGGATTCTGCAGACAATCTTGTTATTGTAACTCCGGAAGCTGCAAAGAATTTGAAGATTCGATATACGAATATTAAAGTGTTTGCAACCAAGGATCTATTGAATTCTCCAGATTATACTGGTATGTTGAATACGTTGAAATAACGGCAATGTAACCGATTTAATGTGGAGGAATCAAGATGAAATTTACTGATCGAGAATTAAATCTTTTAAACTTATTGATAATGAATCCAACTGGTTTGAAAATGAATGAGTTGGAAAGAGAGCTCGGCATCAGTAAACGAACAATCTTCCGTGTTTTTTCAGATATTGAACCTGAATTAGCAAGTTATACAGTAAAAATAAATAATTCAGATCAAAAGTATTTGTTGATGGGGAATGGAAAAAGTCTTGACACACTTGGAACAGAAGTACGACTTGAGAAAAGTACTATCCAAGATTTTACAATTCAACAACGTCAAAATGCGATTGCTGTGCAGCTTTTATTAGCTAACGAGCCAATCAAAATGCAAAGTTTTGCCTTAGATTTTCATACTAGCAATGCGACAATTAGTAAAGATATCAACGCATTAGAAAATGTTTTTTCTGATTATAATGTGAATTTAAATCGATTGAAGTCTAAAGGAATAAGCGTTGAAGGAAAAGAATTTGATGTACGAAACTTAGCAGTCTCAATTGTGGATTCAGAAGTGAATACGTACGAATTCTTCAAGGTGTTAGCTTCTGAAAATTCTTTAGCAGAAAGTCAATCAGTTACAAAGTTTTTTATCAGAATCTTGGGTAGTGCGGTTATTCGAAAAAGCTACAAAAGTATTAGGGCGTATCAGAAAACATATTTTAAAAACTTATCAGATAATTCCTTGCAAAGACTAGTAATAATTCTGGCTGTTATGCTAAGAAGACTTGAAGAAAAACAATTAATTCAGGAATTGCCACCATTTAACCACGAAAGTGTTCTTAAAGATCAGCGAAAAACATTGGATATATTTTTAAAATTTGATAGTTCGATTAAACAAGAGATTTCGGGGTTAGAAGTAAATTATTTTACGCTACAAATGCAGTCGATTGACAATGATTACGAGAATGATGCTGATTTTGAAAAGTATGATTTGAAACTCTCACTTAAAGTAAAACAATTAATTAAAATGGTAAGTGAAAAATTCAATTGGCGTTTTTTAGAGGATGAAGAGCTTTATCAAGATTTGATGTTGATTATGAATAACTCCTCTGTAACAGAAACACGTGAGGTTCAAAAAAATATTGAAGAAAGCATCGAAGTACAAAATTTGAGGAGTACGGTTCGCGATTCCATTCAAGACAGTATGAATGTTACAAAGCTATCAGGTTGGCAAATGGAAGCGATTACAAACACTTTTATTACAGCATTTTCAATTGGAGTACTAACCAGGTCTTTATCAGTTTTGGTTGTTTGTCCAAATGGGATTGTAACTGCTCAGATTATAAGGAATCAATTGCTTCAAAAGATTCCCGAAGTTGGGAAGATCAAGGTTGCTAGAACTTCTAGTTTGGAAAAGATGGATTTCGATCAATACGACTTAATATTATCAACAATTGATCTACCGGGATTTCCGATTGAATATCGAAAGGTAAGTCCATTGTTACTGAACGAGGACATCGAATCGTTGGAGCGGTTTATCCGAACACAGTTAGTACATCGTAAAAATGACGTGAAACATGAATTAGAGAGAAACGAAAATGTATCATTTGAACAGTTTGCTAGTGATGTTGTTCGGAGTAGAAATTTACTTAACGCGGTTCGTATTGTCGAGGTGAACAACATTGGCAAATCAATAGCTGAGATATTGATGATGATTGTTGGTGGACTTAGCAAAGAGATTGTAAGTGATACAAATGAAGTTGTTGGTAAATTATTACATCGTTTAGCGCAAAGCCCGGTTGGAATTCCTAATTCTGAATTGGGATTGATTCATACGACAAGCAAGTATGTTGAAAATAATTTTTGCTCAATTTATCAGCTACAAGATCCAATTGAATTTCAAGCTATTGGTGGAGAAAAAATTAATTTAAAGCGAATTGTTCTATTGCTTGGAAAGTTTGAAATGACGGGTCTGGAGAATCAAATCATTTCTAGTATAAGTACGACGGTTATTGAAAGTGATTCTAATATAAAGACGTTTGAACAAGGAAATCAAACGGAAATACGACAAACGATTGGAAGTAAATTTGTACAAATATTAAAAAGTGAAGGCTAGGTGATACCATGCAGGCTTTAGAAGAAAATATGATTTTGCTGGATCAACATGTTGCGACCAAGGAAGAGGCAATTCGCTTAGCTGGTCAGTTATTAGTTGATGGAGGCTGTGCTGAACCTGAATATATTGAGTCAATGCAGGCAAGGAATCGTGATGTTTCAGTATATATGGGAAACTTCATTGCAATCCCACATGGAACAGATGACGGAAAGAGATTTATCAAGAAAACGGGTATTTCAATCGTTCAAGTACCGATGGGAGTTGATTTCAGCGGTGATGATGAACAGGATGAAAAATTGGTTACAGTTGTTTTTGGAATTGCTGGATTAAATGGTGAACATTTGGATATTTTGTCTAAGATTGCGATTTTCTGTAGTGACATTAATAACGTTGTTAAATTAGCGGACGCACAGACAAAAGATGAAATTATTAGCTTATTGAAGAACGTGGATTAAAAATTTTGGAAGGGAAGTAACTAAGATGAATGATGTACACTTTGGAGCTGGAAATATTGGAAGAGGTTTTATCGGAGAAACTTTAGCAAAAAACGGATTTTCAATAACTTTTGTTGATGTAAATGCTGAAATTATTGACGCAATTAATGAACGGGGAACATATCAAGTTGAGCTTGCAGCAGAGGGCCATGAGCAAATTAAAGTTGATGGGGTACAGGGAATTAATAATTCTACGGATCCTGATAAAGTTGTAAAAGCCATTGCTGAAACTGACTTAATAACAACGGCAATTGGTCCAAAGGTTCTAACGTTCATTGCTCCATTAATTGCTGATGGCATTAAGGCGCGCCAGCAAAATGGTAATACAACCAAACTAGATGTAATTGCTTGTGAAAATATGATTGGAGGCTCACAATTCTTAAAAGAAGAGGTATACAAACATCTTAGTGATGATGACAAGGCGTTTGCTGATGAAAATATTGGTTTTCCTAACGCTGCCGTTGATCGTATTGTTCCCCTACAGAAACATGATGATCCATTATTTGTATCTGTAGAACCTTTTAAGGAATGGGTTGTTGACCAATCACAGATGAAAAATCCCACAATTAAACTAGATGGCGTCGAGTACGCTGAGTCTCTTGATCCATTCATTGAACGTAAATTATTCTCAGTTAATACTGGACATGCAACTGTTGCATACACTGGTAAGTACTTTGGTTATGAAACAATTGGAGATGCTATTAAAGACGATAAAGTTCTTACACAGTTGAAGGGTGCTTTAGCAGAAACCGGCGATTTACTTATTCATAAGTGGAACTTTGATCCCGAAACGCACAAGGCTTATCAAGAAAAAATAATTGCAAGATTCCAAAACCCATATATTTCTGACGATATTGCTCGTGTTGCTAGGACACCAATTCGTAAACTTGGTTATGATGAGCGTTTCATTCGTCCAATTCGTGAATTGAAGGAAAGAAAACTTGATTATAAGGTACTTTTGGATACAGTTGGAATGGTTTTGCATTTTGATGAACCCAAAGATGAGGAGAGTCAGAAGTTGCAAGAAATGTTGAAAAATCAAACTGTTGAAGCTGTTGTAAGAGATGTAACAAAGCTGAACGATGCGGAATTAGTAGACGCAATTGTGAAATCATACAAATCCAAGTAATAGGTTCAGGAATAGAGAGTAAAACAACCCGATTAGCTTGTGAGGATTGCTAGCTCGTTAAGTAAGGAATGCTTTGTTGCACAAAGCCAAGATACTCGTATGCTGTCCATTCCTATGGGCGAAAAGCGGCCTCATAGGAACTGGCACTAGCTCGTCAAGTAAGGAAAGTTTTGTTGCACAAAACCAAGATACTCATACGTTGTCCATTCCTATGGGTGAAGAGCACCACATAGGAACTGGCACTAGCTCGTCAAGTAAGGAATGCTTTGTTGCACAAAGCTAAGATACTCGTACGTTGTCCATTCCTATGGGCGAAAGGCGCCTCATAGGAACTGGCAGGAAAAAGAGACGAATGATGGATGTTCATCGTTCGTCTCTTGTATTTAGAAGGAATTATTTGGCTTATTTTCCGCTTTTTGCACAAATAGTTTTGTGAAAATGAATAGAAATGTTTGACATGTAATGAGCATTTTTTTAAGCTATTGGAAGGGCTATCATTTAGATAGTACAAATTTAGAGGTGGATAAAATGGAAAAAACGATCGCAATAAATGCGGGAAGCTCAACTTTAAAGTTTAAACTTTTTGAAATGCCTGAAGAAACGACCATATCTTCAGGCCAGGTTGACCGAATTGGAATTGAAGGCTCTAACTTTGTTATAAAAACTCCTGACGGAAAAAAGGTTGAGATTGATAAACCAATCAAAGATCACGAAGAAGCTGTAAATTTACTATTAGAACAATTATTAAAACTGAAAATAATTAAAAGCTATGATGAAATTACGGGTGTTGGTCATCGAGTTGTTGCGGGAGGTGAAATTTTTACTGATGCAACATTGATAGATGATAAAGTATTACAACAAATTGAAGCCCTGAAAGAGTACGCGCCTCTACACAATGGTGCAAATGCTGTTGGAATTAAAGCATTTAAAAAAGTACTTCCTAACATTACAAGTGTTGCAGTTTTTGATACATCGTTTCATCAAACGTTACCAGAAAAGAACTATCTTTATAGTATTCCGTATGAATATTACACCGACTATGGTGCACGTAAATACGGTGCACATGGAACGAGCCACCAATATGTTTCGAAGCGCGCTGCTAAGCTAATGGGAAGACCGCTTGAAGAGCTGGATTTAATTACTATGCACTTAGGGGCCGGTGCCTCCATCACAGCAGTTAAAGGTGGTAAATCATTTGACACTTCAATGGGTTTTACCCCACTAGCCGGTATTACTATGGCAACTCGTTCAGGTGACATAGATGCATCTCTTGTATCATTTTTGGAAAGAAAATTAGAGCTAAGCCCTGATGAAATGTCAACGATTCTAAATAATAAGTCAGGCTTACTAGGAATTTCTGGTGTTTCGCCAGATTTGCGGGATATTGAAGATGAAAAAGATAATGGAAATCATCGTGCCGAATTAGCTGTTGATATTTTTGTTAATAATATTGTTAAGTATATTGGATCATACGCTGCTGAGATGGGGAACGTTGATGGAATTGTTTTCACGGCCGGAATTGGTGAAAATAGTTGGAAGATGAGAAAACGAATCGGCGCTGCTTTAAAATTATTTAATGTTAAAATTGATTTAGATGTGAATCAAAATGGTAAGGGCGAGCGTTTCATTAATGCTGAGGATTCAGGTATTAAAGTAATGGTAATTCCAACTAATGAAGAATTAGCAATTGCTCAACAAGTGGAACGCTTCAAAAAATAGAGGAGAATTAATTATGGATTTGTTTGAAAGCCTAAAAACTAAAATTATAAATCAAGGTAAAAAAGTAGTGTTCCCAGAAGGAAATGATAAAAGGATTCAGGGCGCAGCAATCCGGCTTTTGCAAGATAAGCTGGTTCTACCAGTTCTTCTAGGAAGCAAAGATGAAATAAGACAGACCGCTCAACAAAATGGATTCAACCTAGACGGAATCGTAATAATTGATCCTAACGATTATGAGAAGAGTAAACTTGAAGAAATGACAAACGCTCTTGTGGAACGAAGAAATGGAAAGAATAGTCGTGAAGACGTTATTAAAATGCTGCAAGATGTTAATTACTTTGGGACAATGCTAGTTTACATGCATGAAGCTGATGCGATGGTTTCAGGAGCAGCACACGCGACAGGTGATACGGTGCGCCCGGCATTACAAATTATTAAAACAAAACCAGGAATGAAGAGAATCAGCGGTTCATTTATAATGCAACGGGATGATGAGCGATACATTTTTGGCGATTCTGCAATTAACATTGATCCTGATGCGGATACATTGGCTGAGATTGCAATTCAAAGTGCAGAGACAGCACGTTTGTTTGACATTGATCCTAAGATCGCAATGTTAAGTTTTTCAACAAAAGGTTCAGCAGCGGGTGCGATGGTAACGAAAGTTCAAGAAGCAACTAAGATTGCTCAGGAACGAGAACCTGAAACGCCAATTGATGGTGAGCTTCAGTTTGATGCAGCATTTGTAGAAAGTGTTGGGGAAAGTAAAGCGCCAGGGTCAAAAGTTGCGGGCCATGCCAATGTATTCATTTTTCCAGAGTTACAATCAGGAAATATTGGATATAAAATTGCACAGCGCTTAGGTGGATTTGAAGCAATTGGGCCTATTTTACAAGGATTAAATGCTCCGGTTTCAGATTTATCGCGTGGAGCCAACGAAGAAGATGTGTATAAGGTGGCAATTATTACTGCTGCTCAGAGTTTAGCATAGATATAATGAAGTTCTGAATGAGGGGAAGTTTCCGAATTCAGAACTTTTTTATTATCCAAATTGGAAAATTGCGTTCAAAATTCACTCTCCAAATAAATTAGTAGGAGTGCAAAAATTTGGATAAAATTTTGATTGGATATGCGCGAGTATCAACTTTAGATAGGCAGGAGTTGGAGCTTGAGGCACAGATTAGAAAACTAAAAAGATTCGGTTGTAAAAAAATCTATAGCGAAAAGGAAAGTGGCTCCAAAGATCAAAGAAAAGAGTTTCAAAAGGCCGTCAGATATGCAAAACGAATGGCACTTATAAAAAATAAATCAGTTTTCTTGATTGTTTTAAAATTGGACAGATTAAGTAGAAGCACAAGAACTCTTTTAAATGTTGTTGAAGATCTTGAAGAATCGAGCATTCATCTGCACAGTATGAGCGAACAAAGTTGGGTATGGAACAGGCAAGGTTGAATGGAAAGGTAATTGGAAGACCAAGAATTTCAAACAAAACTAAGCAGATGGTAATTAATTTTGCTCAAACAACAAAATTATCAAGCAGAAAAATTGCGTTGAAATGTGGAATATCAAAAACTAGCGTATTAAATATCATTCAAAAGGAAAATGTTATACGAAGATAAGACTTTGAAATAATAAATTATTTGAGTTAGACTTATTTTGTTGTGATTATATGGACGCAAATGGAACCATTTGTGGTCAAAGCGAAGAGAATTCCTCAAAGAGTGTAAAATGGATAAACTACCAGTTTAATTTTTAATTATTTTGAGTGAATCGAATGGACACAAATGGTTCCATTAATGTCCGACCATTAGAAAATAAGCATTTCAGACGAAAGGAACCGGTCTAATGAGCGGAAGAGATTTAACAAACCAGACATTTGGGAGACTAACAGCATTAGAAAAAGTTGGTCGTCAAAAGAATGGGAATGCACTGTGGAAATGTGTGTGTTCATGTGGGAATAAAGCTACTGTGGATAGTTATAGGTTAACTCACGGAGTTACCAAAAGTTGTGGATGTTTGCGTCGAGAGAAGAGCTGCAATGGATTATTATCGAACGAAGCAACTAAAGCAAGGATGGGGGATCCCACGCCCTTAAAAAAATGGAAGCACACTAAAGAATCACTGAAGGCGGGAGCAAGAAACCGTTCGGGCTTTGTTGGCGTTTCATATGATAATCAAGCGGAAAACTGGGTTGCTCGTATGATGGTAAATGGAAAGTATATTTTAAATGAACATTTTGATAGTAAAGATGAAGCAATTTTAAAACGAAAAACAGTTGAAAAAGTGTATAAAAAATAAAAAACTTAGTTAAAGATTTCATAGGAATTTGAAGTAATAATCCACTATGACTTACAATCTGAACTAAGTTTTTTTGATTACATTAAGATTTTCCAAATAGAAATCGTGCCATAATTTTATCAATGTCAGGATTTTCGTGCAGCATCGAATGGAATGATAGAAGAGGATTCCAACGACGATACAATAGATACTTGTATCGACCAACAAATGGTTTTAAATTGTCGCCCTGTGATTTAACTTCCTTAACAGATTCGAGACCATCAGACCCGATATTACCGATTTCCCCTGCGATGTTTAGAACATCAAGGTCATTAGGCAATAGTTTTAATTGTTCTGTAGTGGCATCGAAATCGCCTCCGATGGTTACAACTTTATTTGGTCGTGGCAGACCATGTAGGTTGTGGGCATAAATCATATAGTAAAAGGCGATATCGCCTCCTGATGAATGGCCCACAAAGTTAACGTTACGGATTTTATACTTATTATAAAGTAAACGCATAATGGAAATTAGTTGGTGGCCTTCAGTTTTTGGATATTGGTTGTCAGCGAATAAAACCTGGATCAGTGGATTATTGTTGCCAAATTTGCCTGTTTTTTCAATCTGTAAACTGCCATCTTTTTTTACGTGAATAATTAGAACCTTTTTACCGATTTTGTGCCGATTGAGCGCATTGATCATGTGGCCAGTTGATAGTTCATTTCCTCCTAAACCGGGTAAATATAAGGTTGCTGTTCGATTGTGTACTAGCGTAAGATGATCCAACTCACGTTCCCTAAAGTGTTGGATCGTGAAATATCCGATGAATATCACAGCTATTGAAATGAGTACCTTAAAAATTATTTTTAATAGTTTTTTCATAGTGGCATCTTTCTGATTGTGTTGTAGGATTAATAATTTTTTTGCTTGGTGGATTCATTATATTTCAGTTTATTAAATATTCCAAAAAAGATATTTTGCTTTAAAGCTTAAACTCCTCTAAAATTAAACTCAACAGGATTTGATGGAGGATACGTTAATGATACGACTTTATAATACGATGACGCGTCAAAAAGAAGACTTTAAACCGCTGGTTAATAATCAAGTTAGTATGTATGTTTGTGGTCCTACTGTTTATAACTACATTCATATCGGTAACGCTCGAAGTATAATTGCATTTGATACGATTCGTCGCTATTTTGAATATAGTGGTTATGACGTAAAATTTGTTTCAAACTTCACGGACGTTGATGACAAGATGATTAATACAGCTAAAAAAGAAAACATTACGGTACCAGAATTAGCAAATCGATTCATTAATGCATTTAGGGAAGATACAAGAGCGGTTAATGTTGAACCAGCAACCATTAACCCACGTGCAACCGAACATATTCCTGAAATAATAAAGTTTATTGAGACTTTGATTGCAAATGGTTACGCGTATGAAGTTGATGGTGATGTGTATTATCGAGCTCGTAAGTTTAAAAATTATGGGCAATTATCACATCAAAATATTGATGAACTTGAACAAGGCGCGAGTCAACACATTGATGATGAAGAGACGGAACGTAAAGAAGATCCAATTGATTTTGCTCTCTGGAAAGCGCAAAAGTCTGATGAAATTTCATGGGAGTCACCATGGGGAGCCGGTCGTCCTGGTTGGCACATTGAATGTTCAGTAATGTCAACTAAATATTTGGGCAATACTTTCGATATCCATGGTGGTGGCGAAGATTTACAGTTTCCACATCATGAAAATGAAATTGCACAAAGTATAGCCGCAACGGGAGAACAGTTTGCACGTTATTGGATGCATAATGGTTTTGTTACGGTTGGCGACGAAAATGAAAAGATGAGTAAATCGCTCGGAAATTTTGTAACAGTTCACGATTTAGTAAAAAAAGTAAACCCAGACGTATTGAGATTCTTTATGGCGACAACTCAGTATCGAAAGCCTATTCAGTACACACAGAGTAATCTCGATGAGGCTCAGAATAATTTAGATAAGATCCAGAATGCTTTTGTAAATATTAGTTACCGTTTGAAAGATGCAAACGGTAAAGAAGATTATGAAGTAGCCAAAAGTGCTGGAAATCTTGTAACTGATTTTAAGGCTGCAATGGATGATGATTTCAACACACAAAACGGAATCACGGTAGTTTATGAATTCGTAAAATTAATTAATGTGTTAAGTGAAGCAGATCAAGTTAATGGTGATCAATTAAAAGAACTCATAAAACAGTTTGTATCCATGGTTGCAGTTTTTGGTATTGACTTAAAGAATAATGAGATTGATGATGCTGATATTGAAAAGCTGATTCAGAGGCGAAACCAAGCTCGAGCTGATCGTGATTTTGCTACAAGTGATCAACTAAGGGATGAATTACAAGAATTAGGAATTGTACTGGAAGATACAGCAAAGGGAACAAGGTGGAAACGAAATAATGACTGAAGAAGTTAATTATCAAGCTTTAAACGGTATTGCATTAGCATATTTGGGAGATTCGGTTTACGAGGTATATATACGGCGCCATCTGATTGAAAAAGGGTTAACAAAACCAACGAGGCTACATCATACGGCTACACGATACGTTTCAGCCAAGGCGCAGGCTGCTTTGATTTCGGCCATGCAAGAAGAAAATTTTTTGACGGATACAGAGATAGATGCATTTAAAAAGGGACGTAACGCCAAAAGTCATACGAGTGCCAAAAACACTTCAGTTCTCATTTATCGTATTTCTACTGGGTTTGAAGCACTTGTTGGGTATTTATCTTTAACAAACCAAAATGAACGATTAGACGAATTTGCACAGTGGTGCATTGACCATGTAGAAGAAGGGAATTTACGCATTGAATAATGAACAACCAAACCAAGATTTTGTAATTGGACATCATGCGGCTATGGCAAGCTTAAACAGTGAACACTCAATTAACAAAGTGTTTATTCAAGAGGGCCTAAACTCTGAACCAATTAGCCGAGTTATTAAAAAAGCAAACCAACAAAAAATAGTGGTTCAAAGAGTTACAAAGAAAAAGTTGGATTTACTTTCCGATAACCAAAATCACCAGGGTGTCGTTTTGGCGGTGGCAGCTTTTAAATATGCTTCGATGGAAGATGTATTTAAGTTGGCGAAAGAGCGAGAAGAGGAGCCCTTTATTTTAATTTTAGACAACATTGAAGATCCCCATAATCTTGGGTCTATTTTGAGAACAGCGGATGCAGCGGGTGTTCACGGAATCGTTATTCCTAAACGAAGAGCTGTGGGGCTAACTAGCACGGTTGCAAAAACTTCAACTGGAGCAATTGAACGTGTTCCGGTGGTTCAAGTCAGTAATCTCACATCTGCTATTGAAGACTTGAAGAAACGAGGACTTTGGATATTTGGAACGGATATGAACGGAACTGATTACCGCAGATGGGATGCTAAAGGCGCCGTGGGATTAGTTATTGGTAACGAAGGTAAAGGGATTTCAAGATTAGTTAAGGAAAATGTTGATGAAATGTTAACGATTCCTATGGTTGGAGAGGTTCAATCACTAAATGCTGGTGTTGCCGCAGGTCTTTTGATGTATCAAGGATTTAATTCAAGACATCAACTTTAAAAAAATTTCAAAAAGGTCGAAATTTCACCTCTAATTTACGAGAAAACTTGCTATATTAATACAGTGGGAGTAGTGAGTTGGAAGTGTGAAAAAAAGAAAGTTAAGTCGGAATGAGCAAGAACTGCTTAGACTTGCAAAACAAGGCGACCAGGAAGCATTTAATGAACTGTTTAACAAATATCTTCCAGTTGTAAAGGGACTAATGACTAAGTATACGATTCGTGGGTTTGATTTCGATGATTGGTTACAAGAGGGACGGTTAGTCTTCTTTAAAACTATTTGTAATTTTGATATCGACAGAGGCTTCAGCCTGGGTGTCTTTTTTAAGAATAATTTTACTAATCGAATTTGCAGCCTTTTACGTTTTGAAATGGCGTATAAGCGTAAGGCTGGGTTTGAAGCACAGTGCCTTGAACTGGTAACAAATGACCAAGGAGAGTTAACGATTAATCCACGGGTTGATCATTCTGATCCACATGGAGAATTATTGGTTAAAGAAGCATACAGTGAATACGAAACATTGCTCTCAGAGTTTGAATACGCAGTTTCACACCAGATGTTTAAGGGATATTCTGTCAAAACGATTGCGTGCAATATGAAATGCACAGAAAAACGAGTTCAGAATGCCATTATGCGTTGTAAAAGGAAATTAATTCAACGTATATATGATGATGGGACTCAATAGTTCACTCGTTGACTTGATGATGAGTTTCTGATAGACTGTTCGGTGCAATGAGGAGGTTCGCTATGGCTCAGAAAAAAGTTGCGTTAGCTTGCACGGTTTGTGGTTCTCGTAACTATACCGTGGCCGCTAACCCTAATCGTACGGAACGTTTGGAAGTAATGAAATATTGTAAACATTGTAACAGACATACTTTGCATCAGGAAAACAGGTAGGAGGAATTAGCATGTTTCGTTTTTTTAGAAGTGTTGGAACAGAAATGAAAAATGTAGATTGGCCTAATGGAAGACAACTGCGTCGAGACTCGACAACAGTAATTGGAACGTCGCTGTTTTTCATTGTCTTTCTTGCAATTGTGGACTGGTTAGTACAATTGTTCTTGAAACTATTTGTTTAATGGAATAATTCGAATAAATTTGATACAATGAACTTAGAGGAAACTTCGTGTTACGCGAGGTTTTTTATTTTGACTTAAAGGGGTATACAAATGGAAACTGCTGAAAAGAATTGGTATGTGCTACATACATACTCAGGTTACGAAAATAAAGTAAAAAATAACTTAGATTCACGTTCAATTTCAATGGGGATGCAAGACTTTATTTTTCGAGTAGTTGTTCCTGAAGAAGAGGAACGTGAAACAAAAAATGGTAAAGAAAAAATTGTAAAAAAGAATGAGTTTCCTGGATATGTATTGGTAGAAATGGTAATGACTGATGATTCTTGGTATGTTGTTCGTAATACACCGGGAGTTACAGGATTTATCGGATCACATGGTTCTGGTAGTAAACCAACACCACTTTTACCAGATGAAGTTGATACAGTTCTCCGTCGTTTAGGTATGACATCTGAACATGTTGACATTGACGTTGAAGTTGGCGAATTTGTCACTATTACAGACGGTGCTTTTAATGGTTTGACAGGGAAAATCACTGAAATTGATGATAAGAATATGAAAGTTAAGGTTGATATTGACATGTTTGGGCGTGAGACTAGCACAGAGTTAGATCTCAGCCAAATTGCTAAAATCGACTAATTGTTAAATTGTCTATTGAAGCAATAATTTAAGTATGCTAATCTATAAAGGTATGCTTTGCATATTCAATGTGGGAGAAGAAATTTAAAACTTCATCGTGACCACACACGGACTTATTTTAAGGAGGTATGTCTCGTGGCTAAAAAAGTAGCAAACGTTGTTAAATTACAGATTCCTGCTGGAAAAGCAACTCCAGCTCCACCAGTTGGACCAGCTCTTGGACAAGCAGGTATTAATATTATGGGATTCACAAAGGACTTCAATGCTCGTACGGCTGATCAAGCTGGCTTATTGATTCCTGTTGTGATCACAGTGTACGAAGATCGTTCATTCGACTTCGTCACAAAGACACCACCTGCTTCTGTTCTATTGAAGAAAGCTGCCGGTGTTGAACATGGTTCAGGCGAACCCAATACTAACAAGGTTGCCACAGTTACAAAGGCCCAGGTTAAGGAAATCGCTGAATCAAAAATGCAAGATCTAAACGCTGCAGACGTTGAAGCTGCTATGCGCATGATCGAAGGTACTGCTCGTAGTATGGGATTCGTTGTCGAAGGCTAAACTACAAACAGACGGATACTCTACTAAAGTAGATGTATCAAGTGGGAGGACAATCCGCTATAACCACATTTGCTAGGAGGAAAACACAGATGGCTAAAAAAGGTAAAAAATATCAAGAAGCTGCTAAACAGGTCGATGTTACAAAAGCATACGCACCTAAAGAAGCTCTTGAATTAGTTAAAAACATTGATTTTGCTAAGTTTGATGCAACAGTTGAAACTGTTTATAACTTGAACGTTGATACAAAACAAGCTGACCAACAATTACGTGGTGCTGTTGTTTTGCCAAACGGTACAGGTAAGACACAAACTGTTATTGTATTTGCTAAAGGTGAAAAGGCTAAAGAAGCCCAAGATGCTGGTGCAGACGTTGTCGGAGACGATGATTTAGTGCAACGTATTCAAGATGGCTGGTTAGACTTTGATGTTGCAATCGCAACACCTGACATGATGGGACAAGTTGGACGTTTGGGTCGTGTATTAGGTCCTAAGAACTTAATGCCCAATCCTAAGACTGGTACTGTTACGATGGATGTTGCTAAAGCAGTTGAAGAATCAAAGGGTGGTAAGGTAACTTACCGTACTGACCGTGACGGAAATGTTCATGTTCCAATCGGTAAGGTATCGTTTGATGCTGACAAGCTTCTTGGCAACTTAAATACAATTAACGATACAATTACTCGTTTGCGTCCTGCTTCTGTTAAGGGTGCATTTATAAAGAATGTATCAGTTGCATCAACATTTGGTCCTGGTGTTAAGATTGACTTCGCTCAATTCTAAACAACTTGACGTTTAATTTGTTTTTGTGATATATTAATATCCGTGAATTATAACTGAATAATTTACCTAAGACTCAGGTGATCCCGTGCGGATCTTAATAGTATGCCTGCCGAGGAACGTATAATTTTATCCGTAACTCTTAGTCTGGGTCACGGATATTTTTAGTTCTAACATTAATTCAGGAGGTGAAACGTATAATGAGTAAAGAAGCTATCGCTAAGAAAGCTGAAATCGTTGATGGTGTTGCTGATCAATTTACAAACTCAATGGCTGCAATTGTTGTTGATGCTCGTGGATTAACAGTTGCTGAGGTTACCGAATTACGTAAGCAATTACGTGAAGAAGGTGTCAAGATGCAAGTGATCAAGAATAAGATTCTATCACGTGCTGCTGAAAAAGCAGGTTTTGAAGGAATGGACGAAGTATTCTCTGGCCCTTCAGCTGTTGCCTTCTCTGATGAAGACCCAGTTGCACCTGCTAAAGTTTTGAAGAAGTTCGCTGACGACAATGACAACCTTACAATTAAGGGTGGTATTATCGAAGGCGCTGTTGCGGATATTGACAAGATTAATACCTTTGCTACAATGCCAAGTCGTGATGACTTGCTTGCAATGCTTGCAAATGAATTTATGTCACCAGTTCGTGATGTTGCTTATGCCCTTAAAGCTGTTGCTGATAAGAAGGCAGAAGAAGAAGTCGCATAATATAATTTATACTTAAAAAAACATTTTTCGGAGGAAAATAAAATGGCATTAGATAAAGACCAATTCATTGAAGACCTTAAAGGTGCTTCAATCTCAGATTTAAATGATCTTGTAAAGGCAATCGAAGACGAATTCGGCGTTTCAGCTGCTGCTCCAGTTGCTGCTGCAGGTGCTGCAGGTGCTGCAGGCGCTGCAGAAAAGACATCATTCACTGTTGAACTTACTAGCGCAGGCGCTGCTAAGATCAAGGTTATCAAAGCAGTTCGTGAAATTACAGGTGCTGGCTTGAAGGATGCTAAAGACATGGTTGATAGCGCACCTTCAGTTATCAAAGATGACGTTGCTGAAGACGAAGCTAACGACTTGAAGGCTAAGCTTGAAGAAGCTGGCGCATCAGTTGAAGTTAAGTAATTTAATTTCGAATTTATAAGAAGAACCATTGCCTTAATTGGCGATGGTTTTTTTAGTGGAATCAGTTTTTATGTAGCCAAATAATGGAATGTTATAACCTCTTGACGTATAATTTCTCTAAAGTTTTTTATTACTTGGGAAGTAGCAACAAAATTTAGGGGAAACGGGTTGGTTTGAGTGAAAAAAATTATTACTTTTGTTTTTTTATTTTTTTTAGTAGCCGGTGGTATTTACTTGGGAAGCAAATATTTGGGTGATAAGAATGAATATAGTTCAATGGTTGCGAAGAAGAATAATGTTCCACGATGGACTTCGGATTCGAAAGCTCTAATTTCAGAAAAACAATTCAATACCATATTTCTTTCAGCCAATAAAAAAAGTGCTGGAAATAATGGAATTGGAATTAGTGAATTTCCAAATATAAGCTCAACAGTTATTCCTGGACTTAGAGGTGGTTGGTCAATTAATAAAAAAACTAAAAAGTCCGCCTTTGGCACGGATTGGGTTCCACAAGGAATTACACAAACACCAAATTACATATTTATTAGTGAATATGATGGGAACCATAAACTTAATTCACTGATACAGGTGGTTAATATTAAAACCGGCCAATATGTTAAAACATTAATTTTAAATTCGGCATCTCATGTTGGTGGTTTGGCTTACGATCCGGTAAGAAAGATACTTTGGTGGTCTGACGATCTTCATGGTTATGGTGGCTTAGCTTATACGTCAATTTCGACGGTGGATAATTATAATGCTCAAATGCTGAAAAGACCGATTAAGTCGAATTACAAAATATTACCATGGGTGTCTAAAACATCCGGAATTGTATATTATAAAAATCAATTAGTGGTTGTAATATACGGACAAAAGCGTAGTTCTAGGTCAGTGATAGCAATGCCCCTTAACAAAAAAACTGGTATGCTTAAGGATTTTGTAAGCGTGGTTAAACATAACGAACTTAATTTAAAATCAGAAAAGGAGCTTGTCAAAAGCTTAATAAAATCTGGTTTAGTTCAGTCAATGACAAAAGGATGGCCACGAATGCAAGGATTATCAATTAATGACAAAGGATTCTCCTTGTTCTCTCAGTCAAACGGATTAGCAAATTCAAAAATATGGTTTGAAGAGCCTAATGATAAAACTGGAACTGCATTTGCTTTTAATCCTCCCAAGGAAAAGGTTGTGCAAGTTACTACGCCACCATCAATTGAGCAAACGTCATTAAGTACAAAAAATCAGTCACTACTTGTTTTATTTGAGAGTGGTGCACGAGAATATAGAGAAGCCGGAAATTTCTTATATCGACAACCAATTATGGACAGAGTCGTACGGTTACAGCTTTCTAAGAACTAAATAGAAACGGAACTGCTATAAATGGTGGTTGACAATTTTAAGTGATACATGTATTGTAATTAACAACAAACAGAGGAGCTTTAAATCAATCCCGTGAGATTGGTAAGCTAGCAGAACATAACACCAAGCGTGGAGTGTACGGTTAGCCGCACCCAGCTTGGTGTTTTTTTGTGCCCTCTGCAAATACTCTGTATAGGATGTGAGGCTTTGGGAGATATAATTATCGCTTTAGACTTTAGCGAAAAACAGAAAATGCAAAATTTTCTAAATAATTTTCAAGTAGGAAAAAAGCCGGTTGTAAAGATTGGAATGGAACTGTTTTATCAGTATGGGCCCGCACTTATTAAAGAGGTTCAAAGGCAAGGATTTAAAATATTCTTAGACTTAAAGCTAAATGACATACCTAATACGGTAGAACGTGGAATGTTTCAAATTGCCAAACTTGGAGTTCAATATACAACAGTTCATGCCCTTGGTGGAACTGAAATGATGCAAGCAGCAATTAGGGGAGCACAGAAAGGTGCGACCTCAGCAAACGTCAATCGCCCTTTAGTTTTGGCGGTTACAGAATTAACTTCAATTTCCGAAAAAGTGATGCATGACGAGCAAAATATTGATATATCAATGCGTGAACAGGTCGAAAGTCTTATAAACTTATCCTATAAAGCGGGAACCGATGGGGTAATATGTTCTGCTCTTGATTTAAAAGAATTAGATGGTAATTTTAAGAACTTTAAATTCATAACTCCCGGAATTCGACCGCTTGGTTTCGAAAAATCCGACCAAAAGAGAGTCGTTACACCAACGGAAGCAAGACAATTTGGAAGTACTGACATTGTTGTTGGAAGACCAATTACACGTTCAAATAATCCACTTAAGACATATCAGCAAATTTTTAAAGAATGGAGCAAATAAATGAATAATCTAGAATTAAAAATTTTAAAACAATTACTTGAAATTAAGGCTATCACAATTAATCCCCAAAATCCTTTTACATATGCTAGTGGTATTCATTCACCTATTTATACAGATTTACGACAGACAATTAGTTACCCAGAATTAAGGCACGACATTGCTCAAGGATTATCAGAAGTAATTAAAGAATTTTTTCCTGAAGCAACAGTGATTGGTGGAGTTGCAACAGCCGGTATTCCTCATGCAGCTTGGGTTGCTGAATTAATGGAGTTGCCCATGATTTATGTGCGGTCCAAACCAAAAGATCATGGAGCGGGCAGACAAATTGAAGGGCGTGTTTCTCAAGATGATAGTGTAGTTTTGATTGATGATTTAATCTCAACCGGAGGCAGCGTACTAAAGGCAGCAGAGGCCGTTAATAGCTCTGGAGCAAAAGTGATTGGAGTTACATCAATTTTTAGCTACGGATTGGTAGACGCTAAACTTAACTTTAAAGAAGAAGGGGTTACTTTAAAATCGTTATTAGATTTTAAAAATTTAGTAGAGCTAATTAAAAGGCTAGATTTGTTAAGTTTAAAAGAAGTTGACTTGGTTGAAAAATGGCACAGTGATCCATGGAATTGGAAATAGTAGGAGGAAACTATGATCACAAAAATAAAGAATAGTCAGCAAGATTTAACAAGTATTGAGGGATTTAATGAAGAACAAATTTTACATAAAATCAATCTGGCGGAGGAATACAAAAAGGGTCGCCAAATAGAATTAAAAAGACCGGTTTATGCTGCGAATCTTTTCTTTGAGAATAGCACTCGTACAAAAGTTAGTTTCGAGATGGCCGAGACAAGATTAGGAATACAAATTATGGGGTTTGAAACAGAACGCAGCTCTATAAAAAAAGGTGAAACGTTAAATGATACGGTATTAACGTTGCAATCAATTGGTGTTGATTTTACAGTAATTCGACATTCACAAAATGAATACTATAAAGAAATTACTGAAGGAAATCGACAAATAAGTATCATTAACGCAGGTGATGGTAGTGGACAGCATCCGTCACAATCTTTGCTAGATATGATGACAATTTATGAAGAATTTGGCGAATTTTCGGGTTTGAAAATTTTGATTATGGGAGATTTAAGACATTCCAGGGTAGCGCATTCTAATGCTCAAATCTTGAAAAAGTTAGGAGCAACGTTGTATTTTAGCGGACCGTCCGAATGGTATGACAGCAAATTTGACCAATATGGAAAGTACGTTGCAATAGATGATGTTATATCAGTTGTTGATGTAGTTATGCTTTTACGAATTCAGACGGAGAGAATGGAAAGTGAAGAGACAGGATTTAATGTGAGTCAGTACCATAAAAAGTTTGGTCTCACAAAGAGCAGAGCAAAAAGAATGGGCGAAAACGCTATAATAATGCATCCTGCACCCGTTAACCGCGGTGTTGAGATTGCAAGTGAACTTGTTGAAAGTGATGCCTCAAGGATTTTTAAACAAATGAGTAACGGTGTTTTTATGAGAATGGCAATTATTGAAGATGTTTTGGCTGCAAAAGGTTTGATTGGGGTAGTGAAATAATGACAAGAATTCTTATTAAGAATGGTACGGTAGTCACTTTTAAATCAGTAAAACAGGCAAATGTTTTGATAAATGAAAATACAATTGAAAAAATTGCCCCCAATATTGAGGAAAACTTTGATCAAGTGATTGACGCAACAGGCAAATTGATTTTTCCAGGTTTAGTAGATGTTCATGTACACTTTAGGGATCCAGGATTTACACAAAAAGAGACAGTTCAAACAGGAAGCTTAGCAGCAGCTCATGGTGGATACACAACGGTTTGTACGATGCCAAATGTAAAACCAGTACCCAATACGCCTAAGTTATTGAAAAAAATGATTGATGCAAATATGGAAAAATCAGTTGTTAAAATTAGACAAATTGCTCCGATTTCGGTTGATCGAATTAAAGAAAATTTAAATGATTTAGAGGGTCTTAAAAAGGTAGGCGCAATCGGATTCAGTAACGATGGTAGTGGAGTTCAAAGTACAAAACTGATGTTAAAAGCCATGGAACAGGTTGTAAAACTAAAGGTTCCGATTGCAGCTCACTTAGAAGATGAAAGCTTGATGGGATCAGGTGTCATTAATGACGGGCAAGCAGCTAGACGATTAGGGTTAGCGGGAATAACTGAGCTAGCAGAAACAACTCAATTAGCACGAGATTTAGAGTTGGCAAGAGCAACGGGAGTTCATTATCATGTATGCCACATTTCGACTAAACGAAGCGTACAGTTGGTTCGACAAGCAAAAGCTGATGGAGTCCACGTAACGGCAGAAGTTACTCCCCACCACTTGTTGTTGGATGATTCGATGATCAAAACAGATGACCCTGCTTTTAAAATGAATCCACCATTAAGAAGCTATGAAGACCGACAAGCACTTTTAGTTGGTTTGATTGATGGAACAATTGATGCGATTGCAACGGACCACGCACCTCACACTGTGGAGGATAAAGAGGGGTCATTTGAGACCGCTTCCTTTGGAATAAGTGGTCTGGAAACTGCGTTGCCTTTAATTTATAGCAGTTTTGTAAAAACAGGAATTCTCAGTTTATCACAGCTAGTACAGATAATGAGTTACAATCCAGCGCAAATATTTAAATTAGATGGAGCGGGACAACTGCAAGAAGGCAATGCAGCAGACATAATCATTTTTGATCCTAACAAAAAGTGGAAGATTTCGAATGAATTTTTTGAATCAAAGGGACATAATTCACCATTTATTGGGCGAAAAGTATTTGGCAAAGTGCAGTGCACAATTGTTAACGGAAAGATTGTTTTTGGGGAGGAGTCGAAATGAAAAGGTATCTTTTACTAGAAGATGGTGTTGTTTTTGAAGGTCAAGCAATTGGGGCTAATCAAACTACGACGGGCGAACTTGTTTTCAATACTGGGATGTCAGGGTATCAGGAATCACTAACGGACCCCTCTTATAGCGGGCAGATCCTAATGTTTACATATCCCACGATTGGTAACTACGGCATTAATAGTAATGATCTTGAATCCGCTAAGATTAGAACGCGCGGAATCATTGTTAATGAACTTACTAGGGAAACTGCTAATCGAAAAATGCGTATGACATTGGAAGAATATTTGGCGCAGCAAAACATTCCCGGAATAAAGGGAATTGATACACGAGCCGTTACCAAACATATTAGAGAGGCAGGTGTTATGCGAGCTGCAATTTTAGATGAAATTAAATCAAATAGTTTGAGTACACTTCAAAGCTCGCCAGTGGGACATAATCAAGTTACTAATATTGCTACTAAGAATGCATATCCCAATCCGGCAGATGGTAAAAGAGTGGTTGTAATTGATTTTGGGTTAAAGTTTTCAATTTTACGAGAATTGGGTAAGAGAAACTGCGATGTTATTGTTATGCCCCCTGATTCTACGGCAGATGAAATAATAAAATGTAATCCAGATGGGGTTCTATTGAGCAATGGACCCGGAGATCCTAGCGATATTGATGACAATGTTTTGTCGATGATTCGTACTATTCAAATTAAGTACCCACTATTCGGAATTTGTTTGGGGCATCAACTGTTTGCAATGGCAAATGGTGCAACTGCTAAAAAAATGAAATTTGGGCATCGTGGATTTAATCACCCTGTTAAAAATTTAGAGAGTGGAAGAATTGACTTCACCTCCCAAAATCATGGTTATGCTGTAGATAAGCATTCATTAAAGGAAACTGAATTATTGGTAACGCATGAAGAAATAAATGATCACACAATTGAAGGTCTTAAACACAAAAAATTCAATGCATTTTCTGTCCAGTTTCACCCAGATGCGGCCCCTGGACCACATGATGCAAATGATTTATTTGATCAATTTATAGAAATGATTGAGCAACATAATTAAGGAGGACTAGGCAGATGACACAGCGAACAGATATTTCGAAGATATTGGTAATCGGATCCGGTCCAATAATTATAGGGCAGGCAGCGGAATTTGATTATTCAGGTACTCAAGCATGTTTGGCTTTGAAGGAATTAGGTTACGAAGTTGTTTTAGTTAATTCTAATCCGGCTACAATTATGACGGATAAAGAAATAGCTGATCAAGTATACATAGAGCCATTGACTCTGTCATTTGTTTCCAAAATCCTTCGAAAGGAACAACCTGATGCCTTGTTACCAACACTTGGTGGTCAACAAGGCCTAAATATGGCTATGGAATTATCTGAATCAGGAATTCTGGACGAATTAGATATTAAATTGCTTGGGACCAGCTTAGATGCTATTGACCAGGCTGAGGATCGTGAAAGATTTAAACAATTAATGTTAAGCATTGGAGAACCAGTACCTGAATCCGGAATTGCTAACAACGTTTCAGAAGCGGTTGATTTTGCAAGAAAAACAGGTTTTCCAGTTATAGTACGTCCCGCATTTACGATGGGTGGAACCGGTGGGGGAATTGCAAACAACGAAAGTGAATTAGAATTAATAGCAAGAAATGGGCTTTCTCTTTCTCCAGTAACACAAGTGTTAATTGAACAAAGCATTGCAGGAATGAAAGAAATTGAATTTGAAGTAATGCGCGATAGTGAAGATCATGCATTAGTTGTATGTAACATGGAAAATTTTGATCCGGTGGGAATTCATACTGGAGATTCAATCGTATTTGCGCCAGTTCAGACATTAACTGATGTGGAAATTCAAACTTTGCGAGATTCGTCTTTAAAAATAATTCGCGCATTAAAAATAGAGGGTGGTTGTAATGTCCAGTTGGCATTAGATCCTGCATCGGGCAGATATTATGTGATTGAGGTTAATCCCCGAGTTAGTCGGTCTAGTGCGTTAGCATCAAAAGCAACAGGATATCCAATTGCCAAAGTAGCAGCAAAAATTGCAGTAGGACAAACTTTAGATGAAATAATCAATCCGGTTACAAAAACAACATATGCACAATTTGAACCAGCGTTAGATTATGTGGTTTGTAAAATTCCAAGGTGGCCATTTGATAAATTTACCAATGCCGATAATAAGCTTGGAACACAAATGAAGGCAACCGGAGAAGTAATGGCAGTCGGGCAAAACCTTGAAGAGGCTCTTCAAAAGGCGGTTCGATCGTTAGAAATAAATACTAGTTACCTTGGCGATTTTTCTGTATCGATTGATGGGAAATTCGAAGATAACTTGATAAATGCAACAGATCAACGTCTTTTCTACCTTTATAGTGCAATTAAACAAGGCTATTCAATTGAAAGATTAAATGAGTTAACCCACATCCACGAATTATTTTTGGATAAATTATTACATATTTGGGAAATTGAACAAGAAATAAAAAGTGATTTAGATTTAGAATCTATATTAAAAACGGCCAAGAGGTACGGATTTTCCGACTACACTATAGCTACACTACGTGGAGTGAGTGAAAATAGAATTCGAAATCTTAGAAAAGAAAAAGGAATTATTCCGGTCTATAAAATGATTGATACTTGTGCAGGAGAGTTTAGCTCAAGTACTCCTTATTTTTATAGTACGTACGCCTTTGAAAATGAAAGTCAAAAATCAAAACGCAAATCGGTAATCGTTTTGGGATCTGGACCAATTAGAATTGGACAGGGAGTCGAATTCGATTATACTACCGTTCATAGTATCGAAGCATTACAATCTTTGGGGTATGAAGCAATAGTTATAAATAACAATCCCGAGACAGTTTCAACTGACTTCTCCGTGTCTGATAAGTTATATTTTGAGCCTTTAACAGTAGAAGATGTTTTAAATGTGGTTGATATTGAGAAGCCAGAGGGTGTTATTGTCCAATTTGGAGGTCAAACGGCGATTAATTTGGCCGAACCGTTATCAAATTTGGGTGTAAATATTTTGGGAACAAAAATAGAGGATGTTAATCGAGCGGAAGATCGAGACGAGTTTAACCAGTTAATTAAACGTCATGAAATTGCTCAGCCTAAAGGTGCCACTGCAACAGACGTTACCGGGGCATTAGAAATTGCTGAAAAAATTGGGTTTCCGGTTTTGATTCGACCTAGTTACGTGTTAGGTGGGCGTGCAATGGAAATTGTACATGACACACAACATTTACGAGACTATATGCGAAGAGCAGTTCGAGTATCACATGATCATCCGGTTTTGATTGATCAGTACTTAGTAGGAACAGAGTGTGAAGCTGATGTTATTAGCGATGGATCTCAGGTTCTGATCCCTGGGATACTGGAGCATATAGAGCGTTCAGGAGTTCATTCTGGAGATTCAATGGCCGTTTACCCTGCCCAATCGCTATCACAAAAAGTTGAAGCCAAAATCGTAGCAATTGCTACAAATTTAGCTAAGTCACTAAATTGTGTTGGTCTGATGAATGTTCAATTTATAATTAATAAAGATGAGGTATACGTTATCGAGGTAAACCCACGAGCTAGTCGTACGGTTCCGTTTTTAAGTAAGGTAACTAATATTCCCATGGCTCGAATCGCAACGGGAGTTATTATGGGACAAAGTATTGAGCAACAAGGATATCAATCCGGACTTGCACCTGAACAGGGAATGGTACATGTAAAGGCACCGGTTTTTTCCTTCACAAAATTGAATAAGGTTGACAGCTTACTTGGACCAGAAATGAAATCAACAGGTGAGGTTATGGGAAGTGATACCTCCTTGCCAAAGGCCTTATATAAAGCCTTTGAAGCAACTAAAACACATGTTGAAGATCACGGAACCGTTTTTGTTACGGTACGTGACGAAGACAAAAAAGAATCTGTTGGTTTGATTAAAAGATTTTCTGAATTAGGTTATCAAATTAAAGCGACTTATGGAACTGCAACAGTTTTAAACGATGCAGGGCTTAAAGTTCAGTCAGTTGAAAAATTACAAAGTGATGATCAAATCATCAATGAAATTAAAAAGAAACGAATTCAAATTGTCATTAACACAATATCTGATTCTGTGGCAAGCAAGGATGACGGAATAGTAATTCGTAATACGGCATTAACTTATGGTGTACCGCTATTTACAGCATTGGATACGGTAGATGCGATTTTGCAAGTATTAGAATCACAGTCATTTGTTGCACAGGCTTTGTAATTGGAGGATAAATTGAATGAAAAACCTAGAAGTTAATATTGCAGGAGTTAATTTAAAAAATCCCTTTATGCCTGCAAGTGGTACAGCAGCTTACGGACAATCATTAGCAAAACAGATTAATTTGGACGACTTAGGGGCCTTAGTCATCAAATCTACAACATTAAATAAAAAGACGGGGCATCCAGAGCCTACTACTGTCCAAACAAGTGCTGGATGGCTAAATGCTGTTGGTCTAAAGAATCCAGGCATCGAAGAGGTTGAAAAAGAGCAGTTACCATGGTTAGCTGAAAATTATCCAAATTTACCTGTTATTGGAAGTGTTGCAGGAGATACAACTGAAGAATATATCGAAGTTGCAAAAAGAATGGATAATATTGCTAATATTTCAATTTTAGAAATTAATATATCATGTCCTAACGTTGCAAATGGTGGTATTGAGTTTGGTGTTGAACCATCAGTTGTTGAAGAGCTTACGCGAAGAATAAAAGATGTAACAACGAAACCTGTTTTTATGAAATTAGGACCAGGAGTTACTAGTATTGTTGAAATTGCAGCAGCTGCAGAACGAGGGGGATGCGATGGATTGACTATGATTAATACTATTATGGGTATGGAAATAGATTTAAATACTCGTAAACCACATTTATCAAACGGAACCGGCGGATTGTCAGGACGAGCAATTCATCCAATCGCGGTTCGCATGATTTATCAAGTCAGACAGCAAACAAAATTACCAATTATTGGAGTGGGCGGTATTTTTACTGCTGAAGATGCTCTTGAGTTAATGTTAGCAGGTGCTAATGCTGTACAGGTAGGATCAGCTCGTTATGGGAATCCAAGGGTCATTGAGGAGTTAATTGAAACTTTTCCGTCTAAGATGAAAGAGTATCATTTAGGTGACATTAATGATATAAAACAATATTGGAATTAATATAAATAGGAGGAATAAACATGCAAATTTTATATTTTTCACTGACAGGTACAACAAAAAAAGCGGCGAACAAAATTAGTGATTTAACGGGTGCGACATTAACAGAAATTGAAGTCAAACGAGTTTATCCCAAAGATGATTTAAGTAAGATGAAAGATGTAGCATTGGAAGAACAAAAAGACAAAATTTCACCAGAGATAGTAAGTAATATTGATGTGAAAAAGGATGATCTTATTTTTATAGGATGTCCAGTTTGGAATCAACAATTACCAATGGTGATTTCGGAAATTTTTGATAAAGTTAACTTTGAAGGTAAAAAAATTATTGGTTTCTTTACAAGTGGATCAACTAAATATACAGAAATAGAGTCGGATTTTAAAAGAGTTGTTAAGTCTGGCCAGATCCTAGACGGGTTTATGGCAAATGATAACGAGGAAATTCTGAATCACTTAAAAAAGCTTGAGTTAATAAAATAGTATGCGGAAATACTTTAAAAATCAAAAAGAATGCAAAAATAATTGCGTTCTTTTTTTTATTTTCTTAGAATGTAGTATATAGCGTTTTTTCGGGGAGAGTAATATGAAAAAAATTTGGGGAAAAATTATTAGTTTTTTTGAAAAACATCTGACAATAATAAAGTTATTGTTCGTGTTTTCTGTATTAACATTTGTTTTACGTGAGATTACTAAAATTGCACATGACGTTAGTGGACAGCAAGTTGCAGATGCATTTGCAAGTCAGACGCCAATTAAATTAATTACGATGTTTGTGCTTGGTTTTGTGGCTGTGCTACCAATGCTTAACTACGATGCGGTTGTTGTTAAGTTATTAGGAGAGAAATATAGTCCATCATACATATTTAGAAGCGGGTGGATAGTAAATACATTTACTAATATTGCTGGCTTCGGAGGAGTGCTTGGAGCCTCTTTACGGGTTAATTTTTATGGTAAAAAGGATGCTAAGAAAATTGTAGCTGCTATTTCAAAAGTAGCGCTATTTCTAGTATCAGGATTGTCAATGCTATCAATTATTTCACTTGTGCTGATTTATTTTTTGGGAATTGGAACAGAATTTCAGAATTATTGGATCTGGCTGTTTGGTGGTGCTCTATATTTCGTTGCCGTGTGGCTCTTTACCCGTGTTAATAATTCATCATTTTTTGATGATTTAACGTGGAAAATTGAAGGTCGTTTGATTCTTGGTTCAACTTTTGAGTGGTTGGGATGCGTTGCACTTTTTATATTAATTGGTTTCTTAATGAATCTACCAATTCACAATTTTCTATCGATTGTTCCCTTATTCGTTGTAGCATCAATTGTTGGTGAGGTATCACTAGTACCTGGGGGACTTGGTACATTTGATGTTTTCATGATTTTAGGACTTTCTCAGTTGGGTGTGAATCAGGGAGATGCAGTAGTCTGGATTCTTTTTTACCGTCTTTTCTATTATATTTTTCCATTTATGTTAGGTGTCGGATTCTTTGCACATGACCTTGGACATAGAATCAATGTCGTTATGAATCGACTTCCATCACAAGCATTGCATCGATTTGCTCAAATATTTACGACAGGGTTTTTGTATTTCGCAGGTATAATGAGTTTATTACTATCAACAGTTCCCAATGCGGTATGGGAAAATCGGGTCTTTGTAAAGTTATACCCGTACACCTTTATCTTTGTCCATCAACAAACTAATATTATTGTGGCATTTATGTTAATCGGTTTTGCTTCAGGAATTGCCGTTCGAAATAAGCGTGCATATTGGCCGACCGTTATTCTACTCGGGGTGGCTATTGTTAATACACTGGTCCAATTTTTCTCAATAAAATTGGCCGTTTTTATGTTGGTTGTTCTTTTCTTCTTAGTAATGACACGAAAAGATTTGGATCGTGAGCGGATGACGTTATCATGGGGGATCATTAGTTTAAATAGCGCTATTTTCATTGCGACGTTCGTTTTATATGCTGTAATTGGATATATTAATCAACCGCATCATTTGCGTAAAATTCCTGACCCTCTCCTTTTCCCATCTGAACGACTCTGGTTTGCGGGTTTCATTGGTTTATTGGTTGCAGCGTTAGTCTTATATGTCATATTTAGATATTTATCTGGTGGTAATACTAAGTTCAGTAGTTTAGGGTTTGAACCTGATCGTATTCAAAGCTTGATAGAACGATTTGGTGGTAATAAAACTAGTCATTTGGTTTATTTGAGAGATAAGCAGACATATTTTTATCAAGTAGATGGTCAAGATGAGGTATTATTTGCTTATCGAAAAAACGCGAATCGTTTAGTTATTATGGGTGAGCCAATTGGTAATTTTGAAAAATTTGAAGATGCAATCAGTCAATTACGAGATGATGCTGATCGCGAAGGATATTCACTGGTTTTCTATGAGATTGGTGAAAAACTTACAATGTTGCTCCACGAAATTGGATTTGATTTCATTAAAACTGGAGAAGAAGGTCGTGTTGAATTAAGTAGCTTTACTACGGTTGGTACAAAGCGAAAAGGTGAGCGAGCAACTCTAAACAAAATGGATCGTGAAGGATTCCAATTTGAAATAATACAACCACCGTTTTCGGGGCAAGATTTTTCGGAGTTAAAGGCGGTTTCAGAAGAGTGGCTCAATGGACATGTTGAAAAAGGTTTTTCGTTAGGATTTTTTGATGAATATTACCTTAATCAAGCACCTATTGCAGTGATTCGCGATAAAGAAAACCACATTGTAGCGTTCGCAAATATAATGCCTGAGGACGGAAAACGATCTACTTCGATTGATTTAATGAGGTACTCTAAGGAAGCACCCTCTGGCGTTATGGATGCACTTTTTATTAGATTATTCGAAAATGGGCGTGAACAAGGATTCAAATATTTTGACATGGGCATGGCGCCACTATCAAATGTTGGAATTTCTAAATATAGTTTTTTATATGAACGAGCTGCACATTTTATCTATGAATATGGGTATCGTTTTTACGGATTTCAAGGTTTACGTTCATATAAAGAAAAATATGTAACAAAGTGGGATTCGATGTATATTGCTTACCAACGACAAAGTTCATTAGTGTTTACCATGTTGCAAATTTTACAAATCGTAGGAAAAAAGAATGCAATTGTTGCAAGCTGATTTAAGTGAATGGTAGGTTTAAATTTAAAAAGGACTTAAATGATGATTATGACGTCATTTAAGGCCTTTTTTAGGTAACATTATATGCTTGATTAACTTCAAAATGGATTCTTTTATTCTGAGTCTTGATCAAGACGATCATTATATATTTTTGTGGAAAAGAAGTTATTTATTTTTAAGAATTTTTAATTCGCTTATCTGTGAGCATGAATGAAGGTGCTATGATAATAACTGCTATAATTGCCGACCACATAAATCCATTTTGGTAGGCACTATTTAAATCTGTTACTGAGTTAATATGATGCGTTGTAATAAAACTTGCCACAACAGTAGCTAGAAACGCGGAGCCAAATCCTGAACCAACCTGTTGAAATAGACTGGAACTCAAGGAAGCGGACGCCGTATCTATTTTTGCAATACCAATAAAAGCATCTGCTTGTGTAGCTGTTTTGACTGCCGCACCACCAATTCCACGAGCAAACATGGTTAAAGCAATTAACCAGTAGTTAGTATTATCATCAAAAAATACAAATGGAATTGTTCCAAAGACTGTAATGAAAATTCCAGTTATGGAAACCCAACGAGGGCCAATGCTGTCGATTAGTCTACCAATTAAACCACGTGATATTAACATACCAATGCTTTGGGGAATTAATGAGACGGCCGCCATAATTGCACTTTCGCCTCGAATGTCTTGAAAAAAAAGTGGTAAAAGAATCATGGGACCAGTTGTGATGAATCCGGCAAGTAGGGTTCCAATCATTGAACCAGAAAAGTTAGTGGATTTAAAAAGATGGAGTGGTAATATAACTTTATCATGTCGAATGATAGCGTGTAGAATGTAGCAACCAATTAGTAGTGTGCCTAGACAAATATAGCCAATTGTTGTGAGATTAGTAAAGTTGCCGTGATCACTGGCTTTAACAACACCATAGACAATGGTACTAGATATTAGTGCTAATAAGAAGATACCAATCCAATCAAGCTTGTTACTGCGATCTTTAGGAGTAATACTTGGAATTTTTTGAATTAATAGAATAGATGATACGACGACAATTGGAATGTTGATAAAGAAGATATAGCGCCATGAAGTATATTGTACGAGTAAGCCACCGATAATTGGTCCAACCATTGGACCCAGAGTCATTGGAATACCAACGATTGACATGATACGACCAATTCTTGAAGATCCCACGGAATCAACTAGAAGGGTTATGAAAAGTGGCATGATAATACCAGATGATAGTCCTTGCAGAATTCGAAAAGTAATTAAACTTTCTATATTCCAAGATAGAGCAGAAAATAATGAGGTAACTCCAAAGGCAATTTCGGCCCAAAAATAAACTTTTTTACCTGAAAAGTGGTTTACTAACCATCCAGAAATAGGAACAGCAGTACCCATTGCTAAGACAAAGCCTGTTATTGTCCATTGAACAACAGAAAGTGGTGAGTTAAAGTAATTGCTTAATTGGTTAATTGCAATATTTACCATTGTAGAGTCAAGCATTGGAGCTGTACTTCCAAATACTAAGATCCAAGCAATAATAATAAGATTGCGGGGGATTTTATCTAATTTTTGTGATGATTTTTTCATTTTATAACTCCTTGTTTATATTTTATATACACATTGTATTTAAAGCGCAAAATAAAGATTATACTCATAATCAATATATGTCAACAATGAATTTAAAATAGTTTCAGTATGTACTTAGTACGATGTTATAATATTGTTAAAATTGTCAAGCTTAGAAATGGGGAGTGAAATTGACAAGTAAAAAGAGAAATAGAAGATCCAATGAGGATATTCAAAAAGCAATTTTTGATGCAACTTTAGAAATAATGAATGAAGAGGGATTTGAGAAAGTAACGTTTGCTAAAGTTGCAAAGCGTTCTGGAACGAATCGTCCAGTACTCTACCGGAGATGGGAGACGCCTTTTGAACTCATTTACGATGCCGAACAATATGCAACAGATGATGTAGATTCTTTTGATGACATTGATTTTTCTGGGAAAACCATGCGAGAAAATTTAATTGCAATTTTAACTCATTTTGATGATTCACCGGAGTTTATGAAAGCATATTTAGTTGAACTTGGTCGTGGAACTGATTCTATTAATAAATTGTCAAAAGAGCTCCAAAAGCAAAATTTATTTATAATGGAACGGTTGTTAAGTCAGGCCCAATTAGATGGAGAGATAAAGCACACAGTTACAGATTATGTTAAACTACTACCTTTTAATCTTATCTTGTATCAAGCAATGATTGATAAAAGCAAGATAACAAAGCAGCTGGTGATTGAAATTGTAGACCAGGTGATTGTTCCAGCAATAATGGCTCAACAGGCATAGAATTAGAGGGGAAAGAAAGCATTATGCTAATATAAATGTACTAAAAAATACAGGATGGTTTAATGTGGAAAAAAATTTTGAAAAGTTTTTAAAACTTCGCACTGTACTTTCTGAACTTCCAACCGTTAGACAACCAATTTCCGAAACTTTTGATGAGAAGCGAGTGGAGCGAGAAGAAAAGAAACTCGACAAAATGACTAAAACCAGGGAGTTCTTGAAAAGGCCCAACGAATTTAAACGCTATTATCATGAGCTGACAGAATTAATTGTTCGAATTCAAGTTACAATGTTCAATCGAGATATTAAAGATTGGACTCCTGAATCACTTGCAGATGCTATGACAGAAGTGATACCGCTACTGGATATTGCTAAGAAATGGGATGTTCTCGATCAACTCGATGATGTTATGGCGGATATTATTTACTTTATAACTGGTCAACACCTAGTTAAACACGGGGAGAGAGAATTTACGGATGATTATTTTAAAATCATGAGCGAGCGGCGCATGTCGATTAATTACGATTTTGGCAGTGAAAATTTTTTAAAACATCAATTTAAGTCGGATCCAATCCAGCTAAGTCAGGATGACTCCGATTTATTATTTGTGGGTGGGATCAATTCTGAATTACTGGATAACTTAGAAGAATTTTTGAGTGAACAAAGTAAAACTGATAACAGCCTACAAATGCAGATTACTTATGCACTCTTAACTGAACGACCCAGGAATTTAATGGATGCTTTTTTCGCTACAGATTATGAAGATATTGAGGAAACAACTATTATTTATCAAAGTTTATTTGAACGCTACGTCGGTATTATGAATGTCGAAACTTTTATTGATATGTCTAAAGTGATTCATAAATTAGCGAAATTTTTAAATAGACAAGGCTGGGTGGATGATACAAAATATCAAGAACTTTTAAAACAGGGAAATCAACTTTTATTTTATATGTCGAAACTTAGTGAAAAATTTACGTCTAATAGTTTAGATAGGATTGAAACCAAAGTCTTTAATGGTCCGAATTATACAATTAATGCGTCGAATGCACGAAAGTATCTTAGTAAACCGGGTATAACCCTCATAAATACAAAGTTGCATCCAAATGAGAAATTTAAGCTGAAAAATGTGTTAGATGATCATCAATTGGATTTAGAAATAGCGCAGTTTCGAAAAAACATGGATTCCTTTCTGACTATAAGGATATCTGATCCAAATTTAATTTTTGACAAGGAACTTTTTTGCGAAGTGATTTTAAACATTCATAAACAAATGGTTCGTAAGTATAATCGTCGACTAAGCAAATGGACGACTAGAAGTTTAACGGATTGTTTGCGTCAGATTTATGCTGAAATAAATATTCTCGATGAAAAGCCACTTTTTTTGCGCTTTTTTGATATTTATTTGCAGTACCTAAATGAAATTGGAAAAATTAAGGATTATGGCACACTGCATCGAGCGTTAATGAATAGTAGAACTGATTACTTTGTTAATACAATAAGGCGGTTAAGTAGTAAAAAAACTTAAATTTTTATAGGACGATGTCACTATACAAAGATGTGATTTCTGTACATCGTTTTTTCCGTGGCAAAACTATTAGAACGGACTCCAGTGGTGATGTTTTATTCATCGTAGGGCCCGTTTTTTACTGTTTAGAGTAAGTAAAGTTTATTTTTGAGTACTATTCCAAGTTCATTAGTTCATTTTTAGGCGGGGGGTTGATTGGGGCAGCTTAAATGTTATTTAAATTAACGAAAAATCACGTTTAAGCAATATAAATGGTTGTTTACGCAAATTTGAAAACATCTTCGGAAAAAGTGAGAAACTACATAAGTGTCGAAAGAGAGAGGAATGAAAAACTTGAAAATAAAGCATTTTTTAATTGTCATAATTCTATTTATCATATTAGTATGTATAAATTTGTTTAGTGAGTAGTATTGGCTATTAGTAGGAGGATAAGTAATGAGATTCCGTAATTTCTTTTATAAAGGGGTTAATGCTTTATTGAACATAGTTGATGGAATTTTTAAGTACGTAAGAACCCATAGTTGGTTACGAAGTGTTTTGCTGAGTTCAATTCTCTTAGTAGTTTTACTTATAATTTATGGTAGGATTGTTATGATTATTAGAGGTAATGCTGTGATTAGCAAGACTGGCATCAAAAATAGTTTAATTTTATATATAATTACAGTGACTTTAGATCGACTGCTTCAAAAGTTTAAAGAACATCATAGAGACTGAAAGATATCTTGATACAGAAAGTTGCTTATAGATTCAATGCTATTTATCTGCTTTATCAAATGCAATTTTTAGCTTCTTTAAAAAATAATGAGTAAAAAAGTAGGAGTGAGATTATCTTTTAAGATTCATAGAACACAGGAATTCATGCCCCCATTGTCAGCTGACATTTGTTAAGTAGCTGTTTCAGCATATAAGAACTTTTCTATATAAACCACTTTCTAGCAAACATTATTTGATTGGCCTTCCTAACATGGCAAACTTTCCCAATTTCCCGAGACAATTGTTTGATGATTTTTATAATACAAAACGGGTGTCTTTTTTACAGCCAGTTTTATCACTACCAGAAGCAGGGCAAAGCATAAGGACGAGCATTGCTACTTTTTACCGCCGCGTTTTGTGGCGGCTGGACAACGTGCTGCACGCCTATTCCAATAAGTTCTACGTACACATCCTTAAATTGAAAATGTTTTTACAAATTAATTATATAAAAAAGGAACTGAAAAAAATTTCAGTTCCAAATTGCGTAGCGTATTTATAATACTTTAAATATCATAGTCACTATCATTCATTGACTCCACGTTTCCAAGTCGATAGCCGTTTCCAACTTGAGAGAAGAAGTCATGATTAGATGTTCCAGTAGAAATACCATTCATAACAATTGGATTAACATCTGCTTCAGTATCAGGGAACATTGGATCCTGACCCAAGTTCATCAAGGCCTTGTTAGCATTATAACGAGAAAAGGTTAGAACTTCATCACTCCAGCCAACTTGATCGTAGACTTTATGCACGTACTGTTCCTCATTATCATATAGATCGTATAGGAAGTTGAACATCCAATCTTTAATGTCTTGCTGTTCGTTATCTGACAATTCTTTCATAGCTAATTGGAATTTATACCCAATATAAGTTCCATGAACAGATTCATCTCTTAAAATCAATTTAATAATTTCGGCGACATTATTAAGTTTATTATGTCCAAGATAATAAAGTGGTGTAAAGAAACCAGAATAAAATAGGAAAGTCTCCAAGAAAACACTTGAAACCTTTTTCTTTAACGGATGTTCGTCATCGTGATATAAGGTGTAAATCCGCTTAGTCTTAGTTTGTAAAAACTCTTCTGAATCACTCCAGTCAAAGATTTCATCAATTTCAGTTGGTGTATTCAGCGTTTCAAAGATTGAGGAGTAACTTTTGGCATGGACTGATTCCATGAATTGGATATTGTTTAATACAGCATTTTCATGGGGAGTACGAATATCCTTGCGCAAGGCAGCCATTCCGTCTTGAGATTGCAGGGTATCTAATAAAGTTAAACCACCGAAGACATGCCCAACAACCCAGCGATGATCTTCATCAAGTTCGCGCCAATCAGAAAGGTCATTAGAAATAGGAATACGGGTATCCAACCAGAATTGTTCAGTTAATTTTTCCCAAGTAGCTTTGTCAATTTGATCTGAAATTTGGTTCCAGTTAATCGCTTTATAATTATCCATCATTATCTCCTAATATTAGATTGAGCAACTTTCACATTGATTTACGCCAACTTCACCATCGTTGTCAGTAAAGGTCCGAATATAGTAAATAGATTTAAGCCCTTTACGATGAGCATAGTTACGCAGAATGTTAAGGTCGCGAGTTGTCATTTTTTCGGTTCTACCATCTTTCCATTCATAAGTTCCAGCCGGAATTGTTGAACGCATAAATAATGTCATACTCATACCCTGGTCCACATGTTGTTGTGCTGCACCGTAAATATCGATCACTTTTCGCATATCAATATCATAAGCAGATTGATAATACTTTAAAGTATCATTTGATAAATATGGGGCTGGATAATAGATTTTACCAATTTTCTTTTCTTGACGTTCTTCAACACGGTTAACAATTGGTTGAAGGCTGGCAGTTGAATCATTGATGTATGAGATGGATCCAGTTGGAGCTACTGCCATACGATTTTGATGATAAAGTCCAAATTGCATAATATCAGCTTTTAATTGTTTCCAATCATCGATTGTGGGAATCATTATCCCGTTATAAAGTTTTTTCACGGTATCACTGGTTGGACCCCATTCTTTGGTAATATACTTATCAAAGTAGGTTCCGTCAGCATATTTGCTCTTATCAAAATTATAAAATGATTGATGACGTTCCTGAGCAATTTTATTGGAGGCTTTTAGGGTCCAATAGTTTAGAAGCATAAAGTAGACGCTAGTGAACTCAATTGAAGCATCTTCCCCATAATATAGATGATTTTTAGCAAGATAACCGTGCAGTCCCATCGCACCTAAACCGATTGTGTGAGCTAGTTTATTTCCATTTTGAATAGAAGGAACAACGTCAATGTTAGAAGTGTCAGTGACGTATGTCAGTGCACGAACCATACTATCGACAGATTTTCCAAAATCAGGGGATGCCATCATATTAACAATGTTTGTAGAACCTAAGTTACAACTAATATCAGTCCCTAAAGAAGAATACTCTTGTTTATCATCAATTACTGATGGAGTCTGAACTTGCATGATTTCAGAACAAAGGTTACTCATAACAATTTTTCCATAAATTGGATTTTCACGGTTAGCAGTGTCAACATTCACAATGTATGGGTATCCTGATTCTTGTTGTAATTTGGATAATTCGTTTTCAAGATTACGTGCTTTAATTTTGGTTTTTGTGATGTTGGGGTTATTAACCATATTGTCGTATTCTTCAGTTATATTAATGTAAGAGAAAGGCTTCCCATACTCTTTTTCAACACTATATGGGCTGAACAAATACATGTCAGCATCAGCTTTGATTAAATCGTAAAACTTATCAGGAACAGTTACACCAAGAGAGAGGGTTTTAACGCGAATTTTTTCATCCGCATTTTCTTTTTTCGCTGATAGAAATTGGATAATGTCAGGGTGAAATACACTCAAGTATACAACTCCAGCTCCTTGACGTTGGCCTAACTGATTAGCATATGAAAAGCTGTCTTCCAATAATTTCATAACTGGAACGACACCACTTGCAGCACCTTCAATTCCCTTGATAGGAGCGCCGGCTTCCCGAAGATTGCTAAGATTGATTCCTACTCCGCCACCTAATTTTGAAAGTTGTAACGCTGAATTAATGGTTCGGCCAATTGAATTCATGTCATCTTGTGCTTGGATTAAAAAACAAGAGACCAGTTCACCCCGATGTTTTCGTCCAGCATTTAAAAAGCTAGGGGTTGCAGGTTGATAGCGTTGATGGATGATTTCATCAGCAATATTTATAGCCAAGTCTTCATCACCATCAGCGAAATAAAGGGCATTCATCGCAACTCGATCAATAAAATTTTCTAAATAAGTTTGATTATCATTTGTGCGTAGAGCGTATTGAGCGTAGAATTTGTAAGCCGCCATAAATGACTTAAAGTGAAAATTTTGACTTTTTAAAAAATCATACAATTTCTCAATAAAGGTTAGGCTGTATTCCTTGAGGATTTTTTCATCAATGTAATCTTCACGAGTTAGATAATCAAAGCGATCCTGAATGGAATTAAAAGTCATGGTATTTGGACGAATATTCTCAGTAATAAAAGCTTCTAGTGCCTCGTGATCTTTGTTTAGTGGAATTTGATTATTCACTGGAATATTAATTTCGTTGTTCAAATCATAATAGGTGACATCTTTTAAGTCTTTGAGTGCCATTGTTTTCATCCTTTCAGTTGAGTTCTAAAAATAAAAAAGAACACTCCGTTAAGTTTAATCAAACGAAGCGTTCACTGGGTCAGGAAGTGTAAGAATACCTGAATTACATAGCAAGTGCTTTTAATTCGTTTGGTCTAAATCCTGCAATTGCTTTGTCTTCAGATACTTGAACTACTGGAACAGATTGAAAACCTTGTGCCTTAAGTTGATCAATGTATTCAGGATTAGTATTGATATTTCTTTCAACGAATGGAATTTCGTGTTCCGAAAGAAAACGCTTTGTCATCTTACATTGCATACAGTTGTTTTTAGTATAAATAGTTACTTCGCTCATAAAAAAGACCTCTCTTCAAAAATGTTTATGGATTAAGTATACCGCTTTAAAGATTAAAAACAACAAAAAAAGCACAATATATAGTGGCTTAAAATGAAACTCTGCTATATATTGTGCTGTGACGCTGTTTTTAAATTATTAAATTTTAGAATTGCAGTTTTATTCTGTAATTACTTTACTGTATTATACTAGTAGAATTTGGAGGTTAATTCAATGACAGATTATTACTTTACAGAGAACCCAAACGCTGAACATGCAGAAGAAACATGGACTTTTGAGCTTAAAAAAAATTTTTTTACGTTCACAACAGATAAAGTGCTCCATAATTGTTAGACAAGAAATCTAATAGTTATGGAGCACTTTTTCTATGGTCAAATATAGTTCAGAATTAAAAGCAGAAGTCGTTAGTGAATATCTTCAAGGTGACATTAGTATCAGTCTTCTTTCAAAGAAACGTAACTTGCCTCGAATACAAGTAGGTAGATGGATACAAAACTTTCGTTTGAGCGGCGCAGACGCTCTTAAACGAAGAAGAGTTAAACGAAGTTTCTCAGTTGAGTTTAAAGTTGATGTGATAAACTACTATCAAACTCATGATGAAACTTTAGCCGAAGTATCCGCAAAATTTGATGTTAATTCTTGTCAAATCAGTCTTTGGAGGACAGCCTTCAATCAGTATGGTATAGAAGCCTTGAAGCCTCATCCGAAAGGCAGAAAAACCAAAGTGAAACATAATCAGAAGAAATTACGTAAGTTAGTAAACAAGAACGAAATCGATCAACTTCGTGAAGAATTGACGAAAAAGAATCAAGAATTATATGATGCAAAATTGGAGAACGAAATCTTAAAAAAATCAATGACCCTGTTCGGAACCTCAAAGGACGAAAGAAAACACAAATAGTTGATCAGATCAGGGTCGAACAAGAGTCTCTTCCGAAATCTAACCGGTATAAAGTCGGCGATATTCTTAAGACCATTGGACTTAAGAAAGCGACTTATCATGATGAACGTAAACGTATCAAAAATTATGTAGATAAGTATGAAGATGTAAAAGTAGAGATACTAAAAATTGCCGAAAGCGGAAGATATCGCGGACGTCTAACCTACGGTTATCGTCGCGTTCAAGAAGAGCTCATTAAATTAGATATCCATCTATCAGACGCCGTAGTGCGTCGTTTGATGGATGAATTAAATGTTCAAGTAAGCCTTTATAACCGCCACAGAAATGGTAGATATTCATCTTATAAAGGTACAGTTGGAAAAGTGGCCCGTAACGTTCTACATCAGCATTTTAATGAAACCGTACCTTTCAAAGTATTACATACCGATGTTACACAAGTACGCTTGGCCGATACTAAGTGGGCTTACGTTTCAGCTATTACTGACGAAGCAAGCAAGGAAGTTTTAGCATTTCAAGTAAGTAATGGTCCTAACAGTAAACTAATTATGGATACACTCGATGAACTCACAGAAAATATTCCGGAAGGAATAAAACCAATAATTCATTCAGATCAAGGTTGGCATTATCAATTGAATTACTATACCGATAAACTCTCCGAAAAAAAATTTATACAAAGCATGTCTCGTAAGGGAAACTGTCTTGATAATGCGCCAATTGAAAGCTTCTTTCATCTTCTTAAAACAGAATGTCTTAATGGATTTCCACAGTGTAAAGATATTGGAGAATTCAAGGAAATCACAAAGAATTACGTCGATTGGTTTAACAATCGACGGATATCACAGAAAACAAAAGGCATGACTCCCTGCGAATACAGGGAACATGCCTTAGCAGTTTAAAAATATTCAATTTTGTCTAACTTTTGTGTTGCACTTTACAGATAGTGGTGTTTTCTCTAAAAAAACGGTCGATTATGGTACCAGAGTGTTACTTAATGCGATTGAATTCAAATTAGTAAATGAAAAAGTGCTAGATATGGGGTGCGGTTATGGTCCAATTGGTATTTCAATTGCGAAGAGCAATCCTAATTTTGAAGTTACAATGACGGATGTTAATTCACGAGCCTTAGGTCTTGCTAAGCGGAATGCTATTGCGAACGGCGTTGAAAAACAAACTAAAATATTTGAGTCTAGTGTTTTTGAAGGAATTAAAGATCATGATTTTACATCGATAGTTACAAACCCGCCTGTGCGAGCTGGTAAAAAGGTAGTTGATGAGATGTTAACAGAAAGTTACTCCCACCTAATTCAAGGTGGGCAACTTGTGATAGTTTTACAGAAGAAGCAGGGGGCACCTTCTGCTAAGAAACTAATGATGGGAATTTTTGGTAATGCTGAAGTTATTAAGAAAGATAAAGGATATTACATAATAAGAAGTGTGAAATGACTGAATTAAATGAGCAAGAAATTAGAAATTATATGCTAGAGGCCTTGGAAGAAGCAAATAATGCGAGACTAATTGATGAAGTACCAATTGGGGCTGTTGTTGTAAAAAACGGTGAAATCATTGGGAGAGGGCATAATCTTAGGGAACATGGACAGGATGCAACTATGCATGCTGAAGTATTAGCGATTATAGAGGCTTGTGAATATTTGCATAGCTGGCGTTTATGGGATTGTCAATTGTTTGTGACGATTGAGCCATGTTTAATGTGTAGTGGGACAATTATTAATGCTCAAATTCCATCGGTTTATTTTGGCGCACGCGATCCCAAGGCTGGAGCGGTTAGAAGTTTATATCATGTTTTAGAAGATGATCGTTTAAATCATCAGGTAACAGTTGAAGAAGGAATATTAGCAGAAAAGTCTGCCAATCTTATGAAACAATTTTTTAAAGAAATTCGAGAAAAACGAAAAAAAAATAAGTAAAATAGTAGCATTTTTTTTGAATTTCAAGTATCATAGTTATTGCCGTAAGGCCTTAAGGCAAGGTCGAATTTACGAATCGTGTCAGATCCGGAAGGAAGCAGCACTAAGTTTACTTCGGTTTGTGCCTTAAGTTATTGAGATAATGAATTCTGAGACTTAATATCTCAGAAATAAAGATGAGGCCATGGATGCAAAACATTTTGTTTTGGTCCAGGCCTCTTTTAATTAATGAATTGAAAGGAAATGCAGATGAGTTATCAAGCGTTATACCGAGTGTGGCGTCCTCAGAACTTTGGTGACATGGTTGGACAAGAGGTTGTAACTAGAACATTAAAGAATGCCCTTATAACCAAACAGATTAGTCATGCATACCTTTTCACCGGGCCGAGAGGAACTGGTAAAACTTCGGCTGCTAAGATTTTTGCAAAAGCAGTAAATTGTCACTTTCTAAAAGATGGTGAACCTTGTAATGAGTGTATTACCTGTCGTGCCATTAATAATGGTAGTTTGAATGATGTTATTGAGATTGACGCTGCATCAAACAATGGTGTAGAAGAGATTCGCGATATTCGTGACAAGGCTAAGTATGCACCCACGGAAGCAGACTACAAGGTTTACATTATTGATGAAGTGCATATGCTTTCAACAGGAGCATTTAACGCCTTATTGAAAACACTAGAAGAACCACCTGCTAATGTTATCTTCGTGCTCGCGACAACCGAACCTCAGAAAATCCCGTTGACTATCATTTCGAGAACGCAACGTTTTGATTTTCGAAGAATTTCAGCTCAGGAAAGTTACGATCGAATGGTCTACATCTTAGATCAAAAAAAGGTTGATTACGATCCAAGTGCTTTGAGAGTAGTGGCTAGGGCTGCAGAAGGTGGAATGAGGGATGCCTTGAGTATTCTTGATCAGGTACTTTCATTCGGGGATAATGAAGTTACTTTAGAAAACGCCTTATTGGTAACTGGTAGCGTTAACGAAGAACTTTTAAATCAATACTTAACACAAATTTTTAGTAAGCAGACTTCTCTAGCGTTAGAAACACTTCATAAGATTCTTGCTGAAGGTAAAGACGGGCAACGTTTTGGTGAAGATTTAATTGTTGAACTGCGTAATTTGCTATTATATCAACAAGATCCAGCCCTAGTGGAAGAGCAAAATCTTGGAGAACTTTCAGAGCAGTTTATTGAATCCGCTAAACAGGTTACAAGTGAAGAATTATATGGCATGATTGATACATTAAACATGATTACTCAGCAGATGCGATTTACTACTCATCCGGATGTTTACCTAGAAGTATTGACGATTAAACTATGCAATCGCTCAAGCGGAAATAGCGAAAGCACTGATTCTGTTAGCACAGTTCAGTCATCTGAAGTTGAAGAATTAAAGAAGCAGGTTCAAAATTTACAGCAACAAATTAAACAGGTTAAAATTGGAACGGAAAGTCAGCCGCATACCAAACAAACGTTGAGGCCTCAAAATAGTGTCCCTAAGAAAAGTAAAAAAACTACAAGGACACCTGCTAATTTGACTAAGATTTATCCAATATTAGAGGCGGCTACCAAGGATAATTTAAATGAAATGCAAAATTTGTGGCGCGATTTAATGAATATGTTAAGTGTGACTCAGAGGGCATTAATGCATGTTTCTAAACCTGTGGCAGCAAGCAAAGAAGGTGTGGTAGTTGCCTTTGATTATGATTTTCTTTTCGAAAAGGCAGTTGATAATGATAGTTTAAGAAGCGAGATGGAAGCTAATCTTGCGAAGCTAACTGGTTCCGAGTTTAAAATAGCATATGTTACAGTTGAAGAGTGGCCTGAGGTTAGAGCAGGTTTTCTTAAAAATCACTCAGTTGGAAGCCAGAAGGAGCAAGTTGATGGGCCTGAAACTGGTGTTGAACAGCCTGTTGAAAAAAACAGTGAAATTATAGATAAAGCGGTCGAACTCTTTGGCTCTGAAAATATTGAAATAAAAAATGATTAAGGATGGTAGAATTATGCGTGGTGGAATGGGCAATATGCAAAATATGATGCGTCAAATGCAAAAAATGCAAAAGCAGGTGACGGCAGAACAAGATCGTTTGGATGAAACAGAATTTACTGGCGTAGCACCTGATGAATTGGTTAAGGTTACGTTTACTGGTAACCATCTGATGAAGGATATTGATATTAAACCAGAAGCTATTGATGAAGATGATCCTGATATGATGCAAGACCTCATTGTGGCTGCTGTTAATGATGCAATGGCCAAAATAAAAAAAGAAACCGATCAGTCAATGGGGAAGTATACCAAGGGCATGTCAGGAATGTAAAAACTGTTAATCTGTGGATAGATAAGTTCTGTTTGGAATTAGCTTAAAACGATTCTTTGAAGTATTCGTTATAAAGCAATTTTCTTTTACAGAACTTTTTATTTAGTATGATTTATTAAAAGTTAGTTGAGGCGGAATAGATGCAATATCCAGAACCAATTGCAAAATTAATTGATAGCTTTATGAAATTGCCAGGGATTGGTTATAAGACGGCAACTCGGTTAGCATTCTTTACTTTAGATATGCAGGGTGACGATGTGACTGAGTTTGCTAAATCATTGATAAATGTTCAAAGAAATCTACATTTCTGTAGTATTTGTGGCAATATTACGGAGGAAGATCCCTGTGAAATTTGTTCAGATCCTTCGCGCGATCAAAATACTGTTTTAGTTGTTGAAGATTCTAAAGACGTAATGTCAATGGAACAAATGAAGGAATATCACGGATTATACCATGTTCTACACGGTGTCCTATCTCCGATGGAAGGAAAGGGACCTGAAGATATTAATATCACAAGTTTATTAAAACGGCTTCAGGATAATGAAGCAATTAAAGAAGTGATTATTGCAACTAATGCAACTCCTGAGGGTGAAGCAACCGCGATGTATTTAGCACGATTGGTTAAACCGTCGGGAATTAAGGTTACAAGATTAGCACATGGGTTATCTGTTGGAAGTGACATTGAATATGCGGATCAAATGACTTTATATAAAGCTGTAGAGGGAAGAACTGAAATGTAGGTAAAATATCTTAATAAAAGTTAATAAAAACACTAATCAGTTTTGCCTTTAAGATAACTGGATTTGTTAGCAACTTTTATGATATTTTGATTTTTTAGTGCGTGGACAGGCTATAAAATCTAAAGTAGAATTAAAGCGTATTTGAATTTAAATTGGAGTGACAATAGTACATGAACGGACAATTTATTTCTTTTGAAGGACCAGATGGAGCAGGGAAAACAACGGTTTTAAAAGAAATGGTAGCTTATTTTGAAAAGGAAATAAGCGGGGAATTAGTAGTTACACGGGAACCAGGTGGTAACCCTATATCAGAAGCGATCAGAAAATTAATTCTGGATCCTCAAAATACTATGATGGATCGTCGAACGGAAGCGTTGTTATATGCAGCGGCACGAAGACAGCACTTAGTTGAGAAAGTAATTCCGGCTCTTCAACGTAATGCGGTTGTTTTTTGCGATCGTTATGTCGATAGTTCAGTGGCATATCAAGGCGCTGGTAGAGAAATTGGAACGGATGATGTCTACAAAATGAACTTGTTTGCAACAGAAGGAATCTTACCAAATTTGACAATTTACCTTGATGTGCCGTCTGAGGTTGGTCTGAAGCGAATTATGAATCATCGTAAAAATGAAATTAATCGATTAGACCTTGAAAAACTAGATTTTCATAAGCGGGTGCGTGAAGCGTATCTTGCTTTAGCAAGACAATATCCTGATAGAATTAAAGTTATCAATGCAAATCAAGAGGAAAAAGTGGTTCAGCATGATGTACGCATTTTACTAGAAGAGCAACTTCATTCAAGATTGAGAGGATAAATAGATATGGCAACTAAATTAATAATTGCAATTGTACAAGATAAGGATTCAAATCGTTTAAGTGATATATTTGTTGATAATAATATTCGTGCTACTAAGTTATCCACAACAGGTGGCTTTTTACAATCAGGTAATACTACCTTTATGATTGGAATTGAAGAAGAGCGAGTTGATGATGCTTTAGCCCTGATCAAGGATGCAAGTCATGCTCGAGACGAATTCATGACACCTCCGGTTAATATGGATGTTAGTATGGAGGGGACAACTGCTTTTCCTGTTAAGGTTCAGGTTGGGGGAGCAACAGTGTTTGTGTTGCCTGTTGATAAATTCACACATTTTTAGAAAGTAGAAGAAGATATTTTGAAGGCAGAAGAACTCCAACCGATTATTGTTGATCGATTTCAGCGGATTATTGAAAAAAAGCAGTTGGCGCATGCCTACCTATTAACTGGGAATACAGGTGTTGGTAAACAGGAGGTCGCAGAATGGATTGCAATGCGTCTTTTTTGCAACAATTTGCAAAACGGACGTCCCTGTGGAAAATGCTTTGAGTGCCAGCGAATTCTAAATAAAGAGCATCCAGATGTTGTTGAGGTTGCACCTGATGGTCAAACGATTAAAGTTGATCAAGTTCGATTCTTGAAGTCTGAATTTTCTAAGAGTGGTGTTGAGGGAACTCAAAAGGTTTTCATCATTTTGGATGCAAATAAAATGACAACAAGTGCATCTAATAGCCTTTTGAAGTTTATAGAGGAACCAACTGGAAACGTTTTTGCCTTTTTACTAACTGAGAATCGTAATTTAATGCTACCAACAATTATTTCGAGAACTGAAGTAATTGAATTAAATCCGCTTTCAAACGAGACAATAAAAGTGGAATTTGCAAAATTAGGTGCATCTGATGCGGTTGTTAATGTTTTGTCTGAACTGACAAATAGTAATGATGAGGCAAAGATCTTAATCGAAGATGAATGGATTGAAAACGCTGTTACAAGAGTATATCGGTGGTTTACTTTGGTAACTAGAGGTGATATGGAGGCCTTCGTTGAGGTCCAAACCAGATTAGTCATGCTTGGAATGGATAGGTTCCACCAAGATACAATACTAAGCCTAATGATATTATATGGGCGTGATTTAATGCGAATAAAGGCGGGAGAGCAAGAAAGTGTTTTTAGACAGTATCAGTCTGAAATTGAAGAAATAGCAAAAGGGCAAACATTGGCAACCTGTTTGCAGGCAATGGATATATTGTTGCTGATGCCTAATAAATTACAAAGTAATATAGGTTTTCAAACAATATTGGAAACGGCTACGATAAACCTGTGCCAGGCCTTTAAATAAAGGAGGAAGTAATTTGGATAAGCAAAAATTATTTGAAAAAATCAGTCAATTAACATCAGCAACCGAAGAACATTTATCCGAATTGCGAAGTCTACAGGAAGAAATGGTTGAGGTCCTGGAAGAAAATGCCGAATTAGAGATCGAAAACCAAAATTTGCGAGAAGAACTGGGTAAGAGAATTTCTAAAAAAACATTGAAAAAGCACGGAAGTACTGAACATGGATTATCAAAATCAAGAAAGAATTTAGAAAAACTGTACTCGGGCGGATATCATGTTTGTAACGAGTGGTTTGGAAAACGTCGTCCTGAAAATGAAGAGTGTGCCTTTTGTGTCACCATCATTTATGGGGATCGCTAGGAGAGAGTATGTTATCACAGAAAAGTTTTCAGGAGCATCAAGATGGTACGCTGTATTTGGTTCCAACACCAATTGGTAATTTAGCTGATATGACGTTTCGGTCGGTTGAGGTTCTAAAGGAAGTTGAGTTAATTCTTGCAGAGGATACTAGAAATACACAAAAACTTCTTAACCACTTTGAAATTAAAACTAAACAATTGAGTTTCCATGAATTTAGTTCTGAAAAAAGAATACCTGAAGTAATTGAAAAGCTTAAAAATGGCATCAACATTGCGCAAGTTTCTGACGCAGGAATGCCCTCAATTAGTGATCCAGGACATGATTTGGTGATGGCAGCGATTGATGTTGATATACCGGTTGTTCCATTACCAGGAGCTAGTGCAGGTATTACAGCTTTGATAGCTTCTGGAATTGATCCACAACCATTTGAATTTTATGGTTTTCTCCCAAGAAAAACAAAAGAACAAAAAGAAGTTTTAAAAAAAATATCTGATGTGAATCACACCCTAATTTTTTATGAAGCACCACATCGTTTAGCAAAAACAATTCAGAATTTTAAAGAAACTTTTGATGATGATCGAAAAATTACACTTGCTCGCGAACTCACGAAACGCTATGAAGAATTTGTAAGAGGAACTATTGGTGAAGTGTTTGAATGGACCCAAAACAATGAGATTCGGGGAGAATTTGTAATTATCCTTGAAAAAAGTGGGGAGGATCTGATTGAAAGGAATGCTGATCTAGAATTACCAATTAGAGATCATGTTCAAAAAATTATTGATGAAGAGGATATAAAACCCAATCAAGCGATAAAAAAGGTTGCAAAGCTACGTGGCATGGTAAAGCAAGATGTTTACAATATTTTTCATGAACTAGGTTAAGGAGATTAGGTATTACAAATGGCAGGGAAAAATTTTTCAGAAAAACATCGTATTTTATATTATGAGGGAGATCAGAATGCACATGTAACTCTTCCCATGTTAGTAAATATGATGGTTTTAGCTTCTGAGGATCAAAGCGAATTATTGGGCGTTGGTCCTAAGAAGATGAGTACAACGGGATTAGGTTGGGTTGTTACTCAATATCAAATAAAAATAAAAAAAATGCCTAAGATTAATGAAGAAGTGACCATTTCGACCGAAGCCATTAATCATAATGCGTACTTTTGTCAGCGTGATTTTTGGATTAGTGATAAAGAAGGCAATGAATTAGTTCACGCAACTTCGATTTTTGTAATGATGGATCTCCAAAAACGTAAAATGCAAAAATTGATCCCAGAGATCTTGGAACCATACGAATCTGAAGAAGTTAAACAAATTATTCGTTTACCAAAGATTATTGAGCCTGAGGATGGGGAAAAATTATCCCATCAATATTCGGTCCGTTATTTAGATATTGATCAAAATCGACATGTGAATAATTCCAGATACTTTGAATGGATGATCAATACGCTGGATGATGAGGTATTGACTAATAATTTTCCAAGTGAAGTTAATGTTCGTTATCATGTGGAAGTTCAACCGGGAGCAATGATTAACAGTAAAGCAATCAGGTCTGGATCTCAGGGAGATTTTAGAACTAATCATAAGATTTTTGTGGACGATACTCTTTGTACAGAGGCAAATATTGAGTGGCAATCATATTTAGAGTAAAATACGGTAAAGAGTTATTTCATTGAATAATAAGCAAAATAATTGGAGGTAATTATGAGTATTCTAGTGATCGGTGGAGCTGGTTATATTGGCTCTCATATGGTGAAACGACTGGTAGAAAATGACGAAGAAGTGGTTGTTGCTGATGATTTATCAAGAGGACATCGAGCAGCTATCAATGATAAAGCCAAGTTTTATAAGGGTGACATAAGAGATAGATCATTTTTGGACGGGCTTTTTGAAAAAGAAGCAATTGATACAGTTGTCCACTTCGCTGCTTATTCGATTGTCCCGGAATCAATGGAAAAACCCCTGAAGTATTTTGACAATAATGTTGGTGGCATGATTACTTTGCTTGAAGCAATGCGTGATCATGATGTAAAACGGATTATTTTTTCATCAACTGCTGCAACTTATGGTGTCCCAGAAAAGTCTCCAATTTCAGAAGTTGACGCTACTAAACCGATTAATCCCTACGGTGAAAGTAAGTTAATGATGGAAAAGATCATTCATTGGGCGGATGAAGCGTACGGAATTAAATTTGTTGCCTTGCGATACTTTAATGTTGCCGGAGCTGATCCAGATGGCTCAATTGGGGAAGATCATGGACCAGAGACACATTTAGTACCAATTATTTTACAAGTAGCCCTTGGTACGCGCGAGAAGTTGCAAATTTATGGAAATGATTATAATACGCCTGATGGAACCAATGTACGAGACTATGTTCATGTTCTTGATTTGGCAGATGCTCATATTCTTGCAATTAAGTATCTAAAAGATGGAAATAGCAGTGATGTTTTTAATCTTGGTTCATCGTCTGGTTTTTCTGTTCAAGAAATGTTAGAAGCGGCTCGTGAAGCAACCAACAAAGAAATTCCTGCAGTTGTTGCACCAAGACGTGCAGGTGATCCGGATTCATTAATTGCTGATAGTTCAAAGGCTCGTTCAGTGTTAGGGTGGAATCCTAAGTATGATGATGTTAAAGAAATTATCAAAACAGCTTGGAATTGGACTCAAAAGCATCCTAAAGGCTACGCTGATCGAAAATAATTCAAATTAAAGAGCGAGACATAAGTCGAAAAATGACAAGCATTAGGAATAAGGGCCAAATGATGATGTGATATCATCGTTTGGCCCTTATGTTTAAGCGGAATCTGTTGACTTATTTCTCGCATTTTTACTATTTAGTTCGGAAATTAAATTTAGATCGCAGTCATATTTCATTCCCTTTTTAAAAATATTTAAAAAAATTAATGTACTTTATTCAATCAATATTGTTTAAATCTAAATAGTATGAAGCAATGGATTTTATGGTAATATGAAGTGATGAATTGGAGAGTGAACAATGAAGATTTTAGCATTTGATACCTCAAACCAAGCTTTATCGGTTGCCTTACTTGAGGATCAGAACTTATTGAGTATGCAGACAACAAATATTAAGCGAAACCACAGCGTACAGTTAATGCCGGTTATTGACCATGTGCTAAAAAGCGCTAGTGTCGATATTCAAAGTATCGGTCGAATTGTGGTGGCAGAAGGCCCTGGATCCTATACTGGGCTGAGAATTGCGGTAACGACTGCTAAAACGTTAGCAGAAACGATCGATGCAGAGTTGGTTGGTATTTCGAGCCTTGAAATGTTAGTTTTGAATGCGCCTGTTGATGGCATTGTGGTTCCATTCTTTGACGCACGACAAAAAAATGTTTTCGCGGGTGTCTATGAAAAGAGCGGGGAGAAGCTTAAAACTATTCAAGCAGATCAGCATATCGCAATGAAAGATCTCCTACATTTTCTAAATGGTTTAGGTAAATCAGTTTACTTTATTTCGACTGATTTTGATAAATTCCAATTGGAGATTGAAGACACTTTAAAAGTAATTGCGGAACATTCTAACCGCTTAAACAATTTGCCGAATGCCTTTGCTTTAGGACTATTAGGATTTCAAAAGCAAGAATTAGAAAATGTATTTAGTTTTATTCCCAACTACCTTAGAAAAACTGAGGCAGAGAGAACATGGGAGACAAGTCATCCACAGGAGCTGAAAAAAGAATCGTATGTTAAACGAATGGATTAAGTGGGTTAAATCAAATTTCTTCAATCGAACTGGAAGGTTACGGGAAGAAGCTTTTGAAATCAAACGTCACAATGTGAATATTGAAAAGGAACCATATTTTGTAGCACAAGCAATGTTTACCGATATCCCAGAAATTTTAGAAGTTGAACGGACGGTTTATGATGGCCAAACACCGTGGGATCGTGCAGCGTTTGCAAATGAGTTACGACGCAAGTTTGACCGTCTGTATTTAGTTGTTAGAAAAAATGATCAACTAATTGCTTTTATTGGATCGTCATTTGATGATCGGACTAAGCGTGCCCACATAACCAATGTTGCAGTAGAACCTTCTTTTCAGCACCGCGGAATTGGTGCCTTTTTAATTGAAGCGATAATTAAAAAAGCACATCATGCACAATACAAAACAGTCACATTAGAGGTACGAAAAAGTAATTTAAACGCACAAGCCCTCTATTTAAAAATTGGATTCGAAAAAACCGGAATTAAAGAGCGTTATTATTTTGGCGATCATGAGGACGCGATTGATATGTCCTTAAACTTACAAAAATGGCGAGGAGGATACGATGGTGATAGGTAGATATATATTAGCTATTGAGTCTAGTTGTGATGAAACAAGTGTAGCAGTAGTACAGGATGGATCGGTTATTTTATCTAATATTATCGCCACGCAGATCAGCAGCCACCAGAGATTTGGTGGAGTTGTGCCGGAAGTGGCTAGTCGTCACCATATTGAGCAAATCACAATATGTATTAGTGCAGCTTTGCAGAAAGCAGAGATCAAAAAAGAAGATCTTGATGCTGTAGCCGTCACTTATGGTCCAGGATTGGTTGGAGCTTTGCTAGTCGGGGTGACAGCGGCTAAAGCATTTGCATATGCGAATAACTTACCGTTAATTCCAGTTAATCATATGGCTGGTCATATTTATGCAGCACGTTTTGTGAAGCCAATTGTTTTTCCATCTTTAGCACTGTTAGTTTCGGGTGGTCATACTGAGTTAGTATATATGCCACGTGAGAATGAGTTTCAAATTATTGGAGAAACACGCGACGACGCTGCAGGTGAAGCCTACGATAAGATCGGTAGGGTAATGGGCCTGAAGTATCCGGCTGGGAAAGAAATTGATCAAATGGCGCATCATGGCCAGGATACATTTCATTTTCCAAGAGCCATGCAGAATGAAGAAAACTTTGATTTTAGTTTTAGCGGTTTGAAGAGTGCTTTTATTAATACGGTTCATAATGCGGAACAAGTAAACAAAACGCTGAATCATAACGATTTAGCTGCAAGTTTCCAACAAAGTGTTATCGATGTTATTGTTAAAAAAACTTTACGGGCTTGTGAGGAATTCGACATTCGACAATTGATTTTAGCTGGGGGGGTTGCAGCAAATCAAGGATTACGCGAACGACTTAGTAGTGACATCCGCAACTCTTTTCCAACATTGGATCTTGTACTGGCTCCAATTGAACTTTGCGGAGATAACGGAGCAATGGTAGGAGCTGCAGGCTATGTAGCTTATCAGTACGGTGTGGTTAGTGACGACTTGACATTAAATGCAGAGCCGAGCCTAGAGTTTGAATGGGCGGAGCATGCTGAAAAATAGGAGAAAATTATGACAGATAAACTTCATCAAATTCATCAAGCAGTTCAGACAGCAATTGATAATGGTGTTATTTTTGGGGCGTCGTATAGTTTGATTTCTCAAGAAGAGATCGAGATGCGTTTTGAAGGTGTTCAAGGTGATGATGAGTTAAATATTGCGTTGGATCCTTCAATGATCTACGATTTGGGCAGTTTGACACAGAGTGTAGCCACTACTACTCGTATTTTTCAGTTACTTGCCATTCGAGAGATTGGTTTTCGGGATCCGGTTGTTAAATACTTACCAGGCTTCTCCCATGCAGAAATTAATATCTGGCATTTGTTATCGCAACAAAGCGGTTTACCAGTACAAATTCCAAGTGCATCAAATATGACAGGACTTGAATTTGTAAATGTTTTATATGATATTGATCTCGATTTCAAACCAGGAGATCATGTCCAACATTCGCCGCTCAATATGATTCTACTGGGGTTGATTATTCGATCAACTGACGGTTCAATTGATCGAAGTGTTCAAGACCATATTTTATATCCCTTAGCTATGACTAACACTGGTTATAATTTAAATCGACCAAAAATTCGCTTTGTGCCAACTCGAAAAGACGCCAAAAGAGGGCAAATTCAAGGTCAAGTTGAAGACTACCAAGGATTAATTCTGAATGGTGAAAGTGGTTATTCCGGCTTGTTTTCAACATTGAACGATTTAACCGTCTTTGTTGAAATGATGTTGCAACGCGGTAATTATCAAGGTAAGGAAATATTGGATCCTCAGATTTTTACCCTTTTACAGAAGTTTGATGAGGATGGACAGTCACTTGGCTGGCGGAGATCACGCTCAAATAAGGGACTGTTCTACATGCAAAGTCCGACCGGGGTGATTGCTTTTGATATTGCAAAACGCCAAGGCTTGGTTTGTATGACAAGTTTTATCGAGGATGAAGAAGATCGTAAAAAGTTACTGAATGAAATTTTAAAAGTAGTTGAATAAAAAAAACGCCTTAGGCTTATTTCTGAAACCATTTTAGTATGGCTCGGAATTAAGTTTAAGGCGTTTTTATTTTAAATTGTGAAATGGAAAACTTTATAATATCTGTTATTTCATAAATATTGCACTAATGGCAATTAAAGAATTCATTAGCATATGGGTAATCATCGATGTTTGAATACGCCCTGTTCGATTATACAGCCAACAAAAGAGCAATCCGATCGAAGCATAAAGTATTATGTGGCCGTCTGAATGCATGAATGCAAAAGCCAGGCTTGATATCAATGCGGTTATAACTAAACCAAGGTTAGTATTATTCCACCCTAGAAGATTACTTAGATTACCAAACAAAACCTTTCTAAAGACTAATTCTTCCATGATTGGAGCGCCAATTGTGATTGCAAATATAAAGAATGAGTTGGTTTTAGCAAGTGTCAATAATGTTTGAGTATTCTGAGAAGTAGTGCTAGCTCCAGAAGCAATAGTAAGAAGATTGATTATAAATTGAAGAAGTAGAATTAAGCCAAGTCCGATTACACCCCAAAAAATAGCATTAATGAACGGCTTACGTCCATATTCTATTGAATTTAATTCGGTAGTTTGAAGAGCAATCGTGGACAGTAGAACCGCGCCTAGTAAATAATCCAGAGTTTGGATGGGAATATAATATTTTCCAAGATTGAAAAAAGAAATTAAAATTGAGGGAAGAAAAAAGATAAAGAAATACGTAATTAAAATTAGAAGCGAGCTTTTTGAAAGTTTCATATTACATTAATCTCCTTTATTATGCATGTCAGTATAACATAGTAGAGGCTTACCGTGATAGTTTGGTTAATAATGGTCAAAAATACTTGCATTCTGTTCTAATAATGATTATAGTGGTCATTGTAGTTAGCACTTGAGGTGTTTGAGTGCTAAAAATAAAAACTTAGTACTGGAGGGATTGACGTGTTAAAACCTTTAGGTGATCGCGTTGTTTTAGAAGTAAAAGAAGAAGAGGAACAAACTGTTGGTGGAATTGTTTTAGCAAGTAATGCTAAAGAGAAATCGCAAACTGGTAAAGTAGTTGCTGTTGGTGACGGTTTGGTTCTTGATAATGGTGAAAAACTACCAATGAGCGTTAAAACAGGTGATACGGTTATTTACGACAAATATTCAGGAACAGAAGTAACATTTGAAAATAATAAGTACTTAGTAGTACACGAAAAAGATTTAATTGCCGTAATCGACTAATTACTATTGGGGAGGAATTTTTTAAGATGGCTAAAGAGATTAAATTTTCAGAAGATGCTCGTACAAAAATGTTAAAAGGTGTCGATCAACTTGCTGACACAGTTAAATCAACAATCGGTCCAAAGGGTCGTAACGTGGTTCTCGAACAATCATATGGTTCACCAACAATTACTAATGATGGTGTAACAATTGCAAAGGCAATCGAGTTAGAAGACCATTTCGAAAATATGGGAGCTAAGTTGGTTTCTGAGGTTGCATCAAAGACAAATGACATTGCTGGTGACGGAACAACAACTGCAACGGTTTTGACCCAAGCAATTGTTAATGAAGGTATGAAGAATGTTACCGCAGGTGCAAATCCTGTTGGTATTCGTCGTGGAATTGAAAAAGCAACAAGTAAAGCGGTTGAAGCATTACACAAAATGTCACACGAAGTTAAGACAAAGGATGACATTGCACAGATCGCTTCAATTTCATCAGCTAATCCAGAAGTCGGTAAGTTAATTGCAGATGCTATGGAAAAGGTTGGCAATGATGGTGTTATTACGATTGAAGAATCGCGTGGTGTTGACACAAGTTTAGACGTTGTTGAAGGTATGCAATTTGATCGTGGATACATGTCACAATACATGGTAACTGATAATGATAAGATGGAAGCTGACCTTGACAATCCTTATATCTTAATTACAGATAAAAAGATTAGTAACATTCAAGATATTTTACCTTTGCTTCAGTCGGTTGTTGAGCAAAGTCGTTCACTATTAATTATTGCGGATGATATTACTGGTGAAGCACTACCAACTTTGGTATTGAATAAGATGCGTGGAACATTCAATGTAGTTGCCGTTAAAGCTCCTGGTTTTGGAGATCGTCGCAAAGATCAGCTTGAGGATATTGCTATCTTAACTGGTGGTACTGTAATTACGGATGATCTTGGCTTGAATTTGAAGGATGCAACAATTGAACAACTTGGACAAGCTAATAAAGTTACAGTAACTAAGGATGATACAACAGTTGTTGAAGGCGCTGGAAGTAAGGAACAAATTGCTGAGCGTGTTACAACGTTGAAGCAACAAATTGCTGAAACGACATCAGACTTTGATAAGGAAAAGTTGCAAGAACGTTTGGCTAAACTCGCAGGTGGCGTTGCTGTGGTTCGTGTTGGTGCTGCAACTGAAACAGAGCTTAAAGAAAAGAAGTATCGTATTGAAGATGCATTAAATGCTACTCGTGCAGCAGTAGATGAAGGATTCGTTTCTGGTGGTGGTACTGCTTTAATTAATGTCATTCCCGCACTAGATGATATTGATGCTACTGGCGATGAGCTTACTGGTGTTAATATTGTACGTCGTGCGCTCGAAGAACCTGTTCGCCAAATTGCTGAAAATGCTGGTGAAGAAGGATCAGTTATTGTTACACGTTTGAAGAGTGAAAAGCCAGGAGTAGGTTACAATGCCGCAAACGATCAGTGGGTAGACATGATCGAAGCTGGAATTGTTGACCCAACGAAGGTAACCCGATCAGCATTACAAAATGCAGCAAGTGTATCAGCACTCCTATTGACAACAGAAGCCGTTGTTGCTGATTTACCAGGTAAAGATGATGCACCAGCCGCTCCGGCCAACCCCGGAATGGGCATGATGTAAGGATAAATAGATTTTAAATTATTAAGGACTGCGAATGGAATTTGCCATTTGTAGTCCTTTTTGTATATTGAAATATATCTTAAGTGCACAAGTTAAACAGATTTGAGTTATTATGCATGTAGGAAGATTTTTATAAGAAGAATGAAATAGAATTATTGTGATTATGAAAAGTAAGACCAAATGGGCTAGTCTGGAATGATTTAGAAAGTACTAGCTAATCATCACTAATTAGAGTAAAATTTCTATTGCATTATTATCTTAGAACGGAGATCAAGGAATGTTTTCGTATTTGAAACGAATTTTAATTGGTAAACCCCTGAAAACTTTAGAGGAGGGGGGACAAGCTTTAACTAAATTTAGGGCTTTAGCGCTTTTGTCGTCCGATGCACTTTCATCCGTTGCTTATGGTACTGAAGAGATACTATCAGTTTTGGTTGTATTGTCTGCTGCGGCAACATGGTATTCATTGCCAATTGCTGCTATTGTTTTGGCCCTGTTATTTGCAATTGGGGTTTCATACCGACAAATCATTAATGCTTACCCATCTGGTGGAGGAGCGTATGCTGTTGCCAGTACTAATTGGGGAACTTCGGCGGGTTTGGTTGCTGGGGGATCGTTACTGGTTGACTATATGTTAACAGTTGCTGTTAGTGTTACCTCAGGAACGGAAGCAATTACTTCGGCAATTCCATCATTAATTAACTATCAAGTTCCAATTGCCATTTTGATTGTACTTGGCATTATGGCACTTAATCTACGCGGCTTGCGCGAGTCGGCAAGCTTCTTAACTATTCCCGTGTACTTCTTTATCATTATGATCACAGGGATGGTTGCATTCGGCTTTTTTAATATTATTACAGGTCGAGCTGTATACCACGCTGCAACTGCTGTCGGAACAGCGGTACCTGGAATGACATTTGTCCTGTTTATGCGGGCGTTATCATCTGGTTCGTCTTCACTGACTGGTGTTGAGGCAATCAGTAATGCCGTACCTAACTTTAGGAAACCTAAACGACGTAATGCTGCAATGACACTTACGATCATGGCACTTATCCTTGGAGTCTTTTTTGCGGGTATTACCGTCTTAGCATATTATGGCGGGATTGTCCCGAGCGCTAAGCAAACTGTTTTATCACAAATTGGTGTATCGGTTTTTGGTCACGGAATTTTATACTACATGCTTCAGCTTTCAACGGCTTTGATTTTAGCGGTTGCTGCTAATACTGGATTTTCGGCTTTTCCAATGTTGGCCTATAATCTGGCAAAGGATAAATTTATGCCACACGCATATATGGATCGCGGAGACCGCTTGGGTTATTCTAATGGTATTATCTCGCTTGCTGCTGGTGCGATCGTGCTAATTCTAATTTTTCATGGTAAGACTAGCTTGTTGATCCCACTTTACGCAATCGGAGTTTTTGTACCATTTACTCTTTCCCAATCAGGTATGATTGTTCATTGGATGAGAGAACGTGGTAGAGGATGGCTGCTTAAATCGTCAGCAAATTTCCTTGGAGCCTTTTTATCTTTTGTTTTAGTATTATGTTTATTGTTCCTTCACTTTGGTAATGTATGGCCTTACTTTATCGTGATGCCTGTTATCCTTAGAATGTTTTATAAGATTCGTCAGCACTATAATGCTGTTGCGGATCAGCTTAGACTTGTTGAAAAGGGAAAAGTTAAATTACATGAATACGATGGCTCAACGGTCATAGTGCTTGTCAGCAACGTTACTCAAGTAACCTCCGGAGCAATTAATTATGCACGTTCCATTGGTGATTACGTTATTGCTATGCATGTTTCATTTGACTCTGATCCAGAAAAAGAACATAAAACGGCTATTGAGTTTAAAGCAGAATATCCTGATGTACGTTTTGTGGATATCCATTCATCATATCGATCAATCACAAATCCAACAATTCGTTTTTGTGACGTAATTGCAAAACGTGCGGCGGAACGAAACTATACAACAACGGTCTTAGTACCACAATTTGTACCAAGAAGGCCATGGCAGAATATCTTGCATAATCAAACTGCTTTAAGGTTAAGAGCTTCCTTAAACTCTCGGGAAAATATTATTGTTTCAACGTATAATTATCATTTGAAATAAGACTAAAGTTAGATGAGTCTATATTTAATAGGCCCGTAGTTTTTCAGTTTTTGCATTGACCCCAATTGGTGAGGATTTATTCATCTTTTGGGGTCTTTTGTTGCCTTGAGATTTAATGTGACTTGTTCGTCATATTTCATTATTTGGATTAGAAATAAAATTCTAAACGTCAACTTTGGTTCTGGCTTTTCATTTAATTGTGCTAATATTAAATTATTTAAGTAAGCAAAGAACATTTTGAAAACTACAAGCTACATTAAATTTGTTTATTTTGCTTTAAACATGATATTGAATTGAAAAATCATGAATTTTTTCTGTATAATGAAAGTAGTACTTTTAGAAGAGGATGAATATGCGATTTGAAATTATTGTTAGCTTGTTTGCAACAATGATCATTTCTGCTGTTTTAACTCCGTTTGTGAGGCGTTTTGCTTTTTTAATTGGTGCAGTTGATGAACCATCAGCTCGACGAGTTAATAAAGTTCCTATGCCCACAATGGGGGGACTTGCAATTTTTATTGCCTACAATTTTACAATGTTTGTGTTGATGCGGAATCAGATTCCCACTGCGCCAGACAAGTTGTTTCAATTCTGGGGAATGTTTGCGGGACAGTGTATTATTATTATTACAGGAATGATCGATGATGTAGTTGAATTAAAGCCCTATCAAAAAATGATTGGTATTCTGCTGGCGGCGGTTGAGGTTTATTTCCTAGGTGGCGTACGGATGACCACAATTACCCTTCCATTCCTTGGAATTTTAAATCTTGGTTGGATTGGATTTCCAGTTACAATTTTGTGGATTGCAGCAATCACTAATGCAATTAATTTATTAGATGGATTAGATGGGCTAGCAACCGGAGTGTCAATTATTGCTTTATTTACAACAGGATTTACGGGTTTGTTTTTCCTGCCCTCTACTAATATTTTAGTAGTGGTGATGATATTTACTTTGGTGGCAGCAGAGATTGGTTTTCTGCCATACAATTTTTTCCCTGCGCGAATCTACCTGGGAGATACAGGCGCTTTATTCATTGGTTTTATGATTTCTGTTTTTTCATTATCAGGATTAAAAAATGCGACATTTATTTCTGTAATTATTCCGTTAATGATTCTCGGTGTTCCAATAACGGATACGGTTTATGCAATGTTAAGACGTCGCTTGAATAACCAGTCAATTTCACACGCCGATAAACGTCATTTGCACCATCGATTAATGCAAATGGGACTTACTCATCGGCAGACGGTTTTAGTTATTTACGGAATTTCTCTTATTTTTTCATTTATTGCACTACTTTATCCATTATCAACGATTTGGGGATCTGTTTTTTTAACGATCGGAATCTTAATTGGAATTGAAATTTTTGTTGAAGCAATTGGGTTGGTTGGGGAAAATCGAACTCCAGTTTTGAACTGGATTAGAAGGATTGTTAGTTCAAATACTTCTCAAGAGGCGAGCCAAGATTTTGAAAGAGAACATCCGCAAAAAGCGCCAACTAAAAACAAACAAGAGGAACCACTTAGTCGAGTTGTTAAAAATAGAAGGCAAAAAAAATAGAGAGTGAAGCAACCCGGTTAGGTTGTGAGGATTAGCAGGAAATAAGAATTATGACGGGCTTGGTCATAGTTCTTATTTTTGGCTAACCGCAGGAAGCTGGGTTGAGCAACTCGTTTTAAAAAAAATAGAGAGTGAAGCAACCCGGTTAGGTTGTGAGGATTAGCAGGAAATAAGAATTATGACGGGCTTGGTCATAGTTTTTATTTTTGGCTAACCGCAGGAAGCTGGGTTGAGTAACTCATTTCAAAAAAATAGAGAGTGAAGCAACCCAGTTAGGTTGTGAGGATTAACAGGAAATAAGAATTATGACGGACTTGGTCATAGTTTTTATTTTTGGCTAACCACAGGAAGCTGGGTTGAGTAACTCATTTCAAATAAGGATTGTAGCAAAACATTATTTGCTACAATCCTTATTTTTATGCATCAGTTGAGGTTAAATTTGAATTGGAATAATTTGTTCCGGACCATTTTTAAAAGAAACATTACCGTTTAGTAGACCAGTTAATTGTTCTTTAAAATTTAAAATATTATCCTTCAATATAGGAACTGAAAGAGTAACCTGAGTAGAATATTGTGAATTAAGTGTGGTTAGATTCTGTTGTTGCAAGAAATAATTTAGGGTATCAATGTTTTTATAATCAATCGTAACTAGCATGATTTGTTGAAGCACTAATCTAGCAAGACTAGCATCAGAAACGGCGAGAGAAACGCTAGATCCATAAGCTCGGATTAGACCACCGGCACCCAGTTTGATACCACCAAAGTATCTAGTAACGATTGCAAGCACGTTGGTGAGCTCTTCCTTTTTTAAAACTTCTAGCATTGGAACACCTGCTGTGCCAGATGGTTCGCCGTCGTCTGATGCACGTTGTATGTTAGAGTCGTTACCTAAAATATATGCGTAACAATTGTGATTTGCTTTTGATTCTTTCTTTGTGATTTCTTCAAGAAGCTTTTTTGCTGCAGTTTCTGTTTCAACTGGAATTAAGCGACAAATAAATCGCGATTTCTTAATGGTTTGTTCAATTTGAACATTTTTTATAACTGTAATTGAATTTTTGCTCATTTAAAAAGTTTCTCCTAGATTTAAACGTATTTAATTATATGGACGAATTTGAAAAAAAGCAATTTTATGGCAGGTTAGTACCAATTTTATGTGGAGATGTTCAGCGATACAATGTTCAATATTTGCAACCATTTAAGGGTAACAACCCAAACGTGATATGCGAAAGATGTGGTACATGGCTAAATCGACGAGTTGCAATACTACCTAATCAACAGTTCTACTGTCGTAATTGTATTAATTTAGGAAGAATATCAACTCTAGTGAAGTTAGGAACCTTACCTGAACCTAATTTATTTAAAATAGGGGTTGACTACCTGACCTGGGACGGAAAATTAACGTTGGATCAAAGAAGATGTGCCGATGACGTTGTTGAGGCGATCAAGAGCAATGAAACTTTACTATTATGGGCGGTTACGGGTGCTGGGAAGACTGAAATGTTGTTTGAAGGTATTGATTTGGCTCTCAAACAAGGATTGCGTGTATGCGTTGCTTCCCCAAGGTTAGATGTTTGTAATGAATTGTATCCTAGGTTTCAAGAAGTCTTTCCGGCAAGCAGAATTTGTCTATTACATGGTGAATCGGAAATGACATATGAATATGCGCAGTTTACAATTTGCAGCACCCACCAGTTATTGCGGTTTCGTAATGCGTTTGATGTATTGATTGTGGATGAGGTTGATGCGTTTCCATATGCTGGTAATCCACAATTGATTTACGCGACAAAAAATGCAAAAAAAGATGACGGAACGTTAATTTATTTAACGGCAACACCAGGAAAAAGTCTATTAAAGCAAAGTAAAGTTGGGGCTATTCGTACCAGTTATTTATTAAAAAGATATCATGGAAATCCTCTGCCAGTCCCAATATGGAAAATTCAGTACGGATGGAGGAAGTTGGTTAAGCGAAGAAAATTAAGTAGATACTTGCGGTTATTTTTAAATAAACAGTTACCAGAAAAACATCAATTCTTGATTTTTGTTCCTAAAATAACTGATTTAGAACTTGTTAAGGATTGTATTGAAAAAAATATTAATGAAATAAAGATCGATACTGTTTGTTCTAATGATCCCAAACGAACAAGAAAGGTTCAAAAAATGCGCAATGGGGAAGTTGATGGACTAATAACCACCACAATTTTGGAACGAGGTGTAACTTTTCCAGAAATTGATGTAATGGTTTTAGGAGCAGATGATCCGATTTTTTCAATGGCAGCCTTGGTTCAAATTGCTGGTAGGGTCGGAAGAAGTTCGCGGCGCCCAAGTGGCAGAGTTTGGTTTGAATGCAACCAGTTGACTAGAGGTATTCTTAAAGCAATCAATACGATTAAATATATGAATAAAAAAGGATTTACTGAATAGATGGACTGCTTTTTATGTAATAAAAATACCTCACAAGAGTTGGACTTAGAATTTATTTTAAGCTGGCAAGGAATTCAGTCTGAACTTGTTTGCGTAGATTGCAAAAATTTGTTTGCACGGTTGGAAGATGGACAGATTTGTAAGGGATGTGGGCGTAGTTCTCAGAAAATTCAGTGTGCTGATTGTTCTAGGTGGGATGATGACTTTAGAAACATAGCAATGTATGAGTATAATGACGCAATGAAGGACTACTTTAACAGATATAAGTTTTTGGGTGACTATTACTTAGCCAATGTTTTTAATCGTGAATTTAGTAGCTTTATTAGCAAAAATATCAAAGCGGGGGAGAAGTTAGTAACGATTCCTGTGGATGATTTAACAATGAAAACGCGAGGATTTAACCAAGTGGATGGAATAATTGGATTAGATACGTTAAACGTCTTGAACTCTATACGCCAAAGTGGTCAACTACATCAATTTCAATTATCCAGGCAGGAACGTTTAGAGCAAGATAACCATTTTACTATTGATGATCCTAAACAAATTTTAGGTCAAGAAGTGGTTATTTTAGATGATATTTATACTACTGGTAAAACAGTTAGGGATGCTGCACGAGTATTGAAGAATAGCGGTTGTAAAAGTGTGAGATCTATTACATTGTGTCGATAAGAAGAGGAAATTTATATAATATTTTTAAGGGACATTCATTGTTAAAAACAGCGCTTTCATTTATAATGTGATTATACAGAAGTGAACTAATTACTTTTATTTCTGTTATGCTAATCTGACGGTTAGCAAGTTGGAAGGGAGAGAAGTTCTATGCTTGAATTTAATGTACGTGGTGAAAACATTGAGGTTACTGAAGCTATTCGTGATTATGTGGAAAAAAGAATCGGGAAAATCAATAAGTATTTTGATGATGGTTCTACTCCCAAGGCTCACGTAAACCTAAAGGTATATCAAGATAAGACTGCAAAGGTAGAAGTAACAATTCCAATGTCAGCCCTTGTCTTGCGGGCAGAAGAAACTTCGCCAGATTTATACGCAAGTGTCGATTTAGTAACAGACAAATTAGAGCGGCAAATTAGAAAGTATAAGACAAAAATTAATCGCAAATCGCGTGAAAAAGGATTTAAGGGTGTGGAAGTTCCAGATGAAGCATCTACGAATGATGAAGAATTTGATGATGAAAAAGTAAGTGAATTTGATATTGTAAGAACTAAACAGATTTCACTGAAACCAATGGACAGTGAAGAGGCTATCCTTCAAATGGATATGTTAGGACATAACTTCTTTATTTATGAGGACGCTGAAAGTGGAGCTGTTGACATTGTTTACCGTCGACGAGATGGTCGTTACGGCTTGATCGAATCAGGAGAGGAATAAACTTTTGAAGCTTTGCAGACTGTTTTTGCTTAAAAATATTCTGTGAGGCTTTTTATTTTGTTCAAAAGTAGCAGATTTTATTCGAATACATTAAAAAATGATTACAACGTTATCGTTATTTAAGTATCCGTGTTTAATTGTGTATTAAAGAATGATAGAATTAAACAGAATATCTATATACAAGTACAAGAGTGAAAGGAAATTGTTAGAATGCCAAATCCTTTAAGACGTTGGGTCGAAAGTGACTCACGTGAATTGAAACGTTTAGGTCAAAAAGCAGACCAAATTGATGCATTAAAAGATGAGATGGAGAATCTCACTGATGAAGAATTACAGGCAAAAACTCCAGAATTAAAAGAGCGACTAAAAAATGGCGAAACACTAGATGATATATTGGTAGAAGCCTTTGCCGTTGCCCGTGAGGGAGCAAAGCGCGTCTTGGGATTATTTCCATTTCGAGTTCAGTTAATGGGTGGAATAGTACTTCATGGTGGTAATATTGCTGAAATGAAGACTGGTGAAGGGAAAACCTTAACAGCTACTTTACCGGTTTATTTGAATGCTCTTGCAGGCAAGGCCCTGCTCTTGATTACTGTTAACGAATATTTGGCGGAACGTGATTCGACTGAAATGGGTGAGCTATATAACTGGTTAGGACTGACAGTTGGTTTGAATATCACAGAAAAGTCTCCAGATGAAAAGCGGGAAGCCTATGCTGCTGATATCACATACTCGACTAATAGTGAGATTGGGTTTGATTACCTGAGGGATAACATGGTTGTATACAAGGAAGACATGGTACAACGTCCTCTTAATTTTGCTTTAGTTGATGAGGTGGACTCGGTATTAATTGATGAAGCGCGAACTCCATTAATTATTTCAGGGCAATCCGAAGCTGGAACACATATGTATGAACAGGCGGATCAGTTTGTAAAAACTTTAAGTCAAAATGACTACAAGATTGATTGGGAATCAAAATCGATCACTCTGACCGAAGATGGTATTAGACGTGCTGAAAAATATTTCCATCAAAAGAATTTATATGATGTAGAAAATGCGTCATTGAATCATCATTTGGACCAAGCGCTTCGTGCCAACTATATTATGCAATCGGATAAAGATTATGTTGTGCAAGAAGGTGAAGTTTTAATTGTTGACCAATTCACTGGACGTGTAATGGAGGGACGTCGTTTTTCAGATGGGCTTCATCAAGCGATTGAAGCTAAGGAACATGTTGAGATCCAAGAAGAAAATAAGACTATGGCTAATATCACATACCAAAATCTTTTCCGAATGTATCATAAATTGGCTGGTATGACTGGTACCGCCAAAACGGAACAAGAAGAATTTCGTGAAATTTATAACATGGAAGTTATAACTATTCCAACTAATCGTCCAATTCAGCGTGATGATCGTCCGGATGTTCTATATCCAACTCTTGAAAGCAAGTTTGCAGCTGTTGTGAAAGAAATTAAAGAACTACATTCCAAAGGGCAACCAATGCTAATTGGTACTGTAGCCGTTGAGACTTCTGAATATTTATCACGTTTATTAGACCGTGAGAATATTCCACACGTTGTTTTGAATGCTAAGAATCACGCACGCGAGGCCGAAATCGTTATGAATGCTGGGCAACGTGGTGCGGTTACAATTGCTACAAACATGGCTGGACGTGGTACTGATATTAAGTTGGGACCTGGCGTAAAAGAAGTTGGGGGCTTAGCAGTTATTGGTACTGAACGACATGAATCACGTCGTATTGATAATCAGCTTCGTGGCCGTGCAGGACGACAAGGTGACCCTGGTATGTCACAATTTTACTTGTCGCTTGAAGATGACCTGATGATTCGTTTTGGTTCGGAAAGAATTAAGAATTTATTGAGTCGAATGCGAGTGGATGATGAAGACGCGGTAATCCGTAGTCGCATGATTACTCGTCAAGTTGAATCGGCTCAAAAACGAGTTGAAGGTAACAATTATGATTCTCGAAAAAATGTTCTTCAATATGACGATGTAATGCGTGCTCAACGTGAAGTTATGTATGCAGAACGACAAAGAGTCATCATGGAAGATAAGGATTTAAAAAATGTTATTATGCCAATGGCTTATCGAACTATTGATCGGGTAGTTGACGCACAAACACAAACTTCAAAGAAAAAATTTGATCTAGAGACCATAGTAGAGTTTGCACGAAACGTTCTTGTTCGTGAAGATGATATTATTAAATCCGATTTAGCAGGAATGAATGCCGATCAAATTAAGAAGTATTTGTATGGGTTAGCTGACAAAGTCTATAAGGAAAAAGAAGAACAACTATATGAGCCTGAACAAATTTTGGAATTTGAAAAGGTTGTCATTTTGAGGGTTGTTGACCAACATTGGACTGATCATATTGATACAATGGACCAATTACGACAATCAGTTGGTCTTCGTGGTTATGGGCAATTAAATCCTTTGGTTGAGTATCAGCAAGAAGGATACCGGATGTTTAACGAAATGATTAGTGATATTGAATATGAAGCAACACGATTATTTATGAAATCTGAGATTCGTCAAAATCTAGAGAGATAAATTGAATGCGGAGGGGTTAAACGAGATCTAATAATTTCGTTTGCCCCTTTTGTTTCAATTTAAATTATCAACATACAGTAGGAGTTTAGAATGGAATTAAGTGAAGCGCGCCATGAAATAGAAAATATGCGAAAAGAAGTCCAAGACTTTAGGGGGTCTCTTTGACTTAGATGGCTTGAGCGAAAGTATTTCGGTTAACGAATCTAAGATGGCAGAGAGTGACTTTTGGAATGACTCAGTAGAAGCTCAGGCGTTAATTGATCAAAATAATATTTTAAAAGAAAAATATGACAATTTTGAGCGATTGCAGAAACATGTTGAAAATTTAGAAGTAACCCTTGAATTGTTGGAATCTGAACCTGATGCTGAAATGCAGGCGGATTTGGAGGCCGAGATTGAAGAAACTAATAAATTATTAAGAGATTATCGTTTGGGTTTGTTATTGAATGGCCCTTATGACGCTAATAATGCAATCTTAGAGATTCATCCTGGAGCTGGTGGGACAGAGTCACAAGATTGGGGTTCAATGTTGTTTAGAATGTACACGAGATGGGCAGAACAGCATAAATTTAAAGTACAAGTTGAAGATTATCAACCTGGAGATGTTGCAGGAATAAACAGTGTAACGATTAGAATTATTGGACATAATGTCTATGGTTATTTGCGTTCTGAAAAAGGAGTTCACCGGCTTGTAAGATTGTCACCTTTTGACTCTGCTGGACGTCGTCACACTTCATTTGCATCGGTTGATGTTATGCCTGAACTAGATGAATCGGTAGAAGTAAACATCAACCCAGATGATTTACGAGTTGACGTTTATCGTTCTAGTGGGGCTGGCGGGCAACATATAAACAAAACGTCTTCAGCAGTTCGGATTACACATTTGCCAACTGGGATTGTAGCTGCAAGCCAAGCGGAACGATCACAACTACAAAATCGAGCCACTGCAATGAGCATGTTGAAAGCTAAATTATTTGAGTTAGAAGAGGAAAAAAAGGCACAGGAAAAGGCTGCTTTAGAAGGAATTCAACTTGATATTGGGTGGGGGTCTCAAATCCGATCTTACGTTTTTCATCCGTATTCAATGGTAAAAGACCATCGAACCAATTTTGAAACAGCTAATGTTCAAGGTGTTATGGATGGTGACTTAGATGGATTTATTAATGCATATCTCCAGTGGAAGTTACAGCAGGAAAATCCCCAATAGGAAGTGAAATCATGGCTAGAAAAATTTTAGTGGTTGATGATGAGCCTTCAATTGTCACGTTAATTCAGTACAATTTGGAGCAAGAATTGTATGAAGTTGAGGCGGTTGGAGATGGAATTGAAGCAGTTAAAAGGGCTCAAAACAATAATTTTGATTTTATTATTATGGACTTAATGCTTCCTGGACAAGATGGTTTCGAAGCAACCAAGGCAATTAGAAAGTTTAATCCGGATGTTCCAATTTTGATGTTGACTGCCAAAACTGGAGAAATTGATAAAGTCATGGGTCTTGAGCTTGGAGCGGATGATTATCTAACAAAACCGTTTAGTCCGCAGGAGTTGCTATCAAGAATGAAAGCGATCTGGCGAAGAACAGACCGCTATAGTAAAAGTAATGTGAAAAATAGTGGTGCTAGTAATGATGCCGGAGTAGAAATTAATTTAAAACGGAAAATAGTAACAAAGAATAGCAAGCCAATTGAACTAACTCCAAATGAATTTAAACTGCTGGAATACTTATATGAAAATTCTGGACAGGTTCTTTCACGTGAACAGATTTTAAATTCAGTATGGGGATACGAGTTTGGTGGGCAAACAAGAATCGTTGATTTACATGTAAGTCATTTACGTGATAAGTTGGAAGATGATCCTAAGCATCCCAACATCATTCGAACGGTAAGAGGTTTTGGCTATGAATTTTCTCAAAGATAAAGTTACAATACGAACTCTTCAATTTACCATCTTAAGCTTGATTGGCAATTCATTTATGGCATTTTTGGTTTACAAATTAATGGTTAAGGAACATCCCAATTTTACGAGTGTTAATTTAACGTTATTAGCAATTGTGATTGCATTAATTACAGTAATTGAATCAATTGTTTTTTGGAGTAATCAACGAAATATTTTTGAAAGACAAAAACTGTTTAGAGAAAGCCTTAAAAAAATCTTGAAAGACGATAAGGCTAAACGGATTGTATTGGATAAGGATGATCCTTTTTATGACTTAGCCAATGCTATTAATTTAATTAATTCGCACAATCGACACCAAGTCCACGAAATTGTTAATCAAAAGAATGAATTGCGAGCGATTATGGATAATCTCCCAGTTGGGATACTTGTGATCAATCGGCATCGTGAATTACAAATTTCCAATCACTACGCGCGAAAACAGTTTAATATAACGGATTTAAATGTACCTCATCCATATAGTATGGACTTACAAAACTCTGAGGTATCAAAGCTGATTGAACAAAGTTTTGAAAGTCACCAGACTTCTTTTGGACACATTCAATTTGATGATCAGCATACCTATGAAGTTTCAGTTGTTTATAGCCCTAAGGCACATCATCGCTTTGAAATTGTCGTTCTTTTGTATGATATTTCTGAGGAGATGCGGGCAAAACAAGTCGAGGAAGATTTTATTAACAATGCTTCTCATGAACTTAGGACGCCGATTACTTCGATTGGAGGATTTGCAGAAACATTATTGAACGGGGCCAAGGATGATCCTGAAACATTAGATCAATTTCTGACGATTATTAAAGACGAAAGTGGTAAGTTAACGCAATTAACTGAAGATATACTGACTATGTCGCGAATTCCGAAGAACGAAAAAAAATGGGAAGAAGTCCCATTAGTTGAGACGATTAATCAAAACATACAAATCTTAGCCAAACAGATTGAACAGCGTCATTTGCAGATTAACATGAATATTAAGAATGACCAGGAAGTTAATGTGATAAAAAAGGATTTTTACCAAATAGTTAAAAATCTATTATCAAATGCAATTAGTTATAACATTGATGGCGGACAAATTATCTTTGACTATGCTGAAGATACAAAGGGGTGGAGTTTGACTGTTCGTGATACCGGTGAAGGGATCCCCAATGATCAGATTAACCGTATTTTTGAACGCTTTTATCGAGTTGATGGAGTTAGAAGTACAGAGCCTATTGGTGGTACTGGACTAGGCTTAGCGATTGTAAAAGAAGCTGTTGAAGATATGAACGGAAAAATTAGCGTAAAATCAATTTTAAATACGGGTACTGAAATCACAATTCGATTTAAGAAGTAAAACATTCAAAGATTTTATGTACTTTTAGTTTACGCGAAGTAAAAAGTTTGAATAAATTTAGGATGTCCTACCAGTTGAAAATGAGTGCGAAAACTCTAATTCAGTTGGTAGGCTTTTTATTTTGGGATAACAGAGTTATAAGTGGTGGAATTTTACAAATAATTAAAATCAATACAAAACCTATACAATTCTCAAATAAAACCGATACATTGATCCTTTAATATATGTCTTGCAATACAAGATATTAGACATGTGGAGGAAAAGAGAATGCATAAAAGATTGGCATTATTGTTTAGTTTGTTGGGAATGGTTTTTATTGTTGCGGCATGTGGAAATAATTCGGCTTCAAAAAGCGGGAGTAAGAACGTAACGATTGTTGGGTCTACTGCGCTTCAGCCACTAGTTGAAAAAGCATCGAATGAGTATAAAACACAGAATTCTAAGTTAAATATTACTGTGCAAGGTGGGGGATCTGGAACTGGACTAAGCCAAGTACAACAAGGCTCAGTTGATGTGGGAGATTCTGATATTTTTGCAGGACAGCAAGATGGAATCAAAGCAAGCAAGATTGTTGATCATAAGGTTGCGGTTGTTGGAATTGCACCAGTAATTAATAAAGATGTTAAGATTACGAATATTTCAAAAGACGATTTAATGAAAATTTTCACCGGAAAAATTACTAATTGGAAGAGTGTGGGTGGACCCGATAAAAAGATTGTGGTTATCAATCGCGCACAGGGGAGTGGAGTTCGAAAAACGTTTGAACAATCTATTCTAGGTGGAAAAGAAGCAATGACATCGCAGGAAAAAGATTCAAATGGTACGGTTCAAAAAATCGTCAGTTCAACTCCTGGAGCAATTAGTTATCTAGCATTTTCTTATGTAAATAAGGATTTGAAAGCATTAAAAATTGATGGTGTAGAGCCAAATGATAGTAATGTGACAACTAACAAATGGAAGATTTGGTCATATGAGCACATGTACACTCAAAAGAAACCAAGTAAGGCAACAATGGACTTTATCAAGTACATGGATTCTAAAGCTGTTCAAAATAAATTAGTAAAACAACTTGGTTATATTTCAATTCATGATATGAAAGTAGAATTAACAAGTGATCTGAAGATAAAACCAATTGAAGGGAGATAGTAGCGAATGGAGCCAATCAAACAGGAACTAACAAAGAAGTCTCGGGCTGCTAAACAGGACCAAAGAGGGCAGCTCATTGCGGGACTAAGTATAGTTCTAATTATGCTCGTGGTGTTATCAATCCTTTACATGATAACCTCACGTGGATTGGCAACTTTCACTCAAGATCATATAAGTGTGGTGGATTTTTTCACTAAGACGGTTTGGAACCCGGGATCGCTCGGTAAGAACGGTCAACCACTGGTTGGGGCATTACCAATGATTATAGGATCATTCATGGTAACAGTCTTAGCGGCCTTACTTGCAACGCCATTTGCGGTTGCAACGGCCGTTTTTATGAGTGAAATTGCTAATAAAAGAGGACAAAAAATATTGCAACCGGTGATTGAACTATTAGTTGGAATTCCATCAGTAGTTTATGGCTTTATTGGTTTAGTTGTTGTAGTGCCAATCACCCGGCACTTTTTCGGGGGAACCGGGTTTGGAATTCTATCAGGAACGTTCGTACTTTTTGTTATGATCCTGCCAACCATTACTTCAATGTACATTGATAGTTTAAAAGCAGTTCCTCGATTTTATCGAGAGGCTTCATTGGCACTCGGTGCGACAAGGTGGCAAACCCTGTATAAAGTTATTGTACGTTCTTCAATTTCAGGGTTATTGACAGCTATTATTTTTGGAATGGCTAGAGCTTTTGGTGAAGCGCTCGCTGTACAAATGGTAATCGGAAATGCGGCCTTGATGCCAGATGGGTTACTAACACCTGCGGCAACACTTACTAGTGTGCTAACGACTGGGATTGGAAATACAGTTATGGGAACACTTCCAAATAATGCGCTCTGGACGCTTGCGTTAATTCTATTATTTATGTCATTGTTCTTTAACTTAATTACACGATACATCGGGAGAAAGGGGGAACTGAAATGAACGCAAAAACAGCTGATAAGATTGCAACTGGTGTGATTTACTGTTTAGTTGGCATTGTTGTTTTAATTTTAGTTTTTCTGATCGGTTTTATTCTCTGGACGGGACTTCCATACGTATCGTGGGACTTTCTAACTGGATCAGCCAATGCCATGGGTGGTAGTGGTGGAATCGGTGATCAACTATTTAATTCGTTTTACTTATTGTTATTAACGTTACTGATTTCATTTCCAATTGCGTTGGGTGCTGCCATTTACTTATCAGAATACGCTAAGCAGAACTGGTTTACAGATTTAATCAGAATTACAATTGAAGTTTTAAGTTCGCTTCCATCGGTTGTTGTGGGGCTTTTCGGTTTTCTACTGTTTGTAATTCAATTTAAGCTAGGATTTTCGATTATTTCTGGGGCGATTGCCTTAACATTTTTTAATCTACCGATTCTGACAAGGAATATTGAAAATTCATTACAAGATGTTCCTAATTTACAACGTGAAGCTGGAATGTCTTTGGGGCTTTCAAAGTGGCGAACTGTAATAAAAGTTGTTTTGCCTGTTGCACTTCCTGGAATCTTGACTGGGATCATTTTGAGTGCTGGTCGTGTTTTTGGCGAAGCAGCCGCTTTAATTTATACCGCCGGACAGAGTTCGCCAAGCATCAATTACGGGGATTGGAACCCACTAAATCCAACTAGCCCACTTAATATCTTTAGGCCAGCGGAAACTTTGGCTGTTCATATTTGGAAGATTAATTCGGAAGGCGTTATGCCAAACGCAAATCAAATTTCAGCAGGGACATCTGCCGTACTGATTATTGCCATACTATTATTTAACTTCCTAGCACGTTGGCTAGGTGGAAGATTATATCGTCGTATTACGGCTAGCAAATAAGGGGTGATGTTTTTTGAAAAATTATGATCTAGCACAAAATTCAATTAAAACGTTCGATGAAAAAACAGAAATAGCACTTTCAACCAAAAATTTGCAAGTTTACTACGGTGATAATCATGCTATGCACGATGCTTCATTGTCCTTTCCACGTTATTCGATTTCAGCACTAATCGGTGCGTCTGGTTCTGGGAAATCCACTTATTTACGGAGCCTAAATCGGATGAACGACGGAGTTGCAAGAGTTGATGGAGAGATTATGTATCGTGATTTGGATATTAATTCAAATGCGGTTGATGTCTATCAGGTTAGAAGAAGAATAGGGATGGTATTTCAACGGCCTAACCCGTTTGCCAAATCAATTTACGATAATATTGCTCTTCCCTTACGTGAAATGGGAATTAAAAATAAAACAGAGATTGATGATATTGTTGAAAAAAGCTTAAAACAGGCTGCTTTGTGGGATGAAGTGAAGGACAATTTGAAAAAAAGTGCTTTGGCCTTATCAGGCGGACAACAGCAGCGTCTATGTATCGCACGAGCCATCGCAATGAGTCCCGATATTTTACTATTAGATGAGCCAGCTAGTGCTTTAGATCCTATTTCTACGTCTCGGATTGAGATGACATTACAGGAGTTAAAGAAAAACTTCACCATAATAATTGTAACGCATAGTATGGAGCAGGCCTCGCGGGCAAGCGATTATACTGCTTTCTTCCATATGGGACATATTATTGAATTTAACGAAACACAAAAAGTTTTTACGAAACCAAACATGAAAATTACTGAAGATTATATTTCAGGAAACTTTGGATAAGAAAAGGAGGGTGAAGAATGACACCACTTTTAACAAGTGAAAATGTGCGCCTTTACTATGGTGAAAATGAGGCTTTACATGGAGTTGATTTGGATTTCGATAAAAATCAAATCACGGCTCTTATTGGACCATCAGGTAGTGGTAAATCAACCTATTTAAGAAGTCTTAATCGAATGAATGATCTTATTCCAGACGTGACAATTACAGGAACAATTAAGCTTGATGGTGATGATATCTATGCGCCAAGGGTTGATGTTGTGGAGCTCCGAAAGAAGGTTGGAATGGTCTTTCAGCAACCCAACCCATTTCCTTTCTCGGTTTACGAAAATGTTATTTATGGTTTGAAACTTGCCGGTGAAAAAGATAGGCAACTGCTTGATCAGCGCGTTGAGGAGAGTTTAAAAAGCGCGGCAGTCTGGGAAGAGACCAAAGATCATTTGCATGATAGTGCATTATCATTTTCTGGTGGGCAACAGCAAAGAATATGTATTGCACGCGTTTTAGCAGTTAAACCGGAGATTATTTTAATGGACGAACCTACAAGTGCGCTTGATCCAATTTCTAGTTCAAAAATCGAAGATACGATTTTAGCATTGAAAAAAGTCTATACAGTAGCAATTGTCACTCACAGTATGCATCAGGCATCAAGAATTTCCGATAAAACTGCATTTTTTTTAGACGGAAAATTAGTTGAACAGGGACCAACTGAAAAGATTTTCCTAAATCCTGACCGACAAGAAACTAGTGATTATTTAAACGGAAAATTTGGATAAAAACTTTAAGGAGGAATAATATGCGCGGAATATTTGATGAGGAGTTAAAGAGACTTTTGAACAAGTTTACTGAGATGGGAATTAATGTTAGTGAACAAATTTACAGGGCAACCAAATCTTTTGTGGATCATGACCGTGAGCTTGCACAACAAGTTATTGATGCGGATGATGAGATTAATGAACAAGAGATAAAGCTGGAAGACCAAGCACTTAATTTAATTGCGCTTAAGCAGCCGGTTGCTTCCGATTTTAGAAAGGTAATCGTTGTATTAAAAGCAAGTTCTGATTTGGAACGAATAGGTGATCATGCTGTTGGAATTGCGAAAGAAACTATTCGTATTAAAGGAAAACAACGGGATCAAAAGATTGAAGATGAGATTGCTGATATGACTAATACTGTTCGGAGTATGCTAGATATCACTATTGATGCATACGTCAAAGGCGATAGTGCGCTGGCAGAACAAGTGATTGAAGCAAATAAGAAGATTGATCAACGTTATAATCAAATCCGAAAAGATAGTTTGGCGAATATGAAGTCAGATCCAAATGCAATAACTGGTGGAACCGGATACTTATGGGTGGCAAGTTATTTGGAGCGGATTGGTGATCACATCACGAATGTTGTGGAGTGGATTCTTTATAATAAAACAGGAAAGATTACCGAATTAAGTTCGGACATAGTAGAGTAAAATATTGTAATTAATAGTGATATATGCACAATTATTAAGTAAAAACAGAGCGGGATATAAGTCAGAAAGTGATGAGCATTTTAGCGGAATCACTTTGATATAGTTTTCTTTAAGTTAAGCAGATGAATTATTGGTTTTTATCTGTCAATCTAGAGTGAACTATAGCAGTTGACTTATTTCCCGTATTTTTGTTATTTGGGTTAGAGCTGATAGTTAGATTTTAGGGATGTCTTAATTATTTTATTTTCAAAGATAATTAAAAGGATTTTCGACGGTATTAAGTAAAAGACGAATTTTGCCTAATAAAAAACGTAATTTTTAATTATATTGATTATCAGATTTGCCAATATATCTACAATAGAAGTAAAATATTACTAACCAAAAGATTGGATGTGATACTTTGAATTCAAATGAAAAAAGAAAGCTTTTAAAATCAAACGATCGTATTTTTACCGGAGTTGCCGGTGGCTTTGCTGAGTATTTAAACTTAGATAAGACTTTAATGAGGTTGATCTTTGCAGCTTTGATTCTGATTAGTCATGGATTGGGTTTGATCGTTTATATAATTTTGGCATTTGCAATGTCTGATAAATCAAATTACCAAAAGGGATTTTTCAGCTCGATGCGTGATGGAATGCGTGGTCAAGCACAGAATGATTCGAAAAAGAGAAAAGAGATTAAAAATGTCGAGGAAAAAGATGTTTCCGATGATAAATAAGGAGAGGTAAGATGCGTTTTTGGCAGAGAGTTATTATAGATGCAATTTTGTTTATTGCTTTAACAGGTTTTTTTCAACAATCAGGAGCTTTTCGAGTATCAAGCATTTGGATTGCGCTTGCAGCCAGTTTAGTGTTGGCAATATTGAACGCTAGCATCAAGCCAATTCTGCAAATAATATCGTTACCAATCACCATTTTAACGTTAGGGCTGTTCAGTATAATTATTAATGCACTGATGCTCTCATTGACCTCATTGCTAGTAGGGTCAACTGTCTTCTACTTTGCTAGCTTTGGGACGACAATGCTTGTGGCAATTGTCCTTTCAGTTTGTAACGCAATTATTTCTAACTACTTCAATCGTGGCGTATAGGATAGGGAGGGTCAATTATGGCCGATAGTGTTTCAGTTTCAGAATTAGTCAAAAAAATTCGATTGGATGTTTATTCAGGTAAGGAGTTTTTGAAAGAAAGAAACGTAACCGTTAGTGATATTTCACGTCCAGGGTTGGAGTTAACTAATTATTTCAAATTCTACCCGCATGAACGAGTACAGCTGTTTGGTCAGACTGAGATTTCTTATGCCAAGGATATGATGTCGACTGATGACCGACGTGATATTTTTAATCGCATGGCAATGTCTGATACGCCTGCGTTTGTTATTTCACGGGGGTTACCGATCCCAGCAGAACTAATGGAAGCTTCCAAAAATAATCAGGTGCCAATACTGGGGTCGAACTTGCCAACTTCACGTTTACTAAGTAACATGACTAATTATTTAGAAAGTCACTTAGCGGAGCGAGAATCTGTGCACGGTGAATTAATGGAAATTTATGGTTTAGGTGTTCTAATTACCGGAGATTCTGGAATTGGTAAGAGCGAAACTGCACTTGATTTGATTAAGCGTGGACATCGTTTAATTGCAGATGATCGTGTTGATGTATACCAACAAGACGAGCAAACCCTTGTTGGGGAGGCTCCCAAAATTCTACAGCACCTTTTAGAGATTAGAGGGGTTGGTATCATTGATGTTATGAATTTATTTGGTGCGGGTGCCGTCCGTGGCCATACAGATATAAACTTAATTGTGCACTTACAAAACTGGGACAAGGAAACTCAGTTTGATCGTTTAGGTAATGGTGAAACTTTTAGAAAGTTTTTTGATGTTGAGATTCCTAAGATAACCGTACCGGTCCGAGTTGGTAGAAATTTAGGTGATATCATTGAAGCTGCAGCCATGAACTTCCGGGCACGTAATATGGGTTATGATGCGACTAAGGTTTTTGATGATAATTTAAATGAATTGATTCGTGACAATTCAAAAAAATGAGGTTGAGATAGTTGAATTTTATATTAGGTGCATTAAATCCAATCGCCTTCCATTTTGGAGGGCTTCAAGTACGATGGTATGGTGTGATAATTGCTTCGGCAGTTATTTTAGCAACATTGTTAGCAGTGCGGGAAGCAAAAAAAAGAAACATTAATCCTGATGATGTTTACGATATGATTTTATGGGCATTACCAGTTGCAATCATTTCAGCAAGAGCTTACTATGTCGCTTTTGAATGGAAATACTATAGTCAAAATCCTGGACAGATTATTCAGATTTGGGACGGAGGAATTGCAATTTATGGCTCGTTAATTGGAGCTGCAATTGTGGTTATTATCTTCTGTCGGTCACGTTGGATTCCAACTTGGTTAATGTTAGATGTAGCGGCTCCGGTTTTAATAATGGCTCAAGGAATTGGACGCTGGGGTAATTTCATGAATCAAGAAGCATTTGGTCGTGTTACAAATTTGGCGTTTTTGCAATCACTACATTTACCAGAATTTATTATTCATCAGATGTACATTCAAGGTGCTTATCGGCAGCCAACTTTCCTATATGAATCGGTTTGGGATATAAGTGGATTTATTATCTTAATCCTCTTGCGGCACATACCAAAGCTCTTTAAACAGGGTGAAGTTTTCCTACTATATGTTATCTGGTATTCGTTTGGACGTTTCTTCATCGAAGGAATGCGTACTGATAGTTTAATGTTGTTGGGTATAAGAGTCTCACAATGGTTATCAGTAATTTTATTTGTTGCGGCTATTATTATATGGGTTACAAGGAGAAGGAGTGGGAACGTTCCCTACTACCTTGACGGGAATCGTTTTAATAGCTCTACGCTTGAGTAAATTCATAAAGTATATAATAATAGATGTGTAATAAAAGTCTAAAAGGAGAACAAGATGACTCAAAAAATTGCAGTATTAGGTGCCGGATCATGGGGGAGTGTTTTAGCTAATTTGCTTGTAAAAAACGGAAATGATGTCGTTAACTGGACAAACATGGAAGAACAAGCAAAAGAATTAAATGAAAACCATACAAATCGTGCGTACATGCCTGATCTTACATATGATGACCGTTTGATTGCAACCACTGATTTGAAAATGGCCGCTCAGGATGCGGATGCCATTTTATTCGTCGTTCCAACTCAGGTAATGCGTTTGGTTGCGCAACAATTGGTGGATGTTTTGAAGAATTCTAAACAAAAGCCAATCATTATTCACGCAAGTAAAGGTCTTGAGTTAAATACCCACAAGCGTTTGTCACAAGTTCTTTCGGAAGAAATCCCAGCTGAATATCGTTCTTCAATGGTTGTTCTGTCTGGCCCAAGCCATGCAGAAGATGTTGCAAAGGATGATTTAACGCTTGTTACAGCCGCAAGTTCAAATATCAATGCTGCCCGAAAGGTTCAGTCATTGTTTATGAGCGAACATTTTAGGGTTTATACAAACGACGATATCGTTGGTGTTGAAATGGGTGCGGCGTTGAAAAATGTTATTGCGATTGGGGCAGGCGCACTTCATGGCCTTGGCTACGGAGACGATGCTAAGGCGGCTTTAATTACTCGTGGATTGGCTGAAATTTCACGATTGGGCGTGGCGTTTGGCGCTAAACCTCTAACATTTATGGGGTTATCCGGGGTAGGTGATTTAATCGTCACTGCCACAAGTGAACATTCTAGAAACTGGCGTGCGGGCAACGAGTTAGGACAAGGTATGTCACTAAAGGAAGTAACCAATACCATGGGAATGGTAATCGAAGGTGTGCCTTCAACTAAGGCTGCTTATGAGTTGGCTAAACAAAAGAAAATCGAAATGCCAATTACCGATGCAATTTATGATGTTCTCTATAATGACAAAAATATTAAAACAGTTATTAATGGCTTAATGGAACGAGAAGGAAAAGCCGAATAGTTTAAAATAAGAAAAGCGAGGTTTTTGATTATGGCAAAAATAAAGAAAGCAATTATTCCTGCAGCTGGTTTGGGTACAAGGTTCTTACCTGCAACTAAGGCATCTCCAAAGGAAATGCTACCTATCGTGGATAAACCAACCATTCAGTATATTGTTGAAGAAGCAAAAAAATCAGGTATTGAAGATATTTTAGTCGTCACAGGTAAAGGAAAGCGTGCGATTGAAGACCATTTTGATTCTGTTCCTGAACTTGAAGATAATTTAAGAAGCAAAGGTAAAGATAAAATGTTGAAATTGGTTGAAGAGACAACTGATATCAATCTATATTTTATTCGCCAAAGTCATCCCCGTGGACTTGGCGATGCCGTTTTAACTGCGAAAGCTTTCGTTGGTGACGAGCCTTTCGTTGTAATGCTTGGTGATGACTTGATGGAAGACAAAATTCCGCTGACCAAGCAACTGATTAATTCATACGAAGTAACTGGCGCTTCAACTCTTGCTGTTATGCCAGTACCACACAAGGAAGTTTCAAAATATGGTGTGATCGATCCTCAAGAAAAATTAAATGATAATTTATATAATGTTGCACGTTTTGTTGAGAAGCCGGCCGTTGAGGAAGCTCCAAGCGATTTAGCAATCATTGGACGATATGTTCTAACGCCTGAAATTTTTGATATTCTTGAACAACAGAAACCTGGCGAAGGTAATGAAATTCAGTTAACAGACGCGATTGATACTTTGAATAAGAGGCAACGGGTATTTGCTCATGTATTTAATGGTGATCGTTACGATGTTGGTAATAAATTTGGTTTCTTAAAGACTAATATCGAATTTGGGTTAAAGCACCCAGAGACTAAGGATGAATTAAAGGAATATATTATTCAACTTGGAAAAGATTTAGATAAAAAGAAGTAGAGTATATCCATCTCAATACAACTAAAGGTAGAATTTAGGCTAGTGAAGTTATTGTATAAATCACATCACGACTTAATTCTACTTTTTTGTTTGGATGGGCACTTAAATCTGGGTTTAATTCAGTTTTATTTTTGAGTTTAATCAATAGACAAGTTACATTAAGTAAGCGTATATTAGTATCATTATCGAATTGGAGGGGTCACCATGGCAAAAGAATATGACATTATTATAATTGGTGCTGGTCCTGCAGGAATGACAGCAGCACTGTATGCTTCTCGAGCTAACATGTCAGTTTTAATGTTGGATCGTGGAATTTACGGCGGACAAATGAATAATACTGCCTCAATTGAGAACTATCCAGGGTTTAAATCGATTTTGGGCCCAGATCTTGCTAAAGAAATGTATGATAGTTCCACTCAGTTTGGAGCAGAATATAGTTACGGCAGTGTAGAATCTGTTGTTAATGATGGTGACACTAAGACAATCACAACTGATATGGGTGATGAATTTATTACAAAAGTCCTAATCATCGGTACAGGTTCTGAATATAAAAAGCTAGGAGTTCCTGGTGAAGAAGACTTTAGTGGACGTGGCGTTTCATACTGTGCAGTTTGTGATGGTGCCTTCTTTAAAGGAATGCATTTAGTAGTAATTGGCGGTGGTGATTCAGCAATTGAAGAAGGAATTTATCTTACTCAATTAGCCTCGAAGGTTACTGTTATTCATCGACGTGATCAACTACGTGCACAAAAAATAACTCAACAACGTGCTTTTGACAACGATAAAATGGAATTCGTTTGGAACAGTAATGTGACTGAGATTGTTGGCGATGACAAGGTTGAAGGAGTTAAAGTTAACAATAACAAAACTGGCGAAGATAGTTTTATTGACGCATCTGGTGTATTTATTTACGTGGGTGTTCAACCAATGACTGCGCCGTTTAAGGGTCTTGGTATCTTAGATGAAGACGGATGGATTCCAACAGATGAATTAATGCACACTAAAGTTCCTGGCATATTTGCAGTCGGTGACGTTCGTAAGAAGAATCTTCGTCAAATTGCGACTGCGGTCGGCGAAGGTGGCACAGCAGCACAACAAGCTTTTGATTATATTCAAGAAATTAATAGTAAGCAAAACGTTTAAAAACATAACTTTATTAAGTTCAACGCTTGAAAGAGCGCACTTAATAAAGTTTTTTTGTTATCATACAATAGTGTTATGAGAACGTTTTTTTGAAGAATTATGGTACTATTTATTTGAAAAATAAATATTTTTGGGGTGTAAGTATGGCTAGTAATACTGGAAAAATGGGATTTTGGTCTGTCTTCTTTTTAGGTGTAAATGGCATTATTGGATCTGGGATTTTTTTGCTACCGGGAAATATGTATAAATTAACAGGTAATAACAGTATTTGGTTAGTTGCACTTGCGGGACTTTCTGCTTTGACAATTGCGCTCTGTTTTGCGGATATGGCGAGTCGTTTTACTGGTAACGGGGCTGCTTGGCTATATACCTACAATGCATTTGGCCGTTTTCCAGGATTTGAAATTGGTTTCTTCTCTTGGATACAAGGTGTAATAACGATTGCAGCAGAGGTTGCCGCATTTTTAAGTGTGCTGAGAGAAGTTGTTCCAGCTGCTAATAGCGTGATGGTCTACAACATAATTGGAACGTTACTTATAGTGGGACTAGCCGTATTAAACTTATTAGGTCCTAAGTTTTCTGATTGGTCGGATAATGTAGCGACTGTGATGAAGATGCTAGTTTTAGCGGTTTTTATAATTATTGGTATTTGGAGTATAAAGAGTATTAACTTTTCGAAAAGTGGTGTGTATCCGATTGGCAATTATAATAATGCTTTTAATATAATTTTCTATATGTTTTCTGGATTTTCCTTTTTGCCAATTGCAGCAAGTGATATGAAAAATTCCGAAAAGAATTTACCACGAGCTTTAATATCAGTGATTATCACGGTAACTGCAATCTACGCTCTTACACAATTTGTAGCAATCGGTGTTTTGGGAACAAAAATCATGAGTAGTAATACACCTTTGGCGTTGGCACTCGCCGTTGCTTTAGGCCCTGTGGGTAAATTATTGATTGTTGGCGGTATGTTAATATCAATTTTGGGTGTAGCTATCTCTGTTTCGTTTAGTACTCCCTTTGTTGCATCTTCGCTAGCAAATGAACACCAATTATTACCGAGTATTCTTGGAATAAAAACGAAGGAGGGTACGCCTTGGGTTGCAATCGCTATAACTTCGGGTCTAAGCATCTTATTGTTACTAAGCGGTAGCTATTTATTTTTGGTATCCAGTGTTGTAGTTGTTTCATTAATTCAGTACATTGCTACGTCACTTGCAACGATCAAAATTCAGCGTGTTGACAAATCCGACAAAGACGGATGGCGTTTGCCAGGAGGAATGACGATTCCAATTATAGCAATTTTACTATGTTTATATATTTTTTCTGGAATAACTTTTAAAGTTGTTATTTTTGGTATTGTTAGTGCTTTATTGGGGATTATACTTTATGCTCTCGATGATCATAAAGCTAAATAAATTGAACTAATCCGAATTTATTATTAAGTGCCTTAATTATAAAATTTAAAACTTCTCGCCCGTTCTTCAGTAGTGTATACTTAGGTCATAATAAGGTTTGGAGGCGCTTAAATTGAGTTGGAAAGACACAATGGAACTATGGCAGAATTACGATGAGTTGGATCCCAAGTTGAAGGGTGAGTTAGCTGAATTATCTCAAGATCCTGAAGCTGCGGAAGAAGCTTTTTACGCTCCAATGGAATTTGGAACGGCCGGGATGCGTGGGGTTATGGGACCAGGTATTAACAGAATGAATATTTACACGGTTCGTCAGGCCACGGAAGGCTTAGCTCAGTTTATGGATACTCTACCTCAAGCTGAACAACAACAAGGGGTTGCAATTAGTTTCGATTCCCGATATCACTCAAAAGAGTTTGCTCTTGAAGCCGCTGGTGTACTTGGTGAACACGGAATTCCAAGTTTTGTGTTTGATGATATTCGTCCAACACCAGAGTTATCTTATGCTGTTAGAGAGTTAGGGACTTATGCGGGGGTCATGATTACCGCTAGTCATAATCCTAAACAATATAATGGATACAAAATTTACGGTCCAGATGGTGGTCAGATGCCACCAGAAGAATCGGATCGCATTACAGGCTACATTCGAAAAGTAACAGATATTTTTGCTGTTAAATCAATGACACAAGAAAAATTACGGGCAAGGGGATTGATGTCCTTAATTGGCGAAGATGTTGACTTGAAATATTTGTCAGAAATCAAAAAGGTTTCATTGAATCATGAATTAATTAAAAAATTCGGTGCTAACATGAAGTTGATTTATTCACCACTTCACGGAACTGGTAAAGTAATCGGAAGTCGTGCATTGCAGAATGCGGGCTTCACAGATTACACAATGGTTCCGGAACAGGCGATTTCTGATCCAGAGTTTGCTACAGTTCCTTTTCCAAACCCAGAATTTGCCCAGGCTTTTGACTTAGCAATTGAACTAGGTAAGAAGCAAGACGCAGATTTGTTGATTGCAACCGATCCTGACGCTGATCGATTGGGGGCAGCAGTTCGTTTGCCTAATGGGGAGTATAAACTCCTGACAGGAAACCAGATTGCCGCTTTAATGTTAGATTATGTGTTAACTGCGCATGAACAAGCTGGTGATTTACCAAAGAATGCAGTTGCGGTTAAATCAATTGTATCAAGCGAATTTGCAACACGAATTGCTGAAGGACACCATGCTAAGATGATTGATGTCCTGACTGGATTTAAGTTTATCGCTGATCAAATTAAGAACTTTGAAGAAACTGGTGAACATACCTTTATGTTTGGTTTTGAGGAAAGCTATGGTTATCTTGTTCGTCCGTTTGTTAGGGATAAAGATGCTATTCAAGGTATCGTTTTACTTGCTGAAATAGCTGCATATTATCAAAGCAAAGGTCAAACCTTATACGATGGATTACAAAGCCTATTTGCAACTTATGGCTATCATGAAGAAAAAACAATTTCCAAAGATTTTCCGGGAGTTGATGGTAAAGAAAAAATGGATGCAATTATGAACCAATTCCGTTCAGAACATCCAACTGCGTTTGCTGGATATCAGGTTGTTAATTCACAAGATTTTGAAACTAGTGTTCAAGTTAATAAAGAGGGCAAAGAAAGCAAAATTGATTTGCCACAATCCAATGTGCTTAAATACACGTTAGATGATGGGACTTGGATTGCAATTCGTCCTTCAGGAACGGAGCCTAAGATTAAATTCTATGTGGGTACTGTTGGAGAAAGTGAAGAAGATGCCCTTAAAAAGGTTGATTTGTTTGAAGACAGCATTGATAAATTAGTAAAATAAATTAAAATATTTGATGTTAAAGCGGTAGTAAACTTGCGGGAAAATGCCCATCCAAGTTTGCTATCGCTTTCTCTTTTTTAAGCAACCTTTGAAGATGGCGAAAGTATGTTCGGTGTGATAGAATGTGTATAGATTTTTGATAGTGGCCAATTTAGATAGAAGTTAAGTGATGGGATTAACGTTAAGCGACGAATGATTATGAAATAAAAATCATTCGTCGTTCCCTTCTAGAGCAGATTATTAACTTTTTGATTAAGTGTAATTTAGACTGAAGAGAACTTAAATTTATTCTGGCTAAAAAAGTGGGGGGTATCGTATTAATGATTGAACGTGAGGATGATCGAAAGTTTCAATTAGTTTCAAAGTATAAGCCTACCGGGGATCAGCCCAAAGCAATAGAGGAACTAGTTAATGGACTTAATAAGGGTGAAAAGGAACAAATTTTGCTTGGCGCGACGGGAACGGGTAAGACTTTTACGATTTCTAATGTTATCCAACAGGTTAATCGACCAACCTTGGTGCTTTCACATAATAAAACATTGGCGGGGCAGTTGTACGGAGAATTTAAACAGTTTTTTCCCAACAATGCCGTTGAATATTTTGTTAGTTATTATGATTACTATCAACCGGAAGCATACGTTCCGTCCAGTGATACTTATATTGAGAAGGATTCATCAATTAATGATGAGATTGATGAATTACGTCACTCGGCAACTAGTTCTTTACTTGAGAGAAATGACGTTATTGTTGTGGCTTCTGTCTCAAGTATCTTTGGGTTGGGTGATCCACGAGAATATCGGGACCATGCTGTATCAATTCGAGTAGGCCAGGAGATTGGTAGGGATCAATTGCTTCGTCAGTTAGTTGATATTCAGTATGATCGTAATGATATTGATTTTCAACGTGGACGTTTTCGAGTGCACGGAGACGTTGTTGAGATTTTTCCAGCTGCAAGTGAAGCACATTCGATTCGTGTTGAGTTTTTTGGTGATGAGATTGATAGAATGCGGGAAGTTGATGCATTAACTGGTGAAATCATTGGGGATCGCGATCATATTACGGTTTTCCCCGCAACCCATTTCATGACTAATGAAGAGCGAATGGAAACAGCTATTAAGGGTATTGAAGATGAACTAAAAGTTAGATTAGATGAACTTGAAAAAGATGGGAAACTATTGGAGGCCCAAAGGTTAAAACAACGCACAACCTATGATTTAGAAATGTTACGTGAGATGGGGTATACCAGTGGCATCGAAAATTATTCACGCCATATGGACGGACGGAAACCGGGTGAACCACCATACACTCTATTAGACTTCTTCCCCGATGATTTTCTAGTCGTTGTGGATGAGTCACATGTTACGATGCCCCAGATTCGTGGAATGTACAATGGCGACAGAGCACGAAAACAACAGCTTGTTGATTATGGATTCAGGCTACCAAGCGCGCTGGATAATCGACCATTACGATTAGAAGAATTTGAGAAACATGTTAACCAGATTATATATATGTCGGCCACTCCAGGCGATTATGAGCAAGAACGTACGGATGATGTGGTTCAGCAAATTATTCGCCCAACTGGATTGTTGGATCCGATAATTGAAGTTCGACCGATTATGGGCCAAATGGATGACCTGCTAGGAGAAATAAACCAGCGTGCCGAGAAAAATGAACGTGTTTTTGTGACAACTTTAACAAAAAAGATGGCAGAAGATTTAACCGATTATCTGAAGGAAATGGGTGTAAAAGTTGCCTACTTACACAGTGATATTAAGACACTTGAAAGAACTAGAATTATTAGGGATCTCCGAACTGGGAAATACGATGTGTTAGTTGGAATTAATCTTCTACGTGAAGGAATTGATGTTCCAGAAGTTTCACTTGTGGCCATTTTAGACGCTGACAAGGAAGGATTTCTGCGTAATACTCGTTCTATGATTCAGGTTGCGGGAAGATCTGCCCGTAATGAAAATGGACATGTAATAATGTACGCTGATCGGGTTACTCGTTCAATGCAGGAAACAATTGATGAGACTGCACGTCGTCGGAGTATTCAGGAAGCATATAATGAAGAACACGGTATAACTCCGCATACAATTCAAAAATCGATTGGCGAACTAATCTCATCGACGAAGTCTGATGAAAATAAGGGTAAAAAGGACGACTTTTTGGATGTAGACTTCGCTGATATGAACAGGGAAGATCAGAGTAATATGATTGAGAACCTGGAAGACCAAATGCGAGCAGCTGCCAAGAAATTAGATTTTGAAAAAGCTGCTAATTTAAGAGATACCGTGTTGGAACTAAAGTCACAAATCGGGTAGGAGAATTAGGTTGGCAAACGATAAAATAGTTATTCATGGGGCAAGATCTCATAATTTAAAAGATATTGATGTAACAATTCCAAGGAATAAGATGGTTGTCGTAACTGGATTATCTGGGTCGGGTAAGAGCTCACTAGCTTTTGATACACTGTATGCTGAAGGACAACGACGATATGTAGAAAGTTTATCAGCATATGCACGTCAGTTTTTAGGACAAATGGATAAACCAGATGTGGATTCAATCGATGGACTTAGTCCTGCCATTTCAATTGATCAAAAAACAACTTCCAAGAATCCTCGTTCAACAGTGGGGACGGTTACGGAAATTAATGATTATCTTCGTCTCTTATGGGCGAGAGTTGGACATCCAATTTGTCCTAACGACGGCACGGAGATTACGAGTCAAACTGTTGAACAAATGGTTGATCGTGTATTAGCACTGGAAGAACGTACTCGCATCCAAATTATGTCACCAATTATTCGTGGAAAAAAGGGACAACACAAAAAAGTTTTTGAAAAGGTTAAGCGGGAAGGCTTTGTTAGAGTACAAGTTGACGGGGAAACATATGATGTTGACGAAGTTCCTGATCTAAATAAGAATCAAGCGCATACTATCGATGTAGTAGTTGACCGTGTTGTGGTAAAGGATGGAATACGTTCCCGGCTATTTGACTCTTTTGAAGCTGCCTTACGATTAAGCGACGGTTATGCGACGGCAGATATTTTAGATGGTGAACCGATTCTTTTTTCTGAACATTATTCTTGCCCTATTTGTGGTTTTACGGTTGGTGAGTTAGAGCCAAGATTGTTCTCATTTAATGCACCATTTGGGGCATGCCCAGATTGTGATGGGTTGGGTGTGAAGTTAGAAGTAGATACAGATTTAGTTGTACCAGACCCAAGCTTAACGTTACGCAAAGGAGCAATTGCACCTTGGAATCCTATTAGTTCACAATATTATCCATCTATGCTTGAACAAGCAGCTGAGAGTTTTGGAATTGATATGGATGTTCCCTTTGAGAATTTAAAAAAGTCAGAACAAGATATTGTTTTGTATGGTTCACAGGGTAAAAAATTTCATTTTCATTATGAAAATGATTTTGGCGGTGTGCGTGATGTCGATGCGGAGTTTGAAGGGGTTGTGAGTAACGTTAACAGGCGTTATGCTGAGACCAATAGCGACTTTACAAGGGACCAAATGCGACTATACATGCGTGAATTGACTTGTCAAACTTGTCATGGGTATCGTTTAAATCGTCAAGCACTTTCCGTAAAAATTGCTGGAAAGCATATTGGTGAGGTTTCTGAATTACCTGTTGATGAGAGCATTTTATTTTTTAAGGGTGTTGAATTATCAGATCAAGAATCACAAATTGCAGCTCCTGTACTGAAAGAAATCAATGATCGTTTAACGTTTTTAGGTAATGTTGGATTAGATTACTTAACGTTGAGCAGGTCAGCACGTACACTATCTGGTGGTGAGGCTCAACGAATTCGTTTAGCAACGCAGATTGGTTCGAATTTGTCTGGTGTACTTTATATTTTAGATGAACCTTCAATTGGGTTACATCAGCGTGATAATGATCGTCTAATTAGTTCCCTCAAAAAAATGCGTGATTTGGGGAATACATTAGTAATTGTTGAGCATGATGAAGATACCATGTTGGCATCTGATTATTTAATTGATATTGGGCCTGGTGCTGGTGAAAATGGGGGTCAAGTAATGGCTGCGGGAACTCCAAAGCAGGTTATGCGGTCAACAAAATCATTAACGGGACAGTATTTAGCTGGCAAGAAGTTTATACCGTTTAGTCCTGATAGGCGGAGTGGCAATGGTAAAAAAATAAGATTGACTGGTGCTAGTGAAAATAACTTAAAGAACGTAAGTGTTGATTTCCCACTGGGCGAATTCATTGCAGTTACTGGAGTGTCTGGGTCAGGTAAGTCTACTTTAGTAAATATGGTATTAAAAAGGGCTTTAGCTCAAAAACTTAACAATAATTCTGAAAAACCTGGCAAGTTTAAAAAAATTACTGGTGTTGAAAATATTGAGAAAGTTATCAATATTGATCAAACTCCGATTGGTAGAACGCCTCGAAGCAATCCTGCGACATATACCAGTGTTTTTGACGATATAAGAGGTCTTTTTGCACAAACGAATGAGGCAAAATTAAGGGGATACACTAAGGGTCGCTTTAGTTTCAACGTAAAAGGTGGACGATGTGAGGCCTGTAAAGGTGATGGAATCCTTAAGATCGAGATGAACTTTTTACCAGATGTTTACGTGCCTTGCGAAGTCTGTCATGGGCAGCGCTATAACTCTGAGACCCTCGAGGTTAAGTATAAGGGGAAGAACATTGCTGAAGTACTGAATATGACAGTTGAAGAAGCAGCCAAGTATTTTGAAGCAATTCCGAAGATCGCCCGTAAGTTACAAACTATTATTGATGTCGGTTTAGGATACGTTCATTTGGGACAATCGGCTACAACTTTATCTGGTGGGGAAGCTCAACGAATGAAGTTAGCTGCCGAGTTGCATAAGAAAGCCAATGGACGCAATTTCTATATTCTTGATGAACCGACTACTGGACTGCATACCGATGATATTAAACGCTTATTGGATGTACTACAACGATTGGTTGATAATGGAAATACCGTATTAGTAATTGAACATAACCTGGACGTGATTAAAACGGCAGACCATTTAATCGATCTCGGACCTGAGGGAGGAGCTGGTGGCGGTGAAATTATTGCGACCGGGACTCCTGAAGATATCGCTAAGGCTTCCAACAGTTACACGGGACAGTATCTTAAACCAATTTTGGAGAGAGATTTAAACCGTATGAAAAAAATTAAATAAAATAATTATTGAAATGAACGCTTATAGATTATATTAAAAATCTTGGGGGTTCATTTTATTTTAAATGGTTTTAAAATTTTGAAAAGAAAAAAGAAACACCCGGGTGTGATATAATATGGAAAGGATTTACGAGGGGGAAATGAAATGGCAAAAAATTTACAGTTGGTAATCGTGACTGGAATGAGTGGTGCTGGAAAAACAGTAACCATGCAGAGCTTTGAAGATCTTGGATACTTTGTAGTTGATAACATGCCGCCAGCCTTACTACCGAAGTTTTTTGAATTGATAACCGAGGCTGGAAATATTGAAAAAGTGGCCCTAGTTGTAGATTTAAGGTCCCGTACGTTTTATGACCAACTCCTTTCAATGCTTACTGGCGATCGTCGTTTCGGGCAGGATGTCGATACAGAAATCCTATTCCTTGATGCTTCTGATGAAGAATTGATTGCTCGTTATAAAGAAACAAGGCGTGCTCATCCGTTGGCAATGGACGGACGAATCGCAGACGGTGTTCGAAAAGAACGTGAATTATTAGCGCCTCTAAAAACCGATTCACAATTTATTATTGATACGACAAAGATGACACCACGCGAATTACGTGAAAAAATTTTTGCTCATTTCTCAGATAATAAAACTGCTAAGTTTCATGTAGAAATTTTATCTTTCGGTTATAAGTATGGGCTTCCAATTGATGCTGATATTGTAATGGACGTAAGATTTTTGCCAAATCCTTACTATATTCCTGAGTTAAGAAATCATACTGGAATGGATAAAGATGTTTATGATTACGTAATGAATCAGCCAGCAACTGCCAAGTTTTATGAACATTTTATTGCATTACTCAAAGAGACACTTCCTGGATACGAAAAAGAAGGGAAATCTAATTTAACGATTGCAATTGGTTGTACAGGTGGACAACATCGTTCGGTAGCAATTGCCGAAAGGCTAGGCAGTGATTTGAAGGATATATATCCTACTCATGTTCAACACAGGGATGCGTTGAAGCGAAAGGAAACGGTAAACCGCTCATGATAATGGGGAAGAGGCCGAAAATAGTTGTAATTGGTGGAGGTACTGGGTTGCCAGTCGTCCTTAATGGATTACACAAGAAAAATGCTGACATAACAGCCATCGTGACCGTTGCAGATGACGGGGGTTCGTCTGGAATCATTCGAGATTATGTGAACGTTGTTCCGCCAGGGGATATTCGAAACGTAATGGTTGCATTGTCAGATTCTTCGAGTACCTTTAAAGATATTTTTCAATATCGGTTTAATAGTAATGACAGTTTTCTATCAGGTCATGCGATTGGAAATCTTATCATTGCTGCGCTATCAGAAATGAAGGGTGGCATTGGTGCTGCTATTCAAGAATTGTCAGAAATGATGGAAGTTAAGGGAAATGTTTTTCCTGCAAGCGATGAGCCACTTGTATTGCATGCCGAGTTCACAGATGGGACGCAACTTGCTGGTGAAGCGGAAATCACAGCTGCACATAAGACAATTCAGCGTATTTGGGTTGAAACCAATCCGTGGAGTGAAGTAAAGAAACCTAAAGCCATCAAAGGTGCTGTTCAAGCAATTTTAGAGGCCGATCAAATTATTTTAGGACCAGGTAGTTTATATACTAGTATTTTACCTAATTTGATGATTGACGATATTGGTCAAGCTGTTTTGAAAACTAATGCTGAGATTGTATATATCTGTAATATTATGACTCAAAAAGGTGAAACAATTGGATTTTCAGATGCTGATCATGTTCGCACCTTGAATAGACATTTGGGGAAAAATTTTGTTGATACTGTCCTTGTTAATACGAAAATTGTACCAGAAGATTATATGGATTTTCATCGTTATGACGAAGTTTCTAAACAAGTCACACATGATTTTAATGGCTTGCGCAAAATGGGATGTCGAGTTATTTCCGAGGACTTTTTGTTGTTAAGAGATGGTGGGGCCTTCCATAATGGAACACAAGTAGTAGAAGAATTGATGAATATTTGTAGTAATCCAAAGCGAAAATAAAAGGGAGGTGAGCGATTTGTCATATGCTAGTGAAGTAAAAAAGGAATTAACTGGTCTAGAAGTTCATAAGGGGAATGCTAAGGCTGAGCTAATGGCGTTAATCCGCATGAATGGATCGATTGGGATTTCAAATCGAGATTTAATTTTGAATATCCAAACAGAAAATCCTGCTATTGCACGACGAATTTATTCACTTTTAAAAGAATTCTATCAAATTGATGCTGAGTTAAGCGTGCGCCGCAAGATGAAGTTGAAAAAGAATAACGTTTACGTTGTTCGGTTGCGTAGCGGGGTTAAAGAATTATTAAAAGATCTTGATATTTTAGAAGATGATTTTCAAATTAATGAGATGGTTCCAGATGGAGTACTCACTTCTGAAGCAGAAATACGTTCCTATTTGCGAGGCGCTTTTTTAGCTGGGGGTTCTGTTAATAATCCTGAAACAAGTCGTTATCACCTTGAAATTTATTCACTTTACGAATCACATAATGATATGATCGCAAAATGGATAAATAAGCATGACTTGAATGCTAGAACTACTGAACGAAGAAGTGGTTATATAACTTATTTGAAGGAAGCAGAGCATATTGCCGATTTTTTACAATTAATTGGCGCAACAACGGCTATGCTCAAATTTGAAGATATGCGAATCATGCGCGATATGAGAAATTCAGTTAATCGTTTAGTTAATTGTGAAACTGCCAACTTAAATAAAGTAGCCAACGCTTCAATGAAGCAGATCGACAATATTGAATTTATTGATGATCAGGTTGGATTAGGTGAATTACCACCTAAATTGCGTGAAGTTGCTGAGGCTAGATTAGCGCATAAAGAGGTTAGTTTAAAAGAACTTGGCGAGTTAGTTCCAGGAGGGCCTATTTCAAAGTCTGGTATTAATCATAGATTGCGAAAAATAAATCAACTCGCGGAACAATTACGAGCATAACTAAAAAATATGTAGAAGAAAATGAGTCTTAAATGATGAGGATTAGCTATCATTTGAGACTCATTTTAATTTTATAATACTTAATGTTTTCTTGCGTATTGTTGAGAATCAGACTGGACATAAAAAAACACGGCAGAAGTCTGTCGTGTTTTAGAGAAACTCTATTTACTGATTTCAGAATTATTTTCCATAATACCATCAATCAAACCATAATCAACTGCATCTTGTGCAGTAAGATAATTATCGCGCTCAGTATCACGGTTAACAGTTTCAAAAGGTTGACCAGAATTTTCAGCTAAAATATGATTCAACTCTTTACGAGTTTTCAAAATCTGTTCGGCTGCAATTTCAATTTCCGTCTGTTGACCTTGTGCACCGCCAGAAGGCTGATGGATCATTACTTCTGAATGAGGAAGTGCAAAACGTTTCCCCTTAGTACCAGAAGAAGCAAGCACACTAGCCATAGAAGCTGCCATACCCATAACGATGGTTTGTACATCTGACTTGATAAAGCGCATTGTATCATAAATTGCAAGACCAGAAGTTACAACACCACCAGGTGAGTTAATGTAAAGGTAAATATCTTTTTCAGAATCTTGTGCGTCCAAGAATAATAGTTGGGCAATGATTGAGTTTGCTAAATCGTCATCAATCGCACCTGATAACATGATGATACGATCTTTTAGTAAGCGTGAATAAATGTCATAAGCACGTTCGCCACGTGATGATTGTTCAATAACTGTTGGGACCAAGTTCATAACTTAGTTGCCTCCTTTTTTAAACGAAAAATTATCTGTTAGATAACTAACATGATGATAGTGTAAAACAAAGGTCAAAAAAGGTCAAATGTTTTTGCTTATTTTTTGAAACAAAGTAGAAACATAGGTAGAATTATAACTAAGCAATGTAGTTGTAATTGTAAAAATAATTAATGCTATAATGGCAGCGGATACAATTGGCAAAAGCTTGAGAAAGTAAAAAGGCATTCCAAAAATTGAAATACCCCTTAAATAAAAATGTTTAGATTTTATGTAATATGCGCCATGTGGGAGTCGAACCCACAGCTCGAGAACCGGAATCTCACGTGCTATCCATTACACTAACGGCGCAAGTACAATAGAAATTTTACATTAGAGTAGTTTAAATAACAAGTGGTAATGGTGATTAAAATGGCAATGAAACAAGGAATTTCACAAAAACAACAACAAAAGCAGATTCAACGACTTGCAATGACTCAAACATTGCAGCAATCAATCCAAATGTTGCAATACAATGTAGAGGAGTTACAAGAATTCTTACAGCAAAAAGAATTAGAAAATCCGCTTATCAGTGTTGAGGTGAGTGATCAAACTAATGAATTTAGAAGTTCGTCGGTATTAAATAGTGAGGCTCATGATGCGTTAATCGAGCAGGCTGCAGGTTCTTCAACACAGTCCTTATTTGACTATTTACTCGATCAAGTTCATCTAACTATGAGAAATACACCACTGCGCCGGTTAGTCCAGTTCTTATTGGACTATGTTGATGAGAATGGTTATCTTCAAATTTCAAATGAGGACGTTATTGAAAAGACTGGTGCCTCACTTGTTTCGGTTAATGATGCCGTAACTTTATTACAGCAACTAGATCCACCTGGTGTTGGAGCTAGAGATTTAAGGGAATCATTGATGTTACAAACTGAAAATGATGAAGGATCACCAAGGATGGCCTATTTGGTTTTAGAAGAGAACTTTGATGAACTGGTTAATCGCGAATGGGATAAAATTGCAAAGAGCTACGATATGTTACTGACGGATGTCCAAGAAGTTTTTGATTATGTTAGAACATTAACACCCAAACCTGGAGCTGCATTTAGTTCACATGAATCTGCTTATGTTATACCTGATTTAATTTTGTTTGAAGATGAGGATGGTTCTTTGCGCTTGCAAACAACAAAGGCGGCACATCCAAAAGTAGAGTTTCAAAGTGCATACTTCAGTCAATTGGAGTCGGAGAATAACCAAGAAGTTGTGGAATATATTAGCGAAAAAAAAAGCGAATATGAATGGATTGCAAAAAGTCTGAATCAACGTGAGGAAACAATTTTACGTGTGGGGAAAATAATTACCAGTGTACAACTAGATTATTTTAAAACTAAGTCGAAGGAGTTAAAGCCACTTTTATTAAGAGACGTTGCAAATAAGTTACATTTACACGAGTCTACAATTTCTCGCGCAGTTAACGGTAAGTACATAGCTACGCCGATTGGGACTTTTGAACTCAAAAAATTCTTTAGTAATGCTGTAAGCAATGAAAATAACGAGCTCTCCTCTGATGCTGTAAAACAGAGAATCGCTCGTTTGATAGAAGAAGAGGATAAAGCTAAACCAATTTCTGATGCAAAAATCGGGAAAATTCTTGAAGAGAATAACATCAAAATCTCAAGAAGAACAGTGGCTAAATACCGTGAAAGTCTTGATATTCCATCGTCCTCGAAAAGGAAAAGATTTGAGTGAGTGCAACGTTTGCAAAATAAATACGGACTTGTTATAATCATCTTTGTAAGTGAGGTATGCAACAAAAGTTAATGCTTGAGTTTGTATGCCATTTATTTTCAAGTTGTTGGGTCGTTTTATGGCACACGTGGGCAATTGGCGTCCCAGTCAGGAGAGCTGGATCATGAGTAATCAACTAGAGCTACTTGAGTCGATTGTTCCGGAGATGGTTGACGGTTTTCTACGTCGGTATGACATTTTACGGGCGATTGCCCCTTTGGAGCCAGTTGGACGTCGTGTTTTGGCGGATCGGGTCCATTTAAGTGAACGAGTGCTACGAACCGAAACTGATACGCTGCGATCACAAGGATTAATTATTAGCTCACAAACTGGCATGTCATTGACCGAAGATGGTCGAAAAGTTGAAGAAGGACTAGAAGGTCTTGCTAATCAACTTTGGGGCCTAAAAAGTCGGGAAGACCAGTTGGCTTCTAAGCTGGGCATTGAACAATGTATAATTGTGCGAGGTAATAGTGACCGGCAGTGGGGTGTTACACAACAACTTGGATTTTCTCTGAATGAGGCGCTTGCAAAATGTTGCCGGAAGGGTAATAATACTATAGTGGTTATGGGTGGTTCAACAATGGCTGCTGTAGCCGCAGGTTTAACAACTGCTTTATCACGTGGACGTGGATTATTATTTGTCCCGGGACGTGGTGGAATGGGTGAATCAGTAAGACGACAGGCTAATTCAGTGGCTGCTACGATGGCTTCACAAACTGGTGGCCAGAGTCGTTCACTGTATATTCCAGAGCAGTTGAGTGAAGATACATATCATCCTTTGTTGAATGAGCCAAGTGTTAAAGCAGTAATGGATTTAATTGCTCGTGCGCAGGTGGCCATTCATGGTATTGGACGGGCGGATGATATGGCACGACGTCGTGAGATAGACGAAAAAACGCAAAGCTTGTTGCACGAAGCACATGCGATTGGCGAGGCTTTCGGATGTTTTTATGATAAAGATGGTAAGGTGGTTTACCGAGTGCCACGCCTTGGATTACAGCTTGAGGATGCCAAACATTTCAATCATGTAGTTGCAATTGCCAGTGGCTCAGATAAGGCTGAGGCAATTGACGCCTACATGAAGATTGCACCTAAACAAACGGTATTAATTACTGATGAGGGTGCTGCAAACTTGATTTTAAAAAAGTAGAGTCTTGTGATTTTACTTTTTAAAATAAATTATTTTTTAGATTCCTAAAGGAGGAAATCTTAGTTATGACTGTAAAGATTGGTATTAATGGTTTTGGACGCATCGGTCGTTTAGCTTTCCGTCGTATTTTTGAATTAGGCGCAAAGTCAAACGAAATCGAAGTTGTTGCTATCAACGATTTGACAAGCCCAGCATTGTTGGCACACTTGCTCAAATATGATTCAACACATGGTACTTTCCCTGCTGAGGTTAGTGCAACTGACGATTCAATCGTTGTTGACGGTAAGAAATACCGTGTTTATGCTGAACCAAAGGCACAAGATATTCCTTGGGTTAAGAATGACGGTGTTGACTTTGTACTTGAATGTACAGGTTTCTACACATCAAAAGAAAAATCACAAGCTCATTTGGACGCTGGCGCAAAACGCGTATTGATCTCAGCTCCTGCTGGTAGTGATCTTAAGACTGTTGTTTACAACGTAAACGATGATGTTTTAACTTCAGATGATCGTATCGTTTCTGCTGGTTCATGTACAACAAACTGTTTAGCACCAATGGCTTACTTCTTGAACAAAGAATTTGGTGTTAAGATTGCTACTATGACAACTGTTCATGCTTACACAAGTACTCAAATGTTACTTGATGGACCTGTTCGTGGTGGTAACTTCCGTGCTGCTCGTGCTGCTGCTGCTAATACAATTCCTCATACAACTGGTGCTGCTAAGGCTATCGGTCTTGTAATTCCTGAATTAAATGGTAAGCTTCAAGGACATGCACAACGTGTTGCTGTTGTTGATGGTTCATTGACAGAACTTGTTTCTATCTTGGACAAGAAAGTTACAGCTGACGAAGTAAACGAAGCTATCAAGAAGCATACTGAAGGTAACGAATCATTCGGTTGGAACGAAGACGAAATCGTATCAAGTGATATTATTGGTACAACTTATGGTTCAATCTTTGACCCAACACAAACAGAAGTTACTACAGCTGGCGACCAACAATTAGTTAAAACTGTTGCTTGGTACGACAACGAATACGGCTTTACTAGCCAAATGGTACGTACTTTATTGAAATTTGCTACTCTTTAAGATTAATTCTTAAATACTTGTAGATTTCAAACCGTCTAACGGTTTAAAAGACGGAGGGAGGTCGACTTCCTCCGTCTTTTTTAGTAAAAATGACTATATAATATAGGAGGCTATCAACGTGGCTAAGTTAACTGTTTCTGATTTAGATGTTAATGATAAAAAAGTTCTTATGCGTGTGGACTTTAATGTCCCTGTAAAAGATGGTGTAATTGGCGATGACAACCGTATTGTGGCTGCTCTTCCAACTATCAAATACATCATTGAAAATAATGGAAAGGCAATCTTGTTCTCTCATCTTGGTCGTATCAAGACTGAAGAAGACAAAAAAGCTTTGACACTTCGTCCTGTTGCACAACGTCTTTCTGACTTACTTGACAAGCCAGTTACGTTTGTACCAGTAACTCGTGGACAACAACTTGAAGATGCAGTTTCAAAAATGAAAGACGGCGACGTACTTTTATTTGAAAACACTCGTTTTGAAGATCTTGATGGTAAGAAGGAAAGTGGAAACGATCCTGAATTAGGTCAATATTGGGCATCTCTTGGCGATATGTTCGTTAATGATGCATTTGGTACTGCTCACCGTGCTCATGCTTCAAATGTCGGCGTTGCTGAAGCAATGAAGGCTGCTGGCAAACCAGTTGCTGCTGGTTACTTGATGGAAAAAGAAATCAAGTTTTTGGGTGAAGCTGTTGATGATCCAAAGCATCCATTTGTTGCAATTCTTGGTGGAGCAAAAGTTTCTGACAAGATTGGTGTAATCGATCACTTACTTGATAAAGCTGATAAAGTTATTATTGGTGGTGGTATGACATATACTTTCTACGCTGCTAAGGGAATGACAATCGGTAACTCACTTGTTGAAAAAGATAAGATCGACGTTGCTAAAGAAATCCTTGCAAAGGGTGGCGATAAAATCGTTCTCCCTGTTGACAGTGTAATTGCTGAAAAATTTGATAACGATGTTCCTAACAAAGTTGTTGAAGGCGATATTCCTGATGGTTACATGGCTCTTGACATTGGACCTAAATCAATTGCTGAATTCGAAGATGTTTTGAAGGATGCTAAGACTGTTGTATGGAATGGACCAATGGGTGTATTTGAAATGAGTAACTATGCTAAGGGAACTCTTGAAATTGGTAAGTTCCTTGGTACATTATCAGATGCTACAACAATTGTTGGTGGTGGTGATTCAACTGCTGCTGTTAAGCAATTGGGCGTTGGCGATCAGTTGACACATATTTCAACTGGTGGTGGTGCATCACTTGAATACCTTGAAGGTAAAGAATTACCTGGTATTGCTGCTATTTCAAACAAATAATTAAACCAATACCCAAGGCTGGCTTTTAGTCAGCCTTGTCGTATTACATAAGCATTTTATTAAGGAAAGGATGTTATTATTTTGCGTACTCCAATTATTGCTGGAAACTGGAAAATGAACAAAAACCCTGAAGAAACACAGGCTTTCTTAGAAGCTATCAAGGGTAAGTTACCGGATGCTAACGTCGTTGAATCTGTAATTGCAGCCCCTGCAATTGATTTAAACGCTTTGGTTTGGTTCTCTAAAGACGAAAACTTAAAGACTGCTGCTGAAAACAGTTACTTTGAAGATGAAGGTGCTTTTACTGGTGAAACTAGTCCTAAAGCTCTTTCAGAAATGGGTGTTGATTACGTTGTGATTGGACATTCAGAACGTCGTCAATATTTCCATGAAACTGACGAAGATATTAACAAGAAGGCTAAGGCTATTTTTCGTAACAACATGACTCCAATCGTGTGCTGTGGCGAAACTTTGGAACAACGTGAAGCTGGCGAAACAAATGATTTTGTCGCTGGTCAAATCACGAATGCTTTAAAGGATCTTTCTGCAGACCAAGTTGCTTCACTTGTAATTGCCTACGAACCAATTTGGGCAATCGGTACTGGTAAAACAGCTACAAGTGACCAAGCACAAGAAGTATGTCACGTAGTTCGTGAAACAGTTGCAAAACTTTACAACGACGAAGTTGCTGGTAAGGTTCGTATTCAATATGGTGGTAGTGTTAAGCCTGCTAACATTGTTGAATTAATGGGCAAGGAAGACATTGATGGTGGACTTGTTGGTGGTGCATCACTTGATCCAGAATCATTCCTTCAATTAGTTAACTATAAGGGTTAATTTAATAGCTCGTTTGTAATATAATATAACTGCGTAAGCAGATTAATAGTTAAGGAGAATTTAAAATGTCACTTATTACAGATATTTATGGACGTCAAGTCCTTGATTCACGTGGTAACCCAACTGTTGAAGTTGAAGTATATACTGAAGACGGTGGTTTTGGTCGTGGAATTGTTCCTTCAGGTGCTTCAACAGGTGAACATGAAGCTGTTGAACTTCGTGATGGCGACAAATCAAAATTCGGTGGAAAAGGTGTAGAAAAGGCTGTTGCTAATGTTAATGGCCCTATTGCTAAAGAAATCGTTGGTTTTGAAGTAACTGACCAAGTTGCTATTGATAAAGCTATGATTAAGTTAGATGGTACAGAAAACAAAGGTAAATTGGGTGCAAACGCAATCCTTGGTGTTTCACTTGCTGTTGCACGTGCTGCTGCTGATGAGTTACAAGTACCTCTTTACAACTACCTTGGTGGTTTTAACGCTCATGTTCTTCCAACACCAATGATGAATGTTATCAATGGTGGAGCACATTCAACTAACAAAGTTGATTTCCAAGAATTCATGATCATGCCTGTAGGTGCTGATTCTGTTACTGAAGCTATCCGTATGGGTTCAGAAACTTTCCATGCGCTTCAAGCATTGCTTTCAGCTGATGGTAAGGCAACTTCTGTTGGTGATGAAGGTGGATTTGCTCCTGACTTCGCTAACAATGAGGAACCTCTTCAATATCTTATCAAAGCTATTGAAAAAGCAGGTTACAAACCAGGTAAAGACGTTGCTATTGCAGTTGACGTTGCTGCTTCAGAACTTTGGGATGATGAAAACAAGAAGTACAAGTTGCGTTGGTCAACTGGTGAAGAGTTTGATACTCCTAGCTTCGTTAAATACCTTGAAGGTTTAGCTGACAAGTACCCAATCATTTCTATCGAAGATCCAATTGATGAAAATAATTGGGACGACTGGGTATCAATCACAAATGAACTTGGTAAGAAAGTTCAACTTGTTGGTGACGATTTCTTCGTTACAAACACGGACTACCTTGCTAAGGGAATTAAGATGGGTGCTGCTAACTCAATCCTTATCAAAGTTAACCAAATTGGTACTTTAACAGAAACTGTTGAAGCTATTGAAATGGCTAAAGAAGCTGGTTACACAGCTATCGTATCTCACCGCTCAGGTGAAACAGAAGATACAACAATTGCTGACTTGGTTGTTGCTACAAACGCTGGCCAAATCAAGACTGGTTCTATGAGTCGTACAGACCGTATTGCTAAGTACAACCAATTAATGCGTATTGAAGATCAACTTGGCGAAGTTGCAGAATACAAGGGTATTCACTCATTCTACAATCTTAGCGAAGATGCTCGTAACAGTGTAATTAACAAATAATTATTATTTGTAATTTGAAAGTCGAATCTTATTGATTCGACTTTTTTTGTTGATTTAAATTGACACAAACTATTTAACGTATTAATATATATTTGTAAACGAAAGCGTTAAATAGAGGGTGATATAATGCATGATGTTGATACAGGAATTTTTAATACACAAAATCCAGTTATTTTTTCAATTACAAAAGTTAATTATCAAAGATATATGACACGCGCTCAGATTAAGGTTAACGATATGTCATTTCCTGAAAATGATGTTCGTCCTAAGTTGCTTATTGAAGGAGCAATAAAATTGGGAAGAATGGTTCAACGTGGTGGAATGAATAACGGACAAGTTAACTTTAATGCAGATAATTTTACATTAGCAGATGATGCGGGTGAAGGATTAGCCGAGTATAAATATACTGATGTTGATTGGATTCAAGTTGGAGCTGTAATTTCAGAGGAGTTGAGTGGTTATCCTTTTGGATATTTATGGATGTTAATTACAGTTAAAGCAGGTGACGGGGAATTTCACATATTGAATTCTGATTTTAAAGTGTTGGATCAGTTGTTGCCACTTTGGAAAGATAAGCAAATAGTAGTTGAAGATCCACTAAGTGTAGTTCAAGAATGGCAGAATTATAACGAAAACGTTGATACTTTTAAAAAGTATTTTACAAATAAATATGAAAATCTACGTAAAAATACAAATTATCCAGTTGTAATTAAAGGAGAAAACCCAGTTTGGGGAGAAGACTAATCTTTACTGAATCATAGTGGCATTTATAGCCAAAATATGGTAAATTATAAAGTATGTAATACTACCGCACGAAGGAGATTATCCTATGTATTCAACGTTGATGACAGCTTTATTAATTCTTTCAGTAATTATTATCATTGCTGTTTTGATGCAACCTTCAAAGAATGAGAGTTCTCTAGCTTCACTTTCAGGTGGTGCTAGCGAATTGTTTAGTCAACAAAAAGCCCGTGGCTTTGAGGCTTTTATGCAAAAAGTTACAGCTATTTTGCTTGTGTTGTTCTTTGTAGTTGCAATCGCTATGGTATATGTATCAGCACATTAGAGAGAATATTCTGAAAAAGCGGGGCAAATTGACTTTGTCTCGCTTTATTTTATATAAATGGAGTAAACAATGGAAAGTAATAAACTACAAGCATCGATTTTAAACTTTTTACAAAAGTTTCCAAAGCGTTCGTTTACGGCTGAAGAAATTTTTAAGGGATTAGAATTGGAAGGTGCTAGCGTTTTTAATTTATTAGTAAAAGAACTAGCAAAAATGGAGCGTTCTGAGAAAGTCGCTATCACTAGGGAGGACAAGTTTAAGTTGGCAACGCCAAAGAATCAGTTGCTAGTTGAAGGAGTCTTTCATGGTAATGATCGTGGATTTGGCTTTGTATCGGTTGAAGATGATGATATTGACGATATCTACATCAATGAGGATCATACCGCTTACGCCTTAAATAACGATATCGTTGAAGCTAAGATCATTCGTCCATCAAAGAAGGGTGACGATCGTGGACCTGAAGGAATTGTCAAAAAAATTGTCGAGCGTAACTTTACGCAGGCAGTAGGTACTTTTGAATATGCACCTGAACCAGATAAAAACGTTTTGGGGCATATTGCGATTCGCGACAAAAAACTTTCAAGTTATCAGTTTGACGTCTTAGATGGTGGAATTCATCCTGAAAATGGAGCTGTAATAACTGTTAGTGTTACCCAATATCCTAAACCTAATTCACCTAAATTAATTGCGGGTATTGCAGTGGAAACAATCGGGTATAAAGACGATCCTGGGGTCGATATTTTACAGATTATTTACCAACACGATGTTCCAGTTGATTTTCCCGAAGATGTTTTGGAAGAAATCAAAGATATTCCGGATTATGTTACGGAAGATGAAAAAGTTGGCCGCGTTGATTTAACTGATGAAGTTTTGGTTACAATTGATGGTGATGATTCCAAAGATTTTGATGACGCTGTTGCGGTTACAAAACTTGATAATGGTAATTATCGTTTATTAGTTAGCATTGCGGACGTTTCACATTATGTTAAAGAGGGATCGCCACTGGATAAAGAAGCCTATCGTCGTAGTACGAGTGTATATCTGACTGATCGGGTTGTTCCAATGTTACCACGCAAGTTATCAAATGGAATTTGTTCTTTAAATCCTGATGTCGAACGTCTTTCAATGACCAGTGAAATGGAAATAAATCCAGAAGGTAAAACTGTTAAACACCGAATTTACCCGAGCGTTATGCGGTCACATGCTCGCTTAACATATAATAATGTGAATAAAATCTTAGAGTCGGACGACGAAAAGACACGTGAACGTTATGCAGATCTAGTTCCAATGTTAGAATTGATGGCAGAACTTCATAAGATTCTTTTAAAGAAGCGTAAACATCGTGGGGCTATTGAGTTTGATGATAATGAGGCTCAAATCATCGTTGACGAAACTGGTCATCCAACTGATATTAAGATTAGAGTACGTGGAACTTCCGAACGAATGATTGAATCATTTATGTTGGAAGCAAATGAAACAGTTGCGGAACATTATTATTCTGAGCATGTTCCTTTCTTATATCGTGTGCATGAAACTCCAGATGGAGAAAGAATGTTGTCATTTTTTGAATTTTTGACAAATTTTGGTCATGTTGTAAAGGGAAGCCCTAAGGATTTAAAGCCCAAAATGCTGCAAGGAGTTTTGAAGCAGGTTGCTGGTACACCGGAAGAAGCAATGATTTCGGTAATGATGTTACGAAGTATGAAACAAGCCAAGTATGATGCACAATCGCTAGGACATTTTGGATTAGCTGCTAAGTATTATACTCATTTCACTTCGCCGATTCGACGTTATCCTGATTTATTTGTTCATCGGTTGATTCGCCATTATCGTGATGATGGAATATCAGAGGAATCTCAAAGTAAGTATATTGCGGTACTGCCTGAAATTGCTGAACATACCTCTAAACTAGAAAGACGAGCTGTTGATACTGAACGTGATGTTGACGCCATGAAGAAGGCTGAATTTATGGGTGATCATGTTGGCGAACAATTCCATGCGGTTGTTAGCTCTGTAATGAAGTTTGGTTTATTCGTTGAACTGGAAAACACAGTTGAAGGGCTAATCCATATTAGTACCATGAAAGATGACTATTATGAATACGTTGAAAGTCAATTGGCACTGGTGGGGCGTAATACTCGAAGAACGTTCCAGATTGGGCAAGAGATTGATATTCAATTAATGCGGGTTGATAAAGATCAAGCAGAGGTAGACTTTGAGTTACTTCACCCTGAAAATACTCCAACCAGTGATATTCAATTACCACCACGTCAACAACGACCACGTAATGGTGGTAACAGAGGGAATCATAGTAATGGGAATCGTAATTTTAATAAAAACAATGGTTCCAAAAATGGTAATCATAAACCATTTTATAAAGATAAGAATTTAAAGAATAGACAACAAAGTGGGAATTCTAAAGCAACACACTAATCTATTTTTGGAGGTGACTTATGGCCAAAAAGATTAAAGCCAAAGACGACTCTCTGGCACAAAATAAAAAGGCGCGTCATGATTATGCTATTTCAGATACGGTTGAAGCGGGTATTGCATTAACTGGAACTGAGATTAAGTCGGTTAGGGAGCGTAGAATTACGCTACGTGACGGATTTGTTCAAGTTAGAAATGACGAAGCATATTTGATGAATGTTAACATTAGCGAATATGCTGAGGGTAATCAGTTTAATCATGATCCATTGCGAAATCGAAAGCTACTTTTGCATAAAAAGCAGATATTAGCGTTAGAAGAACAAACTAAGAATAAGGGAATTACAATTGTCCCCTTGAAGGTTTATTTAAAAAAAGGTTTTGCAAAGGTTTTGATTGGAGTAGCCAAAGGTAAGCGTGAATACGATAAACGACAGGATATCAAGAAACGCGATCAACAAAGAGAAATTGAGCGGACTCTGAGAAGACGGGCTAAATAATGTGAAAAATAAAAAAGATCCAGAGCATATAATCAGCTCTGGATCTTTTTTATTAGTGAAATACCATATTAAGCATTAATACACCTACAAGTCCACAGAATGCGATGATCGTTTCAAGAACTGTCCAGGTTAGTAATGTTTGCTTAATAGATAGGTTGAAGTATTCTTTAAACATCCAAAAGCCTGCATCATTTACATGAGAAGCTGCAACACTTCCAGAACCAATTGCAATAACCATTAAGGCAGGATCGACTCCGGTTTGAGTCATTAGTGGAGCAACTAACCCTGCTGCAGTTAACGCGGCCACTGTGGCCGAGCCAAGGGATACACGTAGTAGTACAGCTACTAACCATCCGAGTAGGAGGGGGGAAATACTACTTCCAACAAACATTTTAGCAACGGCAGCACCCACACCACCATCGATTAATATTTGTTTAAAAGCACCACCACCACCAATGATTAGCAAAAGCATAGCGATGGAACGGACAGCTTCTTCAATTGTTTCAGTAATTTGTGCATTATTTTTATGCTGATGAGCGCCCATTGCCCAAAGTGCAAACAATAGTGAAATTAGCATTGCGATACCAGGCGAACCAATCAATTGAACAATTTGGTCAACTATATCTGGATGTTTTGGAGTAACCCCCTTGTTGATAACCAGTTCATAAACTGTGGTGATTGTCATAAGGATTACTGGAAACAGGGATGTTAAAACGCTTAGTCCAAAGCTTGGTGCTTCCGAAATATTAAATCGGCGTTGTTTACCAACTTTAGATAAATCAGGTTTGCCTGTGAACGCATCTGGAACAAATTTTTGAGCAACTTTTGAGAAGAGGGGACCAGCTATATAAACCGTTGGAATCGCAATAATTATTCCAAAAAGTAATACATGCCCAACATTAGCACCTAATGTAGTTGCAATTGCAGTTGGTGCTGGATGTGGTGGCAGAAAGCCATGTGTTACCGAGAGGGCAGCACCCATTGGAATACCTAAATAAAGAATTGGAACCTGAGCTTCGATTGCGATAGCGAATACAATTGGAATCAGAAGTACGATTCCAACCTCAAAAAACAATGCAAGACCAATAATGAACGAAGCAATCACAATTGCGATTTGCAGTCTTTTGCGTCCGAAAAAGTCAATTAAGGTAGTTGAAATCGTATAAGCGCCACCGGCATCAGCAACTAAACGACCTAGAATCGCACCAAAACCGAAAACAAGAGCTAATTCTCCGAGCTGTCCGCCAATACCATTTTGAATACTGGTAGCAATCTTTTCTAAGGGCATGCCCAGCCCTATTCCTACTAGTACAGCTGTAAGGATTAGTGCAATATAAGTATTAAATTTGAATTTTATTATTAATAGTAATAGGAAAATAATCCCAATTGTAAGAACGATAAATGGCATTTTAATCCATCTCCTGACTTAGATTCCGTTGGTAATGAGCCAAATCATGGTAGATGGGCTCAAGTTGCTTCCCTACAAGTTCGTATATTTTATTAACCTGTACATATTGTTTATGATTTTCGCTGATAGGTGCATATTCTTTTGTATTACCGATCATGTCATGAACTTTATCAATGCTGTTTATTTCACCATGAGCCTTTAATCCCAGTACAGCAGCAGCAAGACAGGAGCTTTCAAAGCTTTCTGGAATGGTAATCGGAATACCAATTACGTCAGTTAAAATTTGGCGCCAGAGGGTAGAGCGGGCAAAGCCTCCAGTGGCCCTAATCTCGTTTACTTTAGTTGCTGATTCAGTGAGTTTTAATACCTGATTTAGGTTAAGGACGATGCCTTCTAATACCGCGCGGGCAATGTCGGCTCGGGTGTGGGAAGTTGTTAGGCCAATCATTGAACCACGAGCGTCTGTGTTCCAAAGAGGCGCACGTTCACCACTAAAATAAGGATGAAAAATAATTCCATGGGAACCAATTGGAACGTTAGCTGCATCTTTAGTGATACGATCATATGGATCTCGTTTGTTTTGGATTTCTTCGTTGCTTTCATTATCATAAATATAATCACGAACCCAGCGGAACACTTGTCCGCCATTATTAACGGGTCCACCGATGATCCAATGATCTTTTGCAACGTAGTAACAGAATAAACGCCCTTCTGGATCAAGATATGGTTTGTTAGACATAACGCGAACAGCACCAGAGGTTCCGATTGTGATTGCTGCAACTCCTGTTCTATCGGCTCCTACCCCTAAGTTTGAAAGGGCCCCATCACTTGCTCCCATTGTTACAGCAGCATTTTGGTTTAAATTGATCTTTTTGGCTGCTTCAGATGTTAAGTGATCAATGGTGTAATCAGTATCAACTAATTCAGGAAGCTGATCACGGGTGGCCTTTGTCAGGCTGAGAGCCTGATCGTCCCAATCGAATGTATGCAGGTTGAAGTATCCGGTTGCATTTGCAATTGAATATTCCATTTTCATTTCGCCAGTTAAACGGTAAATAATATACTCTTTAATACCAATAATCCAACGAGATTTAACTAACAAATCTGCATTTTCTTCTGATAGCCAAATCAGTTTGGAAAGGGGACTCATCGGATGAATTGGTGTGCCAGTTGCTTCGTAAATTTTTTGACCAAGTTCAGAATTTTTTAGTTTAGTCGCATACTTAACAGCACGATTATCTGCCCATGTAATCACTCGAGTTAATGGTATGTTATTTTCATCTAATAACAACAAGCTGTGCATGGCAGACGAGAAGGAGATTCCAATAATTTGATCCTTATCAACCTCTTCTCCTACAGATTTAATGGTCTTTACAACGGCATTCCAAATTTCCTCAGGATTTTCCTCGGCCATATCTGGTTTGTCATGGTAAAGGGGATATTCAACGTTCGAATATGCAACAACTTTTCCATCAGTACTGTACAATATTGACTTTGTACTAGTTGTGCCTAAATCGGTTCCAATTATATATTTCATAATTTTTACTCCTTATCAGTTGCATGTCCGCCAAAACCATTCCGGAGAGCCGAAACAACTTTTCCAGAAAATGTATCGTTTTCAAGTGATCGGTAACGCATTAAGAGTGCCATGGCAATTACAGGAGTGGCAATCTCCTGATTAAGAGCCTCATCCAAGGTCCAACGACCTTCACCAGAAGAATGCATGGTTCCCTTAATGTTATCAAGGTTTCCGTCTTCTTTAAAAGCATCTTCTGCAAGCTCCATTAGCCAGCTGCGGATAACAGAGCCGTTATTCCACACGCGAGCAACAGCTTCGTTATCGTATTCAAAGGGACTATGTTCCAAAACATCGAACCCTTCTCCAATGGAGGCCATCATGCCGTATTCCACACCGTTATGTACCATTTTTAGATAATGACCACTACCGGCTTTTCCTGTGTATAAGTATCCATTTTTGGCAGCAATTGCCTTGAAAAGAGGTTCGATGATCTTAAATGCTTCTGCATCTCCACCTATCATAAAGTTTCCGTCGTTACGTGCGCCACTCATTCCACCTGAAGTACCGACATCAAAGAAATGAATTCCTTTTTCAGTAAATAGTTCATTATGTTTGATACTATCTTTGTAAAAGGAATTTCCGCCATCAATTATAATATCGTTTTTGGAAAGTTTTTCAGATAATTCGGTTAAAACGCTATCAGTTGGTTTGCCTGATGGTACCATTGCCCAAACAATCTTTTGCTCATCAAGTTGTGATAAAAGGTTGTCCATGTTTGAGGCTGTCATAATGTCTAGATTTTGCGCCTCTTTTAGATTTTTAGAATCCAAATCAAATCCAATAGGCTGATGTTTATTTTCTTTCATGTTTAAAGCCAGATTCATACCCATTTTTCCTAAACCAATTACTCCAACTTTCATATTTAAAATCCCCTTATATCAATTTTGTATCCGCTATCATTATATTAAAATTATTTTCATAATTCAAGAAAATTTGCTAAAATAAGTTTAAGAAATAAAAGAGGTAAAAAATAATGGCCGAAAATGTAAATGTTTCTTCACTAATCAATGCGTATTACTCCCGTTTGAATTTAAAAGAACAGAGTGTGGCAGATCATATTAGACAGGATCCAATTAAGGTAGTTGAGGGCACAATTTCAGATTTAGCAAAGGAAACTGAAGTTTCGCCTGCAACCATTACACGGCTAATCCATCATCTTGATTTTGACAGCTATAGGGATTTCAGAAGTGAGCTAACAAGATTGGTTAACCAAAAGGCTGGTTCTACGATTGATTTTCCTGAGACATTTGAATCAAGTATGCAAGCAGTCGCACGACGAACCTTTGATGAGGCTAGTATTGCATTTGAGCAAACCGTTAATTTATTAAACGAAGAAACGCTTACCGAAATTGTTAATAAGATATCAAATGCTGGTCAAATCGGATTTTATGGTTTGGGTGGTTCTTCTGTAGTAGCTCTTAGTGCGTACCATAAGTTTTTGCGGACGGGAATTCCTTGTCAACATAACATTGATTTTGATATTCAATTAATGCAAGCTTCACAGATGAAGAAGGGTGACGTGGCGATTATTATTTCTCATACTGGACGTAATACGCAGACGGAATTGATTGAAGATGTGCTAGTGGAGCAGGGCGTGACTATTATTGCAATTTCAAGTTTTGCTAATTCACCGATTGCGCAAAAGGCACGTTATAAATTGATTTCTGTCTCTGAGGAAACAAAAATGCGAATTGAAGGAATTACCTCAGAGCTAGTACAAATTGGACTAATTCAATCTTTGTTTTTGATGGTGATGATCCAGGATAATACGGGCATTGAGGGAGTTAGAAGGGTAATCAAACGGACCAGAACAAAGAAATAATTTGGGTAAGAAAAAGTATAAGTGTTATAACCTTTTTAACTTGGGTGCTAAAAAGGATTACGAAAAACTATACCCCAGAAGTTAGTATTTTACTTTAACTTCTGGGGTATACATTAAACTTCCATATTTTTTTAATTATCATTTTGCCACCGCGCAATTAACGGTAGTATCCAGCCTAGGGCGAGCATGATTGCCGGAGTAATGATGTTAAGAATTAGTTCATGCCAGTAGGTTCCACTACCAAACGGTACATCCTGTGGAAAGACACCAAAAGTAGCCGCAATAAATGTAACAGCGAAACACCAGAATCCAACCCAATAAGCAACTTTGTCATTTTTAATGAAGACGTAGGCTGAATTAAATTCACTGGATCTTTTACGGATTTGCATGAAAGCAAAGAAAATCCAGCACGTTACATATGGTGAAACAATTCCGTTTAGGTTAAGTAGCCAGTTGAATATTTCGTTCATGTTTGGTAAGAAAACGCCTAACAATAAAATTCCGGCACTTAAAGCTGAGGTTAATATATAACCGTTGATTGGAATTCCATTTTTATTTATTTTCAGTAGCTGTTTTGGCATAAAATGGGGGCTTGTGTCAGAAACAAGCATTCGCGTCATTGCGTCAAGTAGTAGTGCTAAGAGTGCAAACATGTATAAAAGCTGGGTGATTGTAAAAGCAAAAAGCATGGAATGCCCTAACCCAAGTTGTTGTCCAACAATGTCGAACGCATAATACGAGCCGTTCATTTTTAGATCAACTGGTAAATGATTATGATTGAAGAAGACACCAAGTGAAAACGATCCAAAAATAGTCAAAAAGCCAGCCATTGCGGTCAGTAGAATGATTGATTTAGGAAAGTCACGGCGAGGATTTTTCATCCGAGTTACGTAGGGTGCAACAATCTCTGATCCACTAGTTGCGTATATTAAAAGTCCTAAAGTAGATAAAAAATGTAAATTAAACTTAGGGACAAACATACCAACGTTTAAAGGCGCAGAGGCAATCTTGGCGCCTCCAACTAGGTCAACTGCAGTAAGGATAACAAATAAAACCGTCATTAAAAACATTGCTCCACCGCCGACAATGCTTAGAATTTGAAGTGAATGTCGAAGTCGGGACTGCAATAAGATAAAAACAATAAATACTAGGAACGTAAGAAGGGCAAACATCTGATTTGACATATTTCGTTCCATAGAATTATCACCGTTGATTAGCCATCCAATAGCGACAACAACTGAATTGGCAGTATCAACGACATAGGGGATCGAAGCCACCCAATAGGTCCAAGCGGTGAAAAAGCCAAGAGTTTCGCCGCTAGTTTCACGAATCCAAGTAGTTAAACCGCCACCCTCACTACTAAATGTAGATCCTAGCTGACCGACCATTAAGCCATATGGAATAATATACAAAGAAAACAGGATTATCCAGGACGTGATAACTCCTAAACCTTGATTCTTAAAATTATAAATTATGTCATCAAACCCAATTACATTTACAAATGCCATTAGGGCCAAGACTGGCCAGCTGATATACTGTAAGCTTGTCATTTTTTTCATAATTTTTAGTCCAATCTATTTAAAATTGTGCCAAAAAGTATTATACAGGAATTTAAGTTGAAGAAACAGAGAGTGGAACAAATCGGTAGCTTGTGAGGATGCTTTGTTTAACACAAAGCCAAGATACTCGGACGCTGTCCATTCCTATGGGCGAGGAACGCCGCATAGGAAGTGGCACTAGCTCATCAAATAAGGGTGCTTTGTTTCACAAAGCTTTAATATTCGTACGTTGTCCATTCCTATGGGCGAAGAGCGCCGCATAGGAAGTGGCACTAGCTCATCAAGTAAGGGTGCTTTGTTTCACAAAGCTTTAATATTCGTACGTTGTCCATTCCTATGGGCGAGAAACGCCTCATAGGAAGTGGCAACATAAAAACGGAGCTTTGACGTTTTTGGCCAAGGCTCCGTTCTTAGTTAACCGGAAGAAGTTGATTTGTGGAATTCACTTCAGATTATCCCTATTAATTATAGATGCTAGTAAGTTAAATATTTTTTTGGAGATGCCGGTATTGATGAGTACCAATAGATTGATCTTGCCAATATCTGAAACCATTTCTTTGGTACAGCTTTTCGGCCTGTGGATTCTCGAAATCAACTAATAACCCAAGTTTAGAAACACCACGTTTGTGAGCATAACCATTAAGCGATTGTAATAATTGGGAACCGATTCCCTGATGTTGAGCGTTAGGAGAAACTACGAGTGAATTCAAATACCATTCATCTGCAGACGCTTCAGGCTCATCGAAAACAGTTTGTGGAGCTAAACCAACCTCACTGAAGTGTTGATTAAATTCTTGAAAAAGAATCGCTTCCTCAGTACCGCGATAGCCAAGCGCAGTGCCTAAAATTTGATCGTCCTTTTTTGCTACAATGATGTCGGCAGCATTACCTAAGTAAAGCGAAGAGTTGAAAGTGGCTTCGAATAATTCTAAAACTTTAGAACGATCGTTTTGCAGCAGGATCGGAAGTTCCATATCATCCAGAATGATACTAATTAGCTGGACAACCTCGGGGATATCATTTTTTGTAGCACGAATTATTTGCAAGTCTAATTCTCCTTTGAAATATTGTTATATGAGGTAGTTCCTTGTTCTAAATTCCATGATCGAACAATTCGTGGCTCTTGGACGGGAGGACGTCGCTGAACCCAGCGATCTAGAATTGCTGCCAAACAGATGTAGACAGGAATATAGTGGTCATCGAAAACGTTTAGTTCGATGTAGGGACTACTATTGATTTGAACACGGTTGACTTCAAGTTTGTGCTTAAATCCTTGGCGAACATTGAAATGACAAGTTACAGTATCACCCATAATAATCCATCTTAGATTTTTAACGAACAAAAATCCCTTTATGAAGCCAACTGGGGTTGTGACGGTTCCAATTTCGTTGCCATTTTGAAAAATTTTGAAGGTTGGCGTATTTCCGTCGGTGATTTGTTTGAGCTCAGCTAATAGCGTTCCACCGACATCATAAACGGATAGAGCATCATTTTTAATGCCCCATTTGCCAACTAACATGTATTTTGAGTTATGTTTAGCATCGCGGATTATCGTTGCACCTTTATTTTCAAGGCCCTGACTTTTTAAATAATATCTTTGCATATTGGTAAACCTCTGAAAACTACTGTTTGTTTTGTGCAAGCTGTTCCAAAATTGCCTTTGCAACTCCATTTTCGTTATTTGTGACCGTCAGATGGTTTGTGATTTGTTTGATTTCTGGTGTTGCATTACCCATTGCATAACTAATACCAGCAATTTTAAGCATTGATGCATCGTTAAGATTATCGCCGATGGCCATAACTTGGGACATTGGAATGTTTAATTCGTCAGCATAGTGCTGAAGCGCAATTCCTTTTTGAGCACGAGGACTGTTGATTTCAATGTTGTTTTCAAATGATGAAGAAATTGTAATATCAATCTCAGACTCAATTGCTTCTTTAATTGGTTGAAGTTCTTTTTGACCACCATTTGCAAAAGCAACGATTTTTAAAATCTTTAAACGGTTGTCATCTAAAACTTCTTGGTAATCGTCAACGTAGCGAATGTTGACCAATTCAACTCGTGCAGAGGCCATTGCAACGGCTAATTTATATGGAGTTTCTGGATTAAGGTGTTCTAAAAGCTGTGATAATGTTTCAATTCGTCGAGTACGACTATTAGAAATAACACCTTCATTTGTAGTGATTTCGAAATATAGTCCGGCTCGATTCAGTTTATGCATCATTAAGCGGGTACTAGTACGGGTGATTGGAACCATATCCAATGGTTTACCATCAACATCAAAAATAGCAGCACCATTTAAGGTGATCATTGGAACTTCAATACCATAAGTTTCCACAAGCGGATGAGCTTCTTTATATTCACGACCAGTTGCAACTACAAAATGAACGCCGGCATTTTGGGCTTGTTTAATGGCAGCAGCATTTTCTGGTGAAATTTGCATCTGTTCATTTAAGAGTGTTCCATCCATATCTGAAGCTATAATTGAAATCATAATTGACACATCCCTATTTAGATTTATACATGTCTAATTCTAACATGAATATAGCCCTTTTTTTAGTAAATCGGTTAGAATAGGAATAGCAACTAAAATGGAAGTGATGATTTGAAGAAAATTATTAATAATGACTGGCAAGAAATTTTAGAGCCAGAGTTTGAAAAAGAATATTACAAGCGACTCCATCTTTTTTTAAAACAAGAATATGCGAAGCAAAATATTCACCCTGGAATGTATCAAATTTTTCAGGCTTTTGATTGGACACCATATAATAAAGTAAAAGTTGTTATCTTAGGTCAGGATCCGTACCATGGACCAAATCAAGCACATGGATTAAGCTTTTCAGTTCAACCAGGTGTTGCGGTTCCTCCTTCACTGCAAAACATTTATAAAGAATTGCAAGATGATCTAGGATTTGTTCCTGTGAAGCATGGTTATTTAAAAAAATGGGCTGATCAGGGAGTGTTACTTCTGAATTCTGTTTTGACAGTCCGAGACGGACAAGCTTTTTCACACCAAGGACATGGATGGGAAACATTGACTGATCGCGTAATTGAGTTATTATCTGAACGTGATCAACCGGTGGTGTTTATTTTGTGGGGAAAGGCGGCACGCAATAAAATCAAGTTAATAGATCAAAGTCGTAACGTCATAATTCAGTCGGCTCATCCGAGCCCACTATCAGCTTATAGAGGCTTTTTTGGTTCTAAGCCTTTTTCAAAGACAAATGCAGCACTGGTTGCGATGGGAGAGAAACCAATTGACTGGCAACTGCCAGATAATCCAAATGAGGAGTAACTAAATGGAAATAGTTCAATTAAAAAATGAAGATGAAACACTGCAATTTGGTGAAAAACTGGGTAAAAAGCTCGAGGCAGATGATGTTTTAATCCTAAACGGAGATTTAGGAGCTGGCAAAACGACTTTAACAAAGGGAATTGCCAAGGGATTAGGAATTAAACGTTATGTTAAAAGTCCAACATACACAATTATTCATGAGTATCATGATGGTAGGTTGCCACTATATCATATGGATGCATATCGTTTAGAGGACGGTGGCGCAGATGATTTAGGCTTAGATGATTATTTTATGGGCGGCGGAGTAACTGTTATCGAGTGGCCACAGTTTGTTGAAGACTTTTTGCCTGATGAATATATGATTATTAATATCGATCGCAGTAGTGATAATCGTCAACGCTTTGTGACAATGGAAAGCCACGGGGAACATTTTGCTCAGATAATTAAAGAAATGGGTAATTGGAATTTTGAGTGATGAAGTAGGACTTAGAGAAGCATCTTTTGGGGATGGGGAACAGATTTTTACGTTGTTTTCCGAGTTAAACTTAGAATCGGACAGCTTACAAATGGACGATCTTAGTGATAGGTCAATTTCTAAAATTAATAAACAACTCGCGTTTATTCAATCAAGTTCAACTAACTTGATTTTAGTTGCGACACTTGGGGATGAATTGATTGGAGTTATCACAATTATTCAAAGTAATAGTGTCGAAGAAAGGACTGCTGAATTAGGTGTGGGTGTTTTGAAAGAATACTGGCACCAGGGAATTGGCAGCATGTTGGTTGACGAAGCACTGTATTGGGCACAAAATTTTAGCGACTTGAATTCTATCTGGTTAGACGTTTTTGCTGATAATCAGTACGCATACCGTATTTATCAATCGATGGGATTCACGCTAACAAAAAAAGCCGTCCAGAATGGACGACGAGTGATTCATATGGAGCTTGAGTTTAACTAATATTGCGAACAAATGGTTGAATTGATTCTGGTCCGAATTCTTCAGTTTCCTTAAGAAGAATATTTGCGCATGCCTTGCTATCATCAAGAGCGTTATGGTGATGATCAAGCTCAATTCCTAGGCTGCTGCAAAGAGTATTCAGCTTGTGGTTGGGGAGGAATGGATAAAATTGCTTAGAAGTTTTTAGAGTATCAATTGATAGATATGGTAGACGACCAATTTGGTAACGTTCCAGAGTTTTCTTAAGAACGCTATTATCAAAGGAAGCATTGTGAGCCACAACAATCTGATCTGGTGTGAAAAATTCACTGATGTATGGCCAAAGTTCTGGAAAAGTGGGAGCGTCTACAACATCTTCTTCATGAATGCCATGAACCTGTATATTACGCCAGTTGAATTCAACTTCGGGATTGATGAGGGAATAGAGTTCATCTGTTATCTGATTGTTTTGAATAATGGTAAGCGCGATTGAGCAAGCACTATCACGGTTTGGTGCAGCGGTTTCGAAATCCATTGCTATAAAATTCATTTGTTATCCTCTATTATTAGTGTAGTAAATATATTCATTTTATCCAATAAGAAAAGAACAGTAAAGGAGTATGAACTGTGAAAAAAATTGGAGTAATTGGACTTGGGACAATCGCACAAAAAGCATATCTCCCAGTTTTTGCAGATTTACGAGAAAATTATGATTGGGTACTAACAACTCGTGACGGAGAAAAGTTGAGTAGCTTGGCTCTTAAATATGGATTTAAGAAGGGCTTTCAATCTATTGGTGAGCTTCTTAAATCAGGGATTGATGCGATATTCATTCATACGCCAACAGCGACACATTACGATATTATAAAAAAATGTTTGAATGCAGGAATTGATGTTTATGTTGATAAACCAATCTCAGAAAATTTAGACGAGGTTACAGAAATGTATAATTTAGCTGAATCAAAGGGGCTGTTATTAACTTGTGGGTTCAATCGTAGATTTATCCCATTTAATAAACAAATTAGGCTAGACACTAATCGGCGTGTTGAGGTTGTTAAGAACAGGATCGGGGAACAACAGGACGTTAATTATGCTATTTTTGATCTCCTATTACACTGTGTTGATACAGCAATTTTTGAAATGGGTACTTCAAAAGCAATTTATGAGTCAGGATTAATTCAGGCAAAAGATCAAAAACTAGTCTCGGCCGAAGTAGTAATGAGAGACGGTTTTAAAGTTGGACGAGCTGTGATTGATATGCAGGCCGGGGCTAACCGCGAAACGGTTCAAGTTGTTAATGAAAAGGGCATTATGCAAGTTAAAGATTGTCGACAATTAGATATTATAGCTGACGCAAGTGACCAAACTTTTATGGCGCCAGATTGGGAAAGTAATTTGATTACAAGAGGGTTTCAACCATTAATTTTAGATTTTTTGAAGGCATTGGATACTCGTAATAATCCAGTTCCACCTGAGACAGCAATCTTAAGTCATAAGATTTGCACGGATTTAATAAGCCGTGCGAAAGTGCTAAAATAACTAAATGTTTAATTCGAAAAAGGGGAAAAGAAATGAGAACTTCCATTGATGAGGCATTTCCAGAAATGCGTATTTTAAGTGATGAACCATTGTCAAAATATACCAATACTAAAACGGGTGGACCGGCCGATGTACTCGTTTTCCCTGAATCGGTCACTGAAACTAAACGATTAGTATTATGGGCCAAAGAAACTCAAACTCCTTTAACGGTGATTGGAAATGCAAGTAATTTAATTGTTAGAGATGGTGGAATTCGAGGGTTAACCCTGATTTTAACCAAACTAAATCATGTAACCGTTGATAATAATGAAGTGTTGGCAGAAGCTGGAGCAGCCTTGATTCAAACTACGGAAGTTGCATACGAAAATGGTTTGACAGGAATTGAATTTGCTGCAGGAATTCCTGGTTCAATTGGGGGTGCTGTGTTCATGAATGCTGGCGCCTATGGTGGCGAAATTAGCGAAGTGGTTTCAGAAGCTGAAGTTCTTACCAGAGATGGTGAAATCAAGCGACTTACTAATCGTGAACTTGATTTCGGATATCGTCATAGTAGTGTGCAGGATTATGACGATATTGTTCTTTCAGCAACGTTCAAGTTGCGAAGTGGTGATAAAACAAAGATTCGTAGTCGGATGGACGAGTTGAACTTCTTGCGGGCGTCAAAACAGCCATTAGAGTATCCTTCCTGTGGTAGTGTTTTTAAACGTCCGACTGGATATTTTACTGGCAAATTAATTCATGAAGCAGGATTGCAGGGCTTCACAATTGGTGGCGCGCAAGTTTCAAAAAAACATGCTGGGTTCATTATTAACGTTGGCGGTGCGACAGCAACTGACTATCTCGACGTTATTCACTATGTTCAAGAAAAAGTTAACGAACAATTTGGTGTACCTTTGGAAACTGAAGTACGAATTATTGGTGAAGAAAAATAGTTTACGAGAGAACTAGTTTTTAGCTGATCAAAGCTAAATAAAAATAAAATCCTATTTGATGGTATGAGTATATTTTCTAAACCTCAGTGATGCTGGTTTCAATAATTATTCAGGCTATAAAATGGATTTTTTTTGTTAGGGAAATACTTACTAATTTAAATGAATTTATTTATTAAGAATTCATTTGATTTTATTGAAATGGTATAATTCTTGTGAAACGCAAATTTGAAGGAGGGACGTATTTATGGACATTGATTGGTCCCAACTATTAACGTGGAGTAATCTGATTAACTTGGTAGACATTGTAGTTGTTTGGTTTGTTATCTATGAGTTAATTATGTTGTTGAGGGGTACTAAAGCAGTTCAATTATTTAGGGGTATCATGGTTATTATCGTGATAATGCTAATTAGTTGGTACTTGGGACTTGGAACTGTATTTTGGATCATGAATCAGGTGATTAACTGGGGTGTAATTGCTATGGTTGTAATCTTTCAACCTGAAATTCGACGTGGCCTGGAGCATCTTGGACGTGGCTCAATCTTTGCAAGAAATCGTTCGCAAAATGAAGCGGAAGAGAAGATGATCGAAGCATTGGATAAGGCAATTCAATATATGGCCAAGCGGCGAATTGGAGCACTAATCTCAATTCAAATGGAGACCGGATTAGAAGATTATATCGAGACAGGTATCCCCCTTGACGCTGACATATCCGGGGAATTATTGATCAACATTTTTATTCCAAATACACCATTACATGACGGTGCTGTTATCATTCGTAATCATAAAATTGCTGTTGCGGCTGCTTATCTACCGCTTTCCCAAAGTAATTTAATTCCTAAAGAATTAGGGACTCGTCATAGGGCGGCTGTTGGAATGAGTGAAGTGACCGACGCCTTAACCGTTGTTGTTTCGGAAGAAACTGGTGAGGTTTCCATCATGAAGGATGGCGAGCTATTACGTGATATGGATCAGGAAAGTTATTTACGTTATTTCCGAGCACATTTAATTAGTGATGATGAAGTCGACGCACATCCTTTCTTTACTTCGATTGGGGAAAATATTGCAGGCTTCTTTAAAGGAGGTAATCGCAAATGAAAAACTTCCTTACAAAGAATTGGATGTACCGTATTTTAGCATTATTGTTAGCAATTGCCTTATTTACTTATGTAAAAACTGAGCGCCTTTCTTCAACTAGGTTCACTGGGGTGCACTCTAATAATAATTCAATTTTAATGTCAAATAAAACTAGCACAATTACGATGCCAGTTGACTTGGATATAAATAATTCTCAGTATATAGTGACGGGATATCCTGCAAAAGTTAAGATAGAGTTGTCTGGGCCAAGTGCTTTAGTGGCCACAACCGTGAACACACAAAACTTTAAAGTTTATCTTGGGTTGAGGGGACTATCAACTGGAACTCACAAGGTTAGTTTTAAGACAAGCGGTTTGAATAAGGATCTATCGGCTAAAGTGAATCCTGGTACGACCAAGGTGACTATTGCGGAACGTAAAACAGAGTCATTCGATATTCAGACGAGATTTGATAAGAACTTAGTGAAAAAGGGGTATGTTGTTGGAACGCCGCAACTTAGTACCTTAGCAACAACGGCGACTGGATCAGTTTCTGATATTGAAAAAATATCACAAGTTGTTGCGGATGTTTCGATTCCAAAAGATACGAAGTCTGATTTACATGCACAAGTAATGTTGCAGGCCCTTGATTCTAGAGGATATATTGTTAATGTTATTTTAAGTCCGCAGACGATCAACGTAACGTTACCAATCAGTAAGCAGTCAGATAAACAAAAGAACGACGATAAACAGTCTGAAGCTTCTTCGACTTCGTCCGGTCAAACCAGTTCAAGCTCAACAAATCAATCGAATTAAATATAGATAAAAAGGAGAATTACTAATTATGAAGTTAAAATATTTTGGAACAGATGGTGTTCGTGGAATTGCTAATGAAACCTTAACACCTGAGTTAGCATTTCGATTAGGTCGAACCGGTGGGTATATATTAACCCAACACGCTAAGGATGGGAAGACTCAACCACGTGTGCTTGTTTCACGAGATACTCGTATTTCTGGGCAACTGTTGATGCAGGCTCTAATCTCAGGATTATTATCTGTTGGAATTGAAGTTATGGATATGGGTGTAGTAACAACTCCTGGTGTAGCATATTTGGTTCGTCGACAAGAGGCTGATGCAGGTGTTATGATCACCGCCTCACATAATCCAGTTCAAGATAACGGAATTAAGTTTTTTGGATCTGATGGTTACAAGCTTTCAGATGAATTAGAAGCCGAAATTGAAGAATTGTTAGATGCTGAGAAAGATGAACTGCCTCGTCCATCCGCAAAAGGATTGGGAACAGTTACTGATTATCCAGAGGGAGCACTTAATTACATTTCCTTTTTAGAGCAAACTATTCCCGATGATCTAGGTGGGTTGAACATAGCAATTGATGCTGCCAATGGAGCAACAAGTAATTTTGTGTCTCAGATTTTTGCTGATTTAAATACGGACTTTGTAACAATGGGAACTAAACCAGACGGATTAAATATTAACGATGGAGTTGGTTCGACCCATCCTGAGGCACTTGCTAAGTTTGTGATTGAAAAAGGTGCTGACATGGGAGTCGCATTTGATGGTGACGGGGATCGATGTATTGCGGTTGATGAAAAAGGAAATATCGTTGATGGCGACAAGATTATGTTTATTTGTGGTAAGTATTTAAGTGAACGTGGTCGCTTGAAAAAAGACACGGTGGTTACGACGGTTATGAGCAATCTTGGTCTGTACAAGGCGTTAGAGGCTAATAATTTAACTTCTGTGAAAACACAAGTTGGTGATCGCTACGTTGTTGAAGAAATGTTGAAGAGTGGTTATAACTTGGGTGGAGAGCAATCTGGTCATATTGTATTCCTCGATCACAATACAACTGGCGATGGAATGTTGACCGCTATTCAACTTATGTACGTTGTGAAGCAATCCGGTAAGAAGTTATCTGAGTTAGCGGAAGAAGTCCATACTTATCCGCAAAAGCTGATTAATGTAAAGGTCCAAGATAAGAAGATGGCGCTTGAAAACCAAGCTATTAAAGATGTAATTGAACAGGTTGAAAAAGAAATGAATGGTGATGGGCGTGTACTTGTACGACCATCCGGTACAGAAGATTTGCTAAGAATTATGGCTGAGGCTGCTACTCCTGAAGCAGTTGACATGTATGTGGATCGTATCGTCGCCGTTGTTAAGAGCGAGGTTGGTCGTAACTAAATTTATATTTTTTAATGCTTTTTGTAAGATCCTCGAATGATGACTGCTTAGTCATTATTAGGGGTCTTTTTTTGTTGAATCAAGCAACATTAATGAATGTACCATTTTTGGAAACACATATATACCAATAAAAATATTGACAATTAAAACTATTAGTAATATAGTATTTACATGAATAAACCAATTAAATAAAAAGAGGTATATTAATATGTGTGGAATTGTTGGCGTTGTTGGTGATCCAGATGCATTAAACATTTTGGTTAGTGGACTAAAAAAGCTTGAGTATCGTGGATACGATTCGGCCGGAGTGTATGTTACGGGTGAAAATCAATCTGATTATCTTGTAAAGGCTCAGGGAAAGATTGCTAATCTAGAGAAAAAAATCACAGATGATGTGCATGGAACAACTGGGATTGGACATACTCGTTGGGCTACACATGGTGAACCAAGTGTTGATAACGCGCACCCTCATTTTTCAAATGACCATCGTTTCTACCTAGTTCACAATGGAGTTATTGATAATTTTAATGAGTTAAAGCAACGGTATTTAGCTGATATTGACTTTAAGAGTGAGACTGATACTGAAGTTGTTGTACAGCTAGTTTCTAAGTTTGCTAATGAAGGTTTAGACACAAAAGAAGCATTTAAAAAATCACTTAGTTTGTTGAATAATTCCTCCTATGCATTTTTATTGATGGATCAGAAGGACCCTAATACAATTTACGTTGCAAAAAATAAAAGTCCAATGTTAATTGGCTTGGGAGACGGTTTTAATGTTATTTGTAGTGATGCACTAGCAATGTTACAACGGACAAACCGCTTTATGGAAATTCACGATGGTGAAATGGCAACTATTTCTGCCAAGGATGTCAAGATTGAAGACAAAGATGGCAATCAGATTACACGAGAGCCATTTGAAGTTGATGTGGATGCTGCTGACATAAATAAGGGTGCGTACCCGTATTACATGTTAAAAGAAATTGACGAACAGCCAGCTGTTATTCATCGCATTCAGAGTGCTTACCTTAACAAAAATGAGGTTCAACTTAATTCGAATTTGATGGATAAGCTTACCAATGCTTCACGTATTTATATTGTTGGGGCCGGGACAAGTTATCATGCCGGTCTGGTCGGCAAACACTTATTCGAAAAGATTGCCCAGATTCCTACTGAAGTTGTTGTATCATCGGAGTTTGCGTACGATGATCCTTTGATTGAACAGGATGCATTCTTCATTTTCTTGAGTCAAAGTGGGGAGACGGCAGATAGCCGGCAAGTTTTGGTACGAGTAAACGATGAATGGAAGAAACCTAGTTTGACGATCACAAACGTTGCTAATTCTACACTAGCACGGGAGGCAGAATTTTCCGTGACATTAGAAGCAGGACCTGAGATTGCGGTTGCATCTACCAAAGCATATACAGCTCAGATTGCGTTAGAAGCTATTATTGCAACAGCGATTGGGCGTACCAAGAATTTCGAAATGGCGCAAAACTTAGATATTGATTTAGAACTAAGCAAGGTTGCTAATGCCATGCAAGCAGTTGTTGATGAGAAAGGTCGAATTGAACAAGTGGCCGTTGATAATTTATCTGATACACGAAATGCTTTTTATATAGGACGTGGTTTGGATTACTTTGTAGCACTTGAAGCATCACTTAAGTTAAAAGAAATTTCGTATATTCAGGCGGAAGGTTTTGCGTCTGGCGAGCTCAAGCATGGGACAATTGCTTTAATTGAAAAGGGAACACCAGTACTTGGGATCATTACTCAACCGCAAACGGCTGATAACACGCGAAGTAATTTACAGGAAACTAAAGCGCGGGGAGCTAACGTCATCACCATTGTTAGTGAAAGCTTAGCGCAAACGGAAGATACGCTGATTATTCCAGATGTAAACCCAGATTTTGCGCCGTTAGTTAGTGTAGTAGTTGGACAGTTAATGGCCTACTATGCAACGTTACAACGGGGTTATAATGTTGACCAACCTAGAAATTTAGCTAAAAGTGTAACAGTTGAATAAAAAAAAGGTTGACCAAAAAGAGTGTAAGCGCTATCATAAATGTTGTTAGGTAGTTGCGCATCTCCTACCTACAATCAATTCTCTTTCTCTCTTATGCGGAATCCAACATGGTTGGGTTCCTTTTTTGTTGCACAATTCTAGTTACAACCGTTAAAAAATTAGATAAGGACTAAATTAAAAAAATAGGCATTAAATAATTGCATCGTTCTTTCTGAATTTTGATATATAATTAATTCAGATAAAAAAATAGGAGATTGTAATGAAGAGCAATGAAACTTTTACGTTAATACAAGAGATTACCCGTTTGGATGGTACAAAATACATTGAAATCGGTAATATGATGATGAATGGGAGGGCCGAGCTTGCAGCTGAGCGTGGGTACATAAAATCAGTCCGTATTTTACAATTAAATATTTCACATTCGCAACACGTGATTAACTATGAAAAATACATTGGAGAACGTTATGAGATGCCTGATGAAGATATGGATCATTGGGAAGAGTGGGTGCGTGACCAAAAGGCACAGGATGATTTTGATGCAATAATGCACGAAAATCATATTGTAGTTGATTAGGCATATTTCTTGTGAATGATTTGTAGGCTACGTATCATTAAATGGTACATAACACTACGAAGAATAGGAGAATTACTATGAGTGAAGTCGGCGCATATCTTGCCAATCTTTCAGCAGTTATGAACAGAAAACCTACGAGTGATGAGGTTGGACAATTTGTTGAGCACCCTGAATTGGTTCAGCAGGTAGACGAGCAAGCCTGGGCAGTTCCTTTTTATAACCCGTTAGATATTTATTTAGTTTGTTTTGTTAATCCAGATGGTAACGTTATAATTGCCGCAAGTGAGGGGTATATCAGTCATTCAACTAAATCTGTAGTGTTGATGTCACCGATTCCATTGGGGATGGCTCTTCAAAAAATTGGAAATAAGGATGCAGAGTTTGCCCATAGACAATTACATTTGTTTGAGGAATTTGTAACAAGTGGAATTCTCACATGGTGTAAAGTGGATTTTTGATGCAAATAATAGAGAATCGTAAAGTTAGATTATTAGGAGATGGCAGAGTTAAACTTGCGTTGTCTCTTATTTTTGATTATATGGTTTTAACTTTATATAAAGTTAATGGAAACGGTTGCAAAAAATCGCTAAATAAGTTAATATATTTATAGATTTAAATATATAAATAAGAGGTGGTGCGTTTGAGCTTTGATGAGATGACGGCTTCACAAAGAGAGGCTTTAGCACTGTTTGTAGATGATATCGAAGTACTGAACGCGTTGGCTGACAGTAATAGACAACGAATTATCATTTTACTTGGATCTCATCTGAGGACGGGAATGACGGTTACTGAGATTACGGGGCAGATGAATTTATCCCAACCAGCTGTTTCGCACCATTTAAAGATTTTAAAGCAAGTCAAAATCGTTGGATCCAAAAAGAATGGATTACAGAATATCTATTCTTTAACGTTGGATAATACTTTATTAAAACTTGAGAAACTAGTGGCATCAATTCGGGCTTCTCTACAAGATATTGAAGAATAGGAGTGGTTTTAATGGCAAAAGCATACATGATTGGAACAGGAATTGGAAACTTAGCAGCTGGAATTTATTTAATTCGTGATGGTGGCTGGAGTGGTAGCCAAATTACGATGTTTGGTTTGGAAACCCACGGTGCAAACGATGGTGCGGCTGTAGCAGACTATGAGAATGAATATTCAAATACACAACTCTCTAACGATAAGGGGTTTCTTGCTAAGGGTGGACGGATGCTCAACGAAGAAACCTACGAAAATTTTTGGGATTTACTTCGAAGCGTGCCTTCTTTAGACAATCCTGGGCAGTCGGTTACTGATGATATTTTGAACTTTGATCACGCACACCCAACACATGATGTTGCTCGATTGATGGATAAGGAAAATGGCATACGCAACAACGGTGGAAAAGATGATTATTCACACATGAAGTTTAACAATAAAGACCGTATGTTACTAACTAAGTTAATAATGATGCCTGAAAGCAAGGAAGAAAAATTAAACGACATCAGTATTAAAGAATGGTTTAAAGACAGTCCACATATGTTTACAACTAACTTCTGGTATATGTGGGAAACAACTTTCGCTTTCAAAAAAGAAAGTTCTGCAATGGAATTACGTCGTTATATGAACCGAATGATTCTAGAATTCAGTCGTATTAATACGCTGGAGGGTGTCACGCGTACACCATATAATCAATACGAAAGTGTCATTTTACCAATGCGCAAATACCTTGAAGATCAAGGAGTTACATTTGTGAATAATCGTAAAGTCACAGCGTTCCAATTTAAGGACACCGCATTACGAGACGATATTGTAGTTACAGGGCTAGAGTATGAAGATGTTGCAGGTGAAAAGCAATCGGGTGTGATTTCGGTTGATGAAAATGATTTAGTATTTGATACAAATGGTTCTGTTACCGATAGTTCATCAATGGGTGATTTAGATACACCAATTAAAGAGAACATGGAATATGCGCCTAGTGCAAAACTATGGAAACAAGCAACTGAACATTTTTATAATTTAGGTAACCCAGATAAGTTCTTCAATGATCGATCCCAAAGTGAGTGGTTGAGTTTCACAATTACAACGAATAATCATTATCTACTTAATCAAATTCGTCGTATAACGCAACAAGAACCAGGCAATGCTTTAAATACATGGATTGATAGCAATAATTTATTATCAATTGTTGTCCATCATCAGCCTCATTTTCATGCTCAAAAAGAGAATGAAACTGTTTTCTGGGGTTACGCAATGTTCCCACGTAAGAAGGGGGACTATGTAGATAAAGCGGTTATTGACATGACAGGTCGTGAAATCTTACAAGAGTTATTAGGACATCTTGCAGAGGTTGATCCAGCTGCTGACAATATTCGTAACCATGAAGAAGAGATTATGAAGAGCGTGGTTAACGTTGTACCAGTCTTTATGCCGTACGCAAGTGCATTGTTCAATCAGCGAGCATTAGGGGATCGCCCTGACGTTGTACCAAAGAATTCAAAGAACCTAGCTTTCATTAGCCAATTTGCTGAAATGCCTTTTGATATGGTATTTACGGAACAATATTCTTTTAGGGCAGCACAGATTGCGGTTTATCATTTTATGGGAATACCAGATTCAGAATTAACACCAGTACACCATTATGAAAAAGATCCTAAGGTACTGGCTAAAGCTACAAAAACAATGTTTAGATAAGATTGTAAACAAAAAGAACAAATGATAAGGAAATTATCTCATAGTTGCTAGAGCAACGGTTTAGCTTGGATGAGAATATTTCAAAAATCATTTGTTCTTTTTTGTGGGCGCTAAATTGCTCATAAGTTTAACTATTTACCAGTTTGAATCAATTTAAAGAACGCGGAGTGGCTTAGTTTTGGAACTATCCGAATCCTTTTTAGGTTGAATTGTCCTTGATTAATATTAGCTAAACCGGGTTGCGTTGTAATGCCAAGAGTGTATCCGGCTCTTTTTGCAATCGAGGCGGTTTCATCATTAATACGACCAGCAGGGTAGCAAATAACACTCGTATCTTGGTTGAAGGTTTTATCTAACCATTTTTTTGATTGAACCATTTCATTAGTCTGTTGCTCACCTCCCAATATGTCCAAATCTTGGTGTGTAACTGTATGACTTTCAATATTAATGTTACCAGATGCGATCATTTTTTTTGCTTGGCCGATCGTTAAGTGATTTTTTCGTTTGGCAAATGAAGTTATGAAGTTAATTGTTGCATGTAATTTGTATTTTTGGATGACAGGAAATGCTTTTCGATAGTTATTCTCATAGCCATCATCAAGAGTAATCCAAATAAAAGGACGATTAGGGACCTCATGTTTCATAATGACTCGTGCCGCTTCTCTAGGTGTCAAGGTGTAATAGTTTTTTTCTTTAAGCCACTTCATCTGCTGATTAAACTGATCTGAAGGTATTCTTAGTGTGTTTGTACTTGGTGAAATACTATGATACATCAAAATTGGAAGATTGGGATTTCCCTTTATATGTTTCCATTTGATTGGTGATGGATTTCTTTGTGGTACGTGTTTATGAATCGAATTAGTTTGAGTGCTTACTTTTTTTGAGTGAGTATTGGAACATCCAGACAAAATAAATATAAAAAGTACCATTAAAAGAGGTGCCAGTTTATTTTTTGAAATTTTCATGTTATTCCCCATAAGTGATTTTTAAGAAATTATTCCTTAAACTCAGTATGGAATAATCATAATTTAAATTCAAGGTGAGCTGTGAATAACGTTATTGGATAAATATCCTGAAAATAATACATATTTTTTCAAACTTGTATGGAATAATAAAACAAGCAAACTGTATGGTAAACACTTATAGATAGTTTGAAATAAAACTAGATAATAAATTCCATTTTAATTGGTTACAGTGGAAATACGAAAAATAGGTTAAGTTATTCCGTTTAAAAGTGAGACACAAACAATGAGAATAACATCGTTGAGATCTGTAGAAAGAAAGTGAGTTTGTTTGGCGAATATAATTAAAGTACATGAGTTTATAAAGTTTGTAATTGACTTTTTCACCTTTAATAGTGCTGTTATGGGTGTTTTCACGGTAGGTGTTCTGTTTCTGTTAGTATTTTTTGCGTATCTGATTGAAAACTTTACGAAAAAGATTGGCAGATTTCAAGAAATAATTAGTTGGGGAATATGGATATTACTTCTCGGTGCATGTATGTTATTTCTGCAAGGATCATTCAGTATTTTAGACGTTAATAGCAGTGCAGGTTGGGAGCATAGTAATTTACAATTGGCAGTATTGTTTTATTGTATCTATAACATTCGTAATAAGGGCATTCTGATTTTCAATTTAATTATGCCAATTGTGGTATACGGATCGCAGAGTGGCAACGGATCGCTTTCGAACCAAGTAATGTTTTTAATCTGTTATTTTATTTTGGCAGTAGTGGTAATTATGATTGATCGCTTTGCAGATCGGCTAATCGATTCTGGGTTTTTATACTGGCTTTCAATGATCATATTTGCGATTAGTTGGTGGATAATCATTTGGGGGTTATACCGGTTTAATGTTGAAATAATGCTTGTTAGAATTGCAGATTTTATTGTGGGTATGGGTATTATTCATTTCTTCAATAGATTTGTTCGGAATATTTTTCAACAATATGTTGGGCTTAAACATGATGTTCAATTTGATGAGTTAACAGGTGCCAAAAATAGGGCTAGTTTTGATCAAGTTGCTGAGGAAGTTTATCAAGTATATAAAAAGGAAAGCGTGCCACTTTCAATGGCCATGTTTGATATCGATAATTTTAAAAATTTTAATGATACATATGGACATTTAATTGGGGATGAAATTCTTAAAAAAGTTGTTAAACACTTTCAGAAAGAATTATTTCAGAAAAGAACTGGCGGTGAAATTTTTAGAATTGGGGGTGAAGAGTTCTTTGTTATATTGCGTGGATATGATAGTAAAAAAGCAAGTAAAGTAATAACGGATATTAGAGATGATCTATTCGGAGAGCCCATTATGATTGGGGACAGGCAGGTTAGAATAACGATTTCATGTGGTATCACTATGGTAAATGGTAATGATACGAATTTTAAAAAAATTTTTGAGCGTTTAGATAGTTATCTCTATGCTTCTAAGAACAGTGGAAAGAATCGAATGACTGTTGAGGGAACTATTTATGATTTTTCATCGTAAAGTGGCAAATGGTTGGGGGGCTAATATGGAAGATACTGAAAAAATAAATAGTTTATGCACGTTTAGACAACCGATTTTTGATGTGGGTGATGGCAGACCAGACAATTTTAGAATTAACGGATATGAAATATTATTAAGAAAACTTGACGAAGAAACGAGTTTTCCAACAGATTTATTCAAAAGAGTTATTAAAGATGATCAAAGTAATGCACTTTTTTTAAAATGGCTTGGTGAGAGACTTGAACAGATATTTAAGGTGGACACTTATTTTGAGTATTCAATTAACCTTGATCCCCAACAATTAACTTACGAAAGTACTTTTGATTTCTTAAATAAAATGAAGGTGTTTAGTAGTCAGCTTACAATTGAGATTACGGAAGCAATTCCCTTAAAACGGGAGGTAGATGGTTATTTTGACTATTCTTTGGTTCCATTTTTAAAACGAATAAAATTGCTGGGATTTAAATTGGCACTTGATGACGTTTCATCTGGTATTAATAGTTTAAATATGGTTTGGCGTTGCACGAAGTATATCTCACGTATTAAACTGTCAGTTTTGCATATTGAATTTAACGATGTTTCTTTAGCTAAAAAAATAATAAATTTGTGGGATAACCTTTCCAAAGTGATGAATGTTGAATTAGTAATCGAGGGAATTGAATCAAGAGAGTTTAGGGATTGGATTTCTAAAAATACGGACGGATTTCAGCAGGGGTATATTCTGGCGTATCCCAGTAAGTTGGGATAACGCATTTGTTTGTTATTGAACTAAAAAAGTTTTACGATAAGCATAAATGAATATTGGAGGATGGCTATGAGTGATAAAGCAGTGGTTTTAAACGCGGGAGTTGTTAATTTTGATAAAAGAATTGACTACTCAAAGATTGCATCAAATGTGGTTATATATGATGAAACACCAGAAGATAAAATAATTGAAAGGGTTAGTGGATGTACTGTTGTTGTTACTAAAGAGATGACGCTGAGTGGGGATATCATTAAGAAATTTCCAGCAAGTGTCAAAATGATTTGTGAATCGGGAACAGGCTTTAACAATATTGATTTAAAAGCAGCAACAGAAAAGAAAATTGTAGTTTGCAATATTCCTGATTATAGTAGTAAACGAGTTGCTCAGACAGCGATTATGTTTATTCTTAACTTAGCAAGTTCGATGCAAAAGCAAATTAGTATGTTAACAAACGGTAATCATGATAATTTTCAAAAACATCTAATGGTTGATCATGTTGAGGTTAACAATAAGGTTCTAGGTGTATTCGGATTTGGGCATGTTGCAAAACAAATCATCCAAATTGCCCAAGCAATGGACATGAAGGTCATAGTTGCAACGCGAACTAAACGAGATGATTTTAACGGTATTCATTTCACAACGAATGAGGAAGTGTTGAAAAATAGTGATTTCATCTCACTTAATGTACCATTAAATAACGCAACTAAGCATATGATCAATGAGCAAGCTCTAAAGTTAATGAAGAAATCTGCCTTCATTGTTAATACTGCGCGAGGAGGTTTGATTGATGAACCTGCTCTAATTGATGCTCTTCAAAACGGAGAGATTGCGGGCGCAGGTTTAGATGTTCAAGAAGTTGAACCTCTTCCTGATGATAGCCCATTATATAATATGGACAACGTGATTATTACGCCGCATATGGGATGGAAGGGGCTTGAAACTAGGGAGCGATTAGTAACAATGATTGGTGAAAATATTACGGCTTTTGTTGAGGGAAATACTATTAATCAAGTTAACTAGAAAAAATATAACAAAGTTAGCTGAGTTATGAATTAATGGCGTTTTATGTGAAAGCAATCAAAGCTGAAGACGGGTAATGTATTAAAAACGGACGCTCAATAAAAAATAGTTCATAATTATGTAAACTATTTTTTATTGAGCGTCCCATTTCTTATTTATTCTATCTGTTTTCCATTAATTTTTAACATATCAATGTGCTTGGCAACTTGATCTTTTACTGGTGGAAGCTCCATATATGAACCGTACATTCTAGTTAAGATTTGATCATATAGAAGGGGGATACTAACTTCAATTGATTCAAAATCATGTGTGGTTAGTTTGGTGAGTTCCGCAAGACTCAAAACTTCTTTATCATATGCATACTGGGATGCATAGTTTTTTAGATGATGAAAAGGTTCATTGTCATATAAGCGCATAATGTTTTCCCGTCGTTCCTTCATCTTTGCAACATTCATAAAGAGATCGAGGGATTTATTTTCCGCGTCTCTACGAAATGGTGTTTTGATTATGTTATATCCCAGACGAACAAGAATGGCTGTATCATAAAATTGGAAACGACTATAAACAGATTGACGTACTTCGGGTTGGTTTGGAACCATATCAAACGGAAATATGTCAACAAAAACCCCCTTACGAGCGTCATTAACATTGTACTTTTCTTCTATATAGGTATTGGTATCCAGTATTTTCATATAGCTAAATGCAAAATTGGGGTCCGTATCGGCGGTCTGCATGAAATAATGATTATGTTGAAATTCAAGTGGAGCAACTCGCGCAAATTTATCGTAATTTCTCCGCGTCATTCCTAAATCAACGTCGTCATCCCAGGGTATAAAACCGTTATGTCTAATTGTGCCTAAAAGTGAACCGCCAATCATCATATATTGTATGTCATGGCGTTTACAAATATCGATAATGACTTTTAATGTTTCTAATTCAACGGCATGTAATTCGTCAATCTGTGTCATAACTGAGTCTCCTTTGGTATACTTAAATTGTTACATTTTAAGATAGTTTAAGCAATAGTTTAAGTTAGTTGACATTCGATTCAATAATTATTAGTATATCGGTAAGATTCATTTAAGGAGGGGTTTACAATGCGTAAAACAAAGAATGCTTTGCTCGATTATCTTTTAAAGAATTTAGAAAATTCTGAGTTAGTTGATAGATTGTTAGGACGGTTACAAGCTCAGGGGCAGCTTGCTTTAAAACCAATTCCAATTGAAAACCCACGTAATAGACGATAATCCTGTGATATAATGGTTGTTGTAAGTGTTTTGGGGTCGTTAAGGATTCGACAGGTGTGGGTTGAACCGTGATTGCACTTCGTAGGTTGCGACTACGTTAAAACGCTCAGTTTAAATTATAACTGCAAAAAATAATAACAATTCTTACGCTTTAGCTGCTTAATACCAGCTTAGTGTAGATCCAGCTAACTTTGTTCGCGGGTTTGATCTGGGTCCTAAATTAGCGGACTTGCGCTTAGTCATTTCGTTTGGATGATTAAGAAGAGGATTTTCAGACTAGTGGTTCATGGGTGCCCTGTCATACGGCGTTTTGAATCATGAAACTTAAATAGTATGAATATAAGTGTAGAGGTTGCGGTGGCAACATGCTTGGACGCGGGTTCGACTCCCGCCGACTCCATTTTTAATAATTTATCCCGTTGTATACAGCGTAAAAACGTTGATATGACGGGATTTTTATTTTTTGAGATTTTGCTAAATTCAATTTGACTAAGTTCAAACTTAGTCAAAAACTTAGTCATTTTTACCCGAATAGGGTTATTCTAGAAATTTTTCTAGTTTGCTCAATGCCAAAATATTTTGTTCCTGTGTTGTATGAGTATAAACATCTAAAGTTGTCGAACTGTCAGCACGAGAGTGACCTAATCTGGCTTGTGTCTCTTTGAGACCTACACCAGCTTGGTAAAGCATAGTGGCATGTGTATGGCGAAACCCGTGAACGCTAATGTGTGGCAAGTCAGTATTTTCAATCAACTGTTTAAGCCACTTACTAGGGGTGTTCATTGATTTAAAATGGTTTTTGTTACTAGCAAATACTAATTGTTCTTGGCTGTTAACATTGAACCCCAAACGAATGTATAGCGTCCTTTGAGCTAGTTTCCAGCGTTTAAGTGTATTTACTGTATAGTCATCTAAATCAATTGTACGGCGTCCTGCGTTACTCTTGGGGGCTTGTATAATCAATTTACCACCTAAGCCTTGAGTTAAAGTTTTATTCACTCGTAAAGTCTTTTGAGTAAAGTTAATATCTTCCCAAGTTAACGCTAATAATTCGCCTTTGCGAACTCCTGTGTAAGCGAGTGTTCTAAACATGGTAAACTTTTCTAGCTCTTCCTTAGGGTCTAGTAGCGTAAAGAACATGTGTAATTGTTCTCTTGTCCAAAAGTTGGCAGGCTTATCGCCTCTACTGTCCATGAGCTTAGACATTGTGACCATTTTAGTGGGGTCACGCTTGATTAATTCTTGCTTAAAAGCATAGTCAAAAACCATTGCCGTATAGTTAAACCACTTTTTATAACTCTTTGCTTCCTTGTACCATTTGTTTAATATTTTTTGGCACATGTTAACAGTAATTTTTGATATAATAAAGTTACCGAAAGCGGGAAGCACGTGTACTTTAAAAATACGTCTAGTTTTTTCGTCCGTACTTTCTCGTACTGTATTTATATATTGGTCATGCCATTCAGAGTAAACTTCTGAAAATAGCATGTCCTTTTTTGTTTCTAAGCCATCTTGTTCATCTACCTCAATTTTTAGCCGAGATAGTGCAAGCGTGGCTTCTTTTTTTGTCTTGAAACCTCTCCGAGTGGTTGTTTTTTGCTTGCCAGTTGTTGGGTCAATACCTGTGTAGACTTGAAATTTGTATCTGTTCTGACCGTTCTTTAATGCATATTTGATAATTTGTGTCATGATTTTTCCTCCGTATAACCGTACGCTTACAGGGCAATATAGTTTAAGAGGTAAAGCCCACTAGTGGAATCGAACCACTATATTAATCGCCAGATGTGGGGTGTGATGTCACTGAGCGGAATTTTCCGCTGTACTAATATATGATATGGGATTTTGTTTCAGATAATTGAATAAGGCAACGTTTTATAATGTTATGAGTTTAGTTTAATTTTACAAATTCAAATGAAATGTTTTGATTGAATTTTTTGTATTTAGAGCGGTCTCTATTTGGAATATCAAATTCGAATTTTGGCATAGACGATTCCCCATCAATTTTAACAACTGCACGCATGAATTCACCTTTTTTACCAACTGTCCGCAAGCTAATAATTATAAATTTATTTAAAAATAACTTTGCTAAATTAGAATCACCAATAAAAACATTCCACCAATTAGTAATTATCAGAGATAACATTTTCTTAAGGTTTTTTGTATTGAGTTTTTCAACAAAATCAATAATTGGACTCATGTCCTCATTTTCATCCTTTTTATAAAATGTAAATAAAATGAGACTAATATTAAAGCTTATGCTTTTTACATCCTTGGGCTTGGGGTCTAAAGGCATTAAACCAAACTGAAAATCAAAAGGCTCGAGATTACCAGTTTTTAATCTACCAACAAAAATAGCAACTTCGTCAGGTACCTGTGGAGGAGCTACTTTATTGTGCTTGCTGTCCTTTGCTGTGTGTGAAATGTTGGCTTCGAATGGAACATTTTCTTCGTTTTCAACATATACATTGTCAAAAGGGTACATGTATCTAAAGGAAAAGGTCGTAGTATCTTGTTGTTCAGTTAGAAGATCGCCCAAAGACACATTGAAGTAGTTCATTAACTTTTCCAAAGTGTCAAACTGTATTCCTTTGCTCTCGCCGTTAACCATTGAAGTTAAGGTTGGCCTTGAAATACCAGTTTCGGTTGAAAGCTTATTTATGCTCAATTTTTTTGAATGCATAAGTTCCTTTAGTTTTAGCTGTAACATTTAAATCACCTCATTGGAATTGTACATAATTATTAGCAACTATTCAAATTTATTTGCATTTATTATTGACAACCAAGTGAAAAGGCAATATGCTGTACATACGAATTACAATAAATTGAATTTTTTTGTAATTTAAATGTGCATGAAAGGAGGACCAATTTTTGAATAATAATATTTATTTTAATCTCAAACAAGCTATGGAATATATCAATGTTAATAGTTATCACACTTTACATAACTTGATTGACGATGGTCTTAAGGTCTCGGTTATAAATGGTGTTAAAAGGATTAGCAAAAAAGACATTGATAATTATATGAAATCCTTGACGGAGGTGAGAGTACATGAACATACCACTCAAGCTAGATGAAGAGGGACTAGCACAAATTAAAGCAGTAATGTTTGAAACTGCACAAGAGGCATTTAAAGAGGCTGGTAAGAAACAAAACTTTCCTCGTTATATGAGTAAGAAAGTGGCTAGTCAGTATTTAGATGTTTCATTTGTTACATTGCAGAAGTTTATAGAATCAGGTTTGCCAGTTATCCAAATTGGAGGAATTTCCAAGATTGATAAGGCAGACGCAGACGAGTTTTTGAACACACATAAAATTTAGCTTACAGGGTAAATAGTGGAGGTAATTAATATGTTTTTACAAGTTGCGTTAATGATGGGGTTCTTATTTTACTTAGGTCGCCATTATGATGATTTCTTTGAATAGAGGTACAGACATGAAAAAGAGGACAAAAAAACCACTAAGCATTGCAGTGCAAAGTGGCATAAATAAAGATATTAGCAAATATTTTTATGTCCCTAGTTTAACATTTTTAGACCTATTAGTGAAAGGGGATATATATGACAGCTAGATTTGAATTGAATCATAACATTACATTAGAACAGCTGAAAGGGTTAAGCGATAATGCTTTGCAACTATTATTAATTCTTTTAGATGGCAGGATTCATCAAGATAAGGCTACAGCTAAGAAGCTCAAAATTACTCTTGATGAACTTGGACAATGCTTTTTAGAGTTATCTAAGCATAATATTATCAAATTAAAGAATGGCAGTGAGGCACAAGCTAATGGAAAGTAAACCATTTAATCGTGCTAAGTATCTGGCCACAACGTTTGGCGTGAAGAGTTATGTGACTAACCCACAAACACGGGCACCATATGAAGAGGGCTACCCTGCCAATGCCACTAATGATATTGATAAGTTGGAAAAGATGTTTAGTGAGCACCTGAATGCCAATGTGAATATTAATTTGAAAGCCAGTGATTTACTAGTTTTAGATGTTGATAGACACGAAGAGAACAAAAACGGTGTTCATGCTCTATCAGAGTTGACCACTAAACATGGAGAGTTACCAGATACTTACTGGGAATCAACCCCGCATGACGGCATTCATTTCTTCTTTAAAGTTCCAGCTGGGGAAGAATTAAAAGCTAAGGTTAATTTTAAAAATGGGTTGGAATTAATTAACGACCAAATAATTATTGCGCCCTCTGCAGGCTACAAACCTACCAAAGATAGGGATTGGACAGATATAGCCGTGGCACCTCCGTGGTTGATTGAAATGGCTAGAGTGAAGAGAACGACCACCATTTCAGACAATGTAAAGCCATTTAGGAAGAAAGCACTGGCTTACTTCATTCATGATGTTGTGACGGCACCACAAGGCAATAAATCAGGGCGAAATAGTTATCTAGCCAAAATGATTGGCAAACTGTTAGCAACTGGAACCGACCCACAAGAAGCCTATGATTTTACATTTAATGTGCTAAACCAGAGTTTTGGCGGTTATCCGTTGCAAGATAAAGAAGTGAACAGAATATTTAAATCGATATTAAAAGAAGAAGCTAAGAGAAGAGGCGTAATGAGTGGAAAACAAAATACCTCAAGAAATGAAAGACCTAACGAATAGCCTCACAGTTGCGCCTGATGATTTTAGGCAACTTTCATTTGATGAACATGCTGAAAAAGGAGCAAATACATCTGCCGAGTGGGAAGCTATAGGGCGTAGTTATGTTGAATATTTAAATAATAGTTCCCCTGAATGGCTAATTTTTAAATTGAGTAGTCCATCTAAACGTAGCCAAGACATTAAGCATATTATTTTGTATGACAAATTAGGCGATGAGATTATTCAAGAAAATATGATTCAAAGATATTCAGCGTTACCAGAGGGAGCATATTATCAGAAAGAATACGGAACGTGGAAAACATTCCATCGCAACGAACTTCAAGCACTCGTTAAAAATGAAGTGATAAAAAAGCTAAAAGAAGTTGGTGTGTCATGGAGCTATAACGATAGTCGTTCAACAACCGAGTACGTAATTGGTGCCACTTATCAGCCTAATATACGAGGTAACCCATTTGAAAGTGCTAACCCTGAACTTGTAGCATTCAAGAATGGCACATACAACATCAACAGCGGGAAATTACAAGATAATTCCCCTGATAACATGTTGGTTAATGCTCACGATTACGAACTTAATATCAGTGGTAAACCGACCCCAGCCACTAATAAATTACTTGAGGGAATGATTACAGAACCAGCGGTTAACTTGTTTAAACAATTCGTCGGTTACATGTTTTATCATTCCCATGCTCCAATGCAAGACGCCATTTTTTTACACGGTAATGGTGGCGAGGGTAAAAGTACGTTGTTGAATTACATTAGTAAAGAAGTATTAGGGATTGATAATGTTTCAGCCGTTAAACCCCAAGACCTTACAGGCGAAAATAGGTTCAAGTTAATTCAATTATATTTGAAAGAAGCAAATATAGTACCTGATATAAAAAAGGGCTATTTACAAAACACTGATGTGCTTAAAACGCTGACAGGTGGCGACACCATGGACGCCGAAGAAAAAGGTGTGCAAGGCATTAATTTTACTAGTTATGCAAAACTGCTTTTTAGTGCCAATGATTTACCAACTTTCAGTGATAACTCAACCGGTTTTAAAGATAGATTGATGGTAATTGACCTAGTTAATGGCGATACACGTAAGCCTGATAACCACTTTTGGGATAGTCAAGACATGGATAAGGTAAGAGAAGAACGTAGTAGTTTTGTATTTGATTGTTTGACCAGGTTCAAAGAAGCGTTAGACAAACATAGATTTGATAAGCCTAGAAGTGTGATTGAAGCCACAGAAGCATGGCATAAAGATAATGACCACTTTGGAGAGTTTTTAGATGAATGGTGTGAGATTGATTTGACTAGTGGTAAGGGCGAAAAAGCAAGTTACGTAGTTAGTGCTTATAAGGAATTTTGCCAGATGAATAACTATTCAGACAAGACGACCGCACAAACCATTACCAGTAATCTGGCTAAATTGGGAGTGAAAAAGGATAAGTCAACTAAAGGCTGGAATAACAGCGACTATCAAGCGTGGCGATTTATAGGGCTGCGTTTGTTAAAAGAAAATTATCCATAATATCCAAACGTTATCCAGAATTTTATCCATAAATAATACTACTCTAACAAGGGATTATCCATAATATCCATAAAATATCTATAAATTGAATATATAGAAAAAATAAACACATATGATGAATTATTCATATACATTTGTTTTTCTATATAAAAGGATTGAAAGTTAAAAATTATGGATTTTATGGCTAAATCGTTGTGGCTCTAAAGAAAAGTATGGATATTTTTGTGGATATTGAATAATATTTTATGGATAATTTTGGATAAATTTCAATCCCCTATCAAGAATTAAAAGAGTACACAACCTATAAACCACACAACCATGATTGCCCCGACCAAAATTACTACTATAGTTCAACATGGTTACTACTAAGAAGTAGTCTCAAACGGTAAAAAGGTGGCTGAAAATTGAACCACTGAATAAAAAAAGACATAGCTATTAGGGCTATGTCCGCTTGTAAAACACCACATGTTCATTCAATCGATAACTAATTATACCATGATTGGCGGGTGTTTTATGGCTAAGTATGACGAAGTAGCAAGAGTTTTAAAACAAGTACCAAGGTTAAAACGTATTGCAGGTAAAAGACTTACTGATTTGCGTTCGCCTAGTCCTGATGGTATGCCACACGGCAATGGTGTTGAAGTTGATGAACGTATTATCGGTAGGTTGGACGCACAAAAAGAGTTAGAAAATATTATGTTTTGTTTATCGTTCTTACGAGACGATTACCAACAAATTTTGTTAAAGAAGTATATGACCGCTGATAAGCAGACAGATATAGCAATAGCGATGGATTTAGGAATTAGTGACGGAACATTATACCGATGGCAAAGTAAAGCACTACAAGAATTTAAAGAAGCCTATTACGGCTATTAGGAGGAATTATATATTATGAATGAATATGATAACGTGCGTGAAGCACTCAAGGACGCAATCGAATATACAGAAGTTGAATTTGGCAAGGATACTAAAGAGGGCAACGTAACACGCCCAACCACAATCAAAGATGTACAAGAACTCATACAAGAGCCATTGTATTCAATTGCTGATTTACTTGGTATGAGTGATATTTACTTGGAGGGCAAAACCAATGAAGAATAAACATACAGATAAGATGACAGAGTTATTTAAGATTAGGAATCGTGAAAGTTATCACATGCAAGAGTTAATCAAAGAGTACAAAGACAACGAGAGCAACGTTATATACATGGAGATATTGACGATTGAGGAACATCAAAAGATATTAGATGAAGAGATTCAAGAAGAAATGAATGAGCTTCAAAAGACGGAGAGTGATAGCTAATGAAGAAGTACGACATCTCACGCATGAAGCAACGGGTAGAGTTTGGGAGCTATACATCTGGCGAAAGGAACCCCAACACTGGTATGGCGAAACAAGTGTACACACCTAGCTTCTCAATGTGGTGTGGCGATTACTCAATGACAGTTAACCAATCTGTTAATGTTACAGGTCGACTAGTAGAAGCTGAACGCATGATAGTGATTCGACATAACAAACAAGTTAATGACCAGTTACTTGCCAACCTTGATGGTAAGTTATACACAATCATCTCTATCAATTCAGATGATGACTTGAATGCGTTTGATGTGCTGGCATTGAAGAACTATCGAGGCATCAAAGTCTAATGGCAAAGAAGTTTTGTAATCATGCTGGTTGCCGTGCGCTGGTGGCATTGAACGTTAAATACTGCGAGAAACATCAGAAACAAGCTAATTCAGATACTTACCATCACAGACGCTACGAGCAGGGTAGAGACCAGTTTGAAGCATTCTACCGTACTAGTGCTTGGAAAAAGATGAGCAGACAAATGTTAATAAGAAGTCCAATTTGTAAGCTTTGTTATCAAGAGGGAGTAATCAGAAAGGCGGATATCGTTGACCACATTACTCCAATTCGTGAAGATTGGTCTAGGCGGTTAGATTGGGACAATATGCAAACTTTATGCATATATCATCATAACCAAAAGACGAACATTGAAAATCAACGAAGAATTAAAAAATAAAATCTAATCGTTCATGAATGCTGTTAAATTAACAATGGGGGCGCATAAAATTTAAGTGAAGACCGACACAAAACTTTTCGCTGAATTGAAATCCGAAGTATAAAGCAGTTATTTTATACACAAAGTCCGCTATATTAATGTATAATTATGCAAAAGATGAATAAATAAATGAAAGGAGTGTATAGCTGTTTTGATGGAACTTGATAAAGATAAAATTAATTGTTCATGCCACACATTGACGTGTTAAATGATCGGTCAGACGCAAAAGAAGCGCTAGAAAACTATCCAAAGCTCACTACGAAGCCACCTAAAAACATGACAGGAACGGCATCACACAACTGCAATAGAATAGTGCCACTTTTGAAAAAGAACACTAGCGTTAGTGAATTAGATTTCAGAACGATTGAAATTTATTGCAACGCTGTCGCCATGTATGAAAAATCACAGAACCTCATTACTACCCGTGGCTTAGTCATTACCACTAAGACAGGAGTTCAGAAAGCTAATCCGTATTTAGCAACTCAAAATGAATCAGTTGACCGCATTAATAAATGTGCGAAAGAGTTAGGCTTAACCATTTCATCACGTGCCAGGATTGAAGTGGCTAGGGCAAAGAAGAAACACAAATTAAATGATAAATTTGAGGCGATTCTTGAATGATTGATTCAGTTAAAGAGTATTGCCTTGATGTATTAGCTAATAAGATTGTGGCTGGTCAAAAGATTAAACAAGCTTGCCAAAGACATTTAGACGATTTGGAAAAACAAAGTAGTAAAGAATTTCCATACTATTTTGATATTGGACAAGCCGAAAAAGCTATTAAATTAATTGAGATGTTACCAAAAACCGATGGCACAAGTTTAAAAATGCTTCCGTTTCAAAAGTTTATTGTTGGCTCCCTTTACGGGTGGCGAGAAGACGGAACGGGTTACCGAAGATTTAGACAGGCTTATATTTCAATGGCACGTAAGAACGGTAAGACGTTTTTAGCTAGTGGTATGGCAGTTAATACATTACTTGGCGAAAAGTTACCAGCAAAAAACCGGCAAATTATGTTTGTCGCCAACTCATCAGGGCAGGCACATTTAGGCTATGACATGTTGTCTAGCTCACTTAATCAGATTAGAAAACAATCTAAGTACATTCGCGACCGAGTGAAAGTTCAGAAACAGGCGATTACTGATTTGAATAGTGATAGTAAGGCGGTTGTGTTGGCTTCCGATACCAAGTCGCTAGATGGTATGGCTGGTACATTGATTGTCTATGATGAATTTCACAAGAGCAAAACTAGAGAAGTTTACAATGTCATGAAATCAGGGCAAGTTAAAGAACCTAATGCGTTGCTTACTATTATTTCTACCTCTGGTTTAGATTTAAATGTACCAATGTATCAAGAATATCAAACGCTATCAAAAGTGTTAGCGGGCAAAAGCAAAGCCGACCAGTATTTTGTAGCAATTTGGGAGTTAGATGATAAAGAAGAAGTTTTTGAACAATCAAAATGGGAGAAAGCTAACCCACTATTTGGTGATGAAGATGTTAGAAAACAAATGACTACTAGCATTCAAAGCGATGTAGATTTAGCCGTTGAACAAGGCAATTTAACGCCTGTTCTGGTTAAAAATTTTAATATGTGGGAACAAGCTAGGTCAGATAGCTATATCGCTGTGGAAGATTGGAACAAAGGACTTAGTAGTGAGTTGGATATTCATAACCGTGATGTGTATTTTGGGGTTGATTTGTCTAAGAGTTCAGACTTGACGGCGGTTAGTTGGTTGATTCCTACACAAAATGGCAGATTCTACGTTGATTCACATGCCTTTGTAGCCACCAAATATGGCTTAGACCATAAGATAAAGACTGATGGCATAGATTACCGTTCACTAGAACGCAAGGGCGAATGTTCAATTACCAAGCTTGAAAGTGGTGTGATTGATTACGATGATGTGTTTAACTTCATGCGGGAAATGGTCGGTAAATATAACTTGGTTGTAAAAGGCGTTTGCTATGACCCCTGGTCTTTTGATTATTTATTACCCGACTTTGAAAAAGCAGGTTACCCATTAATTGAAATTAGACAAGGCGTTAAAACTTTGGGGATTCCTACCAAGCGATTTAAGGAAGAACTTATTAAGGGTAATATCAAACATTCAGATAACAAGCTGTTAGCGTTTAACGTTAACAATGCCATTTTAAAATATGACATTAATAACAACCCCATGATTGATAAGGCGAAAGCTTCAAACAAGATTGATGAAGTAGGTGCCTTGATGAATGCTTATACAGCGGGTATGAACTATTTTGACGAACAGGAGGCAAGTAAGGCAAACAATGAATTTTATGAAAGTGAAGAATTTTCTTTCTAAATATATTCAAACGCTTCTGCTGTTGATAGGGCTAATAGCAACTACGGCGGGTGTGTGGCTAATATTTAGTTATAAAGTTGGCATAATCATGATTGGAATAGTGTTTGTTTTACTGGCATTCATGATTAATCAAGAAAAGAAGGGAGGTTAATAAATGGCATTTTTTATAGGAAATAGCAATACAAGTCCTGAACCAGATAGTGACACCGCATTTTTGGACGCTTTAGTGAGTTATTCTAGTGACAATGATAGTAATTATGTTGGTGCTGGTGCTTTGCGTAACGCTGATGTGTTCACAGCAATTAAAATCATTGCCAGTGACATAGCTAGTAACCCACTGGAAAACAATGACCCTACCCGTGTAAATATTTTGAATGTGAAACCTAATTCAGTTATGAATGGTTTTAATTTCAAGTTTGCCCTGGCATGTAACTTGCTTTTGAATGGGAATGCGTTCGCAGAAGTTGTGATGAATGGTAATCGGTTGAGAAGTTTGGAATTTCTACCAAACAATAAAGTGACCGTAACTCAAGATGATGTGAGTGGTCGAGTAGCTTATTACTACCAACAAACTAATGTGAAACGGCGTCAGATTGCGTCTAGTAACATATTGCATTTTAAATATTTTACGCAAGACGGCGTAACTGGCATTAGTCCGCTGTTTGCACTAAAAGACCAGTTACAAATTCAGAAGTCGGGTAATGGAATGTTGAGAGGCTTCTTTCAAAGTGGTGTAAATGGTACTTCGATATTGAAAGTACACAAAAGTGATTTATCTAAGGAAGCAAAAGATAATATCAGAAACAAGTTTGAAGAAAGTAACAGCGGAAACAATGCATTAAGAACGGTTGTTCTTGATGATTCAATGGACTTATCAAATTTGACTGTCAACACTGATGTATTGAAACTTGTGAACGGTAATGACTGGAGCACACGCCAAATTGCGGAAGTATTTGGGATACCACCAGAACGGTTAGGCGTGGAGAATGAACATTCTAGTAACGAACAATCTAACATACTTTATTTACAAAATTCATTAGGTCACTACTTCGATGTATTTACTAGTGAATTAAATAATAAGTTGGCTGGTGTATATACATTCAATACTGATAGGCTATTCAGTTCAGACCCTAAGACTAACCAAGATTTAGCTGTAGAGGCTTACCAGGGTGGAGTACTTACCAGAAATGAAGCAAGAACACGTTTAGGAATGAATACAGTCGCAGACGGCGACACATTTTATACAAAGGAGAGTGATTTGAATAATGGAAGACCGCAGATTAACGATTGAAGCGGAGTTAAGGGCTGATGAACCAGAGGCAGAAACTCCCGAAGATAATACAGACACACAAGAAAATTCAGATACAACTAATAATAAAGATGATAGCAAGGACGGTAAGACCGTCTCCGGCTATGCTATGGTTTGGAATACACCAAGTAAACCTCTGAAAGACGGGGACACTTCATTTACTGAAATTATCACGCCAGAGGCATTAAGTGGCACAGATTTAAGTAACGTTATTTTGCTATCTAATCATGATTACAGCGAGCCTCTAGCAAGTGTTAAGGCGGGTACTTTGAAACTAGAAACTGATGATAAAGGGCTTCACTTTGAAGCTACTTTACCTAATACCACTGCTGCTAATGATACCTATGAAAATATCAAGGCTGGTAATATTGATTCAGCAAGTTTCAGGTTTAGTAATGTTGATGACAGTTGGGAAAAAGATGACGCAGGCAATATCACAAGAACGATTAATCAGATTAGAGATTTATTTGAAATTTCGACTGTAACAGTTCCTGCTTATGATGATACAAATGTGGCAGTTGATACCCGTAGCTATGAAAAATTTATGAATAAAGAAAATGAGGAAAGTAAACATATGGAAAATACAATTATTGAAAACACAGAAGAAGCAACAGAAACACGTTCATTTGAAGATTATATTAGAAGCAATGGGGAAACTCGTGACGGTTTAACCACTGATGGTAATAAACCAATTATCCCAAGTGAAGTTATTACACCGATTTTTGAATATAAACAAAATAAGGCTAATTTAGGTCAGTACGTAACAGTTAAGACGGTTTCAACTGGAGCAGGTATTTACCCAATTTCAGTTAATAATAACGCTACATTGGCTACTAAGGCAGAGCTTGCACAGATTGCTGATGTTGATAGTGGTATCACAGGGGTAGAGTTCAAAGTAGTAACCCGTGCTGGTAAAATCTTCTTATCACAAGAAATTATTGATGATTCAGCCATTCCAATCGTTTCAGAAGTTCAAGCACAGTTGCAGAAATTAGTTAACAATACCGACAACACTAACATTGTGGCATTACTTAAAAAGGCAACTAAGAAAGCAGTAACCAGCTTGGACGATGTTAAGACTACATTTAATGTTGATTTAGACCCCGCTTTGAATAAGTCAGTGGTTACTAACCAAGGTGGTTTCAATTATCTTGACCAACTCAAGGACAACGAGGGGCGTTATATGTTACAAGCTGACCCTACAAGCCCTACAGGTAAATCATTATTCGGTGCTCCAATTATTGTGGTTCCAAGTGTTCTATTACCAGATGAAACAGCAGGCTCATCATTCCCAATGTTTGTAGGGGACTTAGAACAATACATTGCCTTGTTCAAACGTAATCAAGTATCTGTAAACTGGCAACAATTCGACAGCTATTCAAGTGGTCTTGCGGTAGTTGTTCGTAACGATTATGAAGTGATTGACGCTAATGCCATGGTTTACTTAACTATTGGGGCTGGTAAGTAATGAGTGTTACCGTAGACGACATTAAACGTAGTCTAAGAATTGATTTAACTGATGATGATGAGATGATTCAGACCTACATTAATACAGCAAATCAATATGTATTAGACGCTGTGGGCGGTCAAACAGATATTACCAAGTTTGAACAATATGACTTTGCGGTTAGTCTATTAACACAATTCTGGTATGCAAATCGTAATATAGATATGAAAGAAACTCCCTATCAAGTTGTATCAATGATTCAACAATTACGAGGGAAAACGTTACTTTAATCGAAAAAAATATATACATTTGATATATAATATAGACATAAATAAATTTATATTTATTTGTCCTCGGTTCAGGTATTTATAAAGTGGACACCTGATTAATTCGATTGTAGAGGACATTGCTTTTTGCCCTGATGGTAACTAGCGTTGTAATTCATTTAACATGTTAATATCTTAGTCATAACTCCAGGACAAAGCACATTACGCTACCCCTGGAGTTTTTTGTTATAATGAGAGTACAAAAAAAGGAGTTGCCCCGCTTGCTGGGTCTCCTTTTTAAGTGTTTTGTGTATGATTACTTGCTAAGTAAAGTCAGTAAGGTATACCATACTAATGAAGACAATAGGTTAATGCACACTGGCAAAGCTATCACTTCAAAAAAACGTTTGATGTGTTTCATGGAGGAGTTACCTCCTTTCAGTAACCATTCCTTTGGGGTAAAGGTATCATGTTACTGTTTTATATTATACAGGTAAATTTAACAATTAATATAGATTGTATAATGCTACAAATTGTTGTACCATAATTGTAGATGTGTTTCGGAGGAATTGCCTCCATAGTGCTAAATAGGGGTATTTAGTACGTAGTTGTGTCGTTGGGTGTTGTCGGGGTCGTTGACAACACTTTTTTTGTACATAAAAACCACTAACGGTTATGCCAGTGGTCTAATTATTGCCCTGTAAGATGGTTAAAAATAAAACTGAAAAAGAATTGAAAGTTAAGTGACTTAGTCAAAAACTTAGTCAAAGTGATTTATAGGTTCGCCAATGCCTACGTAACAGCGGTTGTAGGGTGTAAAATACAAACCCCGCCGACTCCATTTTTAATAATTTATCCCGTTGTATACAGCGTTAAAACGTTGATATGACGGGATTTTTTATTCTTATTGAATAGCTAAAATGGCCTGTAATTCGATAACCATATTTGTAGTTAGCCCTGTCTTGAGCCACGTTATGATTCGTTATTGCTACCAAAAAAGCAACCAATCTCCGAATAAGAGAAGGTTGCTTTTTTTGACATATATTAGCAGGTAACCAGCAAGTGCCTGTTTTTAATAATTCTAACCAGTATAAAGGATGATTTACTCAGTTAAAAAATTTATTTTAACTGAGCATTAAACACTACAAATATGATTCGTGTTTTTTTCAACTAACTAATCTAATTGGTGGTTATAACTCAATTGTGTTAGTTAATCGTGATTTCGTTCTGCGTGGTGCTGGGTCCCACCAAATGAACAACAGAATTATCAATAAAAACAAGGATAAATTACGGACCACTGTAGACGTTGAAGTCAGTGTAAAGGACATTGCCTGATTTGAAAAATAGGCGGTTCGATGAAAAATATTATAAACATACCAACAGATAATTGGCTCTCTACGAGGGAGTATTTTCCCTGTCTTTAGAGAATAATTAGCTGAACCGCTCGCATATTTAACCGGATGTTTACTATTGTTTTTGATAGTTACATCGAGAGCCTTTACACGCGTATTTTGATAGTGGATGTTTTTAATCAGATTAGCTTTATTTTTAATTTTGTTAAGTACAAATCCATTAGATTTAACGGTAATCGTAACTGGTTCCTTTGATCTTGAATTTAAAACTAGTTTATTAGTCTCCAGTTCAGGCAATGGAACTATAAATTTATAGGTACTATTAGGTTTTATGGTTATACTTTGGGGAGAAAAGTATTGTCCATCTCCTTGCTGTGCGATTAGTTTGGATCCAATTATAGTTTGCGAATTTGTTTGAAGAATATACATGCCACTTATAAACATACCAAATATTATCAAACTACTAAGAACTAGGCGTTTTTTAGCGTTACGCAAATGAAGCTTTGCCATGTTTGTCCATCCTGCACAGCCAAGTACCATTAGTATTGGTAGCAGGGGAAGTGAATAACGTGGCTCAACTTCCCATATAAAAACGTGAAAAGTAGTTAAACCAAGTACCATTAGACTGAACAGAGACGTCGAAATCAAGTGCTTTTTTTGCTTGAAAAGTTGCCAAACACAGCCGACTAACAGGGCTATGTACCAGCACTGAGCGAGTAAAAGTAGCCAGAACTTATAACTTTGTTGTTGGTTTAAGTACCAATTGGGCGCTTTAATCCATTGGGGAATTAAGTTAATGGCATCAAAATCACCATGACTTAAAAATACACCAAGTTTTTTAGAGAAATGGAAGGCTAAACCGAATGGTCCCATGTCAGTGACACGGTTTTTGATCAATGTCTTGGTAAATTCTTTTTTTTGAGCCTGCGTTTTGAGTCGTCGAACGGCGTCAAAATCAACGCCGGCATATTGACCTTGTTTTTGGGGATTAAGACTCATGGCGATCCAACTTGTGACGGGTGTTGCTTCATTGATGTTAGGAGAATACCCTCTATTTGTGGCCCCAATGGATGTCAACTTAAAGCATAGTAATAACATTATGATACAGCCCAATAACCATTTTAAAGCTAATTTCCAGTTAATTCTTTTGATACAAATAGCTCCAATTAAGGCCATTACGACAGCAATAAAAAATGTTATCATGTTACTTTTCATCACGATGGAAAAGCCAAGTAATACCCAAGTTCCAAGGCCAGCTAACCAACGGACAGAACCCTGCCTTTTAATAAATAGATAGGCTAAAGCTACCAAGTTTAAGCCTATTGGCATTATAAGTGGGTCGTTGTAATCAAAAAGTCCGTAAGCGTATATTGGTATACTAAACAGCCAGGTTAACATAAGAAATAGAGCACCCGGACGCCAACGCCTCCATTGTTTTAAAATGAAAAGTCCGGACACCAATCCGGTATCGATCCAGATAAATCTTAGAATATTTAATAAAACCCATGGATTGGGAATACCTAATTTTAAAGTGGTTTTTAGGATCATTGCCTCAAATAAAGCCGAATTAACATTATTTGGATAGATTCTAAAGTAGCTTGGCCAACTGTGACTTCCTGTAGCTAACGCAATGGCTTGGTTACGTACAAATGAAACATCGGCCCTAGCAACTGCAACAAAATGAAACGATGTCCATAATTGAGCTCCAATGATTAATACCCCAATAATATATAGTAAATATTTATATATGGATTGATGTCCTATTGTGGTTATTTTATGTATACCGTTTATTATTATTAATAATCCAATTGTAAAAATTATGACTGCGATTGGTTTTGCCCAGTCTTCTGTGTCAAAAAAACTAGCTGGCATTAAACTGGCTAGTAACATAACTGATAGCAACAAGACAGCTGTTATCCAGTTAAACCCGATCAATATTCTTTTCCCCATAGTTCCCCCGTGATATTTATGTAGTAATAACTTTTATATATTTATTTTAAAACACTAAAAAATTGAAAAAAAGTATGGATAAATGAAAGAAAAATGAGCTTTTTTCAGAATTTTGTGATGTAAAAATCGTTATAAAAGGTTTGCAAAGCACATAATAATATTTTAACGTAATACAGTGTAAAATCCTAAAGTGTTTTTTAGAAAATTGGCAAATAATTGTTCGAGACGTTTGACCACCAAAATAGTATGTCCAAATCACCCAATTTAATATGGCAATAAGCGTTTGAATTGAACAACCAAAGCAATTATTAATTGTATAGAAAGGAACTTTGAATATGAAAAGCAGTGAAGTTTCTAAACTCCTTAATATTTCAATTGATACTTTGAGATATTATGAAAAAATTGGTATTATTCCAACTGTTTCACGAGATAAAAATGGATATCGTGACTATCAAACCACTGATTACTTCAACTAAATATTATTGTTTTATCAAAATCGACTAGTCCAGTTCGCATGCAACAAAATTTGAATGTTTTTGATTTTGAACTCTCTGGCGATGATATGGAAACTATCACTGGCTTGGAAAATGGGACACAAATAATGAATTTTGATGATGAAAAAATAGTGAAGCGTTGGACTAGACTGATTCCGTTATTGAATGGGGCAATTAATATTGCTTCTTCACGAATTACGCGGCCTTTATTTTTATCGTCGTTAAGATTATTTAATCGTAATCAGCACTGATTTAAAAAATAGGATGTAACCACTTAATAGTTAAATCAAAAAATTACGATTTTGAAGGATGCTATGTTGCTATTCAAACTAACTAAATAATATTTTTCTTGCTAAGCGTTTCAACCCTGTATACAATCAAAGAGAAGCTGTGAGTTATTACAACGGCACAATATACATAAAAGGGAAGAGATACAATGGTTTCAAAGTGGTTAAAATGGCCAGTTTTTGTTGAACTGACTGAAATTTATACTGCACCTTTGAATGTTTTATGGTTCATTTTAGGTGCTGCAACATCACAATTTTTATATAAGACATACGATTTTTGGAATGTATTATTATGTCTTATATGCGTTTTTATTTTCGATCTTGCTGTAAATGTTGCGGATAATTATTTTGATTATTTACACGCAAATGATGAGGAATTTAAACAAACTGTTAACCCATTGGGAAGGTTGAAGTTGCCAATTGCAGGTGTACGTAATTTAACAATTGTATTATTTGTAATTTCGGTTATTCCTGGAGCGTTATTGTTATGGCGGGTAGGTCCAACTCTAATAGTCTTTGGATTGATTGGCTATTTGATTGGAATATTTTATACAGCGGGATCCAAGCCGATTAATGCAACACCATTTGCCGAGTTAATTGTTGCGTTATCCATTTCGTTTTTTATTCAATTAACATGTGTTTTTATTAGTATTCACGGTGTTGTTCCGTTCACACTTGGTGTCATTGGGAAAACATTTCTGATAGCATTACCGCAAACATTAATTTTTTATAGTTTGCAATTAGCAAATAATACCGTTGATTTGGATGAAGATATAAAAAACGATCGTCATACCTTACCTTACTTTATTGGTAAGAAACATTCTTTTCAGTTGATTAAAGTTTTAATCGCAATTGGAATTGTTTGGCCAATTATTAATATTTTATTGGGACTTTCTCCATTGGTTGTGATTTTAAGTTGTCTATCGTTTTTCCCCATTCGGAAGGGTTCACATCCTTTCTTTACAAATCCAGACAAAAAAACAACTTACTTACCATTCATCAAAAGTAATTCACTGTTCTTTATTTTGTACACGTTACTTTATGCAATTGGAACATGGTTGCACTTATAATTTTCCACAAAAAAAGGCTGAGATAATTAATTCTCAGCCTTTTTTGTATATTTGTGTTAATTACATTGATGCGCGGTAAATTGAAATTGCGTCTTCTTTATGAACTGGAACGTAAGCGACTTTATCAAGTGCACTGCTTTTAATGGCACCTTCGGCCATTGCTTCAAAGTTTGTTTCGTCTTTAATGTCTACGCCAGGAAGGGTCATCGGGAATCCAAGTGAACTAATCCAATCGTAAGTAGTCTTAATTGCTGCTTGTGCAACCTCGGTGTCGTCCTTTCCCTGAATGTTCCATACTTGGCGACCAAACTGTGCGAAGCGTGCAACAGTTTTTGGTTCAGTCGCGATTACCCAGTCCATCCAACGTGGAGTTAAAATTCCGAGACCAACGCCATGTGTAATGTCGTAATAAGCAGAAAGCTCATGTTCAAGACCGTGAACGGTCCAGCCACCTTCATTACCTGATCGAACGATGCCATTTAACGCCATAGTAGCAGTCCACATAAGGTTAGCACGAGCATCATAGTTTTCAGGCTCTTTGAGAGCAACTGGAGCCCATTTAATAACCGAGCGCATTAAACCTTCGATCATACCGCTTGATGCATCATTTGTTGTTGTATGGTTAAAGTATTGTTCGATTAAATGACTCATAATATCCATAGAACCAGCTGCCGTTTGCCATTTTGAAACAGTGTACGTCAGTGTAGGATCTAAAAATGAAATAGCAGGTGAGTTAGGACCTGAAGTTCCAAGCTTTTGATGAGTTTCCGGATTAGAAATTACAGAACCAAAATTCATTTCTGTACCAGTGGCTGATAACGTTAAGATATCTACGAGAGGTACTTGATCTAGCTTCATTCGGTCGGCTCCGTTAGCCTGAACTACTAAGTCCCAAG